>JAFXUZ010000064.1 GCA_017524725.1 Clostridia bacterium | reverse complement strand
CTCACTTAAAGGGCCTCGTTCGCTGCTGTTTTAACAGCAGCGAACGAGGCCGCACAAAATTGCATATTTGTCAAGTGCTTTTTGCATAATTATTTGAATTTTTTTCGGATTTTTCTTATCTAAATGCCATTGGGACGGTTCATTGTTTGGCTGTTTGTCATCAGATGCGGCAAATTATTTGCAGAAGTGACGCGAACATCCCCGGAGCAGCAGGGAAAAACAGCGGATGCCGGTATCTAAGCGGAAGATCGCCCCATGCGATCCATGTCCGGAATTTCGGGCCCCTGAACATGCCAAACGCATCAGGCTGATCGGGAAAATGAAAAGGGAGGGACCGTCGTTTCACCGTCCTCTCCCGCCTGACATGCGAGACCGTATACAGGGTCCGCAGATGCCTTTCAGACAAATAGCCGTCCCCTGTTTTTCTTCGGCGGCGGAAGACGGCACATATTTGAAAGTTCGCCGCGGAATTGAACTTTCATGCTGACGGCTCCTGCGTTTCCCGCCCACCGTCAAGGAAGCATAATAGCGTGTGTCAAAAAGAACCGTCCTCGATGACACCCAACGCCCCCAGATCCTTGATTCTTCCGTGGCGGCCCTGCCGGGTTCTCTGTTTACCTTAAGAACGGCCTCGTCCGCATGGATCACCGCCTGGCTCTTTAATTCCTTCTGAACCGCGTCATGTATCATGTCTCCTTACGAGGCACGGATTATTGAGCTTACGGTGAAAACAGTATTTGCTACATAGAGCAGCGTATGTTCACTGGAACCTCTGAACAGGATTCCCCAATGTACTGTCATCGATACTCTGATGGTTACCGTTCCTCCCATTCTATTATGCTATCACATCCATCAAAAGCCGTTGGATCTATCTGCGTAATCGCCGAATAGCTGACATAGATCAAATCCTTGCAGTTTTTGAATGCCTCTTTCCCTACATAAGTACATCCATCAGGGATAATTATCGCTTGAAATACACCATTCTCAAAGGCGTTGTCTTCAATCCTGGTAATCATCTGAGGTAATCTTAAGGTCAACAAAAGGCTCGGATCAAACTCACCGCCGGACGAGACCAGCGCGTATTTGCTAAACAGGTCTGATTCAAAAGTAATAGTCCCGTTTCTGACGGTGTTGGCCAAAGGAGTGGCGAAAATCGTTCCATCTTCTTCATGGAGTCGTATAACATGAATGTCAGGCGTCGCCTTCACTGTAATTTCTACAGGCTCGCTCAGGCTGCTGATTGAATCTGTAATGCTGGCTTCATCATTTGAGCCCATTTCATAGGCCCAAATTTTCAGATCAAGTACATTCAATACAATATCATCGTTGAGTGCCTCATCTAAAGCCGCCGCTTCGGATTCGGTCAGATCATCCACGCCCAGTTGTTCTATATCAATAATGGCGCTCTGTCCCGCCGCAGCGGAAACGGTATCGTCCGACGGCAGAATAAACGCTATCGATTGCCCAGCTTTCCAACTCAACACATGTAATTGACCGCCGCTGAGTAAATCACAGGGGCCGGATGTTGGTCCGAAGAATTCTGTACCTCTGAGTCTACGGTTGCGGTAACCCTCTTCGAAAGAACCATCCGAACCCAGCATAATGCGACTTGAAGAATTATCGCCATTTGCATATAGGTATTCTACGTCGGCATTAATGGTAATATCATAGAAACCCGGATAATCATACAAACTCCATACAGGACCATTCACGATGACGGTGCTATTTTCGATCATCAGCTCCCTGATTTGTCCATTGAGTGAAACAGGTTCCTCGTTATTGAGAACCGACACAGTTGTCCATTCTCCATAGGCGATATCATTCTCTGAAAAATCAGCTTTATAAGGCTCAAGAAGCACGGTACCGGGTGAACTGAGATTAAAATAGCCTTCCTTTGGATTAAGCCCAATTCTCCACTGATCGTTCTCCCGTACATACCAATAATTATAGAGGTCGTTTGGGTCTAATACAGCACTTTCATTGTTGATTTCTCCGTCTTTAATCAATACCACGGTCTCGCCTTCTGTATCGATGCTGAGATTTGCG
Source organism: Clostridia bacterium (assembly GCA_017524725.1). Lineage (GTDB taxonomy): Bacteria > Bacillota > Clostridia > Christensenellales > Aristaeellaceae > RUG756. The sequence continues at coordinate 18,934 of JAFXUZ010000064.1, read as the reverse complement.
ACAGGCAAGTGTTCAAACGGCACCGGGATTGGGACATTAGGAACATTGATTGAATTATTGGAATAAATGATCCCCTCTTCAATTCTGCCGCACAATGCAAGTGACCCTTTATATGCGTCCCATTTGTCACTGCCGCTCAATGACAACGTGTCTACAAAGCCCTTAACCATTACATCGGCTCCCGAATTCTCCGGCATCGTTCGCAGCATCAGATACTGCATGTTTCCCTGGCAGTTTACATTCCCTGCAGAAACAGAAAGAAAAGTCATTTTGCCCGCTGCGCAAATATCTATTGTCATGTTATCAGACGAGCAAAAAACCGAGGGCATCGGATTATACTTTTCCGGAATACTCAAGCTGATTGTTCCAGAGCATCCCGATTCAAACGATATGCTGAAAGTTACATCCCAGTCGTTACAAAGAGAATTAAAAACATCCTCTGGCGGAACACTGAGCAAATTCACAGAACGCTTTCGATAAGTGACTTCCTTGGCCTGTGCGGCGCTCATTCTCACCATTTCATCTTTCGTATACACATACCAGCCATCCATATCAGAATAGTACACATTCTGAAGCGATTCGTCCTGATTGTCTACGGGCAGATAGATCCATCCATCATCTTCTGACCAGGACTCGTTATTCGTGTAATAGCGAAAGACCGCCTCCGTATTTAAAAAGGCATTGTCTCCGATAGCCGGAGCAATAGCTTCATTGAAATCCACGCGAATCAGGTTCGGTATATCTGAAAAAGCATTCGATCCAATTGCGGTTATGCCCTCATCAATAATAATCTGATCGATTTCAGTTCTGTAATCAGCCCAAGGTGTATCGTCACTGGTTGGGTAATCCGGAATAGAACCACTTCCGGTAATCATAAGTACGCCGTGGGAATAATCCCAGTCTTGCAGAGAAAAATCCCATGTCCAGTAATTCTGCTCCTGCTCCGCCTTGGCACTATCATAAACCAAATCAGGGATTCCAACGCCTATTAACAAGCTGTTCAAAAGAAACATTACAACCATAAACTGAACTATGCGTTTTCCCACAGTCCATCCCTCCTCCTCAAATATGTTCCAGATGATATTGCTTATTTCGGTAAATTATCGAAGACTCCTGCTGCATTTTTTATTCTTTTAGACTTTGGGATATAGAGAGTATACGTGTCTTTGGGAACGGTTCTATTTGGCACTCCTATGCGTCTTTTGAACAAACCTACAGTTGCCCTCGCTCCTCCGGTCGATAATGTATTCGATAAACTGAGTGTCAATAGAGGCGATTCTATTTGACAGACACTGTTCAAACAGTGATGTTGCTGCCGGCGACTTTTATAAACAGTTGAATGGAAAAAGAGGCACAGCGCCGCAGAATATGGACATCGGTGTTCTCAAACCGGGTCCTGACGTACTTGCAGGGCATGGGCTGCCCGCGGTAAGCTTTCGGACATTGTTGAACAGCTTGGGCGGTTCGTCAGTGTTGCGGTGCAGGGCGATGAAGCCTTCCATCTGCGCAAAGGTGATGCACTTCTTGCCTTCCTTCTTCTCTTCCTGTTGAATGGTCAGGTTCGGGAAATCGCGGCGCAGTTTCAGGATGATGTTGTATCCAAGGGAGCTGCCCCCGGAAGCCTTCTTGGCAAATTTTGCATCATTCAAGCCCCTCACTCCCCGAAAAAAAGTTTTTGCGGGAGGGTGGGGGGAAAGGGGGAAGGAGGGCGCTTTTTTCAAAAAGCGCCCTCCTTCTCCCCGACCTCGCCGTTTGGTTATTTGACCCTCACCAGGTTATATTCCCTTGTTCCCAGGCCGATCTTTTCGGCGTGGGCCAGGGTCTCCTTCCAGCGGATGTTGGGGTTGGAATCCATGAAATGGTCGTGGTAATTGTGCCAGCCGGGCCTGGAAAGGTTGTCGCCCAACTGGCTGTTGGCGATGGGCGTCTGTTTAAGGCAGGCGTCCACGCAGGCCTGGTCCAGCGCCACCGGGTCGAAGGAAGCGAACATGCCCACGTCGGGCAGGATGGGGGCGTCGTTCTCCTCATGGCAGTCGCAGTTGGGGGAAATGTCCTGCACCAGGGAAATATGGAAGCAGGGACGCCCGTGGCACACCGCCTGGGAATATTCGGCGATCTTGCAGCCCAGGATCTCGTTGGCGGAGTCGTTGCGGTTGGCGATGACGTCATAGGCGCAGGCGCCGATGCACCGGCCGCAGCCCTTGCACTTATCGGTCAGGATGCGGGCCTTGTTGTTTTCATAGACGATGGCGTCGCTGCCGCATTCCCTGGCGCAGCGGCGGCATCCGCGGCACAGGGCCTCCGCCACCTCGGGCTGGCCCTGGTTGTGCTGCTGCATCTTGCCGGCACGGCTCCCGCAGCCCATGCCGATGTTCTTCAGCGCGCCGCCGAAGCCCGTGGCCTCGTGCCCCTTGAAATGGGTCAGGCTGATCAGGATATCGGCGTCCATGACCGCCCTGCCGATGTAGGCCTCGGTGCAGTACTCGCCGCCCGGTACGGGCACCGCCACGTCGTCGGTACCCCTGAGGCCGTCGGCGATCAGGATCTGGCACAGGGTGGTGGTGGGGTTGAATCCGTTGATGTTGGCGCAGTCCAGGTGCTCCAGGGCGTGCTTCCGGGACCCGGGATACAGGGTGTTGCAGTCGGTCAGGAAGGGCATGCCGCCCTTGGCGATCACCATTTCGGCCACCGCGCGGGCATAATTGGGGCGGAGATAAGCCAGGTTGCCCAGTTCGCCGAAATGCATTTTGATGGCCACAAATTTGTTTTCCATATCGATGGTCTCAAGCCCCGCGCGGCGGCAAAGGCGCTTGAGCTTTTCGGTGATCGGCACGCCGCCGACCGTGCGGAAATCGGTGAAAAAGACGTCGGATCCGGCCATGGTCATCCTCCTTTAAATATACAGGACAGGTTTGGAACGGACAAATTTTAACACGCGGCTTTCGGGTTATACAAGCTTAACTCGTCTGGTCTTTCCACGTGCGCGCGTCCGACCGCGGGGCGGCAGGCCCGTCCCGAGTCAAAAAAAAACAGAAAAAACATGTCTTTAAGCCAGTTGTTAATAATTTGTTCATAAACTCATCATTGCCGATTCACAAATAGATGTTATTCTCTGATTGTCGGAAGGGAGCAGACTTCCGGCAGAGCAGAAGATTTCATAACACTCCTCCCCCCTTATTCCTCCTGTGTGCCAGCGCAGGAGGTTTCTTTTTTCTTAAAAACGGCCCATGACCCCGCTGAAAGGAAGACGGCGATGATCCCCTTTGCGTCCCTGTGCGTACTGCTCCTGTTCCCCTCTGGGTCCCTTGAGACCGCGGCCATGGACCTGGGCGCCCTGGGGTGCACCTTCCGCCTGCCCCCCGCGGACGCGGGGCGGATCGGTGAAGTGACCGGATGCGAATTCCGTTTCCGTTCCCCCGCGGGCGAAAGCCGGTGTACCCTGCCCCGCGGCGCTTTCACCGTCCGCAGGGAGGAAACGGCCCCCGGCTGGACGCTGTTCCGCCTGGAGACCGACGACGCGGTTTTCAGGAAATCGGCCATGGAATACATGCGCTTTATGCTTGACCTTCCGGAAATGTCACTCGGCGGGGAGGAAAAGTCCTTTCCCGATTCGGCGGACAGCGCGGTCCGCGATATGCTGCGCGGCGTACGGGCGGATAAAGACTGGGGCGAGGGGATGGAGATCTGGCTGGAGCTGGCCGGACCCGATGAATGGGAAGACTTCCTTGCCCTGCCCGCCGGGGAATGCCTCCGCCGCCGCCTTGACCGCCGGGGACTCCGGGACCACCCCCTGGCAGAACGGGAAATCTGCGGCGTCCAGGCGGGAAACCCGTTCTGCCCCGCCCTGCGGCCGGACAGGGCCGTTCTGGACCGACTGAGGGAAAAGGCCGCCCGCCAGGGGCTGCGCCTCAGCCTGGCCCTCGCCCCGGTGAACGAAGGGGACCTCGACCGCGTCCTCAGGGACCTGGAGGACGCGGACGAAGAGATCGCCGTGAACGACTGGGGAACGGCCGTTTTAATGAAAAGCAGGAAGAAAGCCATGGGCGTCCTTTTGAACCGGCAGTGGAAGGATCCACGCCTGACAGGTGCCCAGGCGGAACTTTTGCGTCAAAACGACGCCTGCGGGGAGGAATACCTGCGTTTCCTGAGGGGCCTGGGCTTCGAACGGCTGGAATGGGAGGCCTGCGGGCGCAGGCTGGACCTGCCGGCGATGAAAGGCACGCTGCGGCTGCCCTTCTGGCAGGCGAACACCTCCTCCCGCTGCCCGGTGCGCGCCGTGTGGGAGCACGGGGACCGGGGAAGGCAGTTCCCGATGGGGCCCTGCACGGCGCCGTGCCGGGAAAAGACGCTTATCTATCCCGTCGGGAGCGGCGTCATCTGCCGCTGGAACACCCTGTTCGGCTGCGACGCGAAGTCCCTTTCCGACGGGGAATGGCTGAGGCAGGCCCATGGCCGGGGCGCGGACCGGGTGCTGCTTGACCTGTAAGCCTCTTCCGGGGCCTCCGCGGCCCCGGACCCCGCGGCAGGGGTTTTAAACCCCTGCACCCCGGCCCTGCGTTCGGGAAGGCGACAGCCTCGAAGCAATGCCCGCCTGTTTGGGGCAGGCAGTTCCCGGGGCTCCCGCCGCCGGGGTCTCAACCCCTGCACCCCGGCCCGGCGTTCGGGGAGGTGGCAGCCCTGAAGCAATGCCCGCCTGTTTGGGGCAGGCAGGTCCCAGGGCTCGCGCCGCCGGGGTTTCAACGACCCTTCGCCCGCGGGAAGCGGGCCGCAATTGTGATGAAACGAATGAAAATGACCGTAGGCCTGGGAAGCGCGGACCGTTTTGAGGAAACCGTACGCGCCGGGGCCGACGAGGTATTCTGCGGCTACGTGCCGGAAAAATGGATGGAGACCTTCGGCACCTTGCGCCCGCTGAACCGGCGGGAATCGGTCTGGACCAACGCCCAGGCCGGCCCCGTCACCGAGATGCGGATCCTGAGGGAAATGGCAGACCGGGCCGGGGTCCCCGTGGCCGTGGCGCTGAACGCGCCGGTGTATTCGCCGCCCGAGATGCCGCTGTTTATCGAAACGGCCGATCTCCTCGTCCGCGAGGGCTTCGCCTCCCTGATCGTCGGGAACATGGCGGCCCTCCTGGCATTGCACGGCAGCGGCATCGGCAGAAAATGCCGCATCCACCTGAGCGGCGAGATCGGCGAGGTCAACCGTGGCCTTCTGCCCCTGCTGCCGGAAATGGGGGTGCGGCGGGTGATCTTCCACCGCAAAATGAGCTTTGAGGACATGCGCCTCCTGAACGGCGCCATGGCACGCTCCTCTCCCCCGATGGAGGCCGAGGCCTTCGCGATGAACGAACTGTGCCATTTCACCGGGGCATACTGCGCCACCCTCCACGGGGACCTGACCCTCCCCATGTGCCGCCTGAGCTGGATCCCCGGCGGGGTGTCGGACAAAAAAAGCCCGCCTGCACAGGCGGGGATACGGTTCGGCGCCGGGGACGGGTGCGGGCTGTGTGCCCTGAGAAAGCTGCGGGAATGCGGCGTCACCGTGGTGAAGATGGCGGGGCGGGGCGCGCGGGCAGAGGACATGCCGCAAAGGATCGCGCTGCTCAGGGACGCCCTCTGCCTGGAGGCGGAATGCGAAAGCGAGGAGGAATACCTCCTCCGGCTCCGCCGCCTTCTGGGTGGAAAGTGCGGCGGCGAATGCTATTACCCGGAAGCGGGTCGTTTCGTCGAATAAACCAGCCGGGCGGAAAAATCAGATCATCGGGAGCTTCGGCCGGATCTTTTTCCTGTACCTGAGTACAATTACGCCCAGGACCCTGTCGTAAAGGTGGAGGCACAGGCAAAGAAGCGTAAAGAAAGCCGCGGTCATCACCGTCCCCATCTCCCCGAATTCCGAAACCACGGCGTCCACGCGCAGAACCAGGCACAAAAGGGAATACATGCCCCCGATCATCAGGGTGAAAAAAACCGTTTTCAGCACAAACCGGACAGGGCCCGGACGGACACGGGCGTTCACATCCTCCCGGACAATGGGCCAGAAGCCGGTAAAGGCATAAAAGAGCGCGGCCTCCCTGTCCAGCCCCAGGAGGAGCGTCAAAAGGGTCACGGCCCCCCAGCAGGTCCAGGCGCAGGGGCGGCCGAACTCATCCCTGAGCGGCACAAGGAAAACCGAGGCCAGGAGGGGCGCGGCATAGGTGGCGACGGGAATGACGCCCCCCAGCAGCATCACACACACGCTCAGGGCACAGAATACCCCTGAATACGCCGTCATCGCCGCGGCCCTCAGCTTAACGGGAGCCACGCCCGTCACCCGGCGCACACGTTGACCGGGCGCCCGTCAAGGAAGGCATACAGGTTGTCAAAGACGATCCCGGCCCGGTCTTCAAGGGATTCCACCGAGAAAAAGCCGATATGGGGCGTCGGCAGCACGTTGGGCGCGGTCAAAAGGGGATCCTCGGGATCCAGGGGCGGCTCCCGGTCAAATACGTCCAGCGCGGCCCCGGCGATCCTCCCCTCCCTCAGGGCGGCGGCCAAAGCGGCGCTGTCCACGACGCCGCCCCGGGCAGTATTGACCAGGTACGCCGTCTTTTTCATCAGGCCCAGCTCCCTTTCGCCGATCAGGCCGCGGGTCCGGTCGTTCAGCGGGCAGTGCAGGGACACCACGTCGCTTGCCTTAAGGAGCTCGTCCAAAGAGACCTGCGCCGCTATCCAGGGCGATTCCACCGCGGAGCGGGAATACGCCAGCACCCGGCAGCCGAAGGCGCAAAGCAATTGGGCGGTGCGCTTCCCGATGGCCCCGGCCCCGACGATGCCCACGGTACGGCCCCGAAGCAGGCGGCCGATCAGCCCGTCCTTTGTGCCTCCCCGGCGGGCTGCGGCCTCGCATTCCGGCACGCGGCGCAGAAGGCGGATCATCTGGCTGACAGCCAGCTCCGCCACCGCATCGGTGGCGTAACCGGAGGCGTTGGAAACGGTGATCCCCATCTCCGCCGCCGCGGCCATGGGGATATGGTCCACACCGGTGAAGGCTACGTCGATGAACTTCAGCTTTTCCGCCGCGCGCACGGCGCTTTCATGAAGGGGCATGTTGGCAAGGATCACGGCATCCGCGTCCTTCATCCTTTCCGCCTGCGTTTTGGGATCGGGTTCCCGGGGATACGCTTTAAGGGTATGCCCCATGGCCTCCAGGCGTTCCCTGTGGCTGCGGATGACGGATTCGTCCACGCCCAGGCCTTCAAGCATGACGATCTTCATATCATTCAGCTCCTTTAATGTTTTCCTCCGTCAGGCTGTCCCTGACCAGGCGGTAAAGGATGTTCAAGTAATCCCGGGCCAGCTGGGACAGGGCCGCGTCCCGGTGGGTGATGACCCCCACCCGGATGGTCTCGTCCACGTCCAGCGGAATGGAGACGATCTCATTCCCCCTCAGGTAGCTAGGGCACAGTCCGGAGGAAATGGTATACCCGGCGGTGCCCACCATCAGGTCCACGATGGTGCTCTTGTCGGTCACCATGATGGATTTGTCGTGATCCATGGAGGAAAGGATCTCCTCGGAATAGTACAGCGCGTTCTGGTCCCCCTGGTCATAGGTCAGGCAGGGCAGGTCCCTGAGGTCCTCCAGCGTCACCATTTTACGCCCGGCCAGGGGATTGTTGCGGCCGATGAAGATATGGGGCCGGGCCGTGAACAGGTCCGAAAACTGGAGGCCGGCCTCCCGCAATTGCTTTTCGATGACCGGCGAATTGAAGCCGGACAGGTACAGGATGCCCATTTCGCTCCGGTGGTTCCTGACGTCGCCGATCACGTCGGCGGTCTTGCCCTCCCGGAGGATGAATTCGTAGGCCTCGCCCCGCTGGCTGCGCACCAGCTCCACGAACGCGCCGGCGGTAAAGGAATAGTGCTGCGTGGACACCGCGAAGCGTTTCTTGGGCTGGGTGCGGGCAATATATTTTTCCTCGATGAGCCCCGCCTGCTGCACCACCTGGCGGGCATACCCCAGGAACTCGGCTCCTTCGGGGGTCAGCCGCACGCCGCGGCTGCTCCTGAGGAAGATCACGGTGCCGATCTCCCTTTCCAATTCCTGTATGGCAGCGGAAAGGGAGGGCTGGGCGATGAACAGGGTTTTGGCGGCCTCGGTGATGGAACCGCGGTCCGCCACCTCCACGGTGTATTTCAGCTGCTGCAGCGTCATGGGGATCCCCTTTACGATGTCATGGGTCGCGCGGATCGAAAGAAACGGTCAGGTGCGCAGGCGCTTGTCGCTTTTGCGCGCAAGATAGGACCCGACGGTCTGGAACAGCTGCACCAGGACCACCAGCAGGATGACCGCGGCATACAGTATCGCGTAGCGGTAGCGCTGGTAGCCGTAGGTCATGGCGATCTTGCCCAGGCCGCCGCCGCCCACGGCGCCGCTCATGGCGGTGTAGCCGAGGATGGTGGTGATGGCCAGGGTAAAGTTGGTGATCAGGCTGGGAACGGATTCCGGCAGCATCACCCTGAAAAGGATCTGCATGGGCGACGCACCCATGGACTGGGCCGCTTCGATGATGTTGGGGTTCACTTCCCTGAGGCTGCCCTCCACAAGCCGCGCGATAAAGGGAAAGGCGGCGATCACCAGGGGCACGATGGACGCCACGTCGCCCACGGCGGTGCCCACGATGGCGCGGGTGAGGGGGATGACCACCACCACCAGGATCAGGAACGGCACCGAACGCAGAAGGTTGATGATCACGTTGATGGTCTTGATCAGGACCGGGGGCCAGGGCTTGATGCCGTTTTTGTCCCCTACCACCAGCACCATGCCCAGGGGCATACCGATCAGGATGGCGAACAGGGTGGCCAGGATGGTGACGAACAGGGTCTGCCAGGTGGCGGCCAGGAAGTCGCTTTGGATCAGGTTCCAGGCTTCCTGGAGCTTTTCCGGGGTAAAGGCGTTGGCAAAATTCATGTGAGCGGCTCCTTTCCGTCATAGCTGCCGGTGATCTGCACCCGGATATTGGGCCGCCCGGTCAGGTAATCCACCGCCACGGCCAGGTCCGACGGGCCGCCGGGGATCTCCAGGAGCATATATCCGTAAGTCCTGTCCCCGATGGACCGGGTGGAGGCCATCAAAACGCTGGCCCGGATGCCGCAGGACAGGATCATATCGGCCAGGAGCGGCTTGGACGCGGCGTCGGCGCCGTCAAAGGAGATGCGGATGCACTGGGTGCCGGGGGCGGTCAGGTCCAGGGTGCCGTCGGCTACCTCGGGATAGACCAGGCTCTGGGTGGCGCGGGCCTTCGGCTCCGAAAAGACCTGGTCCACGTCGCCTTCCTCCACCACCGTACCGTTTTCCAGGATCGCCACCCGGTTGCAGATCTCCTGCACCACGCTCATCTGGTGGGTGATGATGATGACGGTGAGCTTCAGTTTGCGGTTGATGTCCCGGATCAGTTCCAGGATGGAATGGGTGGTCTTGGGGTCCAGGGCGCTGGTGGCCTCGTCGCACAAAAGCACCTTGGGGTCCGTGGCCAGGGCCCGGGCGATGGCGATGCGCTGCTGCTGGCCGCCGGACAATTGGGCGGGATAGGCCTTTTCCTTGTCCGGGAGGCCCACCAGCTCCAGGAGCTCCCTGGCCCGGGACAGGGCCTTTTCCCTGGGCACGTGGGAAAATTTCAGCGGCAGCATGATGTTGTCGATGCAGTTGCGCTGCATCAGCAGGTTGAAGCCCTGAAAGATCATGGTGATCTCACGGCGGACCGAGCGCAGCTCCTTTTCGCTCAGGCTCTCCAGCGGCACCCGGTTTAGGATCACCGAGCCCTCCGTCGGCTTTTCCAGCATGTTGATGCACCGAACCAGGGTGCTCTTGCCGGCGCCGCTCATGCCGATGATCCCGTAGATATCCCCGTCGTTGATGGTCAGGTTGACATGCTTCAGGGCGTCCACCATGCCCGAGGCGGTGGTAAAACTCTTGGACATGTTTACAAGCCGGATCATTTGAATTCCTCCGATAGGCTGGAATGCCTTATTATATCATCACTGTTCTAAAAAAGCCACCGGTCCCGGAGACCGGCGGCTTTTTATTGCGCTTGGCGAGGAGATCACTTCCCGGTCAGCAGGCTCAGGTCGCTCTGCTGGCCGCCGTAGATGGCCATGGGCTCCACGTGGATGGGGGCCACGATCACCAGATGGGTGCCGTTTTCCTTGTTGAAGTTCTCCTGATAGGGGATGTGGGCAAAGTAGTTGGCAAACACATCGCCGCTCTCGACGAATTCGTTGGGGGTCACGTAATCGGTCACTTCGATGATCTCCAGGGTGACGCCTTTTTCGGCCAGGAGCTTGGCCGCGACTTCGGCGACCTGCTTGTGGGGAACGGGAGTCACGGCGATGGAGATGACGGTGCCCTTCAGTGCTTCGTAATCCACGGTGGGATCAAAGCCGTCGGTGGGCTGGGCGATCACGGAGACCACGTCGCCGTTGGGCCAGGTGGCTGCGATAAAGTCCGCGACCGCCTGGGAGGAGAAGGCAGCCACCAGGGCCTTGGTGGCGTCGCTGTTCTCGTCGCCCTCACGCACGCAGATCACGTTGCTGTAGGGGCTGTCGGCGGATTCCATGTACAATCCGTCGGAGGAGGGGTTCAACCCGGCGTCCAGGGCGTAGTTGTTGTTGATGATGGCGAAGGACGCGTCGGGCAGCAGGTTGGGCAGGATGGCCGCCTCGGCTTCCTTGACTTCAAAGTCGCCCTTCTTGGCGGTGATGTCGTTGACGGTGGCTTCGATGCCGGCGTCTTCCTTCAGCTCGATGGCGCCGATGGCTTTAAGCAAAAGAAGGGCGCGGCCTTCGTTGGTGGGGTCGTTGGGAACGAGCACCAGCAGGGTATCCGCCAGCGCGGCGGAGGAAAGGATCAGGGCCAGGGCCAGGATCACGGCTGAGATCTTGCGGAACATTTTTTCATTCTCCTTTTTTATTTGATATGATCGTGCGGGCAGCGGGAAATGTGTCGAAGCGTCACATTCGGTCCGTCGCGCCGCCCGGACAAAACCTTTTCATACGCCGGGCTCCTTTCAGTTCCCTTGCGGAAACGCTGCTTTCATCATATCCGTTTCCCGGGGAGATGTCAAATACGCAAAACAAATCCGGTGTCATAGGATAAGGCTATATTATCAGGCTTCTTATTTGTTTTAGCTGTATCATCAGGGTGTTTTTCCGCCGGATATGACATGAACAGGGTCTCAATTCTTCATATGCACGTTCAAATGGGGATAGGTCATCTCCACCCCGCCCCGCCTGAACGCGCCGTACAGTTCCTCGTTGACGGCATATTTGACAGCCCAGAAATCCTTGGCGGCGACCCAGAAATAGAACGTATAGGCGATCGCGCTGTCCCCGTAGTTCTCCAGGTGGATCACCGGCTCCGGATCCGCCATCACGGCCGGGATCCGGGAAAGGGCGTCCCGGATGGCCGCCATCACCTTGGCCGGCTCCGCATCGTAGGAAGCGGACACAGACAATTCCACCCTGCGGCGGCCGTTCTGGGTGTAATTGATCAGGTTCGCGGTGTAGATGTTCTTGTTGGGAACATAGATGATCCTGCCGTCGGGGGCCAGGAACCGTGTATACATGATCCTGACCTCCTCCACCGTTCCCGTCACGTCGTCCATCTGCACGAAATCTCCCATGCTGAAGGGACGGGACACCATGATGATAAATCCGCCCACCACGTTGTTGAGGATATTCTGGACGGCCAGGGTCACCGCCAGGGCGATCACGGACAGCACGGCGACGAAGGACGTGATGGGGATGCCCATGGTGCCCGTCGCCGTCAGGATCACAACGACGTCCAGCAGCACGCGCACCGTGCTTTTGATCATCTTCTGGATGGCGGGAGGCAGCGCCCTGGCGCGCTCCAGCGCCTTGCCCAGGGCACGGACGATCAGCCGCACGGCGATCAGGCCCACCACCAGGATCGCAAGCCCCTTGGCCACGTTCTGAAAGGTCAGGCTGGAAAACATGGAAATATATTCGCTCACCTTCTGAACATCGTTTTCACTGACGCCAAAGGACATGGGTCCACCTCCGCGCTTTTTTATCATTATACACCATTTCCCGAAGCTTTTCCAGCCGGATGCGCCGCATCTTCGGAAACCGGCCGCCGGATCTTACCGTACCATCCGGGCCCGCCGGTTTTATTGGACAGATGTGGCGCTCGTGGTGTATGATACGGTGGAAGAAGCGTTTGGCAGGCGGACCGGACGCAAAGGCTTTCCCCCTGCCGGGAGATGGAGGACGGAATGAAGGACCTGCAGACGATCCTTGACCACACCCGCCGCCTCTGCTTTTTCGGGGGCGCGGGGGTATCCACCGCCAGCGGCATCCCGGATTTCAGGTCCGCGGACGGACTGTACACGGGTGAATTCGAAGGGGCGGATCCGGAGAGCATCCTGTCCCTTGAATATTTCTGCCTGCATACCGAACGGTTTTTCCGGTTTTACAGGAAGTACATGGTCCACCCCGGCGCCAGGCCCAACGCGGCCCACCTGAAGCTGTACGAACTGGAAAAGGCGGACATCTTAAGGGGCGTGGTGACCCAGAACATCGACGGCCTGCACCGCGACGCCGGCAGCAGGAGACTGTACGAGATCCACGGCTGCGTCCGGGACAACACGTGCATGGAATGCGGAAGGCGCTTTCCCCTGTCCTTTGTCATGGAGTCCGAAGGCGTGCCCCGCTGCCCCTGCGGCGGCGTGGTGAAACCGGATGTGGTGCTCTACGGGGAGCCCCTGGACAAATACGTGGTCATGGGCGCGCTGCGGGAGATCAGCGGCGCGGACACCCTGATCGTGGCCGGGACCAGCCTTACGGTGGAGCCGGCGGCTTCCTTCATCGACCGTTTTGACGGGAAGGAACTGGTGGTCATCAACCGCACCCCGGTCGCGGCCGAAAGCAGGGCGTCCCTGGTGGTCCGGGACAGCGTGGCGGAGGCCATGGGCGCGCTGCGGGTGCCCTGAAAGCGGGGAAAAACTCGATCGGACCGGGGGAGGAACTTTATGGATGCTTTCGAAGCCGCAAGATACCTGCACTGGCCCGGGGACGCCGTGACCGAAGACGTCCTCAGGCAGCTTGAGGACATGGGAAGGGAACTTTCGTCCACCGCCCCGCCGCGCCTTGTATGGCGCGTCCTTCCCCGCACCCCTGAGGGCTGCGAAGGGCTCTGCCTCCCGGGCGGGGATATCCGCGCCCTCCTTGAGGACGCACAGCAGGTGATCGTCGCGGCCTGCACCCTGGGCGAGGCCGCCTCCCGTGCCGCAAGGCGCGCCTTTCTTATGGATATGGCCCGGGGCGTGATGACGGACGCCTGCCTGTCTGCGCTCATCGAGGAGGAAATGGACCGGTTTGAAAAGGAACAAACCCGAAAATACCGCGCCCGGGGGCTTTACCTGACGGACCGCTTTTCCCCAGGCTACGGGGACCTGCCCCTGTCCGTCCAGAAGGACCTGTGCGATATCCTGGACACCCGCAGGACCCTGGGGCTCACCGTAAACGAAAGCATGCTCCTGATCCCCGAAAAATCGGTCACCGCCGTCATCGGGATCTGCCCGGCAGCACAGAAACACCGGGCCGCAAAGGAAAAAAGCGGCTGCGTGAAATGCGCGGCCTTTGAAAACTGCGTATTTCGCCAGCAAGGGAGGACCTGTCATGGATAACCTGATCCTGGACGGCGCCATGGGCACGATGCTTATGCAGCGCGGCATGGGCGCCGGAGAACTGCCCGAGGTGTGGGGCATGCTCCACCCGGAGATCCTGGAGGAGATCCACCGGGAATATGTGGACGCCGGGTCCCGCGTGATCTACGCCGACACCTTCTGCGCCAATCCGCGGAAACTGAAAAACAGCCCCTACTCCCCCGAAGAGGTCATCAGAAGCAATATCCTGACGGCGAAGAAGGCCGCCGGGGGCCGGGCAAGAGTGGCCATGGACGTGGGACCCCTGGGGGCGATGATGGCCCCGCTGGGGGACATGACCTTTGAGGAAGCCTATGCCTCCTTCGCCCGGATGCTGAAGGCCGGCGAGGAAGCCGGGGCCGACCTGTGCGTGTTCGAGACCATGACCGACCTTAAGGAGGTCCGCGCCGGGGTCCTGGCGGCGCGGGAAAACACCAAAATGGAGATCTGGGTCACGATGACCTTCGAAAAAAACGGCTGCACCTTCGCCGGCACCGACGCCGGCGCCATGGCCCTGACCCTGGACCGCCTGGGCGTGGACGCCCTGGGGGGCAACTGCTCCCTGGGGCCCGGGGAACTGAAGGAGATCGTCGAAAAGATCCTCCGGTACACCGACCTGCCCGTCATCGTCAAGCCCAACGCCGGCCTGCCGGACCCGGAGAGTGGCGCCTACGCCCTGGGCAGCGCGGATTTCGCCCGGGAAATGGCGGTCTATCCCCCCATGGGCGTTTGGATGCTGGGCGGATGCTGCGGCACGGGAAGCGAATACATCCGCGCCCTGGCCGCGCTGCCCCCGGCCGCGCCGAGGGATGGGCGCAAGGCGGACGCCCTGTGCTCCGCCGGGCGTGTAATTGACCTCGGCGGCGTTCGCGTCATCGGCGAAAGGATCAACCCCACCGGCAAAAAGCGCTTCCAGCAGGCCCTCAGGGAGGGCGACATGGACTACATCGCCGCCCGGGCCATCGAGCAGGAGGAGGCCGGGGCCGACGTACTGGACATCAACGTGGGGCTTCCCGGCATCGACGAAAAGGAGACCATGCTGAATGTCGTCCGCGCGGTGCAGGCCGTGACGGACCTGCCGCTGATGATCGACTCCTCCTCCCCGGAGGTGATCGAGGCCGCCCTCCGCGAGACCTGCGGCCGGGCCGTGGTCAATTCCGTCAGCGGGGACGAAAAAAAGCTGCGTTCCATCCTTCCCCTGGTCAAAAAATACGGCGCCATGGTCGTGGGGCTTTGCATGGACGAGAGCGGCATCCCGGATTCCGCCGAAAAGCGCGTTTCCGTCGGAAAGCGCATCGTGGAGGCGGCCAAAGGATACGGCATTCCCCCGCAGGACATCCTCCTGGACTGCCTGACGCTGACCGCCGCCAGCATGCAGGACCAGGCCATGGAGACCCTGAAGGCCGTAACGCGGGTCCGCCGGGAACTCAAGACCCACGCCTGCCTCGGGATCAGCAACATTTCCTTCGGCCTCCCCTGCCGGGTGCTTATCACCTCCTCCTTCCTGACCCAGGCGCTGTACGCGGGGCTCGACATGCCCATCCTGAACCCCAACCAGCAGGACATCATGGACGCGGTGTACTGCTTCCGGGCCCTGAGCGGCGAGGACAGGGGCCTTGGGGCTTACACCTCCCGCTTCGCGGACCGCCTGTCCCCCGCCCCCGCGTTAAGCGCGAACACCGCGCCGGCCCCGGCCTCGGGTCCCGCTTTGGATCCGGTGGCCGAGGCGGTCCTGAGGGGGCTTGGCGGCGAGACCGAAGCCCTGGTACGGACGATGCTCAAAACATCGGAGCCCATGGAGGTGGTGGAAAAGCACCTGATCCCCGCCCTGGACGAGGTGGGCGAAAGGTACGATAAGGGCCGCCTCTTCCTGCCCCAATTGATCAGCGCGTCCTCGGCGGCCCAGAGGGGCTTCGCCGCGGTCCGGGAGGCCATCGCCGCCCGGGGCGGCGAGGAAAAGCGCAAGGGCCCCATCCTGATCGCCACCGTGGAGGGCGACGTCCACGACATCGGCAAAAACATCGTGAAGGCGGTATTGGAAAACTACGGCTACGCGGTAAAGGACCTTGGGAAGGACGTGCCGGCGGAGGCCGTCGCAAAGGCGGTCCGGGAGACCGGCTGCCGCCTGCTGGGCCTCTCCGCCCTGATGACCACCACCGTCCCCGCCATGGAACGGACCATCCGCCTCGTCCGGGAAACCTGTTCCGGCTGCCTTGTGATGGTGGGCGGCGCGGTGCTGACCGCGGACCACGCAAAGCGCATCGGCGCCGACTTTTACGCCCGGGACGCCAAGGCCGCGGCAGACATCGCGAAAAAGGCGCTGGGATAAAAACGGAAAGGGCTTTCCCTTTCCGCACACAGAAAGAAAAACAGTCAGGGATGACCGGGCCGGTCTGTCTCTGACTGTGTTTTTTTCTTTTTCAGTCCCTCGTGCTCCTCCGCCACACCGGCTCGGTCCGGACGCGGATCCACACATACGGCATCTCCGGGCTGCGGATGCGGAACAGCAGGAGGTCCGCGGCCATGCGGCCCATCTCCGTGCTGAGGATGCGCACGGTGGAAAGGGGCGGATCCACCAGGGCGGCCTGGGAAGTGCCGTCAAATCCGGCGACCATGACGTCCTCCGGTATGCGGAGGCCCTTTTTCCTGAGGGCGTTCATCAGGTGGATGGCCTGGTAGTCGTTGACGCAGGCGAAGGCGTCCGGCAGGGCGGACATCCTGTCCAGTTCCCCGGTCAGCCAGTCCGGATCGTCCACCGGCGAACCATCCGGCATAAGAAGGCATATTTTTTCGTCCAGGGGGATTCCGAGGATGTTCAACGCGGAAGTATAGCCCACCCAGCGCTCGAAAAAACTGGCGCAGTGCTCCCTGTCTCCCACAAAGCCGATGCGCCTCGCGCCTTTTCCGTGCATACGGCGGACAACGGAGACAATGCCGGAAACGTTTTCCATGGTCACAAAATCGCAGGCCATCGGCTCCGCGAACGCATGGGCCGGGCCGTCGATCATGATGATCGGCTGGCCCAGGGAGGTGATCATGTCCAGGTAGGCCGGGTCGAACAATTCGATCCCTACCATGCCGGAGATCTGTTCCGGCAGGAAATGGGGGGGCAGTTTTTTTTGCTTAAGTTCCTCCGGTGATATCTCGAAGATCTTCAGCGTATATCCGGCCCGGCTGATCTGGTCGGTGAAGGAGGTCATGAAGATCGTCCCGAAATGAAAATCCCGGGGCATATCGCTGGTCAGGAGCGCGATGCTCCCGCCGCTCCGGGCCGCGGGCGGCGGCGCCTCCGCCGGCGTGCCGTAGCCCAGCTCCGCCGCTTTGCGCAATATCAGGTCCCTTGTTCCCGCGGGAACCGCTCCCCGGCCGTTGAACACCTTGGAGACCGTATTCCGGGAAAGGCCGCAGGCGTCGGCGATGTCCTGCATGGTGACGCGTTTGGTCGGCATGGTCGTTTTCCTTTCTGTGATCGGGTATTTATATTCTATCATACATTGCTGAAGAAAAACAAGTTTACATAATGTAAATTCCAGTATTGACATCGTTATTCAAATAAAGAGAATGTCTGTGGTTTAATCGGTATTATCTCGACAATATGCACAAATTTTTGAAATTACTATTGACATAACGTAAATTTTAATGTAAACTTTGTGTGAACTCAAAAACAGTGCCCGAAGGCCGGATTATAAATTCTTTTCGGCCATGTAAACTAAAACGCTCTCAATGTAAAGCAATCCGCAAAGAAGGGAGGCATATCGGGCAAAACACATAACCTGCGCAACCGGTACCTTCGACTGTGAAAAAGGAGGGAAAACATGCAAAGCGCAAAACAGCTTCCTGCCGCAGGCGTGCGGCAAAAGAAGCAGAAGCCGGATTGGGGAAAGAGGATGCGGGATCTCAGGGAGAACAGTCCGTACCTCATCATGATCCTTCCGGCGGTCCTGGTGGTGTTCCTGTTCAACTACCTGCCCATCTACGGCGTGCTGATCGCTTTCCAGGATTTCATGCCCGGCGATCCCATCCTGTCCGGCGACACGATCTGGGTAGGCTTCCAGAATTTCACCCGTTTCTTTAACGACGTGCAGTTCTGGCCCCTGATGAAGAACACCTTCCTGCTGTGCATCATCGGCTTCATCATCGGTTTCCCGCTGCCCATCCTGGTTTCCCTGGCCCTGAACGCGCTCAAGCGCAAGAGGGCGGCCAAGGTGTTCCAGACCATCTATACCGCGCCGCACTTTATTTCCCTGGTCGTGCTGGTCGGTATGCTGCAGCTGTTCTTCGGCCGCTACGGCCTGGTGAACAACCTGGCGGCCTCCCTGGGCGGGGAAAGGGTCTCCTACTTCCTTGAAAGCTCCGCGTTCCGCCCGATGTACATCCTGTCCAGCAACTGGCAGGACTTCGGCTGGAGCGCCGTGATCTACATCGCCGCCCTGTCCAACGTGGACCCGGTGCAGCATGAAGCCGCCATGATCGACGGCGCCACCCGGTTCCAGCGGGTCCTGCACGTGGACATTCCCGCCATCATGCCCATGATCAGCGTGATGCTGATCATGTCCATCGGCGGCCTGATGGGCGTCGGCTACGAAAAGGCGCTGCTGATGCAGACCGACGGCAACCTGGCCGTCAGCGAGCTGATCGCCACCTACGTGTACAAGCGCGGTCTGACCGGCGTTCCGGACCAGGCCTACGCCACCGCCATCGGCCTGTTCAACTCCGTCATCAACGTGGTGCTGCTGATCATCGCCAACACCACCTCCAAGCGCTTCTCCGAAAATTCGCTGTGGTAAGGAGGGGAAGAAAATGAGCGTTAAAAATCCTGCCGTGAAAATGAAGGGCGGCAATGCCCTGAAGGATACCAAGGGCGACAAGATCTTTTTCGTCATCAACGCCCTGTTCCTGGGCCTGCTGGCGCTGATCATCCTGTATCCTCTTTACTTCATCGTCATCGCTTCCTTCTCCGATCCCGACGCCGTGCTTGGCGGCCAGGTGGTGTTCGCCCCGGTGAACGTGACCTTCGAGGGATACCAGAAAGTATTCCAGCGCCAGGACATCTGGACCGGCTACTGGAACACCATCTGGTATACCGTGGTCACGGTCATCCTGGCCCTGGCGGTCACCATCCCCGCCGGCTGGGGCCTGAGCCGCAAGACCACCCCCGGCAAGAAGTTCTGGATGCTGTACTTCATCATCCCCATGTTCTTCGGCGGCGGCCTGATCCCGTTCTACAACGTGATG
>JAFXUZ010000063.1 GCA_017524725.1 Clostridia bacterium | reverse complement strand
CCGATGAGGACCGGGTTGTTCTTGGTCTTTCTTGAAAGGATCCGGATGACGTCGCGGATCTCGCCGTCCCTGCCGATGACCGGATCCAGTTTGTTTTTCCTCGCCTGGTCCACCAGATCCGTGCCGTATTTCTTCAGGGCGTCATAAGTCTCCTCCGGGTTGTCGCTGGTCACCCTGGACGCGCCGCGGACAGTGGAAAGCGCCTTAAGGAATCCCTCACGGGTGATGTCCTGGGATGAAAACAGGGCCTTCATATCCCGGTCGGCGCAGATAAGCAGACCGAGGAAGAGGTGCTCCACCGAGATGTACTCGTCCTTCATCCCCTTCGCCTCGTCGGCCGCCTTGATCAGAGCCCGGTCCATATCGGAAGAAACATAGATCTTCCCGTCCTCCCACGCGCCGCCCCGGACCTGGGGCAGTTTGGAAAGGACCTGCTCGCAGCCGCCGCGCAGTCCGTCGCTGTCCCTGCCCATGGCACGGACCAATTGCGGGATCAGGGCATTATTTTCCTTCAGGAGCGCATACAGGAGATGGGCCTGCTCAAGCTGCTGCTGCCCCCGGGTCCTTGCTTCCGCCCGTGCCTCATTGATGGCCTCCAGGCTTTTTTGCGTATATGCGTTCTGACTCATGATATCACCTCGGTACTTCAGGATAACGAAGGCCGGTGGTTTGACTTACTTTGACCTTCAATGGTATTGTACCCTCTGAACCCCATCCTGTCAATACCCCGACGTTTCTTTTTTAAAATAAAAAACACGGCATCCCGATGGAACACCGCGTCTTTTGCCGGATCGTTGAAAACAGTGTCGTGGAAGGAATCCCATTCAATTTCTCTTGAACAATTCCTCCAGGGGCAGCTTGCTGTTCAGGGCTGTCTTGATGGCGAGAGCCTCCTCCAGGGTAAAGCTGTTTTCACCACGCATCTTTCTGCAAAGCGTATTGTAGTGCATACCCACGGTCTCAGCCAGACTGGCCCTGTTCATGCCTGCCAGAGCAATTTGAGCGCTGAGCACATTGTACTTTCCTGCCATCCCCCATCCTTCCTTTCCCGTTTGGATAACTATAATTCTTTTCATGTACATCTGTCAATAAAAACTTATATGTAAATCTTTATTTGAATATTTTTTATCTATTTTTGATCAATTTAACTTTGGTCAGGCCTGCCCGGCGGTCTTGTTTTTCCTCTGTGTTTTTGTGCCGTCCGAATTGAAAAAAAACGTTCCCTGGGCTATGATGGGCATGCGCTGTCCTTCAAGGAGAGCAGCCAACGATGAAAGAGGAACCGCCCATGCCGAATTTTTCTCTGCCGGACGATGTATTTCTCCGGGCAGCCGACACGTTCCCCACCCCGTTCCACCTGTATGACGAGGCGGGCATCCGCTCGGCCATACGCGATGTGAAGGAGGCCTTTGCCTGGGCCCCCGCCTTCCGTGAATATTTTGCCGTCAAAGCCCTGCCCAATCCCCGGGTACTGGAGATCTTCCGTTCGGAAAACTGCGGACTGGACTGCTCCAGCCTGTGCGAGCTGATCCTGGCCAAAAGGGGCGGTTTTTCCGGGAAGGATATCATGTTCTCCGCCAATGCCATGCCTCCCGGGGAATATACCATGGCCCGGGAGATGGAGGCGGTCATCAACCTGGATGACCTGACCGACATCGAAACGCTCCTCTCCCACGGCGGCATTCCGGAGGAGATCTGCCTCCGCTTCAATCCCGGAGGAGAGCTCAAGGGCGGTTCTGCCATCATGGGCCAGCCCGGCGAAAGCAAATACGGCATGACCCGTCCCCAGCTTTCCCAGGCCCTTGGAAAACTGAAGGCCCTGGGCGTGAAGCGGTTCGGCCTGCATGCCCTGCTGGCGTCCAACTCCATCGACCGGGAATATTACCCGACCCTTGCCCGGCTGCTTTTCACCCTGGGAAGGGACCTGAGCGGGGAGGCCGGTCTTCCCCTTTCCTTCATCAACCTTTCCGGCGGCATCGGCATCCCTTACCGTCCGGAAGAGAAGCCCAACGACATCCGCGCCATCGGGAGCGCGGTCAAAAAGGTCTACGAAGAAGTCTTCGGCCCCGTTTCACCCTCCGGCCCCGCCATCTGCACCGAGATGGGACGGTTCATGACCGGACCTTACGGGTGGCTTGTGACCCGGGCCGTACATGAGAAAAAGATCTACAAGGATTACATCGGTGTGGACGCCTGCGCCAGCTGCCTGATGCGCCCGGCCATGTACGGCGCCTACCACCATATCCACGTGGTCGGAAAAAGGGACAAGGCGCCCGACCATATCTATGACGTCACCGGCGCGCTGTGCGAAAACAACGACAAGTTCGCATGGGACCGCCCGCTGCCCGAGATCGCCGTCGGCGACCTGATCGTGATCCATGACACCGGCGCCCATGGCCTGGCCATGGGCTACCAGTACAACGGACGCCTGCGGTGTGCGGAGGTACTTTTGAAGGCGGACGGGGAAATGCGCCTCATCCGCCGCGCCGAGACCCCGGAGGATTATTTCAGCACCCTCGTCTGACGGTCGGGCAAATCAAAATACATTCAAAATGCAGTATTAAAACAGCGAAAATGCAAAAACGGCCCGGTTTTGGCCTCTCTTCCCCTTGCATTCAACGCTGTACCTGTCGTAAAATTCAGTGTACCGTTTGCGGAATGAAATCAAGGTCTGACGACCAAAGGAGGTCCCGATATGAACGCATATGTACAAAAGGTCTATGATGGGCTGAAGGCCCGCAACGCCCACGAAACTGAATTCCTTCAGGCGGCCTATGAGATCCTGACATCCATTTCCCCGGTTTTTGACAAGCATCCGGAATATGAAAAAGCCGGCCTGCTGGACCGGTTCGTGGAGCCTGAACGCACCATCCTTTTCCGCGTTCCATGGATCGACGACAAGGGCCAGGTGCAGGTGAACCGCGGCTACCGCGTCCAGTTCAACAGCGCTATCGGGCCCTACAAGGGCGGACTTCGCCTGCATCCCTCGGTAAACCTGAGCGTTATCAAGTTCCTGGGCTTTGAGCAGATCCTCAAGAACAGCCTGACCGGCCTGCCCATCGGCGGCGGCAAGGGCGGCAGCGATTTTGATCCCAAAGGCAAGAGCGATAACGAGGTCATGCGTTTCTGCCAGAGCTTCATGACCGAGCTCTACCGCCACATCGGCAAGGATGTGGACGTACCCGCCGGTGATATCGGCGTTGGCGCGAGGGAGATCGGCTTCCTGTACGGCCAGTACAAGCGCATCACCGGACTGTACGAAGGCGTTCTCACCGGCAAGGGCCTCACTTACGGCGGTTCCCTGGCCCGCAAGGAAGCCACCGGCTACGGCCTGTGCTATTTCCTGAATGCCATGCTCAAGCGCAACGGCCTGAGCGCCGAGGGCAAGCGCGTGGTGATCTCCGGCAGCGGCAACGTAGCCATCTACGCCTGCCAGAAAATCACCCAGATGGGCGGCAAAGTGGTCGCTATGAGCGACTCCAACGGCTACATCGTGGATGAAAACGGCATCAACCTGGACGTCGTCAAGCAGATCAAGGAAGTGGAGCGGGGCCGCATCCGCGAATACGCCGACCGTGTGCCCGGCAGCGTCTACACCGAAGGCTGCCGCCAGATCTGGACCGTCAAATGCGATATCGCCCTTCCCTGCGCCACCCAGAACGAACTGGACCTGGAAGGCGCCAAAGCCCTGGTTGCAAACGGCGTCGTAGCCGTGGCTGAAGGCGCGAATATGCCTTCCACCCTGGACGCGACCAGCTACCTGCAGGAAAACAAGGTGCTGTTCGGGCCCGCCAAGGCCGCCAATGCCGGCGGCGTTGCCACCAGCGCCCTGGAAATGAGCCAGAACAGCCAGCGCCTGTCCTGGAGCTTTGACGAGGTGGACTCCAAGCTGAAGGGCATCATGGAGAATATCTTCGCCAGCGTGGACTCCGCTGCCAGGGAATACGGCTGCGAAGGCAACTACGTGGTAGGCGCCAACATCGCCGGCTTCCTGAAGGTCTCCAACGCGATGATGGCCCAGGGCGCCGTCTGATCCCTTTCTTTCCCCGAGCTTTTTCGGCGCCGGCAAAAAACCGGCGCCGTTTTTTTACATTTGTCTGCATTCCCGCCGTCGTATCGACCGCCCGCCTGTCATTGGGGATATTCGGCTCCGGACTCTTCGGGCAGATCACCGGATCCATCATCATGGTTTGCACCAACAGAGTTTATTACAGCAACCGCGTTCACATGTTTGTGAACTGATCCCGGGCGTCTTACGCTTCTTCAGCCCCCAATCCCCCGAACCGGGAAGGTGACCTACCTGGATCCTCGATCCTTCTGGGGATCCTGCCCATGCGCCCGAAAAAAACAATGGGCAGCGCCCCCGGGAAAAGGCAATCCTTTTCCCCGGGGCGCTGCGCCTGTTTTCCCTTGTCCGGAAGCTCGCCCGGCGGCATTGTCAAACAGGCGGAAATTGTCGGCTGTCCGTGACCGGTCCCATCTCCGGATTGGGGTGCAGAGGAGAATCCCTGCCGTGGGGTCCGGGGCCGCGGAGGCCCCGGCGGGGCGCGTCAAATAACAGGTACATCGTCATTCCCCGTCCCGTTTCAGGCTTCCGACCTCCTCCGTTTCCACTTCGGGTCCCTCAATACCATTAAAGCGGGTGTTTTCGATCACCGCTTCGCGCACGTTCCTGAGGATCAGGCCGCGGCGGAAGCATTCCTCCACACCCTCGGCCATGACCGGGACCATCTTTTTCCCATCCGGAGCAAAATCAAAGGAACAGTCCTTCAGCGTGACCCTTTCGCAGGGCATCTCCGGGATCCCCAGGAAATAGCCGGCGCAGGCCTCGGCGTCCGCGGCGGTGACCCTTTCGAAAGTGAGGGAACCGATCCGCGGTGTGCGGTCATCCACCGGGAGCTTTTCCCGGGTCTGCACATAGGGCGTGTGCCCGTCGGGATCGCAGTAATACATCGCGTTGCAGCAAAGGGGCGAACGCACGTTCTCCATGCGGATGTCCCGGAAGACAATACCGTCGATGACTCCCTCTTTGCCCCGGCCCCTGCGGGTCTTGATCCTCAGGCCCCGGTCTGTGTGCCTCATCAGGCAGTGGGAGACCTCAACGTCGTATACGCCGCCGGCCATTTCGCTGCCCACCGTTACGCCGCCGTGGCCATCCTCCATCAGGCAATGGCAGATGCGGACGTGGCGGGTGGGGGTATGCCGGGTGGAGGCCATATAGATCTTTCCGGCCTTGATGGCGATACAGTCGTCACCCACCGAAAAATGGGCGCCGCACAGCAGCAGGTTTTCACAGCTTTCGGGATCGAAGCCGTCGGTGTTGGGGCTGTCCGCCGGAGCGTTCACGCAGATATCCAGGAATTTGAGGTCCCGGCTGAAATAGGGCTGGATATTCCATGCAGGAGAGTTCCGGAAAGACAGTCCGTGGACGACCACGTTCTCAGAACGGCACAGGAAGAAGAGCCTCGGACGCCAGGCGCCCCTGCGGACCTTGGGATTTTTCCACCAATCGCCCTCCCCGCCGTCCAGGACGCCGGGGCCGGTGATGCATACGTCCTTCACCTCCACACCGGTGATCAGAGAGGCAAAACTGTCCAGCGGGTTTCCTTCCCAGCTGCCCAGGTCCGTATCGCCCTTTTCGTCCCAGTGGGGCGTCATGCCCGGCAGGATGGGGATCTGCGAGCGGTCCGCGGTCAGCTTCAGTACGGCGCCCAACGCGAAATCCAGGTGCAGACCGCTTTTGAGGAAAATGGGGCCCGTCAGGTAGGTGCCCGCAGGCAGGAAGACCCTGCCTCCCTCGGGGCAGCAGGCGATGGCCGCCTGGATGGCCGCGCCGTCGTTGTGTATGCCATCGCCCCGGGCGCCGAAGCGGCGGACGTCCATCGTACATTTTTCATCCGCGGTGCGGAAGGAGATCTCCTCCGTTTCGCCGTCCCCAAAGTCCACACACAGGGAATACTGCGTATCCGGGAACAGGGCATAAAAGCTGAGGACCTTCCGGGAGGAATCTTCCTGCCGGGGCGCAAGGGGCATCCTTGGCCAGCGCTTTTTGCCGTCCGCGATCTCCTGAAGGGTGTAACGGTAAGGTTTTTCGGTCTCGTACAGGCCCGGCGCTTCGACAAGGACCACGGCGGACCGGGATGCAACATGGAGGAGTTTCATAGTTTTACTCCTTTCCCGCACGCAGGTATTCGCTCAGGGCCATCATAAAGGGACCTGTGCCCTTGGAATCATCCGCGCATTTAGGTTCACTCAGGTAATATTCCGCGCTTCCGTCCCTAGGCATGCCGCCGTCCGGCCCTTTGCCCAGGCCCGCAACCAGGCAGATATCCTTCAGGCTGAGGGATCCGTCTTCATTTTCGATCAGCTTTTCATTAAGCAGTCCCTCAAAGGCGCGGATGCCGAAGGGCTTCGCCTTTTCACCGCTGAGGACACCCAGCCGCACACCCTTGAGGACGGCATAAGCCACCATAGCGGTGCCGGAGGTCTCGGTATAGTTGCCTTCCAGGCCTTTTTTGTCGATCACCTGGAAGAACATGCCGCTCTTTTCATCGGCGTATGGCAGGATGCCGGCCACGGCCTCCCTGAACAGGTCGATCAGCGCCCGGCGATGCTCGTAAAGCTGCTCGTCGATCAGGTCGATGCAGTCGATCAGGGCCATCAGATACCATCCCATGGACCGGAGCCAGTAATTGGCACTGCGGCCTGTTTCCTTATCACACCAGAACTGTGCCCGGCTTTCGTCCCAGCCGTGGACATAAAGGCCCGTTTCTTCGATATAGAGGTTTTTGCGGACGTTTTTAAACTGGTTCACGATGTCGCCGATCTGCGCCTTGCCGCCGAAGCGCATTTCATAGGCCGCGTAGAAGGGCTGCAGCATATACAATCCGTCCAGCCACACCTGCCAGGCATAACGCTCCTTGTGGAAGAAGTTTCCGCATTTGCACCTGGGGCAGTTGCGGACCCGTTCCATGCTCTGCTCGATAGCCGCGCGGTAGCGGCTGTCCCCGGTCTCGTCAAGGGCAAAGAACAGGGCTTTGGAGGCGTTGATGGAATCGGTGGAGTACTGGCGGTAATCGAAATTGACGATCGACCCGAAGGGACCAACGAACCTGTCGCAGTAATCCACGACGAAATCCCGATACTTCTTATCCCCGGTAGCGGCATACAGATCGATACAGCCCACCAGGACGCAGCCGTCCTCATAATTCCAGTACTTTTTATAATCCTTATATCCCTCAAGGAAGCGGTCGACATATTCCAGTGCCTTCATTGTCTTTCCCTCCGTTTTTTTGATCCTTTTTCCCGGCATGGAACCTTGTGCCGCGGATACACTTTTGCGGCAGACAGTTCAGCCGTTTTGGTGCCTTCTATTGAAAAGGAACCGCGCGAAGCGGTTCCTTATGACGGACGCGGCATCCCTCAGTCGATCACCATTTCGGTCTCCGCGTCGAACAGATAGACCTTGTCCACCGGGATCATGAATTTGTAAACGGAATCCATCTCGGGGATACCGTCCGGCGCCACCTTCAATATGACCCTGTGCGGACCGATGTTCATGTATACATTGGCATTGTCACCCAGCATCTCGGTGAGCTCCACATCGCCGTACAGACGGTAAACATTCTCTCCGTTTTCACCGTTATCCGGCACACTGGCCTCGGGACGGAAACCGACGATGACTTCCTTGCCATCGTATTTGGCGATCTTTTCGCCCAGGCGCTTCCTGAGGTCCATCTCCTGCCCGTTCATGGACACCTTTCCGCCTTTGACGGGAAGGCGTACAAAGTTCATGGGCGGCTCGCCGATGAATCCGGCCACGAACACGTTGCGGGGATTGAAGTATACCTCCCGCGGGGTGCCGACCTGCTGTACGTAGCCCGCCTTCATGACCACGATCCTGTCGGCCATGGTCATGGCCTCGGTCTGGTCGTGGGTAACATAGATGGTGCTGGCGCCGGTCTCCCTGTGGATCTGGGTGATCTCGGAACGCATGGTCACACGCTGCTTGGCATCCAGGTTCGAAAGGGGCTCGTCCATCAGGAACACGCCCACCTTGCGGATGATGGAACGTCCGACGGCGACCCTCTGGCGCTGACCGCCGGAAAGCGCCCTGGGCATCCGGTCCAGGTAATCCGTCAGGCCGAGGATCTTCGCGGTCTTGTTGACACGGTTTTCGATCTCGTCCTCATCCACGCCCTGAAGGTTCAGTCCAAAGGCAAGGTTGTCAAAGACGGTCATGTTCGGGAACAGCGCGTAGCTCTGGAACACCATCGAGATCCCCCTCTGGCGGGGGCCCCACTGGTTGGCCAATTGCCCGTCGATCAGGAATTCGCCCTTGCTGATGTCCTCCAGGCCCGCGATCATGCGAAGGGTGGTGGACTTTCCGCAGCCCGAAGGCCCGACGAAAACGATGAACTCGCCCTTTTCGATCTCAAGATTGAAATCATGCACCGCGTGGAAACCGTTGGGATAGATCTTGTTGATGTTCCTGAGCGTCAAATAAGCCATATCTTTGCAACTCCTTTGCTTGGATTGGACCTCCTCCGGCAGGCTCGGCATGATTCATCTCCGCCGGAAACGTTTTTTATCACCTGGTTTAAGAGCCGCGTCTGTAAGGGATGTTCTCTCCTGATGCGCGGGCGTGTTACTTGAGCCCGTAATCCCTGCGATCCCTGTCCCCGGGCTTCGGCCCGGCTTCTTCCATCGCGTCGCCCACGATCCTGCGGATGAGGCGTTTGCAGCCAAGGAAAAGCATGTCCCAGGCGGCCGTGAACACCCCGAACAGGATGGGACCCACCCCGACGAAGACAGGTCCTTTGTTCAGTCCGCCATAAGTCATAAGGACCAGGAACATCAGGACGAGGGAATAGACCACATTGAACGGCAGGGAAATGAACTTCCTTTTCGGGATCATCATCCAGCGGTCGTTTTCGCCCGGCTTTCTGGCATAGTAGCGAAAAATGTTGTTGACGATCAGGTCCGTAACGATGCCATGGACCACACCCATGATCACGACGGTATCCGTAACACTGACACCGTATGTGCTCAGGCCCCATACAAAGAAGTAGCAGATCATTCCGCCGAACCAGGCCTTGATCAATGCAGCTTTCAGCCATGGGGGCAGCTTCAGCTTGAATCCGGAACGATATTTCCTGAGTTCGTCCGGATCCACCGCCGGCGAATTGGTGACGTCCGCGTGGATCAGGTCGTCCACCGCTTTGGCATGGCGGCTGAGCCTTGCCTCCATGTCCTTCGGGGGAACGTCCCGCGCTTTCTTGTCGTTTTTACTCATGCGATCCCTATCGGCCGTATTATTTCATGTCCCGGGCGGCCACGCAGCGTCACCCGGGGGAAACGATCAGTCGTTGCCCTCGATCTCGATGGCGGCCATTTCGCTGTTTCCTTCGATATTGACGTTGGTATTGATCTTGCGGAGGAGCTTACCGTACCAGGGGACCAGGACCGCCAGCGCCGCGCCGATAATCAGGATGACCCGGTGCACATTAAGCATGGCCCGCGTCGCCAGGATATAGGTTTCCTTGGTCGTATCCAGCTGGGACTTGGGGTCGTTCAGGGCCTCCGCGATCCTGCCGATATACATGCCGTCGCACAGGATGACGATCAGGATCAGCGCCAGGGACAGGCCGAGCATAATGTAATTCGTTTTTTTGCGGCGGGGATACGCGTTCATGAAGCAGACCATGGAAAGGACCGACAGGAGCATGGAGGCGAATTCCGCCAGGCCCATGTTGGCCTTGTTGATGCGGGAGGTGGTATGGGAAACGTTTGTCAGGCTGAAGGTATACACGATGAACGCGACCAGCAGGATAAACATGGCGATCAGCGCCGGCTTGCGCTTGAGGGACACCAGCAGTTTGCGCAGGACGTTCTTTTCACTCATTTCGCTTTACCGTCCTTTCGAATGGCCTGGGTCGTTTGCTTGTCAAAGAAGTGCATCCTTCCAAAGGAGATCCTGACCTGATCCCCGTCGCGGTAGTCCGTCCAGCCCTTGAGTTTGGCGGTGATCCGGTTGCTCGCCAGGTGGCCGTGGACCAGGGTGTTCATGCCCAGGTTTTCATTGGTGGTCACATCCATGACCATGTCGCCACCTTCGGAAATGTCCTCCGGCCGCACGCCGAGGGATATCTCTTTATTGTTGTAGGGCGCAAGCGTCGCCTTCTGTTCCGGCGTGAGCTGCACGGTGAAGCCCTTGCCCACCAGGGCGCCGTCCTTGACGGCAACGTCAAATATGTTCATGGGAGGCAGCCCGATGAAGCTGGCGACGAAAATATTGTCCGGATGCAGGTACAGTTCCAGGGGCGTCCCGATCTGCTGGACGTGGCCCATGGACATGCAGACGATCCTGTCCGCCAGGGTCAGGGCTTCGGTCTGGTCGTGGGTGACGTAAAGCATGGTGGCGTTCAGGCGTTTGTGCAGAAGGATGATCTCCCTGCGGGTGGCGCTGCGCAGCTTGGCGTCCAGGTTGGACAGGGGCTCGTCGAACAGGAACACCTTGGGGCTGCGGACGATGGAACGGCCCATGGCGACACGCTGGCGCTGGCCGCCGGACAGCTGGGAGGGCTTTTTGTTGAGCTGGGTGGTCAGGTCCAGGATCTCCGCGGCTGCCAGGACCTTTTTATGGATCACATTCGGGTCCTCCTTGCGCAGCGTCAGGGAGAAGGCCATGTTTTCATAAATGGTCATGTGGCCGTAGAGGGCGTAGTTCTGGAACACCATGGCCATGTCCCTGTCCTTGGCGGGGGTCTGGGTAATGTCCCGCCCGTCCAGGGTCAGGGTGCCTTTGGAGATGTCTTCCAGGCCCGCCACCATGCGCAGCGTGGTGGATTTGCCGCAGCCGGAGGGACCGACCAGGACGATCAGCTCGCCGTCCTTCACATCCAGGTTGAAATCGAATACCGCCTGGACGTTGTTGTCGTATATTTTGTCGATGTGTTTCAAACTGAGCTCTGCCATCTTCGTCTCCCCTCCTTATGCCTTGCCCGCTTCCAGGGATGCGGTATGCGCCGCCAAAGCGCGGCTCTTGCCCAGGTTGATCAAAGCGCCTGCGACCAGGCAAAGAGCGGAGGCGACAAGATAAACGATCAGGCGGATAAACTGGAAATCGCTCATCAGGCCGGGTTGGCTGTGGGCTTTTACAGGATAGATGAAAATGCGCGCGATCTGGATAGCCGCAAGGACAAACATCACATAGGAGAAATTTGTCTTATAGTTCTTGACGCCTTCGGACGAAAGGAAGGCAGCCAGCATGAATACCAGATTATACAGGATGGACGCGCCCATCAGGGCCGTGTAATAAAATTCGTCCGATCTTGTGGTATCCTTGCAGACGTATTTATAGATGCTGACAAAGAAGAGCACATCCAGCACGATCGCCAGCAGGGCCAGACGGGAAGACTGGGTATTTTTGCTGTAGCGCATGCGGTCGACCTTGATATTCTGATCATCCATTATGCGGACACCGCCTTTCCGTTCTTAAGCAGGGCTGCTTCTTCCTTCATCAGCCGAATTTTCAAGATCACGTTCACTACCAGGAGCGCCGCCGCGATCAGCGTCAGCGCAAACACAAAATAGTGGATATCGAACCAGAAGGTGGAATCGGTATAGGTTCCAAGACGTCCCAGCCTTCTTTCCAGCTGGGCAAAATCAACGGTGGTAAGGTACTGGTTTTTGAAAGCGGCGATCTGGAAGTGCGCCCAGATAGCCACACCGACGTTGGCAACTGCGTTCAGACCCACGGCGCAGTAGTTGCCGATATAATATCTGCGCCGGATATGGGTGTTTGTAAGGAACAGCAGGCACGAGAGCAGGATCAGAACGATGCTGCAGTACAGAAGGCCGCGGTTGAAGCCCTGCATATCATAATAGATCCTCGCGCCGGCAACACGGGTGTTGTCAAGATCATCAGGGTCGGGAATCATGCTGTACAAGGTGTCAAAGAGATCTGTCATGATTCCCAGCGAATAAACGAACACGATGACACTGGCAGCAAGGGAGAGCAGACAGAAGATTCGCTGCAATGACATTTGTTTTTTGTACATGATATCCCTCTCCTGTTCCATGATGTCCCCGCGTGCCTTCCCCGAAGGGAAGGCACGCAGGGCTAATGAATTCCTGAGCCCCTCCGGGGATCAGTTGGCGCTGAAGTATTCGGTGATGCGGTCCCAGCCGGTGTTCTTCAGTTCCAGATACATATCGCCGTACCAGTCCAGGGTGACCATTTCGGCAGCCGCTTCGGGGCTGTCAACATTGGCAGCAGCCAGACCGCTGACGATGATGTTGACGAACAGGTTCTCACCGCCGTTGCCGGAAGAGAACTTGCCGTTGGCAGTCAGCTGGGTGTAGGTGTTGAGTTCGTCGTTCTCGACCTTGGTGTTGGGGAGCACGGTGGCCACGGAGGTGTACCAGGGGTTGTCGGCAAGCTCGAGCAGCGGGTGCTTGATGGTGCCCAGGCCGATGGCCACGGACAGTTTGCCGGCGCCTTCCCTGCCGACCTCATGAGTGCACTGATACTCGAAAGCCTGGCTCTTGACGAAGGACAGGGTGGAGCCCAGGAACTGGCGGGCATAGTTGGTATAGTTGCCCTTGGCCCTGGCCCACAGTTCTTCGTAGGTGGCGTCAGCGATCACCGGCATTTCCTTGCCGTTGAAGTTGAAGGTGACATAGGAGCCGTCGTCGTTCTTCTTGATGAAGGCGTCGGGGCCGTAGGACATCAGGATCTGGCCCTTCTCGGAGTAGGCGTAGTCGATCAGCGCAAGGGCGGCGAACAGCTTGTTGTCGTCACCGGCGACACCGGCCTTGGAGATGGCCCAGCCGTCGGTCTTCACGGAACGCCAGGACTCGGTAAAGCGCATATAGACGCCGTTCTCGTCGGTGCCGTCGAACCAGCGGGCAACGGGGATCATGACCGCCATATACTTTTCGCCTTCCTGGAGCTTGGTGGCGTTCATAACGGTCTGGGTCTGGTTGTAGTCGTAGGACATGAAGCCGAGGTCATTCTCCAGGTAGGTGGAGGAAGTCTCCTGAGCGCCGTCGATGAACGCCTGGGAAATCAGGCCTTCGGCGGCCATCGCGTGCATCCTTTCCAGGGCGACGTAGGTTTCAGCTTCCTGGCGGGCGTCATGCAGCACGCCGTCGGTTCCGACAAAGAGGTAATCCTGGCGGGATTCCATGCCGCGGACGCCGAAGAGGGTGCCGGTGAAGCGGAACATATCCACGCGGCGCTGGTTGTTGTTGTCTTCACGGGAGAACAGGCCCTGCACGGAATCGGTGCCGTTCAGAGTCTGGGGGTTGGCGACCACGCAGCGGAGCAGGGCTACCAGTTCGTCGGCGTCCCAGGCAGCGTTCTGGCCGATGAACAGGTTGGAGCGCTGGGTCCCGTAATAGCCGCCGTAAGCCTTGTCGATGTAATCGCGCAGCATGTTGACAGCCTGCACGCCGTTCATGGGGCCGGCGTCGTTCATCATTTGAACGATGTTGCCGCATGCGTCAAAATCCTTGACCACGATCTCGGTGGCGGTGCCGTCCAGGGTCGGGGTCTCGATCTCGATCTTGCCGGAGGTGGGCATATAGGGAGTGTACGCGTAGGGGGCCAGGTCCTTGCAGGCTTCGGCAGTGAATTCCCCTTCGCCGTCCAGCAGCTTCATGGTCCAGTCAACACGCATCAGGGGCATGCGCTCGATGTCGTTGACACCGTCAAAGTAGGGGGAGAAATAGATGGCGCCGGTCTTGGTGTTGCCGGTGATGGACAGGCGCACGATGGGGTTGGCTTCCAGGTAGGCCTTGAAGTTGGGCATCCGGTCCAGGTAGTCAGCCAGGTTCACAAGGCTGCCGACCTCACCGTACTCACTGAGGGTGGAAGCGTTGCCGCTGACCATGTCCACTTCGTTGAGGCGGTCTTTCCAGTATTCGAATTCCTTGGCAGCGCCGTTGCCCTGGTATTTGCTCTCAAACACCACGCCCAGGATCTCCTGCAGGGCGACCCAGGTGGGCTTCAGGGAACCGGTGTTGTAGGTGACGCCGTCGGCCAGGGTCACGCCCTCGCCCGCGGTCTCGGAATCGAAGGTAATGCCGGTCTTGGCGCTGTTGTAGCCGGTGGCCATGCGCAGGACAGTGCCGGGCGCATAAGTCAGGCCTTCAGCGCCTGCGGTGACAACGGCCAGGGAAAGGACCATGATCATCGCAAGGACAATTGCAGTCAGACGTTTCATAAGCTGGTTTCCTCCTAAAATAATTATTCCTTCACACCGCCGGCGTTGGTGCCTTTGGCGAAGTACTTCTGGATGAAGGGGTAAATGATCAGGATCGGGATGATGGAACAGACGATCAGGGCGAAGATCAGGGAGTCGGCGGCGTAATTGCCGGTCATGGTCGCCAACTGCTCTGAGTCGGTGTAGAATTCCAGCTTGTTGCGGATGAACACCTGCAGGGGCTGCTCGTAATCGTTGGAGATCATCTGGCGGGCCCAGAAGTATCCGTTCCAGCGGGAGATAGCGAAGAACAGCGTGACTGTAGCGATGGTGGATTTGCACATCGGGATGAAGACCTTGCTCAGCACCTGCATTTCGGAGGCGCCTTCCACCACGGCCGCTTCTTCGATTTCAGAGGGTACGCCCTCGAAGGAGTTGCGCAGGAGGATGATGTTCATCGCGGCCATGCCCATGGCGATGACCACAAGCCATTTGTCGTCGGTGATGCCCATGCCCTCAAACACGCGGCTGGTCGCCACATAGTTGAGGTACTGGGGGACGATGCCGGCGGAGAACCACATGGTAAAGACCAGGAAGAAGTTGAAGAACTTGCGGAACAGCAGGCGCTTTTTGCTCAGCGCGTAGCCGCCGAGGATGGATACGAACAGGGACCACACCGTGCCGTAGATGGTCAGGAACAGCGTATTGGAATAGGAATTCCAGAATTCGTTGCTCATGAACATTTCCCTGAACGCTTCAAACTGGATGTCCTTCGGGAAAAGGATGATCTCGTTGTATTCCACGGCGTGTTTCCCGCTGATGGCCGCGGAGATGGCGTACAGGAAGGGATACAGACAGCATATGGCAAACACCGTAAGCAGCGTGTAGCTGATCACCTTGAAGATCAGCTCCGAGGTCTCAAGCTTTCTTTTCATCTTGCCCACATCCCCCTTTCATCAGTAGAGCGAAACATCCGAGGCTTTGCGCGCGATGGTATTGGCGCCGATGACCAGGAGCATGCCGACCACGTTGTTCATCATCTCGGCGGCGGAGGCAAGGCCCTGGCTGGAAGACTTGATGCGCCAGGAGAAGGTGGAAATGACCTCGGCCGTCTGCCAGGCGGAGGGGTGCTGTTCACTGAGCAGCAATACTTTTTCGTAGCCGATGGAGAGCATGTGGCCGATCCTGGTGATCAGCATGATGACGATGGTGGAGAGGATGGAAGGCAGTACCACGTACCTCATCTGCGCCCACTTGTTGGCGCCGTCGATCTGGGCGGCCTCGTAACTTGTGGGGGAGATGGCGATGATGGCGGCAAAGAAAACGATGCTGTCATAGCCCGCCGTCTCCCAGATGCCGCTGATCTGATAGATCGCCCTAAAATAGGAAGGATTGTTCAAAAGGCCGTTCTGCGCCGTTTCCTTTGAGATCAGGCCGATATTGGAGAGCAGCTGGGCGATGATCCCGGGAGGTGTATTGCTGGCGGCGCTGCCCTGCTTGATCAGCATCATCACAAGGCTGGTCATGATGACCGTGGACATGAACTTGGGAAGGTAAGTGCACACCTGCAGGGCGGAACGGGTAAGATCGGACTTGACTTCGTTGAAGAACAGGGCCAGGATGATGGGCATCGGGAAGCCGAACAGAAGGCCGTAGAAGCTGAGCAGGAAGGTGTTGCGCATGGCGCGCCAGAAATTCATGGAATATTCGGTGTACGTGCCGCTCCCTGCCAGGAGGCCCTTGAAATTGGAGAAGCCCTTGAAATACTGTTCGGATACGGACTTGACGGTGTCGTCAACCTTGAAGGATCCGAGCAGCTCATACATGGGGAGATAGCGCCAGAACAGGAAAACCAGGATCGTGGGGACAAGCATCAGGTACAGGCGCCAGTCCTTGAGGATCGTCTGGCCTACGTGGCGCCAGTAATGCTTCTCCACATCATCCCGTACGACCTGCTCGGGGTTTTCCCTGTATACCCCCGCCGCTTTGTCGTAGATGAGAAAGTCTGAAGCTTTTGCTGTCATGGTTTCATCCTCCCTGCATTTTCACTTTCTGTTTCGCTTGCCGTTTCTCTGCCGATCCTTATAACGTAGTGCCTTTGTTCTTCCAGGAGCCCGTCCACCCTGCGCGCGATCCACATCAGGATGACCGTAAAAAACGCCGGGATCACGTCGGTGGTGTAATGCATCAGGCAGGCCGCCGGGTTGCCTGTAAATATCAGAGTAATCAGGGCCCTTCCTGTCTGCATCAGCAGGATCACCGCCAGGCCGAACCCCATGCAGGCCATGGTATTGTCCCTGATCTTCCGCCAGCCGAATTTTTTCATCGGGATCAGGGCCAACATGCACAGAAGGTTTCCTATACCCCAGACCGCGTACTGCCAAAGGGGCCAGTGATACAGCACGCACCTGAGGATCGCCCCGAGGAATGCGTAGATCCCCGCCCAGGGTCCCCACCGGAACATTACCACGGCGCACACCGCGCCGGTAACGCTCATCACATACGGTTCTCCCGGAAACCACCTGGTCCCCGCCAGGATGATCGCTGATTCGCACAGGCACAGGATCAACGTAAATAAAAGGAGATCGATTCGCCGATACTGCCGGATCGACAACTGTTGACGCAATTTACTTCCTTCCTGTCAGTGCCGGCTGACGAATCGGCACGCCCGGGGAGACAGGTGATCCTCTTCCCATTTGGCCGCCAATGCTGATAAAGATGATTTTCCATAGAAAATGTTATCATTTTGAGACCGAAAAGTCAATCTTGATTAGGAAGAAATGTTAATAAAAAATTACATAAAATTCTTTTCAGGCAATAAAAAACCCCGCCGTAAAGGCGAGGTTCTGGTGCGGTGGACGGGACTTGAACCCGTACCCAGTTACGGATACGCCCCTCAAACGTACGCGTATGCCAATTCCGCCACCACCGCACGAAAAGGCTTTATTATTATAAGAATGATCGGCGGTTTTGTCAATCTTTTTTTGCGTTTTTTTGCGTTTCACTCTGGAAGTTACTTTTGCACTTCACGGTTTTTTTGCGTTTTCCCGATACATCAGCGTCCGAATATCCTGACCGGGAGCACAAGGAACAGGTATTCCCTGCCCTCCTCGGGCTTGACGATGCAGGGGGACACGTTGGTATTGAAGCACATGCTGATCCTTTCCGTGGAGATATTGTGGATAACGTCGATCAGGTATTTGGAATTGAAGGCGATATTCAGTTCGTTCCCCTCAAAATGGATCTCCATCTGGTCGACGACCTCGCCCCTCTCGGCGTTGGCGGTCATTTCCAGGATACCGTCGCTGCGGATGCTGAAATGGATCAGATTGTTCTTTCCTTCCCTGGCCATCAGGCTGCAGCGGTCGATGGCATTGGAAAGCTGGTCCCTGGAAAGGGATATCTCGGTGGTCCAGTTTTTCGGGAGGATCTTGTGGTAATCGATGAACTCGCCCGTAAGCAGGGACGCGTACACCATGACCGGACCGAAGGAAACGGTCATCCTGCCCGCGGTGAAGGTGAGCAGGGCCTCGGCGTCGCTGTCGTCGGGAAGCATCCGGCCGATCTCGTTCATGATCTTTCCGGGGATCACGCTGGACAGCTTTTCCGGGCTCTTTTCAGGAAGGCTGTTGTCCTGCTCGATGCGCTGTATCGCCAGGCGGAAGCCGTCCAGGCCCACCAGTATCGTCTCATGGGGATAAACCTCCATCAGGACGCCGGTCAGGATCTTGCGGCTTTCGTCGGTGGAAACGCTGAACATCACCTTGGAGACCGCGTCTTTCAGCCGCGCGCAGTTCAGGCGGACTTCCGTACCGCCCTGGATCTCGTCGATGTCCGGGAAATCGTCCCCATCCATGGAGACCATGGTGGAATTGGTGCCCCTGTTTTTGATCTGGGCGCGTCCCCTTTCGTCCACGCTGATCATCACGTCGCCGTCGGGCTGATAGCGCATCAGGTCGCCGAACAGCTTGGCGGGGAGCAGCGTGCGGCCTTCTTCATCCACCGTCGCGGCGATCCGGGTACGGACGGTGATCTCCCCGTCCGTCGCCGTCAATATCAGGCCCTGGTCCTGGGCTTCGATCAGGACGCCTTCATAGATCTGTTTGACGGGCCTGGCGGTCACGGCCCTGAGGCACATGGACAGGGCATAGTTCATATCGCCGGTGCTTACGCTGAATCTCACTTGTTTTCCCTTCCTTTTGACAGCGGATCTACGCTGTTTCTCCGATTTTCGTTTTCCGCGCGGGAAAACAAAAGCAGACAGAAGAATATATAATAATATCGTTATAGAATAAGAGACGGTGGAAAAAGTGGATAAACACTTTTCCGGCCCGCAAATACGGGGTTTACGAAGGTTTTCACCCGGTGGAAAGAGACGGCGGTCCTTATGGATAACCCCGGCCTTCGGTGGATAAGGCCGGCCGGGGGAAGGGGCGGGCCGGAGGAAAAAGAAAATTGTTTCCCGAAAGAAAAACAATCGAAAAAAACAGTTTTACACTTCCGTCACAAAGATAATTAAAGCATAAAACCGGACAAAAATCAAGTCGGAGGCGGCAAAAGGAAAAACGGAGGAAAACAAGGTTATCCACAGGATCCACAGGGATAAAAACACCGCCCTGTTGAAAAAAAGACCGCTTCTTTCGGCAGTCCGGCGTCGGCAGGGAACAAAGACGGCGTCGTTTATCCACTGTTTTATGAACAATCCGGAAAAAATGACAAAAGATAAAAAGAAATTAAAAAAGTGAGGCAGCCGCGGAAAAAAAGCGGCTGCCGTGAGGGCATTCAGCCCTCGGAGTCCATGAAATACAGAAAGATGCCGTCCCAGGTATCCCGGTTGACGATACCTGTCACGTCCAGGCTGTGTTCGGACTGGAAAGTGATGACGGCGGTCTGGGTGGCGGGGTCGAAGACCCCGGTGATCCCCTCCGCCTCAAGGTAACCCAGCAGGTAAAGGGCTTCCTGAAGTTCCGTAACGTCGCTGCCTTCGCTGTCCCTGGAGAGCAGGCGGTAATCGGCGGGAATGACGACGATGATCTCCCCCGGCAGGTCCGAATAGGGTAAGTCAGGAGAAGGAGCGTCGGGTGAAAGAGCGGGTGAGGGCTCCGGAGAGGGCGCGGGCGTTTGTGTCGGGACCGCGTTTGCCGCTGTGAGTTCTTCAAATTCGCTGATGGAGAGGATCCGCGCGAAATTTGAATTGATATAGCGTTCGGCGCCTCTGAAATCCACGCGGTACCAGATCGCGTCGGATCCCGATGTGTCCGCGGCGCTTCCATAATAAAGGAAGATATCGCCGCTGTTTGCGAAGACGGGCTCCGATTTGAAGGATTGACCGCTGCCAAAGCGGATGAAGACCCTGTCGGAGGTAATGATCAGGTGATCGGAATCCCGGGACGGATCCACCGGGATGGGACTGGGCGTGGGGACAACGCCTTCGGACTGATAGATTTCGGATTCCCAGGCGCTGAGGACGCGGACAAAATCACCGCTGATAAAACCTTCGGTCCCGTTATACATTACGGGGATCCACAGGTTTTTGCGGTCACTGACGGCTTCTCCCGCGGTCATGATGACCGTTCCCGCGTCGGCGACAAGGAAAAGGGGACGGGAATCCGCCGAGGCGGAGGAGCGGACATAGACCTGGGACGCGGTGGTGACCGCGTATCCAAAGGCCACAGCAGGGGCGGAGGTGACCGCGGGCACAGCCGTAATGTAGGACGGCGTCGGCGCGGGGGAGACCGTGGGGACGTCGGTAAAAGGCGAAAGGGTGGGTTCGGGGGTGATATAGGTGTATTCCCCGGTCAGGGAACCCAGGACGTAGGCATAGGTCTTTTTCTGTTCGAGCCAGACCATTTTCCAGGTTTCGCCCTCATGGTCCGTATCCCCGTACCAGGGGAAAATGGTCCCGGTCTTTACCTGGAGGAGAATGGTCCCGCCGGGGGTCTTGCGGATGTTGACGTCTTCAGCAACGGTATGGATATATCCCTTCAGCTGAGGAACGGGAGTGGCTGTGGGTTCCGGGGTCTCGGTGGACAGCAGGATCTCGTAGCAGTCGGACCGGATGTAGCCCCACACGCCGTTATAGCAGATGAAAGCCCAAGTGTAGCCGCCCTGGCTGACGGGGACCCCGTAAAACGCAATCGGGGTTTCGACGGTCAGGCGGTCCTTTTCATCGGGGGTCAGGGAACTGCCGCCGGGAGCGGAACGCAGGTTGACATCGGGCCGGGTAAGACGGAGATATCCGGAGGCTTCGGGGCCCGTCCCCGCGGGATCTCCTGCGGACGGCGAAGGGACGGGGGTGGAGGAAACGATCTGGCAGCAGTCGGACCGGATATAGCCGTAGGCGTCCAGCTGCGGGGAATAGACCTGGATCCAGTACCAGCCGTCATGGAAAACGGGCTGCCTGATGTAGGGAAGATAGGTATACCTTAAAAGCTGCGTCTCTTCGGAGGGATTCAGGGAAACGCCGCCGGGCTCGGAGCGGAGATTCACGCCGCCCTTGGTCAGTTGGATGTAGCCAAGGATCATATAGGACGGCGTCGGAGCCGGGGTGAAGGTGGGTCGGGGTGAGGGCGAGGGGGTGGGAGAAGGCGGAAGCGTATGGGAAGGATCGATCAGGGAAGCGTATTCCGCTTCAGTCAGGAGGCGGATGTCCGAAGCGGAAACGAACCCCTCCAGCACCTGGACGCGGATATGGAACATCCCGTTTTCCCCGTCGTCAAGGAGCGTTACGATCTGTCCGGAAAGAAGGGATGTAAAGGTAGGGGCATTCGGGTCCGCAGCCAGGTACAATCCGGCGCCGTCGTTGATGACCAGGGCGTAACCGGAAAGGACCCCTGCGTCTTCTGCAGGAATCAAAGCGTCCTGAGGAGCGCCTTCAGGGGTGTTTTCAGCCAATTCCTGAGCGGGAATTTCCGCTGTTTCGGGCTGCACCTCGGGGAAGGGTGTGTAGTTTGGGTCGATCAGGGCGGCGTATTCGTCCTTCGTCAGCATTTTAAGGGAGGAGGAAGCGACAAAGCCGTCTACAAACTGGAACCGGATATGGACCGATCCGTCCGTTTCATCGTCCAGCACCGTGACGACCTGGCCGGACATGAGCGCCGTGACAGGGACGGAAGCGGGGTCCGCGGTCAGGCGGACGTTGGTGCCGCTGTAAAGGACCAGGGCATAGCCGGAAAGATCGGCGGCTTCCGCATCCTGTGAGGAAAGGGAGGGCGAAGGAATGGCGGGGGTCCCCAGGGTGACATAATCGGAACGGACATAGCCTGTGACAGGCGTGTCCGCTCCGCCCGGAATGGCCGCGGAAACGCTGTACCATTTGGCGCTGCCGACATAGGTGAAGCCGGTGACCGTCACAGGCCAGTCGATGGGCAGAAGGGCCCAGTTGTCGGAGGAGGTGCCGGCGTTTTTGCGGAAATAGACACGATCGGTATTGATATATGCTGTCTGTGAAACAGATGGGACGGCAGTGGGAGAGGCAGCGGGAGCGGATGTCACAAAGGGCACCGTGACGGTGACGTACCGCTGCATGATGTAACCGGCGATGGAAAGGGAAGGATCCCGCGGCAGGGTGGTCTCTACCCTGTACCAGGCGCCGTCGGCGTTGGTCTCGCTGCCCAGCACCGTCACGGGCCAGGCATAGTCAAGAAACCCCCAGTACTCAGAGTTGTTGGCGGTGGAAGGCGTCTTGCGGAAAAAGACGCTGTTGTAATTGACGTAGCCCGAGCCGGGCGTGTCTGCCAGGGATGAGGATATCCCGGCGGGAAAAAGCGTCAGGATCATGCACAGGGCCAGGAACAGGCATGTGTTCCCGGCAAAAGAGGACAGAGCGCAAAAACGCTGCGCGGCGCAATGCCCGGCCGCTGAAGAAACAGGGGAAAACCTTTCCGTAAGACGAACCATAAAGTCCCTCCGTTCTGATGGCTTAAATCGGGAGAAGGGTCCTGAAAATCTTTAAATTCTGTTAAATTATATTACAAAACTATTACAAGGTCAATAGCGGAGGCACTTTCAACCCTGCTTTCAGCCTGTTTTTACATTAATTTTTCTCTGTTAATCGTCAAAAAACCATGTTATAATGTTATCCGCGCATTTTTTGCGCCTTTTTGCGTCTTTTTGCGTCTTTTGCGATTTGCGTTAAAGGCCCCCGAAAAGAGGGGTCCCGACGCGTTTTTTGAAAGGCCCCTCCGATGGGAGGAGGCCCTGACGTGCTTTTTGGAGGGCCGGCGCCGATCGGTCCGGGAAGGAGTCTGGGATGGATCTGAAAATCATCGTCGGCCTGGGGAATCCGGGAAGCCAGTACGCGCGCACACGGCATAACGTAGGCTTTGACGTGGTGGAGCTCCTGGCGCAAAAGGAGAACATCCCCCTGAAAAAACTAAAATGCCATGCCCTTATCGGTGAAGGGACGGTCGGGGATACCCGGTGTGTACTGGTGCAGCCCCAGACGTTCATGAACCTGTCCGGCCAGGCCGTGGCGGAATTGATCTCCTGGTATAAATGCGAGCCGGCGGACGTTATGGTGATCCATGACGACATCGATCTGCCCTTCGGCCAGGTGCGCGTCCGCGCCGGCGGCGGTCCCGGGACCCATAACGGGATGAGGAACATCGTTTACCTGACCGGGCGGGAGGATTTCCCGAGGATACGGGTGGGCATCGGCAGGGCTCCCGAAAAATGGGACCTGAAGGACTGGGTCCTTTCCTCCTATGCCAGCCAGGAGGAGAGACAGACGGCCTATGACGCCTATTGCCTGGCGGCTGACGCGGCGGATTTTTATATCAGGAACGGGATCAGCCTTTGCATGAACCGCTTCAATGTGCGCTCGCGGCCGGAAAAGATACCCGCCGATCCCGAAGGCGGCCCGAAGGACTGAAAAATGCTTTCCCGTTCATGGGAAGCAGGGCTGAAGAAGAAAGCTTCTCATGACGTTCTGCCGCCGGGAAAGCCCTTCAGCCCCGACGCTTTGCTTATAAGAAAAAAGACCAGCGGGAGGATAGATGAGTTATCTGGATCTGTTTTATTCCGGCCGCCTGAAGGAGATCATAGAGGGGCCGGTCAGGGAAAATGAAAGCGCCGCGCTCTATGACGTCTGCGACGGGCAGGAAGCGCTCCTTTCGGCGGTGACGGCGGAGAAAACCGGGAAAAAGGTGCTGTTTGTCACATCCTCTCCCCGCCGGGCCGAACGGATGGCCGGTGAGATCGCCGCCTGGCTGGGGGACAGGTGCCGCTTCCTTCCCGACCGGGAAGTCCTTTTTGTGGACGGGGTCGGGGGAACGGAAAACGCGGAGCAGCGCCTGGAGACCCTCAGGGCCCTGGCGGAAAACCGGGTGGACGTCCTGGTCGTATCGGCGGGGAGCCTGATGTTGCCCATGGGGTCCATGCGGGAATTCCGTGAAAAGAGCGTCAGCTTTTCCCGGGGCATTGCCATGAAGCAGGAGGATCTGGGGGAAAAGCTTCACCGGGCCGGCTACGAGCGCCGGAGCATGGTGGAAGGCCCCATGCAGTACGCCATGCGCGGCGATATCGCCGATATCTGGCCCGCCGGGGAAAAGCGGGCCATCCGGGTGGAGTTCTTCGGGGACGAGATCGACCTGGTGCGCCTTTTCGATCCTTTGACGCAGCGGAGCGTGGAAAACCTGGAAGAAGAGGCAAGGATCTATCCCGCCCGGGTCTTTTTGTGGGATCAGGGGGATCCTTCCCGGACGCAGGACATGCGCCGCGCCGTCCGGGCCCAGATCGCCCGGCAGGAGGCGGCTTCCCTGGAGTCCGGCGGACTGAGGAGCGAAAACGAACGCATCCTGGAAACGGACGCCTCCGGCCATTATTCCGGGGACCTGATGAAATGGGCCGGGTTCCTGGGACTTGAAAGGACCGGGGTCTGGTCCTGGTTCGACGAGCCCCCCGTCGTGTTCGTGGACGACCCGGAGCATGTTTCCGAGGCCTGGGAGGACCGGGAGGCGGGATTCCTTGCCGACCTGAAGGCGGCCGTGGAACGCGGCGACGCCATATGGGAATGGAAAGACGCCCTCCTCAGCCGTGAAGGGATCAGGAACGACCTTGCTGCCTGCCAGACCGTGACGCTGCAGAAATTCCTCAGGGGACAGCTTTCCTTTCATGCCGACCGGGTCATGTCCTGGCCGGGAACGAATTCCGTCAAGTATTTTTCACGGCTCAGGGACCTGGCGGACGATATCAGGACCTGGCGGCAGAAAAAAACACGGTTTTACCTGTGCGCCGGGGGCGAAAACCGGCAGCAGCGCCTGATCCACGCCCTGAGCGAGTTCAATATCGAGATCGGGGTGATCCGGGACGGCCCCGGACCCCTTCCCGGCGAGGGCATCCTGCCGTATTCCCTGGGCCAGGGCTTCATCCTGCCCGAGGACGGGCTGAACGTGATCGCGGATTCCGATATTTTCGGGTCCTCCCGGCAGGAAAAAAAGAAGCGCAGCGTGCGCGGCGATACCGCGGTGGCCAGGATCGACGCCTTCACCGACCTGTCCGAGGGGGACTATGTGGTCCATGAAAGCCACGGCGTGGGTATTTACCGGGGCACGGTCCGCCTGCAGAGCGAAGGCTCCTGGCGGGATTATTTCCTGATCCAGTATCGGGGCAGCGACCGGCTTTACGTCCCCACGGACCAGTTCGACCGGGTGCAGAAGTTTATCGGCGGGGGCGACGACGAACCGCCGGAGCTCAACAGCCTGGGGGACGACCGGTGGCTGAAGCAGCGCAAAAAGGTGCGCGCCGGGCTGAAGGAACTGGCTTTCGACCTGGTGAAGCTGTATGCGGAAAGGCAGGAAAAGCCGGGCTATGCCTTTGCGCCGGATACGCCGTGGCAGGCGGAATTCGAGGACGCCTTCCCCCATGAACTGACGACCGACCAATTGAACGCGGTGGAGGACATCAAGCGGGATATGGAGCGGCCGACGAACATGGACCGGCTGCTTTGCGGGGACGTGGGCTTCGGGAAGACCGAGGTGGCCCTCAGGGCGGTGTTCAAGTGCATCATGTCCGGGAAGCAGGCGGCCATCCTTTGCCCCACCACCATCCTGGCCCAGCAGCACTATTACACCGTGCAGGAAAGGTTCCACGCCTTTGCGGTCCGCGCCGAGGTGCTCAGCCGTTTCCGCTCGGCAAAGGATACCCGGCGCATCCTGACAGAGCTCAAAGAGGGAAAGCTGGACGTCGTCATCGGCACCCACAAGCTGCTCTCCGACAAAGTGGTATTCAAGGATCTGGGGCTCCTGGTGGTGGACGAGGAGCAGCGCTTCGGTGTCAGCCACAAGGAAAAGATAAAGAACTTTAAAAAACAGGTGGACGTCCTGACCCTTTCCGCCACGCCCATTCCCCGGACGCTGCATATGTCCATGATCGGGGTAAGGGACATGAGCCTTCTGACCTCCCCGCCCGAGGAAAGGCATCCGGTGCAGACCTATGTGACCGAATACTCCGACGCCCTGGTCCGGGACGCGGTGACCAGGGAAGCGGGAAGGGGCGGACAG
Organism: Clostridia bacterium; assembly: GCA_017524725.1. GTDB lineage: Bacteria > Bacillota > Clostridia > Christensenellales > Aristaeellaceae > RUG756. The sequence continues at coordinate 8,198 of JAFXUZ010000063.1, read as the reverse complement.
GTCTATTTCCTGTATAACCACGTTCAGCATATCGACACCTTCGCCTCCCACCTGAGGAGCATCCTGCCCGGTATACGCATCGCAGTAGCCCACGGGCAGATGCCGGGGAACCTGCTGGAGGACGTGATGCTGGATTTCTACGACCATAAATACGACGTGCTCCTGTCCTCCACCATCATCGAAAACGGCCTGGACGTGGCCAACGCCAATACCATGATCGTTTACGACGCCGACCGCTACGGGCTGAGCCAGCTGTATCAGCTGCGGGGACGGGTGGGGCGGTCCAACCGGACGGCTTTTGCGTATTTTACCGTCAAAAAGGACAAGATGCTTTCCGAGGTGGCCGAAAAAAGGCTGAGCGCCATACGGGAATTCACCGCCTTCGGCTCCGGCTTCCGGGTGGCCATGCGCGACCTGGAGATCCGCGGTTCCGGCAACATCTTCGGTCCGGAGCAGAGCGGGAACATCGCCGCGGTAGGCTATGACCTGTACTGCCGGATGATCGAGGAGGCAGTGCAGGAGATCAAGGGCGGCGGCGACGCTTCGGGGCGGACCGAGACCCGCATCGAGCTGAAGGTCGACGCATACCTCCCCCAGACCTATGTCCGGGACGAGAGGCAGCGCATGGAGGTGTTCAAGCGCATTTCCCTCATCCGCAGCCGGGCGGACAGGGAGGACGTGATCGAGGAGCTGATCGACCGCTTCGGGGAGATCCCGGAAAGCGTCATGAACCTGATCGACGTGGCCCATCTCAAGGCGGTCTCGTCCTCGCTGTTCGTATCGAAGGTCACCGGTACGAAGGGGCTTTTGAGCTTCATCCTGGAAAAATGTCCGGATCCTGAAAGGCTGTACCTTGCCCTGACGAAGACGGACAGGCGTCTGATGTTTTCCGCATCTTCCCAGGCGGCCATATTGCTGCGCGACAACGGGAAGGAAACTTTGGAAATGATGCGGGACGCGGTGCGCGTCATGGAAAAACTGGCCGATATCATGAATTTCCGTGAAGAGGAGGCCGACGTGAAGAAAAACGCCTGACTTACGGGGATATCATTGCAATTTGATATAGATAATGATACAATGCGAAAGGATTGTTAATTATTTTACGAATCCGTGGTAAGGGGGAAAAGATCATGGCCCAACAGACCTATGTCTTTATAACGGACAGCGACAGCGACCTGTCATACAAGATCGCAGACGAAAGGCACATCCCGGTCATCCGCATGCCCTATGCGGTGGACGGCGTGGAATATTTGGACGACAACGGCCGGGAGGGGGAGGAAAAGCAGAAGGAATTCTTTGATAAAATGCGCGCCGGTTCGGTCCCGGTGACCAGCTGCCTGAGCAAGATCAACTACATCGAATTCCTGGAGCCCTTCCTCGCCGACGGCAAGGATATCCTGTATGTGGCGTTTTCCTCCAACATGAGCGCCACCCTCAATTACTGCCGGGAAGCCTGGGACGAACTCAAGGTCCGTTATCCCTCAAGGCAGCTGAAGATCGTCGACACCCTGTCCATCTCCACGCCCATGGTCCTTCTGATCGAAGCCGCCCATGACATGTACCTGGCGGGCGCCTCGATGGAAGAGGTGGAAAAGTGGATCATCGAAAACCGCCTGAAGACCCATGTCTGGCTGACGGTGGACAGCCTGGTCTATTTAAAGCGCGGCGGCAGGCTGTCGCCCACCTCCGCCTTCTTCGGATCCATGCTGGATATCAAGCCCATCATCGTCCTGGGGCGCGGCGGCAAAATGGAAGCCGCCGAAAAAGCCAAGGGACGCAGGAAGGCGCTGCAGACGATCCTGGAGCGCATGCTGGAGAATATCGGCGATCCCGAGGGCAAGACGGTCTTTGTGATGCATGCCGACGCCCTCGAGGAGGCTGAGCGCATGAAGGCCAGGATAGCCGAACGCCTGCCCGGCCTGAAGGAGATCCGCATCCAGATGATCGGCCCGGTCATCGGCGCCCACTGCGGTCCCGGGTCCCTGGCACTGGTCTTCTTCGGAAAGGAGCGTTCCATCTGATGCTGATCCGATATCAGGGGCACAGCCAGTTCCTTCTGGAGGATAAAAACGGGCAGCGGGTCGTTACCGATCCATACGACGCGTCGACCGGTTATCCGATGAACGAAGTGCGCGCCGACGCCGTCACGGTGTCCCACGCCCACGGCGACCACAGCTTTACCGATAAAGTGACCGGTTCTCCCGTGATCATCCGTAAGGCGGGGACGCATATGCCCCTGCCCGACGTAAAGATCACCGCCATCCCCTGCTTCCACGACGAAGCGGAAGGCAGAAAACGCGGCCAAAACCTGATGATGCTGATCGAAATGGACGGCCTCAGGGTGCTGCACTGCGGCGATCTCGGGCACCTGCCGGATGAAAAAATGCTTGCGGCCGCCGGGAGGGTGGACATCCTCCTTATACCGGTGGGTGGCTTTTTCACCATCGACGCGGCGCAGGCGGTGCGAACGGCGGAGCTTTTCGCGCCTGCCATGATCATCCCGATGCATTACCGTACGGCGTACAACGCCTCTTGGCCCATTTCCGACGCCGAGCCGTTTTTGAGGATGTGTGCCCAAAAAGGCCTGCGCGCCGAGGAGGCGGACGTCCTTCGGGTGACGAAGGAGGACCTTTCGGAGCAGCCGCCCCTTGCCGTGATGCGGATGCAGTCCGGAAAAATATGAAAAACGCAGCTTTTTTGAACATAATCGCATAAAAAAACCCAGGATAAACGGATCGAAAGTTATTTAAAAAAAACGCTTGCGTATTTACAGGATTCGTTTTATAATATGTCCGGTTGAAGCGGGTCTGTGGTTGCAAGCCGATGCCAGTCGCAGGCAAAACGGTCCACGTAATCCATCCAAAGCGATGGGGAGCATGGTGCGGCTTAGAGGTAAGCCCGGCCGCGTTTTTCAGACGCGAGAGAACAGCGTGGGGGCAGAAAATGCTATGAGCAAAGTTCCCGCCGGCGAGTGTGGGGTCAAAGACCAGGTCAGCCGATCTTCAAACCGGAAATCATTTTAAGACATGGGGGTCTAGAAACAATGTATCAGGACAAGACGCTGGTGTGCCGTGACTGTGGCAAGGAATTCGTGTTCACCGTCGGCGAGCAGGAATTCTATGCCGAGAAGGGATTTCAGAATGAACCTACCCGCTGCCGTGAGTGCCGTATGGCGCACAAGGCTGCGAGGAACAGCGGTGCTCCCCGCGTGATGTACGATGCTGTGTGCGCCGAGTGCGGCCAGCCGACCAAGGTTCCCTTCCAGCCGAGAGAAGATCGTCCGGTCTATTGCAGCGAGTGCTACGCCGCCCGCCAGCGCAGTTAATCGAACAATCCGAACAACACAAGGGCACTCCCTCCGGGGAGTGTCCTTTTTTAAACGCCGCGCGTTTCCACGGTTTTTCTTTTTAGGAAAAGGCAATATTCTATGGAAGAAAAACGTTCTTTTTTCCGTTGCATTTTTATTGAGGCCCTCGTTATGCTTTTCCGGTCTCCCGGAGTCGGGCATTGCCAAATCAGGCCGGGGGGCGTATACTTTTTTTGCCCGCCTGAAGGGCGGCGACTTTTTGGGGGGAGAATGGAAAATGGATCAGATAAATTACGGAGCGTTTGACAAATCCGCCGCCGCGGCGTATTCGACGGATCCCAGGATGCTGGTGGGCCAGTTAAGGCAGAACATCCAGCAGGCCATCGTCGGAAAGGACGACGTGATCGAGCTGCTTCTGATCGCGCTGATCTGCCGGGGCCATGTGCTGATCGAGGACGTGCCCGGCGTCGGCAAGACCACCCTGGCCTCCGCCCTGGCCAGGAGCATCCAGTGCACCTTCAAACGCATCCAGTTTACGCCGGACGTGACTCCCTCAGACGTGACCGGCTATACCATGGTGAATATCAAGACCGGCGAGACCGAATTCCGCCAGGGCGCGGTAATGAGCCAGATCGTCCTTGCGGACGAGATCAACCGCACCTCGCCAAAGACCCAGAGCGCGCTTCTTGAAGTGATGGAGGAGGGCCAGGTGACCGTGGACGGCGTGACCCATGCCCTGCCAAGGCCCTTTATCGTGCTGGCCACACAGAACCCGGTGGAGTTTGTGGGCACCTACCCGCTGCCCGAAGCGCAGATGGACCGGTTCATGATGCGCATACGCATCGGATACCCCAGTGTGGAAGAGGAAATGGATATGCTGGAAAAATACACAGGCCCTTCCTCTCCGATGCAGGTCCTGAACCCGGTATGCTCCTCCTCGGCGATCATCCATATGCAGGACATGGTGGGAACGGTATATACCAGCAATGAGGCGCGGAGCTACGTGGCCCAGATCGTGGCGTCCACCCGGCAGCAGGGCGCCCTCCAGCTGGGCGCATCCCCCCGGGGCGCCATCGCGCTGCTGCGCGCAGCCCAGGCTTCTGCGTTGCTGGGCGGGAGGGATTACGTGTTGCCCGACGATATCCGGCGGATGGTCGGGCCTGTCCTTGAGCACCGCCTGCTGCTGACCCCCGAAGCGCGGATGAAAAACATCACCGCGGCTCAGGTGCTGCAGGCCATCGTTTCCGCCATCCCGGTGCCGGGAGGAAGAAAATGATCACACGACGCCTGTGGGTCGCGCTGTTTTTTACCGCCGCCCTGTACCTTCTGGGACTGGGGCTCGGCAGGCATATCTATTACTTCGGCGCGGTTCTGATGACATTCGTGATCCTGCTGGCACTGCTGTCCGCTGTGACGCTGAAGGCGACGCTGCATACCGAGACTTCCTTCAGGGAAAAGGAGGTCCTGCGGGGGGAAAAGATCCACATGGGCGTGGATATTTCCCAGCGCTGTCCGTTTCTGTCACGGACGGTCACGGTGCGCCTGATACGGGGCGGCCGGGTGCAGGAGACAGAGGTGAACGTGCGCCCTTTCCGCACCGATTCGATTAAGGTCACGCTTCCCGCGGAGCACGTGGGCACGGAACGTTTCGGGGTGGAGTCCGTTGTGGGCGGCGACCTTTTCGGCATGTTCCGTATTTCCTGCCGTTCCAGGGAGATATGGACCGTTAAGGTGCTGCCAAGGCCTTTTGACATCGAAAAGCCCTCATTTATGGTAAGCGACGAAGGGCGTTCCGCCCTGAAGCTTTCACAGGAGGATTATACATCTCCCGAGGATACCCGCGCCTATATACCCGGAGACGCCTTAAAGAGGGTCCACTGGAAACTGAGCGCCCGGAAGGGAGAGATGACGGTGCGGAGGTATGAAACACCGGCGCCTCCGGATACGCTGATATTGATGGACAACGCCAGGGTGGGATCCTTTGACGATGAGGGGGACAGGATACTGAGGGATTTGCTGTGCGAGACCTGCGCTGCCGTGGCGGACCTGCAGCTCAGGGACGCAAGCCCTGTAAGGGTGCCGATGTATGGGGAGGCGCCCGGGGAATTCGTTGCCGACGAAATGTCCCACAGCCTGCTTTTGCAGGAGATGCTCGCTTCCCAGGCCTTTGAGAGCGAATTTCCTTTTGAAAGGGTGCTTCAGCTGGAGCTTCGCAGGATGCGGCGGACGGGCGCCGTGATCATCGTGACGACCAGGCTGACGCCTCCCATTGTCGAGGGGATCATCTGCATGCGTCGGATGGGGCCCAGCGTGCGGCTGTATCTGGCGTCGCTGAGGGCGGAAGAGGAAAAAGTGCGCGACATGGTGTCGCGTCTGCAGAACCATCTGGTGGAGGTCTGCTATGTTACACCCGCTTAGGAAAAAGATCGGGGACGGGCTGTGGAATTTTATCGTTTCTATGATGATCTCCTTCAGCCTGTCGATCATGTGGTCAAGGACATTCCTGTCCGAAGGCCATGCAATTCCCGTTCTTGTACGCTGCGCCGCGATCCTTTTTGTGTTTACGCTTGTGGATCGGATGCCGGGCCGGATATGGAAACCGATTTTCTATATCGCGGTCGTATGCTTAGGGACCGGCCTTGCTTTTTTCGGTACAGGACCGATATATGAAATGGTCCAGGGCTGCAAAGCGCTGTTCCTGCAATGGGCTTTCAGGCCGGACATCGGGGCCGGAAGCGCAGTTTTTTACACTGCGTATTATGCGGAAGACCTAAGGAACCTCTTTTGCCTTATCATCTGCTCCCTGGTATATGCCCAGGTGGCCGAAGATGCTTTCGGCACCTGTGTTTTCATGTTCGTGGTTTTTACGGCGCTGCCGTATATGCTGATCCAGTTTCCCGGGTATCCGGTGCTGCCATTCAGCGCTGTGGATGGCGTGCGGATGGCTGCGCCGGGTGCCGCAGGCCTTGTGATGGTGATGGGCAGCCGCGGAGGAAGGCGGACGGGGCTTTTGCCCCTCGCTGCACTCCTCACCGCCGCGGCGCTTTTTCTGGCACCGGCTGAAGGGACCGTGGACAAGGATCTTAACAGGATGGCGGAGCAGGCGTCCTGGGTCGGAAGGGATCTTTTTTATACCGGAGAAAACAGGGACGCTTTTTCGCTGGCATCAACGGATTATATGCCGCTCAAGGACCGGCTGGGGGGAAGCGTCAGGAAAACATCCGATCCTGTAATGCAGGTGACCACCGATTCCCGGGATCACGTTTACATGAAGGGTTCCTCCTGCGACACCTATACGGGCTTTGGATGGCAGGATACGCTTTCGGACCGGGGGTACCTTTTCCTGGGTCCGCTCAACGGCGCGAACAGGGAAAAAGCCTTCGGCAAGACCCAAAAAATGGAAACATCAACCGTTTCCGTTAATGTCATGATGCTTCGGAACGCATCCGCTACCATATTTTCACCACATAAGATCATTTCTTTTAACGGTGAAAGCGACAGGATGGTCCTGTACTTCAATCAGACAGGGGAACTGTATATTACACGGAATCTTGAAAAGGGAGACAGGTACACAGTTACATGCCTGACGACTGATGAAGACGATGCAAGGGAATATATTTCGGCATATCCATCGGAAAACGACAGTCTGTGGGAACAGGTTTGTTCGGAATACCTGAAAGTACCTGAATCCGTAAGTTCCCTGGTGAATGATATCACAATGGATGTGATTTTCGGTATATCCGACCCTCTGGACAGGGCTGTCGCCATACGAGATTACCTGAGGAACGAATATCAGTATTCACTTCAGACAGGAACGCCTGATCCCGATGAGGATTTCGTTTCCTGGTTCCTTCTGAAAGAGAAAAAGGGGTACTGCACATATTTCGCTTCGGCAATGACGATCATGTGCCGGATCGCTGGGATCCCTGCAAGATATGTTATCGGATACGCGTTTTTCCCTCCGGAAGACGGGATCAAAAACCTGACCACGGGGGATGGACACGCGTGGACGGAAATATACCTGGAAGGCTTCGGATGGCTGACAATGGACGCTACGGCATCGTCAGGCAGCGGAAACAGCCAGCGTGATGAAGGAAGGGATCCAGAAAAAGACGAAAAATGGGAAGTCACCGCAAGTACGAACGCACCGACCGAGAAGCCGAGTGGAAAAGAAAACAATAATGTAGAAAATATAGAAGATTTTCCCGGAAACGATGAACATCAGACGCCAAAGCCGACTTCGACTTCGAACGTAACCCCAACCCCTGCGCCGGGAACGGAAAGTACGCCTGAGAATAAAGGAGATCATACGACTGATCCTCCTGACAGCACGGAACATCAAAAGACAGGCAATCCTAGCGGCATATTTGTATTAATGATCATCGTGCTGACACTTGTTGTTTTCATCATTGTTTTATGCGTCATGTATCATGTGACATCACCTGAATATAGGGCGTCGAGAAAACCAGAAGAAACGGCACATATATATTATGAAGAAGCGTTCAGGATCTGCAGGGTAAAATATGGGGATATTCAGGATTATGAGACATGGCCGGAATATGCGGAAAGAATAGGGAAAGAAGAGAAAAATGAAAAATTGATAAAAGCCGCAGCGGATTATCAGGATTCCTTCTACAAAAAGGGTCATCCATCGGATGTTGAACTTGCAAAAGGATTCTACACGGAGATGTGGTCAGGGTGTGGAATCGGATTAAAAATGAAAATATTCCATAAACGGCTGAAATCAAAGTAACAAATGGGGCTGTTGCACAGGCAACAGCCGCGGCAAGAACAAAAAACGGAGCATTCACCACTGAGGAGGTGGCGGAATGCTCTGTTTTGTTGTAGAATTTAACTGAAATGAAAAACTTACAACAAGGAGAGTATATTT
>JAFXUZ010000062.1 GCA_017524725.1 Clostridia bacterium | reverse complement strand
TCGTAGGCTCCTCGGCTTTGCTACTCCGCTTCCTCCCCTCCTGTCATTGCTGACAGCAGCTTGCGGTTCGCTACACTTGGCGGTAACTACCCGTGGCGGGACTTTCACCCGCAAGAACTGTGCCATGCCCGGCACACGGAAAGCGAGGAAGGTCTCCACCGCTTCCTCCTCCGGCCAGCTGTGGTCGTTGCCGGGCAGGCGCAGGTAATGGAAGCCCTCTTCTTCCACCATCTCCCGCTCCGTCATCCAGCGCTCCACCATGATCTCCTGCGGGTTTTCGGGCACGTTGTTCTCAGCAGTGTACACCGTGACCGTTGTCCCGGGCAGGGCGCTGAAGCGCGCGGCCTCGTCCGCTTCCGCTTCCGCCAGGGTAAGCCCCTTGTTCGCCCAGTTCCGGTCCGCATACCAGGACATCGCGATCCCGTTGACCAGCGCGTGGCTCTCCAGGCGGCAGTCAACGATCCATATCTGCTTATCCCCGGCCAGCGTCTTCAGGTCCCCGGCCAGCTTATGGAACTGTTCCTCTGAAAATTCCGCACTCCCGGAGATATTCAGCGTATCCAGTCCCTCGGCGGAGGGGACCGTGTCCGGGCTGATCCCGTACTTTTCGCATTTTGCCGAATCGATGGGCGTAAAGCTCCACGCGCCTTCCGTCAGGAAACGGACACCGGAAAGGGGCCCGTTCCAGGCGTCCGGGCTGTCCAGATCAAACCGCAGGAACGGCCGGGGGATCCCCTCCCCCACGGCATTCGCCCCCAGGGCCAGCAAAAGGACAAGGACGATCAGGGGAAAAACGCGGCGGATCTTCATGGCTTTGACCTCCGTTATTTTTTTATCTGTCGGCATTAAGCCTGCCGTTTCATTATAATCCGTTTCCCGCCCGAACGCAATCACCCCACGCGGGGCTGTACAGCCGTCCATGTTTATGGTATGATCCGGTATGGGATCGTCAGCGCTTACAATATACGGAATAAACATGAAAGGATGACCGCTCATGAATGGAAGGCTGAAAAAACTTACGGATAAAATCAGGCAGGGCAGGCCCGCGGTGGGCGTTTTCGTCCTCTTCGCCGATTCGTCTGTCAGCGAGATCGTGGGGTATTCCGGCTGCGATTTTGTCTGGATCGATTCGGAACACGGCATGATGGACCGGCGGGAGATCTACCACCATATCCTGGCCGCACAGTCCGCCGGCGCCTGCGCTTTCGTGCGGGTGCCGGGGGTGGAATACTACCAGATCAAAAACACCCTGGATATGGGGCCGGACGGCGTCATTTTCCCCTTCGTGAATACGCCGGAGATAGCCCGCCGGGCGGTGGAAGCCTGCACCTATCCCGCCGATGGCGGCAAACGCGGCATCGGGCCCCTTCGCGCCATCAGGTACGGCCTGGACAGCGAACCGGAATACCTGAGAACAGCAAAAGACGAAGTATGGAAGATATTCCAGATCGAAAGCATGGAAGCAGTCGGCCATCTGGAGGAGATCGCCAAAGTGCCCGGCTTCCAGTCCCTGTTTGTAGGGCCTGCAGACCTGGGGATGTCCATGACGGACGTTTCTCCCAAAGACAAACCGGCCCGGATCGCCGACATCCAGCGCCGGGCGGCCCGGATCGCAGCCGAAAACGGCAAGTTCTGCGGTTCCTGCGCCGGCCCCTCCAAAGCCTCCTGCCTTGAACTGATGGACCGGGGCGTCCAGTGGATGACCATCGCCCAGGATGCCCGCATCATCAGCGCTTATCTTGCGGAAGCGGTTCGTGATATCAACGGGTGATGCTTAAAATTCGCTCCCGATTCAGCGGTAAAAAAACGCGGCTGTTATCCCCGCATCCGGTCATTTCGAAAAGACACAGCTGTCACAAATGATAACCCGAATGCGACCGCACGCTATCCCGCGGCGCAGAAAAGAACGCCTTCCATGCTTATTCGGCCGTCATGACCATTTCGATCTCTTCGTCGTCCTCTTTCCCGGAGGCGGTAAAGCCCTTGCTCTCGTACAGCTTCATTGCCGCGGCGTTGTCCCTGCTGCAGGTCAGGGCGATCCTGTTCGAATCGCCGAAGGGCTTCGTCCCGATGTATTCGATGGCACGGTCGAGGGCTTCGCTTCCGTACCCCTTCCCCTGTTCCTTTTCGTCGATCATCATGTGCCAGATATCATATTCATCGATGTCATAATCGTAGATCACCATCACATAGCCGACCATTTTGCCTTTTGCATAGATCCCGAAAGGCTGGCACTGGTCCCTGTAAACATACGCCTGGGCAAGGCTCCTGACGGGATGGGATACAAATCGCTCCTGTCCCGGGGCCAGTTTCAGATTGAACGCGTCAAGGAAATTGTCTTCGTCGATCTCCCTGAGCTCAACTGCCGTCCTCTTCGCTTTCGGCGCTTTCTTCGGGCTCTTTTCCGCTTTGCCCGTGTCTCCCGAATCGTTTTTTGCTTTGCCGGCCCCTTTATACCCGAATTTGTCAAACTCCCCGCAATAACCGCAGACGCCCATCCTCGGGGAATTGACGACAGGCAGAAAATATGTGTCGCCCCTCACCTTTCCGGCGCACGTATCGCAGTACATCACCCGAGGCCATCCGTCGGCATTGACAATTGTCGCTTTTTTCCCGCATCGGTCGCATGCAAACTGATACGGGTGGTTCCGGGCCAGCACCCTGACCGCCGTTTTCATCCTCGATCTTCAGCAGAGTGCATTCCTGCCTGTCGTCCGCCTCACAGTGCTGTGCCAGCAAATGTCGCCCCATATACGCTTTTGACGTTTCAAATCCGCAAAGATAGCAGGGACCCTTTTGCTGCTTTCCTGCCGCCATAACACTCACGTCTCCTTTCATCTTCCGTGAAGAAAAGTCCTCTGAACATGCCCGGAAGCTTCACCGGCCCCGCATCTCCCGTTTTTCCTCCCATTCCCTCTTCAGTATGGCGTATTGCGCCGTGTTCTCATAGACCGGGGATCCGTCCGGGCCGTTTATAAAACTGACATGCTCCAAAAACAGCCCTTCCGGACGCATGCCGAGCCTTTCGCACAGGCGGCGGCTGCGCACGTTGGTATCCGCCGTATACGCGTAAATACGCCTGATGCCTTTTTCCCTGAAGAGATAATCAAAATACGCACAGCAAGCCTCAAAGGCATATCCCTTGCCGCCATGCGCCGGATCCAGCATCCAGCAGGGGCTGAAGGTATCCGCCGTACAATCCCCGGGAAACATCCCCTCCAGATGGCCGAAGATCTCCCCGACGACCCTGCCGGTCTCTTTCAGCACCATGGCAAAATAATATTCCTTTTCAGACTGCCGCTTTTCCATCTCGGCCCGCGCTTCCTCCAGCGTACGCAGCCTCATGTCCGCAAAGCAGTCCGCGGCGGGGACCGCCAGGTATTTGTAAACGTCCGCCGCGTCGTCGGGGAAAAACGGGCGCAGGATCAGCCGCCGTGTTTCGATCACCCGGGGCATGGCGGCAAGCAGCGCATCTTTCAGCCTTTCATACCGCTGTTTCTTTTCTTCCTTTGCGAAATGAACGGCGCGTTCCTGTTCCGGGCAGTTGTCATAGTTCAGGACCGTATTCCCGAACTGCTCGCTGGTCAGGTCGAACACGCAGCCGTCCACGTCATTGAAGCAATGAAAGTTCCCGTCCCCCAGCGGCACGCCGTAAACCTTCCCGCCATAAATGTCCTGTAGCAGGAAAGCGGTGACGGAGCACTGGCCCAGGGTCCTGTTCTCCGGTGTCCAGTCCCCCCTCATCCTCGGCGCGCAGGTCTCCGCACACCAGACGGAGGAGAGCAGGTCGTAATATACGCGGGGGGTGATGCCGTATCGGTCCCGCACGTCGGCTGTCTGCCAGCCGTAAAATCCGTAAGTCATCCGGGCAGCTCCTGTCTTTAAAATATCGATCAAACCCAGGCCCGGCGGCATCAAAAACTCGCCGGGTCTTTTTTCGGCTTTTTACTGTTCATCTGTCCCCTGATCGTACTCCCCATATTCACAGCCGATGTGAGTCGCTCGGATCTCGTCCACCGGTTCCAGGCATCCATCCTTTTTTTCATACAGGCGCACCGTGCCCCAGCCGTTGCCTCCGTTCCACAGCCGGTTATGACGCTTGCTGCCGTCCGGCGCTTCATAATTCACCAGCAGCATGTCCTCCTTCCGGCAGAAGACTTCCGTTTCCATCACGGCGTGGATATTCTCCTGACGCACCAGCCAGCGTACGGTTTCCTCCTGTTCTTCAAAGGAAAACTGTGTTTTCACCTACAGATGAAGCTTGGAGAAATTGAAATCATACTCCCTGCCTTCGTAATAGAATACGCCCAGCAAACGCCGATCCAGCGGCATAAAATAGATCTTCGGCCTGCCGCCGCCGATATCGAATGCGCTGTTTGTCAGCACCTGCCCGGTTCTCCCGCTGACCAGGCAGTTTGACGACAGCCAAACCCAGGGGGAGGTAAAATCCCTTCCCCAGTTTTTGTCCGCATAACCCCAGCACTTATCCGGAGCAACGATATATCTCTTTCCGTTAAATATGACCTCCCCGCTGTAAGCGCTTTTCATACCCTCGGCGTGCCAGTACATGGCAAAGGCTTCGGCGTCCCGCAGGGGCTTGCTTGCCCCGTAGCCCACGTTAAAGGCGATCTGCTTGTCGATGGTCAGCTTCCAGCTGATCGTGCCTGCGTCGCACATCCACTCCGGATGCGCAGCCGCGTCCTCCGGTGTGATTGAAATGCTGCCCTCCAACCGCTTTTCACCGGCAATGCAGTCCGCCGCCTCGATCCGGTACGGCGCGTCCCCGTGCATCTTTACATCCTTCCATGCAAAAAAGCGGTGGAGCTGGCAATGGTCCTTTCCCCAGGCGCCCGCCTTGACCATCAGGTAGGACGGGTGTTTCCCCGCTTCACGGTTGGCAGGCAGCTGGCCCAATACGGGTTCATCCTCCTCAAGGGCCGGATTGCAGCCAAAAAACTCAACGAAAAAAGCCTTGTCCTCGCCGGTCTCAGCGTCCTGGGCCGTAAAGGAGTGCCACCACCAGTCATAGCCGCGGTGCGCCAGCGGGCCGTGAAGCATAAAAGCGTCACGGGCAATGTCATGATGATCGAACATGGATAGATTTCTCCGTTTCATTCGTAGAACGCCAGCCGTTCCACCGCCGGCAGCTCCCTGGAATCGGTGATCCTGAGGGTGATCAGATCGGTGCGGCAGTCCTCCAGCCGGACGATCTTTTTACTGCCCACTGTGGTGCCGCGATATAGAATCCGTGATCCTCCGCCCCGGCCCGCCCACAGCTCGAACTGTTCGATCCTCTGGCTGAGGGGCAGGTGTTCCCGGATGACGGCGTACCGCACGGAGCGGGGTCCTTTCCATTGCACGCTGATCTCGAGCGGTCCGGCGTTCCGCGCCGGAAAATAGAAGCGGTCGTCATCCGTGACAATGCAGGTTATCCCATGCCCTTTTTCCGCCTCCGGGGCGTTGATGCGCTCCGACTCCGGCATCAGGTCATGCCGGAAGCTCCGCCGCAGGAAATCGCCCATTTCCCGCAGACGAGCCATGTCGTTTTCATGGAACAGGCCCCTTTTGTCCGGCGGGATATTCAAAAGGAACGTGGCATTCCCGCCCACGCTGTTCATATAAATATCGGTCAGGGTGCTGAGCGGCTTCACCAGGCCGTTCTCCGACTCGTGCCAGAACCAGCCCGGGCGGATGGAGGTATTCACCTCAGCGGGATACCATATCAGGTCCGTTTCATCCTTCAGTATCTCCCGGCTGCCCAGGTCCATATCCTGCGCGCGGATCGGCCTGAGGCGGAACTGCTCATCATCAGCCTGCTGACTGAGGGACGCGATCTTCTCCGTATCCATCGTTCTGCGGGGGACGACGCTCCATTCCGAGGGCCGAGTCGCGCCGGCTTCATTTCCGCACCAGCGGATATCCGGTCCACAGACATGGATGCAGGCGCCCGGCTGCAGGGAACGGACCGTCCGGTAATACCTGTCCCAGTCATAGAACTGCTTTTTTCCGTTCGGTCCTTCTCCGCAGGCGCCGTCGAACCACACGCTGAAGATATCCCCGTACCCGGTCAGGAGCTCCGTCAGCTGTCCCACAAAGTAATCGTCATAGGGCTTGCCGGTCCCGTACAGCATCTGGTTCCGGTCCCACGGGGACAGGTAAACGCCAAAACGGATCCCTCCGCGGCGGCAGGCGTCCGCCGCCGCCCGCACCACGTCCATATCGCAGGGACTGTTCCGTACGGAATGTTCCGTAAACCGGCTTGGCCACAGGCAGAAGCCGTCATGATGCTTGCAGGTCAGGATCATCCCTTTCATCCCGGCCGATTTGATCCCTTCCACCCACTGGTCAGGGTCCGGATGAGTGGGACGGAAAACCGCCGGATCCTCTGTACCGTCCCCCCATTCCCGGTCGGTAAAGGTATTCACCCCGAAGTGCACAAACGCATAGAACTCCATCCTCTGCAAGGCCAGCTGCCTTGCGGAAGGGACGATCTTCACCAGATCAGTATCTTTCATAGTTCCACTCATGCCTTATCCCTTCCCAGGATGATATCCTTGCTGAATATCCCCACAAGCTCCGGGATGTAGTATTCGATCAGCCTGCACAGCCAAAGGCTGACAAGCAATGACACGACCGTCGCCAGCAGCCGCACGGAAATATTCATTTCCCCGCCCAGCAGGTTTCTGAAGAAGGGAATGAAGACGCTCTGCAGCATGGGTTTGTGCAGCAGGAATACGCCCATGGTATGCTGTCCCAGATAGACCAGGGGCTTCAGGTCCAGCCGGGCCAGCCATTCGTCCGCCAGGCGCTTGGCGAGCATGGCCAGGATAAACACCGCGAAACCGCCCAGCAGCGCATACCCCAGGGCAAAGACGGGGTTGCCGTACGCGCCTCTGCACATCATCATGACGCCGAACCCGTCACCCTGCAGGACAGCCAGCAGGGCGTAAAGCCCCACGGAGACCGCCAGATAAGCAAACAGCACCCAGCCCTTCTGCACGGAAATGCCGATCACTGTGTGTTTTGCAGCCATCCCCATCAAAATGAACCCGGCAGCCACAAAGGCCACGTTGAAGCACCAGGGATAGCCGATGGAAATATCGGGAAGGAGCACGCCGATCAGAAGGCAGATCGCCATGGGGATAAAATAATCCATCCGCCTGCTCATCCGTCCGTTCCGCGGCACGATCTGGATAACCGCCTGCACCAGGAGCCGGGCGACAAACAGGCACGAAAGATACCACAAGGATGTGACGGTGCCGGTCTTCCCCAGCGCGTTCCAGGAGCCATACAGGATCCATCCCAGGTTTTCAAAATTGAAGCTGCAGTAGATCATCGCCCACAAAAGGTATGGGATGACGATGGTCAGCACGGTCTTGCGCAGGAAGAATTTCCATTCGGCCCGGCCCTTCAGCGGCTTTAAGGATATCGACATCCCCGACAGGAAGAAGAACAGCGGCATGTGAATGGAATACAGCACCTTGATCAGGAGGGGCGGATCTCCCAGCAGTTCCTCATTGGTGGCGGTGTGTCCAAGGATCACCATGAAAATGGCAAAGCACTTCGCCACGTCAATGATCTCTACCCTTCTCTTTGGCCTTTTTTTCTCCGGCATATATTCTCTCCTTCCGTTTTCCGCACGGACCCCTTCGCCATGGCGGTACGTCAACGCCATCATAGCACAAAGCGCGCCTGTCCACAATATCGCAAAGCGCCTGAAAAAACCAAAAGGGGCTGTTGCACAGGCAACAGCCGCGGCAAGAACAAAAAACGGAGCATTCAACCACCGAGGAAGTGGCGGAATGCTCTGTTTTGTTGTAGAATTTAACTGTCATGAAAAACTTACAACAAGGAGAGTATATTTCAATCCAACAGGGAAATCAACAGTTGAGATTGAATATTGACGGAGGGCCAGGGATCAGAGCAGAGAAGGACGAATTCTATCGACAAGTAAGCGCCCAGCTTGAGGAACTGGATTACAGGGAACTGTACAGCGCCTATTCGGGGATGATCCGAAAATCACAAGTCGAGCCGAGAATTATGTTTGAACTGCTGATATGCGCGTACATGGAAGGAGTATATTCAAGCCGGAAGATAGAGCGTCTATGCCGGAATCACATCCAGTTCCTCCTGATTCTGGATGGGCATGCGGCACCGGATCACTGTGCGATCGCCCGGTTTCGAAGTGGGAAAAAGACAGGGAAAGCGCTGGAAGGATTGTACCGGCAGTATG
>JAFXUZ010000004.1 GCA_017524725.1 Clostridia bacterium | reverse complement strand
GAAGCATGCGGCCTGTACATACGCGTTCGCGCTGCGCTCATCGGATATTGTGCGAAACAGCCAGCTGCACAGGCACATGACGGCCAGCGTGACGGCGGCCCTCAGAAGGAACGGGCCGCGTTTTTTCCCCGTGTTCAGCAGAAGCATCAGGACAAACAACACAATGGCCGCCGAAATCCTGTGATCGACGGCCCCGACCCAAAATTGATTGGAAATCATAAACTGTCCCCCAGGAAACTGGAAAACCGCCTGATCAATTCCTTGCGGTGGGATTTGGAAACGGAAATACGGTTGTCGCCGATCATAAGATAATCCGAAGCGACATTGGATACATGCCTGAGGTTCACGATGAAGCTGCGGTTGCACATCACAAAACGGTCGGGACTCAGCTTTTCGATGACGTCGCTGAGCTTGCCCCGAACCGTGTATTCTCCCCTGGTGGTATGGTAAACCAGGTTGTGATCGAACACTTCCACATACGTGATATCGTTGGCGGACAGGCTGACCGTACCGTCGGAAGTTTTGAGAGAGAACAGCGCTTTGGTCCCGCTGCCGTCCAGCCGTTTCATGGCTTTGTCCATTACATAAACGATCGAGGACATGGACGGCGGCTTCAGGATGAAATCAAGCGCATCCACCTCATAGCCCTTGATGGCAAACTGGGCCATGTTGGTGACAAAGATCAGAATGGTGTCCGTATTGATCTTGCGGATGAAACGGGCAGTTTCAAGCCCGTCCAGCCTGCCCATCTGTATATCAAAGAATACGATATCGTGGTTTTCCGTGCTGCGGATCAGGTCGAGCCCGTCGTGATATACATGGATCATGGCGGCATGGTCATTCATCCTGCAGTAGTTTTCAATGCATTCTTTCAGCAGCACGGCATCTTTCGGATCGTCATCCACCACAGCGATCAAGAGCATGACAATTCCCCCGGCCGTTTAGTTTTTTACCAAGCCATTATAGCACTTTTCCACTCTCAGGGCAAGAAAAATGCCGGTCTGAAATGCTGAAATGACGTTGGACAAGATGCAAACGACCGTCAGGCACCGGTGCCTGACGGTCGGGAGTCTGCCGGGATGATTTATGCTTTTTTCGCTTTTTTGTTTCCGTAGATATCCATCAGCAGCAGGGCCAAAGCAAAGACGCTCAGCGCAAGCAGCGTCCACTGCGCGATGTTCAGCGCCAGCTGCCACCAGGGAGTGATGGTGACCACCTTGGTATATTCGCTGATGCCGTCCATGCCGCGGGAATGGAGCACCGTGTACATCACGCGCTTTGTGGACTCGCGCATGGCCTGGGCGACAGCGGCGTTGGGATTGCTGCCCTTGGGTCCGTATGGGGTCAGGCTGGCCAGGTCCAGTTCGCCGTCCGGGATATCGTTGCCGGCCACGATCTCATGCACGGGGACCATGTAGGAGGAATCGTACATGTCGCTGACGGCAAATCCCTTCATGCCCGCCTCGCCCCGCAGCCAGTTGATCAGCAGTTCAGGATAAGCGCCGCACCAGTTGACGCCCAGACGGTTATAGCCTGTCATCACGCACTTGGCGTCGGCATACACGATCGGCAGTTCGAACGCGCGCAGATAGATCTCCCTCAAGGCCTGCTCTGTCACCCAGGTGCCGATACCGGCGCGGTTGTTCTCCTGGTCGTTCATGACGAAGTGTTTGTTGTACACATATACGCCCTTGCTCTGGATGCCGCGGGTCTCGGCGGTATCGATCAGGCCGGTGAGCACGCCGTCTTCGGAATAGTACTCGAACACGCGGCCGGCATAGGGGGAACGGTGGATGTTGAGGCCCGTGCCGTAAAGGCCGGCATAGCCCGCCCACATCGCGTCCTCACCGATCAATTCGCCGACTTCCCCGGCAAGTTTGTCGTTGAAGGTAGCGGCAATGATGCCGTTGCAGGGATAGCAGGTGCCTTTCAGTTCCTTGCCGGGATCGTTGTTTACGGTGGCGTAGCCGTTTGCGCCGATGGAATACTTCTGCGTTACGCCGGAGGGACCGTTGTGGTCGATGGTAGCGGGCTTTCCGACGCTGGTGACGCCCGCGGTCTCACGCAGGCCGGTCAGGGTGACGGCAGCCATTTCTTCAAACGTCAGCTGGTCCATGAATTCATCCCATTTGGGATCGTCATAGGCGTAATCCATCATGTTGACCAGCTGCAGGTTGGCATTCTTGCCCATCGTGGGGAAACTGACGCCGGAAGCGTCCGGCAGGTCGGCGTCGTCCAGCACCACGTCTTTGGCCATTTCATCGGTCATGGTCAGCTTCACATTGCCGCCGGTCACAGTGCCTTCCCAGTCGCTGCGGGAATAGTACACGATACTGTTGCCGCCTTTGCCCTCGTAGCGGTTCATATCCGTATCGGCAAAGAGGGATCTCACGTCCGCGCCGGTGCCGTAAGCCTTGGCATAGGTGTCCTTGTCAAACGCCTGGTCGAAGGAATACACCAGGGAAGCATCCCCCGCTTCGGTCATACCCTCCGAAAAGCCTTTGGCGGTCAGGATGTTGTTGACAGCCTGGTGGGCGTTTTCCGCGGCGGTCAGATAATACGCGCCCTCGTCCAGGATATATGCGCCGGTGCCCAGGGCGTCATAGGAAGTCAGGTAATATTCCGGCACGGAAACGGTGATCACTTCGCTCGCGCCGGGCTGCAGCAGGGCGGTTTTGCCGTAGCCTACCAGTTCAACAGCGGCCTTTTCGATCCGGTTCTGGCGGTCGTATTCCGTGTAGGGTTTCTGGGCGTAGACCTGGACGGTCTTTTTGCCCGCTTTGTCGCCGGTATTGGTAACGTTGACAGACAGCGTGTAGACCGTCTTCCGGCCTTCGCCGCTCTTTTCCGCCTTCATATCGGAAAGACTGAATTCAGTGTAGCTCCTGCCGTAGCCGAAGGGGAAGGAAACCACGCTGCCGTAGTTGAAACTGCCGGCATTGGGGGTGCCCATGACCGCGTCTTCATACCGGGTCTCGGTATATTTATACCCCAGGTAGATGCCTTCCTGGTAGACCACGTACCTGCCGTAGGCGGACATGGCCTTGAAGCTGTATTTATCCGCATCGGCATAGGCATAGGAGCCGAAGTTGTTCATCACAGGGTCCAGTCGGTTGTCCATCCACCAGGTATCCGGCAGGGAGCCGGAGGGGTTCACCGCGCCGGAAAGCACGTCGCCCACGGCATACAGGCCGGTCTGGCCTACGCTGCCCACCCACAGCGCCGCGTCCACTCCGTAGTCTTCTTCAAAAAGGAAAGCGGTGGAGATCGGGTTGGCGCTGTTGATGATCACGGTGATGGAACGGATCGCCCCGTCATCCTTGAGTTCCTTCAGCCCTTCAAGGATGGAGCGTTCGTCCTCGTTCAGCGTCAGGTAATCCCCGTCCAGGGCGTCTTCCTTTTCGGCGGTCACGTCGTCGCCTTCGCCGCCGACGCGGCCGACCACATAAATGGCGTCCTCACCCTGGCCGATCGTGTCGTCATGGTTCTTGCTGACCTTTTTCCAGCGCACTTCGCCGATCTCATAGGTATTGCGCTTGGCTTCGTTCTCCACATAATAATCCAGCAGCGGCTTGTCCACCACCGTGAAGCCCGCGCCGGACAGCACGTCGTAATAGTTCGGCGCGCCGTCGGCATCCACGGCGCCGGAGCCGGTGCCGCCGTATACGGGATCCATGACCGTCACGCCCAGCAGCGATACCTTGCTGCCCGCGGAAAGCGGCAGGGTGGCATTGTCGTTCTTAAGAAGAACGATGCCTTCGCCTTCCACTTCGCGGACCTTGGCTTCCCCGGCCGCTTTCAGGTCGGCGACGGAGGAGAATTTGCTGTCAAAATACCGGGCATAGCCCTCTTCCTGCCCCTTGGGCAGGGTGGAAACGGTCTCACTCGTCTTGGTACCCAGGAACTGGTTGATCTGCCCGGCGTTTTCACCGGCGATGACATTGCCCGTCAGCACCACGGCGAACAGCCCTGTGGTGATATTCAGGAACACTTTTTTCAGCGTCCTCTTTGTTGAAGGTTTCATGGAGGGATTCTCCTTTCTCAGAATGCGGCACCCCAAGCCATGCGGGGCTTTGCGGGCACACCTTCGGACGGGCGGCGGCTGATGCTTCCAGGCCGCGGGCCATGTCTGAAAAGGCTGAAAACTGTCATTATTGTATAGAAAAAAAGAATGAAAGTAAAGCGATCCCCCGCGGCGTGTTCCGCCGTTTGGCGTCGTGAGTCTTTCTTTCGTTTTTCTGCGGCGGCCGGATCGGCGTTTCTGACCCGCCGTGTCGTGAATGGACCGGTATTTGGCGTGAACGGCCGGATCGCGTGTTCATGAAACGCAGCGGCGCGGGAATAACGATTGCGGCCACGTTTTTTTTATGACATAATAAACCCAACATGGATGGGCAGCCAGGTTCGATCCGGCGCGGCATGCGGGCCAAACCGGATGGATGCTTCAGCCCCGGGGTTTTCTGCCCGTATCTCAGAAAGCTTCAGAGATCTTGGGAATCATTGTCATCAATATCAGCTTGTGAAAGGAGTCTTTTCCATGAGTCAGGCATCCTCGAAGAAAGGCTTCGGGTTTTACGTCATTCTGGCGGCCGCACTGGCGGCGCTCGCTTCCGGCATCTATTTCCTGTCCATTCACGGCACTTTCGGCCTGGACAGCACCCATAACGGCGATTGCTACGATCCCCTGATCACCTGGCTGCTGATCGGCGGAGCGCTGATCGCAGCGGGATTTACCTTCCTCAAGCGTTACGGCCTGGCCTCCGCCGTGACGGCCATTGTGCCCGGCGCGGCCCTGTGCCTGTTTGTCCACAAATGCTACTGGTATGTGGTGGATGTTTTCGTAGGCATTGATGAAAAGCACGGTTTCGACCCGCGTTTTATCACCTTTGCGGTCCTGATCCTGGCGGCTTTCGTGATCGGAGAAGTTGCCGTCTACGTCAAAAAAACAAAGAACGCCTGAAGTGATCCCACCGATGAAGGAGGAAAAAAACATGAAAATGACATTCCGCTGGTACGGCAGCAAGATCGACCCCATCCCGCTCAGGTATGTGAAACAGATCCCCGGAATGACCGGCCTGATGGGCCTGCTGGACAAGCCCGCCGGCGTCGACTGGCCGGAAGAAGAGTTCGCTGCCCTCAAAAAAGAAGTGAATGACGCCGGGCTGGAGATCGAAGTCATCGAATCCGTCAACGTTCACGAAGACATCAAGATGGGTCTTCCCTCCCGGGACGAATATATCGCCAATTATATCTCCACTGTCCGCATGCTCGCAAAGCATGGCGTCAAGGTGGTCGTCTACAACTTTATGCCCGTGTTCGACTGGCTGCGGACCGACCTGGCCCGTGTGATCCCGGAAGACGGATCCAACAGCCTGTACTTTGATGAAAAAGACCTGGGCGAAATGGGCCCGCTGGAGATCGTTCGCAAGACCGCCGAAGACAGCCACGGTTTCACCCTCCCCGGATGGGAACCGGAGCGCCTGGCCCTGCTGGAGACCACTTTGAAGCAGTACGAAAGCATCGGTCCGGACGACCTGAGGAAGAACTTCAAGTATTTCCTGGACGCCGTCATTCCCGTCTGCGAGGAAGTCGGCGTGCGCATGGCCTGCCATCCCGACGATCCGGCCTGGCCCATCTTCGGCCTGCCCCGCATCACCCACAGCCAGGAAGACTTCGACAAGATGGTGAAGCTGCACGACAGCCCCGCCAACACCCTGTGCCTGTGCACCGGTTCCCTTGGCAGCAATCCGGATAATGACATCCCGGCGATCATCCGGCATTTCGGAAGTATGGACAGGATCGGGGCGATGCATGTCCGCAACGTCAAATACCTGGGACACCATCATTTCCGCGAAGCCGCTCACCTGAGCTGCACCGGCGACCTGGACCTGTACGAGATCGTGAAAGCGATCTACGACACCTGCCCGGACACCTATATCCGCCCCGACCACGGCCGGATGATCTGGGACGAACAGGGCCGTCCGGGCTACGGGCTGTACGACCGGGCGCTGGGCGCGGCTTACATCAACGGCCTGTGGGAAGCC
This sequence comes from Clostridia bacterium, assembly GCA_017524725.1. Lineage (GTDB taxonomy): Bacteria > Bacillota > Clostridia > Christensenellales > Aristaeellaceae > RUG756. The sequence goes on along the minus strand of JAFXUZ010000004.1, from coordinate 94,110 downwards.
ATCGACAAGGAAAACAGGAAATGATCAGACGGGGAAAATGAAAAGAAGGGATACGCCATGAGAAGGAGTGAAACCCTGAACCGGAACTGGCTCTTTATCGGGCCGGACAAGAAGGAAGTGCCCGTCAGCCTGCCCCACACCTGGAACGCAAAAGACGGCCAGGACGGCGGGAACGATTACTGGCGCGGCAGCTGTGTATACACAAAAACCTTTGACGCGCCTGATTTCGATCATGAAACGGAGTGCGTTTACCTGGAATTCCGCGGCGTGAACGCTTCAGCCGACGTAACGCTGAACGGCGAAAAATGCATCCACCACGACGGCGGGTATTCCACTTTCCGCAAGGACGTGACCTCCCTGCTTAAGGAAAAGGATAATACGCTCGTGGTCATCGCAGACAACAGTGTGAACGACCGGGTGTATCCTCAGAAAGCTGACTTTACTTTTTACGGAGGCATCTACAGAGACGTCAGCCTGATCGTCGTCAACAGGAAGCATTTCGATATGGATCACTTTGCAGGTCCCGGCATCCGGATCACGGCAAAGCCCTGCGAAGGCTACAAGCGGGGCAGCGTCGAGATCAGGACCTGGACCAACTGCGAAGACGGCACGGTTTCCGTCCGCATCCTGGACGCGGACGGAAATACGGTGGCGCAGGGCGAAGGAAAGGATCTTCACCTGGACATTCCGGACGTGCATCTGTGGAACGGCCTGGAAAGCCCCTATCTTTATACCGCCGTGGCAGTTCTAAATGTAAACGGGGAAGCTGCGGATGAAATCACCGGCCGTTTCGGCGTGCGTGATTTCCATTATCATCCCAAGACCGGCTTTTACCTGAACGGCAAAAGCTACCCCCTGCGCGGCGTTTCCCGCCACCAGGACCGGAAGGGCGTCGGCAACGCGCTGACCCGGGAGATGCATAAAGAGGATATGGACCTCATCTGCGAGATAGGCGCCAATACCATCCGCCTGGCCCACTACCAGCATGACCAGTATTTCTACGACCTGTGCGACGAGCGCGGAATGGTGGTCTGGGCAGAGATCCCCTATATCTCCGAGCATATGCCAAACGGCCGCGAGAATACGATCAGCCAGATGAAGGAACTGATCGTACAGAATTACAATCATCCTTCCATCGTGTGCTGGGGCATCTCCAACGAGATCACCATTTCCACCAGGGATAAAGCGGATATGCTGGACAACCACCGCGTCCTGAACGACCTGGTGCACGAAATGGACAAGACCCGCTTTACCACCCTTGCCTGCTACGCGATGTGCGGTCCCTTCAATAAGGTAGCCCACATCACCGACGTGGTCAGCTGGAACCTGTACCTGGGCTGGTATGTTCCCGGCCTGTGGCTGAACGACGTCTGGATGCGTTTTTTCCACATGGTCTACCCGGACCGCTGCCTGGGGTATTCCGAATACGGCTGCGAGGGGATGCCGAACCTGCATTCCGGCCATCCCCGCCGCGGCGACCACACGGAAGAATACCAGGCCATTTACCACGAATACCTGCTCAAATGCTTTGAGCGCAATCCCTATATGTGGGCGACCCACGTATGGAACATGTTCGACTTTGCCGCCGACGCGCGCAACCAGGGCGGGGAGCCCGGCATGAACCACAAGGGCCTGATCACCTTTGACCGCAAAACGAAGAAGGACAGCTTCTACCTGTACAAAGCCTACTGGAGCAGCGAACCCTTTGTCCATATCTGCTCCAAACGCTTCGCGGACCGCACCGAAAAAGAGATCACCGTCAAGGTTTACTCCAACCAGAACGAAGTGACCCTGTTCCTGAACGGGCAGCAGCGGGAAACCAAATACGGTGAAAAAGTATTCACTTTCCAGGTGCCGCTGGAAAACAAGGCCGACATCCGCGTCACCAGCGGAGAATGCGGCGACGAAGCGCACTTCCGCCATGCGGACAGGCCCAATCCGGCTTACAGCCTGAAGGATTCGGGCGACAAAGGCGCGAACTGGACGAAATAACTGTTTATAAAGGGGGATCCTCTCATGGCCAAAGAAACCGGTACCGCCCCGGCAGGGGTCAATCGCGCGAAAATGTATCAGCTGGCGCTGTTCCCGCTGAACAACGGCGCCACCAACGTTTACTTCGTTCTGATCCTTTCCTATGTCGCCCAGTTCGGCTCCAGCGTCCTTCAGCTGGGCATCTTCGCCTCGCTGATGGTTACCCTGATGCGTGTGTTCGACGCCATTACCGACCCCATCATCGGCGCGCTGATGGACCGCACCAGCACCCGGATCGGCAAATTCCGCCCGTTTATGATCCTTGGCAGCGCCATCATGGCCGTCAGCGTCATCTGTCTGTATGTGCTTCTGCCGCTGATCCCCGAGACCATGATGTGGGCAAGGTATGTCGGCTTTGTGGTCATCTACGCCGTCTGGGTCATCGGCTACACGTTCCAGACCTCCTGCACCCGCGCCGGAACGACCGTTTTGACCAACGATCCCAACCAGCGGCCCCTGTTCACCATCTTCAACACCGTGGGTTCCATGCTGGGCATGGGCGTGATGCAGTTCCTGATCCCCATGATCAAGAACCGCTACAACCTCCTGGACGAGGCCGGCAAAGTCGCGGTGTCCGGCTATGCCAGGCCTGAACTGTACCGGATCATCACCCCCATCGGCATCGGCCTGTCCGTTCTGCTCACCGTCCTTGCCATCATCGGCATCGCGAAAAAAGACAGGCCCGAATTCTACGGCCTGGGCAGCGGCGCGCAGGAAAAAGTGAAGCTTTCCGAATATGCGGAGATCATCAAGAACAACAAACCCATGCAGCGCCTGATGGTGGCCGGCGCGGGCTGCAAACTGGCCCTTGCGATCGCCACCAACACCACCGTGCTTCTGGCGCTCTACGGCATCATGATGGGCAATTACGACAGCCTGTACCTGCCGCTGATGATCCTGGGCTATGTGTTCGCCGTGCCGTTCTTCCTGCTTTCCGTGCGCACCAGCCAGAAAAAGGGCCAGAAAGCCTCGCTCACCCGGTATGTATCCGTGGCGCTTATCAGCTATATCGGCGTGCTGGCCCTGCTGCTCTTCTCCAACCGCGATAATCCCGCCGCGATGCTGTCCTTCCCCTTCAACGGCGGCGGAGCGATCAACCTGTACACCGTCCTGTTCATCCTGTTCTTCGGCATCGGCTATGGGGCTTACTACGCCACGGCGGACATGCCCATCCCCATGGTGGCCGACTGCTCGGACTATGAGACCTACCGCAGCGGCAAGTACATTCCCGGCATCATGGGCACCCTGTTTTCCCTGGTAGACAAGCTGGTATCTTCCCTGGCGCCTACGCTGGTAGCTTTCCTGTTCATGGCGTTCGCCGGCCTTTCCGACCTGCCTACCGACGCAACGCCCTATTCGTCCGGCATCAAGATCGCGGTGATCGTGATGTTCTGTGTGATCCCGATGATCGCCTGGCTGGCGACCCTCTGGGCGATGCACGGCTACAGCCTTACCGGAGCCAAGATGAAAGAGATCCAGGAAGTCAACAGCGCCCGCAAGCAGGGCATCGCCGAGGGCATGACCGTAGAACAGGCCATGAAAAAATGGCCGGGCAAAGACTGATCCCGAGTTCATTATGAAAGGAGAAATATATATGAACCTTCCTCTGAATGTGGACTTCACCGGCAAAGTGGTCGTGGTCACCGGCGCCGGCGGCGTGCTGTGCGGCGACATGGCGAGGGCCTACGCCCAGGCTGGCGCGAAGGTGGCGGCGCTGGACCTGAACGAAGAAGCGGTCAAAAAGCTGGCCGACGAAATGAAGGCCCAGGGCTATGTATGCGAAGGCTACAAGGCCAACGTGCTGGATCCGGAAGCCCTCGAGCTTGTGCACAAGCAGGTGCTCAGGGACCTTGGGCCCTGCGACATCCTTGTAAACGGCGCAGGCGGAAACAATCCCCGGGCCACGACCGACAACGAGTACCAGCACGAAGCCAAAGAAGGCCAGAAAACCTTCTTCGACCTGGAAGCGTCCGGTGTGGACTTTGTGTTCAAGCTCAACTTCCAGGGCACGCTCCTGCCCACCCAGACCTTTGCCAGGGACATGGTGGCGCGCAGGCACGGCTGCATCCTGAACATCTCTTCCATGAACGCCTACATCCCGCTGACCAAGATCCCCGCCTACTCCGGCGCCAAGGCCGCCATCAGCAACTTTACCCAGTGGCTGGCCACCCACTTTGCCGGCAGCGGCATCCGCGCCAACGCCATCGCCCCCGGCTTCCTGGTGTCCAACCAGAACCGCGCCCTGCTCTTCAACCCGGACGGCACCCCCACAGCCCGCTCGGAAAAGATCCTGAAGGGCACCCCCATGGGCCGCTTTGTGGACAGTGAAGAACTGCTTGGCGGCGTGTTCTTCCTGACGGACGACAGGGCCGCCTCCGCCATCACCGGCGTCGTGCTGCCGATCGACTGTGGGTTCGCGGCGTATTCCGGCGTCTGATAAATTTACCCGGACATCTCTTTCATTCCAACCGGACCTGTGGTATAATCTTTATACAATAATCAGAAAGGAAGTACTGAAAATGAAAAAGTTCCTGTCTGTTCTTCTCGCGGCCGTGCTGCTGGTTTCCTGCGCTGCGTTTGCCGAAAGCATCCTGGAATCCGATCCCGAAGAAGTTCTGAGCTTCAACCGCAAAGCGCCCGTTACCGACTGGGAAGGCGAATGGGTGCTGGCCGCAGCCTACATCGGCGAGGACTTTGCCGATGAAAACGATATTGAGACCACCGGCCTCATCGCCGTGCCCGAAAAGGCCGTGACCATGTCCGTCCAGGCCGTGCTGGACGGCAGCGCCACCGGCTCCGACGCCGGCGTCATGGTGGACCAGGCCGCCTACATCCACTCCCATGTGTATGACATCGAAGCCAAGCTGGCCTTCGACGCCTCCTTCACCGACGAAGAAGCCACCCTCAAGCTGCCCTGGGACGGCTGGGACTGGACCAAGGACGAAGAGTGGACCGGCTGGACCGAAGGCTCCACCTATATCTGCAAGGGCGTCGGCAAACTGAGCAAGGTCGGCGCGGAGGACAAGAGCCTGTATTTCTGCAAGGTGACCGGCGTGGAGAACGACGCCATCTCCGACGAGAACATGAAATACATGGGCATGAACGAAGCCGGCCAGCTGATCGTCTGCTACAGCGACGACAACATGGTCAAGAAGGACGGCGACGTGGCGTTCGCGTATATCTTTGTGAAAGCCGAATAATATTCCAATTCTTTCCCGAACCAGTAAACCGGCCTGCCTTCCTCCGGTCTTTCCGGAGGAAGGCGGTTTTTTACGATGCAAAACCCTTCAGTTACGATGTACCGGTTGCTTTGGCCCTTTCGATCCGGCTATGCTGTATTTGCAAAAGGATCATTGAAACTATCGGTCCGAACGTTCAAAACGAGGGGATACACGGAATGCTGAACATAATCATTCTGGAAGATCAGGCTGAGCAGGCAGAGCGTCTGTCCCGGATGCTGGAAAAATACGCGGAAGCACACGAGGGTTTTACCTATAATCTCAGGATGTATGACCGTTCCGTTCCCTTTCTCACCGAATACAAATGCGACGCCGATCTTTTGTTTCTGGACATTCAGATCCCCGACATGCTGGGCATGGAAGCGGCGAAGCGTATCCGGCAGTTGGATAATCGGGTGATGATCATCTTTATCACCATGCTCACCCAGTACGCCATCGAGGGCTATTCCGTGGGTGCGTTTGATTATGTGCTCAAGCCCGTGCGCTATGAGGAGTTTTCCACCAAGATGGACCGCGTATGCCGGATGCTGGCCCATCAAAACACATCCATGACCCTGGAGATACGCACCAAGGAAGAAATGCGGCGCATCAGCGCGGACGATGTCACCTTCATCGAAGTATCCAACCATGACGTACTCATCCACACCGACAGCGAGGTCATCCGGCAATGGGGCAGCCTGAAGATCTATGAAGAACAGCTGGCTCCAGTCCATTTCGTGCGATGCAGCGCGTCCTTCCTGGTGAACCTGAAATACGTCCGGGCGGTGAACGGGAACACCGTCATGGTGCACGGCCACGAGGTGCCCATCAGCTCAAGCAGGCGCAAGGAATTTCTGACGGCCCTGGCGCAGTACAAAGGAGGCAGCAGATAAAATGACCTATATGCCCGTATGGTATCAGCAGGGACGCAGCGCTCTGCTGCTTGTGCAGTCGGTGGTCGGGCTGCTGCTGGTATCCTATCCGATGAAGCGGCGGAGCCACTTTTATCCGCGGCTGATCCTGTCCGTGCTGGCGGGCTGCGCGGTGCAGTATTTCGCCCGGGGCATCTACATCGTGGGCAGCACGCCCCTGGCTATGGTCACCCATGCCGCCTCCGCACTGCTGGTGTATCTCACGCTGAACGTGATCACCTGGTTCTGCTACGATGAAAGCATCTGGACGGTGCTGTTTATGGCGGCCACCGGCTACATCGCCCAGGATATCGCGGGCACCGTGAAAACCCTGGCTCGGCAAATCGCATGGGTGAACAGCTTTTCCAGCCGTCCGGAGGGTGTGCTGATCGTCGATCTGCTGTGTTACGGCGCGGTGTATACGCTGCTGTTCTTCGCCCTGCGGCCCTTCGTCAAAAACCGGGAAGACAATTTCGACAACAAGCTGAAAGCGATCTTTTCCGTGTTCGTGCTGCTGCTGTGCATCGGCATGGCACGCCTGACCCAGGATAACCCGGACCGAAACCGGCAGGCAGTGATCGCCGAAGCGCTGTTTCAGATCGTGATCGACGTGCTGGTAATCGCCCTGCAGTTCGGCGTGATGGAGCAGGCACGGCTCACCAGCAACATGGAAACCATGCGGGAGCTGGTGCACACCCAGCGGGTACAGTACGAGGCCAGCAAGGAAAGTGCCCAGCTGATCAATGAAAAGTATCACGATCTGAAACATCTGCTGAGATCCTTCCGGGGCACGGTGCCCCAGGAGCAATTGGATAAGCTCAAGCAATCCATCGCCGCTTACGAGCGGCCCGCCAATTCGGGCAATGAAGTATTGGACGTGCTGCTGGCCGAAAAAATCGGCATCTGCCAGCAGCGTGGCATCGTGCTGACTTGCTCCCTGGGCATGACGGACTTTTCCTTCGTGGAGGAATTGGACTTGTATTCCCTGTTCCAGAACGCCCTGACCAATGCCATCAACGCGGTATCCGCCCTGCCGGAGGGGGTGGAGCGTTTTATTTCCCTGTCCTCCGTCCGGGACGGGAACATGCTCACTATCCACATGGAAAACCCCTGTGAGGACGATATTGCCTTTGTGGACGGCCTGCCCCAAACCAAGAACGATCCGGACTGGCACGGCTTCGGCATGAAGAGCATGAACCGCATCGCGGAAAAATACAACGGCATGCTCACCGCAGAACAGCGGGGGAAGATGTTCTTCCTGGATATCCTGCTGCTTGCGCCGGAAAAGTAGAATTTCCCCATAATTACGATGTGAAAATACCCGATTACGCGGTAGCTATTGCAAGCTGCCGCGTTTTTTGTTTATAGTGAAACCAACGAGAGGGCAAATAACGCCCGGAATAAAAAGGAGGACTGAAACCATGAAACGGATCGTATCTTTGCTGCTTGCGTTGCTCATGCTTTGCTGCGCCGTGACCGCCCTGGCGGAAGGAAGGGAAGCGCCCGAAAACCGGAAGGACATCGTGACCGAACTGGACGGCGGCATCGAACTGCACTTCAAAAACTATCAGCCCAAGTTCTGGGAAGCACCCTGTGACAACGCCGGCACCATCGAAAAGGTGGAATACACCACCGACGTGTACGGCGAAACCATGAACCAGTGGGCCAACGTGTACGTGCCTTACGGCTATGACGCCGCCAAGCAGTACAACATCATCTATTTCTTCCATGGCACCAATGAAACCCAGGAAAGCTTCATCTGCAATGAAAAAGCGAAAAACGTGATCGACAATGTGATCGATATGGGCCTGTGCGAGCCCTTCCTTATGGTGTTCCCCACCTACTATTACGAATATGAAACCCGCACTGTGAACCATCAGCTGTTCCCTGACGAAGTGCGGGGCGACCTGATCCCCGCTGTGGAAGCCAAGTACAGCACCTATGCTCCCACCGTCGACGCCGAAGGCTTCGCTGCCTCCCGCGACCATCGCTGCATTTCCGGCTACAGCCAGGGCTGCATGGCCTGCTGGAACGTTTCCTACAAGGTGCTGGATTGGGCCAAGTGGATCATGCCCATGTCCGGCAGTTCCACCAACAATCTGGACAGCCTCAAGGCCGCTCTGACCGAATCCGGCGTTTCTGCCAGCGACATCTTCGTGATCCTCTGCTCCGGTGGCAAGCGGGATATGGCCCATGAGGGCACCGTCGCCCTGGCCAACGCCATGATCGCGGACGAAGCGTTCAGCTTTGGCTCCGACCCCGCTGTGAACAACTGCTTTGCCGAAATCTCCAACGACATGCACACCACCATCAACGGGCGCACCAATCTCTTCAACGCCGTTCAGGACGTACTGTTCAAATAAACTGTAGCGCTTTGCGGGGGCCGCTTCGGCCCCTGCTTTTCAATGTCTGCAAACGGGAGGAAAGAGGATGAAAAAAATCATCAGTCTGGCTTTGCTTTTCAGTCTGCTTTGCTGCGCCTGCCTGGCCCGCGGGGAGGAAGCGCCCGCCGTGCTGGATCTGTCGGATTTGGCGGGGGTTCCCACCCATTACCTGCTGTATGACCGGGAGCTTTTCGAGTCACCTGACGAGCATCCTGGGCAGGTGGTCAAAATCAAGTATAAAAATGATTTGTATGAAAAACAGTTCACCAATTATATCAGCGTCTATCTGCCTTACGGGTATGATGAAAACAGCTCCGAACGCTATCCTATCATTTATTTCCTGCATGGAAACGGCGGCGATTCCACCACGCTGCTGGGAAACGAAGCCACTGTCAATGCTTTTGACCACATGATTTCATCCGGCGTTGTACGGCCCTTCATTCTGGTTGCTCCCAGTTATTATTACGACCAGCGCCACAAGCTGTGCGACATGGATATCTTTGTAAAAGAACTCCGGGAAGAACTGATGCCTATGATCGAAGGCAAATACCGCACCTATGCGGAAACGCCGGATGAAGCGGGCTTCCGGGCATCCCGTGATTACAGGGCCATATGCGGCTTCTCCCGGGGAAGCTTCAGCACCTTTTTCCTGTTCGACAAAATGCTGGATGTGAGCCGCATCTTCCTGCCCTTCTCCGGGGCCATCGGTTTGATGGGCGAGAGCGATACGACGCTGGACACCCTCCGTTCAGCTATTGACGCAAACGGCCTGGATTATTATATCTATATGGCTTGCGGCGGGACAGAAGATTTGGCCTTTGAGGGCTGCGCTGCCCTGGCCCGGGAGATGGCGGCGGATGAAGCTTATTTCAGTTACGGGCCTGATATGAAAAAGAACCATTTCTTCTATTGCCAGTCCGACAATATCCACCAGGATCTGACCAGCCGCTACTACCTGTACAACGCTTTCCTGGACGGCTTGTTTCAGGAATAAACAATAACGACAGAGAGGAACACCGATATGAAAAAAAGTCTTGCGCTGCTGCTTGCTATTTTCCTGCTGCTGGGCGTTTGCTTGGCCCTGGGTGAAAGTGTGAAAACCCCCTATGACGCGCTGGTATCGCTCATGCAGGGGAAATCCTTCACTCTGACCATGCGCGCCGAGGACGTGGTTGGCCTGGAGGATTACGTGGATCCCTTCGGCGGGGAAATCACCTGCTCCCTGCGTCAGGAGGGGGAGACCGTTCTGCTTACCGCCGCCAGCGCGGGAGATAAATATCTGAACATAACGGCGGATGCCGTCGGATATCAGGTGGAAACGAACCTGGTGGAAAACGGAAATATATCCGGTTCCTGGGCGGAACTGGGGGCCAACGTGACCTGCAAGGAAACTGACGGGGAAAAGGCCGTGAGCATCCGTATTTCCACCGCTGAGCACGCCAACATCAATTTTGATTTTTCCGTTACCGGTGAGGATGTGACCGATTATGTGGTGGACGCGGGCTTTCGGCTCATGAATCCTGACGGCACCTTCTGGAACATCTACGACACCATTACCGCCAGCGGCGGCGAAGCCACCCGGGAAAGCGTGATCAGCATCGTGTCTCCCGAATGGGCCATCGAAGGGGAGGGCGAAGAAACGGTGGAGGAAACGGACGGCGCTGTCACCCTCTCCCGCAGGGAAGCATACCTGGTCACCCTGGATTATGAAGAGCTCGGCGCCCTGACCTTCGTTTCCACGCTGGTGATTTCGGAATAAACTGAACCTGTTTCCCTGATTACGATGTGAAAACCATCAGTTACGATGTACGCCTTGTAATGAAAGCGCCCATTTGTTACAGTATAACCACAAAGACGACCTGCCGAAGCAGGTTGAGATAATGAAGGAGGATTCCCCATGAAAAAGATCGTTGCCCTGCTGGCTGCCCTGATCCTGGCCCTGTCCATGATGAGCATCGCTTCCGCTGAATCCATCAAGAGCACCTACAACCTGAGCGAAGTCAGCTTCATCGACGCTGTGGGCTGGTACTGGACCCGCGACCTGAGCCTGGTGCTCCGCGACGACACTCACTATGAACTGTTCTACCGTGAATACGCCTTCGGCACCACCGACCCCGGCCTGAAAGCCAACAAGCTGATCGTGTACTCCGGCACCTATTCCTCCGCTGAATCCGCTGACGATGAAGCCTGCCACTTCGACATCACCCTGGACACCCTGGACGGCATCTATTTCGAGCAGCACGGCAAGGGCTTCGGCCGCAATGTGCTGGGCTACGCCATGGTGCTGGATACCTTCAACTGGACCGACGAAATGAGCGACATCGCTTTCCCCGATGGCACTGACGACGGCGCTGCCGATTTCGTTGCCAACCACAACATCGCCGGTACCGTGATCACCGTGGAAGACCTGCGGGAAGACCTGGACGACGTGACCCTGGAAAACAAGATCGTTGCCTGCTCCAACGTGGAAGACACCATCGGCGTGTTCAACATCACCGAATAATCCCGTTTGCCTGACCTGAATTCCTTGGGCCGCCGTGCGAAAAGTGCGGCGGCCTTTTTGGGGGCTCCGCGCCCCCAGTTCCGCAATCTCAATCGTCGCAAGTCCTTCGGACATTGCTCGTTTCGATTGATCTCAGTGCGGACAGACCATCCGCCGCAGGCGGTTGTCTGCACTTCGTCCTTCGCCAAAGGGCATCGCCCTCTGGACTCCAATAAGCGATACTTCTTGATTTCTTTCTCAAGATAGATTCCGCTTGCTGCACTTTAATAACAAAGGAGAATTACAATGGCCAAGAACAACAAGCCCAAGGGCAAGCTAATATGGAAAATCCTGTGCGGCGTATTCGCGTTTCTGTTCGCGTTCCTTATGATCGCCGGCCCCATCGCCAATAACTACGCCACCATCATCAACATGGTGCTGGGCATCGAGGGCAGCACCGTGGTGGGCGACGCTGCGGAGGATCTGCCGCCCCGCTTCGTATCCGACTTTGAGGACAGCGCGGCCCAGGCTGCCGCCGCCGATCTGGTGTGCGAATCTGTGGTCGCTAACGGCGCTGTGCTGCTGCTGAACCGGGACGGCGCGCTGCCCCTGGCCGGGAATGAAAAGGTGAGCTTGCTGGGCACCTCCTCCGCCCGCTTCGTCTATGGAGGCACCGGCTCCGGCGGCATGGACACCTCCAAGGCTATGACGTTAAAGGACGCCCTGGAGCAGGACGGCTTTACCGTGAACCCCACCCTGTGGGCCTTCTATCGGGAAGGCGCTGGCAAGGATTACGGCCAGAAGAGCGCCGCCGGTTCCCTGAATAACTACATCTTCAAGAACGAAGAATTTGCCGTCAACGAAGCGCCCCTGAGCGCCTTCTCTGCCGCGGAATGGGATTCCGTTTCCCAGTACGGCGACGCCGCCATCATGGTCATCGGCCGTGTTTGCGGCGAAGGCAAGGACCTGCCCGTGGTGGGCGCCAGCGACGCCAACGGCAACATGCTCTCCATCAGCGCCGAGGAAAAGGACATCCTGCGCAAGCTGGCCGAGCTGAAAGCTGCCGGTTCCTTAAAGAAGATCGTGCTGCTGCTCAACACCGCCAACGCCGTGGAGCTGGACGTGATCGAGTCCGCCGTGTGCGGCGAGGACTTCGGCATCGACGCCTGCCTGTGGGTGGGCGAAGTGGGCCAGAGCGGCATCCGCGCTATCGGCGACCTGCTGAACGGCAAGATCAATCCTTCGGGCCGCCTGGTGGACACCTACTGCTACGACAACACCACCTCTCCCGCTGTGCAGAACGCCTACGTGACCTCCTACACCAACGCGGCGGAAAAGGGCCTGGCTTTCGCCAAGACCAACAACGAATACTATGTGGTCTACCAGGAGGGCATCTACATCGGCTACCGCTACTATGAAACCCGCTATGAAGACGTGGTGCTGGGCAACCAGAACGTGGGCGATTACGACTACGCCAAGACCGTGGCCTTCCCCTTCGGCTATGGCTTGAATTACAGCAACCTTTCCTACGGCAAGCTGAACATGAAGGAGAACGGAGATAAGTTCGACTTCACCGTGGACGTCACCAATCCCTCTGACCGGGACGCCCGGGAAGCGGTGCTGATCTACATGCAGAGCCCCTACACTGCTTACGACAAGCAGAACGGAATCGAAAAGGCCGCCGTGGAGCTGGTGGGCTACACCAAGATCGACGTGCCCGCGGGCAAGACCGTGACCGCCAACGTGTCCGTGGCGAAGTCCGAAATGCGTGCCTATGACGCCAACGGCGCCAAGACCTATATCGTGGACGAAGGCAATTATTACTTCGCCACCGGCAACGGCGCTCACGAAGCCCTGAACAACATCCTGATGCAGAAGGCCGCCCAGAGCGATACCCTGAACGGCGCTGTGGACTCCGCCAAGATGGTGGGCGAAGGACGGGCTGACCTGGCTGTGGTTTACAAGCAGGCCAAGCAGGACACCACCACCTACGCCACCTCCCGCACCGGCTTTGCCATCACCAACCAGCTGGATCACGGCGACCTGAACAAGTTTGACGCCGATGCCAGCAACGATATCAAATACCTGACCCGCGCCGACTGGGCGGGCACCATGCCCAAGGCGGACCTTTCCAACAACACCTACAAGGCCGCCGTGCAGATGGCCGCCAACGACGAACTGGTGAAGGCCCTGAACACCATCATCGACTCCGAAAAGAAGGGCACTATGCCCACCCTGGGCAAGGAAGGCGAGCTGACCCTAGCCCACTTCATCGGCGTACCGCTGGACGGCTCCATCACCCTGCAGGACGGCAAGACCTATACTTGGGACGATCTTTTGGATCAGGTGAAGTTCAACGAAATGGTCAAGCTCATCGGCCAGACCTATCACGCCACGGCAACGGTGAAGAGCGTCGGCAAACCGGCCACCAAGGACGAAAATGGGCCCCAGGGCATCACCGCCACGCTGACCGGCGGCTCCTCTTCCACCAGCTACACCAGTGAAGACGTGATGGCCGCTTCCTTTGATACCGCTATAGCGGAAGCCGTAGGCCGCTCCATGGGCAACGACTGTCTGATGGCCAACCGCAAGGCCTATTCCGGCATCTACGGCCCCGGCGCGAACATCCACCGCACCCCCTATTCCGGCCGCAACTTTGAATACTATTCCGAAGACCCCTTCATTTCCGGCAAAACCTGCGCCGCCGAAACCGCCGGTATCCAGAGCAAGGGCGTGTATGTGTACAACAAGCATTTCGCCTTCAACGATCAGGAAACGGGCCGCGACGGTATCTGTGTATGGACCAACGAGCAGGCCGCCCGTGAAATCTACCTGCAGGCCTTTGAATATCCCATCGCCGATGCCAACGCCTACTGCGTGATGACCTCCTTTAACCGCCTGGGCGCTGTGTGGGCCGGCGGCGACTACAACCTGATCACCAATATCCTCCGCGGTGAATTCGGCATGCCCGGCTTTGCCCTCACTGACTTCTCCAACAACAACAACTTCATGGATGTCATCCAGGGCCTGCTGGCAGGCGGCGACGGCTGGGACTGCAACGACGCCTCCAAGTGGAGCGATAAGCTCAAGACCTATTCCGACGATCCCCAGGTGGTCACCGCCATGCGCGAAGCCACCAAGCACATCCTCTACACCGTGGCCAACTCCAACGCCATGAACGGCATGGGCTTCAACACCATCGTGGAAGAAGTGCACGGCTGGTGGCAGGACGCCATCACCTACGGCCAGATCGGCACCGGCGTGCTGGCTGCCCTGTTCCTGGTCATCGCTATCCTGGACAGCAAGAAGGCCAAGAAAAAGGCTGCGTAAGGAAACGGCAGCTGCTGGAAATAATTGACTTGCCAGGCCATAAAACGAGAGGCGAGGGCCTCTGCGGCCCTCGTGCACCTGCACCAAAGGACTTCGTCCTCTGGACTCCCATAGCGGAATTCATTTACACCGAAAATGTACTTTGTTCCCGCTGCTGGTACGAGGAACGCAGCTGCCCAACTTGACTGCATATGATTTCTGGCCCGGCGGCTGAAAGCCGCCAACCCGGATGCTTTGCATCCGGGGAAAGCCAGGGAATAATCCGTAGGGAAAAGCAAGCTTTTCCCCTCGGATTTTCCCGGCTTTCTTTGGGCCAGAAATCCAGTAGCTTTCCGTAATCCCAGCGCGTCAGGCGGAACCTTGTCTGATTTTCCAAACGGGCTCATTCGCCTGCTGAGGTCCAGGAGATGAAATCTCCTGGCACAGGTCTGGGGGCGCGGAGCCCCCAGCGTAACCTTTTGTTTATCTGTGCATTTCGTGAAAACTGATAACTGAAATTTATGAAAAAACGAAAGGAGCTCAAACCATGAAAAAGTTCATTGCTCTGCTATGCGCTCTGGCACTGATTCTCAGCGCCATCCCCGCCCTGGCGGAAGGCCGGGAAAAGCCCGAAGACAAAAAAAACATCACCACCGACGACGTGATCGGCGCGGAGACGGTTTTCAAGAAGTATGACAACAAGTTCTACGACGCCGAATCCACCGAGCCCGGCACCGTGGTGCGCCTGGAATACACCACCACCGCCTACGGCGCGGAACAGCCCGGCTGGGTAAACGTATACCTTCCCTACGGATACGATGAAAACGGCACCGAACGCTACAACGTGATCTACTTCCTCCACGGCACCAACGAGACCCAGGACAGCTTCATCGGCGACGAAAAGGCCAAAAACGCCCTGGACAACATGATCGAAGTAGGCGTCACCGCACCCTTCATCATGGTGTTCCCCACCTATTACTACGACTACGAAACCCGCGCCATTGACATGGAAGCCTTCTCCACCAGGGAAATGCGCAGCGACATCATCCCCGCCGTGGAAAGCGTTTACCGTACCTACGCCGAAACCGCGGACGAAGCGGGCTTCATCGCCTCCCGCGATCATCGCGCCTTCGCCGGTTTCTCCCGGGGCTGCTACGCCTGCTGGCACCAGTTCTTCCATAACCTGGACATTGCCAAGTGGTATATGCCCTTCTCCGCCAACATCAGCGCCGCCGACGAAATGAGCCTGGAAATGCCCGTGGAAGAACAGATCCAGATGCTTAAAGAAGCCCTCAACTCCCAGGCGGACTATAAGAATGATTTCTTCATCTATGCGGCCTGCGGCGGCAAGCGCGACATGATGTATGACGTAAACGCAGCTCTCATCTCCGCCATGGTGGCCGATACCGACGATTTCAGCTATGGCTTGAATCCCGCCGAAAACAACCTGTATTACAGCATTTCCGGCGAGATCCACCAGACGCTCATGAGCCGCTTCTACTTCTACAACGCCTTTGACGCAGTCTTTAAATAAGGCAAAAATTTAATCCCTCTTCCGGGAAGAGACCAAAGCCGCGGTCAGGACCAACCAAAGGCCCTGGCCGTGATGCTTTTTGGAGAAGGCCAGACCGTCCTTTCAGGGAACTGCGGGAATAAGCGCAGAAGATACCTGTTCAGCAGCTTCCCGGGAAAAAAAGCAACGACCCCGGTCCCCTATCAGGGCCAGGATCGCTGGTTGGTGCCGGTGGTCGGACTCGAACCGACACGAGTGATTAGCTCAACGGATTTTGAGTCCGTCACGTCTGCCAATTCCATCACACCGGCGGCATCAGGCATATTATACCCTGCAGCCGCGGGCATTGTCAAGGAATCATTTTAAAGCGGTCTCCCCCTCGGCCCGTCGCACGGCGGTGTGCCCTGCCGCGCCCATTAAGCAGAGCGACAGGGCCATCAGGGCATAGTCCAGCCACCGTGGCCAGGGCAGGCGGTCCAGGGCAAATTCCAGGGCGATGACCGCGCCGACTCCGGCAAGGTAGATCGCCGGAAGGACCGCCCGCGCGGTCCCTTTCACCCGTTTCAGGGCCCACAGGATCACGGCCGCGCCGAAAACGGCGCACTGGACCTGCTGGACCCGCACAAAGCCCCAGCGCAGGGTCTCGGCCCGCAGGCTTTCGCACAGGATCTGCCCCATGGACCACCAAAGGAGCGTCAGGGCGAAGAGGGAGCCGTCCCTTCGCAGCCGCGGACGCAGAAAGGCCAGCAGCACCGCCAGCGCCGCGGCGGCCTCCAGCAGGTTGACCGCGCCGTACCAGTCGCCATAGGCGTCCCGCAGGGCGACCGGGAAAAACTGCCACTGTTCATCCAGGATCTCCTCACCCCAGGCGGAATCGGCAAACACCTCGGAGATGCGCTCCAGCACAAGGGCCAGGGCCGCGCCGGGCGCCAGGATATCCAGGGCTTTTCCCGCCGGCAGGCGGGAAAGCCGCGCCCCCAGGGCGCAGCCCGCCATCGCCCCCAGCACAGCGCCGCAGGCAGCGTATTCATAGGGCCTGTCGGAAACAAAAGACCTGCCCCCCATCCCGGCGCCGGGAAGGTGATAACAGGCGATGTAATACAGCCGGGCGCCCAATACACCGAAAAGCGCTGCGCCGAAGATGCACAGGACGGCCGCCTTCGTGCCGGTTTTGTGTTTTTTATACCCCGCCGCCGCAGCGGCGCATCCCATAAGGACGCTCAGCGCGGCGCAGAGGAAATAAGTCCCGTATTCCATATTCTCCTGATAACAAGTCGGATCTGTTCAAGGGATGCCCCGCATAACGTCCGGGGAAGGGCCGGATCAGGGAAAAACGTGTTTAATCCGGGGTGACGGCGCTGGCAAAATAGATGATGTCGCTCAGGTCCCGGGTGCCGCCGCTGACGTGGTTGAACTGGTGCTCGCCCAGGAAGAACGCCGCCGAATTGCCGCCATCCAGGTTATAGGCGTTCTCTACCCCCAGGCCGTACACAAAATCGGCAAATTCCTCCAGGGTGAGCCCGCCGCCGTATACCTCACGTCCGTCGCAGCAGACACAGATGTAATCCAGCCTGCCCCTCTCCACCTGGCAGATGGCCACCCGGCGGGTCTTTTTGCTGGCGCTGCAGTAGCCGGGATTCCATGGATTGCCCCATTTGACACCGTCCACCACCAGGCCCGGCCCAAAGTTGAAGGTATTCACGATGCCCGGATGGCTTTCCACGGCTTCCACAGAAACAGGCCTGCCCTTGGCGGGGGCCTGTTCGATGTAAAAGTCCCCTTTTTCGTCGATGATCAGGATATCCCGGGTCGCCGCCGGCTGCTTCATATAGGTGACGCCCTGGCGGACGAGGTAGCTGCCCTTGAACTTCTGGTAGCTGAAATAATCCCCGCTGATGGTCATCACCGCGTTGGACTTGCGGATCATGGACAAAATGGGAGCCACCCTGTCCCGGTCGAAGGACTTGGCCGGCATGGTGCGCAGTTGGGAAGGATGGGCGACGCTGATCCTGGCGATATAGATCTTGCACACCCCCACTGAGGTCTCCTCCACCTCCACCCGGAGGGAATCGTCTTCATACAGGGTATCGGACAGGAAGCATTCCTCCCTGGGCTTCATTCCCGGGGACAGGTCCACCGGGAGGGGTACGATATCGGCCCCCGCCGCGGAAAAAAGGATCAGGACAGCCAGGATGAGGGCAATTGTTTTTCTGATGCCGGGCATATTCTCACTCCTCATGGGTATGCGGCCCCTGCGGGACGCCTTTTTCATCATACCATCCCTGTCAAGGAAAGCGGCGTGCATCCCTGAAAGGGGACCGCCGGTCAGTAGATCAGGTGCTCCATGTCCTGATAGATCCTGAAAAGCTCCAGGCATGCTTCGCGGTCGACGCAGACCAGGAAATCCTCCATGCCCTCCCTGCCGCCCGCCAGGCGGTCGAACTGTTCGTCCCGGAAACCGATGGCAGCGTTGTCCTCGATGGTACAGCCATAATACACCAGGTCGATGTTCGCCCAAAGGATGGCGTACAGGCACATGGGACACGGCTCGCCCGTGGTGTAAAGAACGCATCCGGACAGATCGTAAGTATCCAGCGCCTCTTCCGCGTCGCGGATCGCCACCATCTCGCCGTGCGCGGTGGAATCACTCTCTGCGAGCACCATATTGTGCCCGCGGCCGACGATCTTCCCGTCCTTGACGATCACGCAGCCGAACGGACCGCCATGACCCAGCGTGATCCCCTCAAGCGCTTCCCCCGATCGCTTCAGCCATATACGGATCCCCGGGATTGATGACCGCCGCTTCCATGGCGGGCTCGGCAGAGCACGCAGAGCCCGAAAACCGCAAAAGGCACAGCAGCGCCAGAAAAACCTTCATCGCTCTCATATCGGCATCGCCCTTTCACCCGGACCCGGTCTCGCTGTCATTCCGCCGCCCTGTGCATAAAAGCGGATTCCGCTTCCGGGACCGGTCAGATCCCTCGCCAGCGGGCATATCCATTATGCATCAAAAGCGACAAAACCGCAACCTGAAAACGGCCTCGAACACAGGGGACGGTTCTTTGTGTGGTTATTTATTCCATCCGGCAGGATCCTCCCCTGTATTCCGCTTTCCTTCCTCCCCTCCCGCCATTGCCTGCAGCTTGCCGCACCGGCGTTAACTGAACGCGGCGGGACTTTCCATCCGCCCGAAATCCGTAAGTGATGCTCTTCATGAATTTGGATCTTGACCGGACCGCTGTCTTTTTCTTGACTGATAAAGATCCTCGCTGGTATAATATTTTCCAGAAAATGATGCGACTATCACAAAGGGGGAATAACATGAAAAGATGCATCTCCTTGCTGCTGCTTCTTGCGATCCTGATCACGCTGACCGGATGCAGCCAGGGCCCCGAGACAACGCCCACTGCGAAGGAAGAGCGATATCTCCGTATCCTCTGCTGTCCGGAGAATAAAGAGCTGGAGCCTATCCTGAACGACTTTGCCAGGGAGCACAACGCCCGGTTTGACTTTTCATACGCGGGGGCGCTGGATATCATCCAGACGTTGAATTCCGGCGAAGCATCGAATTATGATGCCGTGTGGCTGTCCAACTCCATCTGGACCAGCCGGCTCGATAACAGCTCCATCCTGAAAAACGGCAAGTCCATTTTCATCAGTCCTGTGGTGTTTGCCATTGATCGTGCGGAAGGAGAAAAGCTGAACCTGATCGGCCGTGACGTAACGATAAAGGAGATCATGCAGGCTATCAAGTCCTCCGGCATCAGCTTTGTCATCCCCAACATTACCCGCACAAACAGCGGTGCGAGCATCTATCTGAGCATTCTCAGCACTCTGGTCGGCAACCCCGAAGTCATGACCATCGCTCAGATTTCTCAGGATTCGGTCACTGAAGAATTAAAAGAGTTTTTCAGCCATGTAGGACGCACCTCCGGCAGCGAGGATTATCTGCTGGAGCTGGTGGAAAACGGTGAGTATAACTGCATGGTCAATACCGAGAACCAGGTGCTTGCGTTGAACCGCAAGCTGGAGGCGGCTGGAAAAGCCCCCATGTACATCCTGTATCCTACAGACGGCGTCAGCATCGGGGATGCCCCTTTGTATTTCGTAAACAACAATAGCAGCCGGGAAGGCATCTTCCTGGAACTGCAGCGCCATCTAATCAGCAACGCAGTACAGGAACAGCTGTTGAATCGCGGCTTTCGTGCTAACTACGGCGGCACCATCGACCCGAAATATGCGGATGTGTTCAAGGCTTCTTACGGCATACAGATCGACCGCTGCCTCTCTCCCGTGAAATATCCTTCCATGCCGGTTATCACAGAAGCACTGAACCGTTATCAGCTTCTGTTCCGGAAGCCCACCGCCATTGTGTTCTGTTTGGATTATTCCGGCTCCATGAGCGGAGACGGCATCAGACAGTTGTCCTCAGCCATGGACTATATTCTGGATAACAAAAAGACCTCTGAAGATTTCCTCCAGTTCTCCGGAGCGGACAGCGTCACTGTTCTGGGCTTCTCGCACGAGATCACAGGCTGGAAAACCGGCACGGGAGACGAGCTTAACATGCTGCGAAGCTTTGTCAGGAACACCAGTCCCGACGGCATGACCGATATTTATCTGGCAGCCCTGAAAGCCTTTGAAATCCTGGAGCAGTATCCGGATGATTATATCAAGTCCGTGGTCCTGATGACAGACGGCGAGTCCAACTGTATGACCTTCAGGGATTTCGAAAGCAGAAGCAAGGGGCTTACGATCTATCCGGTCTATTCCATCACCTTTGGCAGGGCGGACACCAAACAGCTGAATCAGCTGGCACGGAAAACCGGCGGCAAGGTCTTTGACGGTGTAAAGGATCTGACCAACGCCTTCCGTGAAGTAAGGGGTTATAACTGATGAAGAAAACACAAAAGGATAACCGTTTTCTGTGGTCAGGTCTCACGGGTGGGCTGGGCACTCTTGCAGTCTTTTTCGCGGCCGGTAATCTGCCGATAGCAATTGCTTCCGGCGCTGTCATATTTGCAGCAAGCTCGCTGCTTTTCAAAAAGCCGAAGGAACCCCCGGAGGTCCTGGCAGCAGTGCCCATGGACGAGACTGCTCTTCTGGAAAAAGGGCGTGAGGGCACAAAGACAATGCATGGTCTGGCAGCCGGGATCGACGACGAAAAGGTCAGATTGAATGCCGATGAAGTGGCTCAGTTGTGCGATACCATTATCAGCATGGTGACCGACGACTCACGAAAGCTGAAAAAATCCGCCAAGCTGGTCACCTACTACATACCCACGATCAAC
Organism: Clostridia bacterium; assembly: GCA_017524725.1. Classification (GTDB taxonomy): domain Bacteria; phylum Bacillota; class Clostridia; order Christensenellales; family Aristaeellaceae; genus RUG756. Next base: position 72,971 of record JAFXUZ010000004.1, on the reverse strand, counting down.
AAAACACTGGAGCTCTACCGCAAGCTGGAATCCTCCGATACCGACCGGGAGGCATACGATCAGACGATCCGCTTCCTGGATGCCTGCGAGGCCGGTCTTCGAAAGCATATCGAGAATCTCAGCAGTACTGATCTGACGGATCTGTCCGTGGAGATGGAAGCCATGATCAACGTCATGAATATTGACGGTCTTGTAAACCGTATGAATCATCTGTCCAAATCACCTGAAAAGAAGTAACGGGAGGCTGAACATGAAAAAGAAATTGCTTTTGGGTATTCTCCTTTTTGCAGTCATTGTCGGAGCGGGCATCGGTATCAGCAAGCTGATCAATCCTCAGGAGCCGGCTGTGCAGTATCCAAAGACAGTCACCGTATACGGTGCCGTAGGCGGCGGCAAGGAGAATTTCCTTGCCGACCCGGATGTGAACCGCATCATGGCGGAAAGATACGGCATCTCCGTGCAGAATGATCCCTGGTCCAACGGCAAGCTGATCAAGAATGAGCTGAAGTATACAGACAAGAACAACGGCTCAACCGGCACCGTTGATTTTGTGTTCTTCTCCGATCAGCGCTACTACGAATACTATCAGCTGGACGCGAAGGAAGGCGAAGCTCCCAGGCTCCCGAAAAAGCGTGCCGAGATCATCCTCAACACACCCATCGTCTTCTACAGCTGGAAAGAGGTCGTGGATGTTCTGGCAAAAGAAAATATCGTTACCGAGCGTGACGGTGTCTGTTACATAACTGATATGAACAAGCTGCTGGACTATATCACGGCCGGAAAGAAATGGAAGGATATCGGTCTGAATATTTACGGCAGCATCAACATCGGCTCCACCGACCCTGTTACTTCCTCCCCCGGTGCGACCTACTACGGTCTGCTGGCTTCCATTCTGAGCGATGGGCAGCTGTCCTCTCAGACTCTGAGCGAAAGCATGCCCAAGCTGCAGCAATTCTATAAACAGTCCGGCTTTATGAACAATACCCCTGCCGATCTGTTTGATCAGTACCTGCGTACCGGCTACGGTACCAAGCCCATTATCGTTGACTACGAAAAGAGCATGGTCGACTTTGCCATCAATAATCCTGAAGGCTATGCCAGTGTGAAGGATCGCGTACGCATCCTGTATCCGGAGCCCACGATCTGGAATTCGCATTGTATTATTTCCTTTACGGATAACGGTACGAAGTTCATCGAAGCACTGAACGATAAAGAAATCCAGCAGATCGCATTTAACCGTTACGGTTTCCGTACCGGCCTGTCCGGCGGTCAGTATGATGTAAAAGCCGTCGGTGTCGACGGTCTGCTGCAGGAGATCATGAGCGTGGTGCCCGGCCTGAAGATGGACACCTACAACCTGATCATTGAAGGTCTGAAGGAAGTTGAGTTCTGATCATCTGTAAAACCGGGGAAGAATTCCTTTCATGGAGCTCTTCCCCGGTTTTGTATCCGGCATAAACCAGCCGGATCATCAGGTAAGATAACAAGATAAGCACAGGTGACGGTTCTGTACATGGGATATAATTCCATGCATAGAACCGTCACCTCTGCATTCGCTGCATCAATCTTCCGGAAGGTTATGGAAACCGAAACCAGGAGCGAAGTCCCAGGGCATCAAGCAACTCATGCCCGGCGGAGCCAGAACGCCCGGCAGCACCTTCCCGCCGGACGCGCCTTTCTTTCCTTTTAATAGGGTTTAACGGAACAAAAAAACGGTCCGCAAATTGTTTCATGCGTCGGTCTGTGGTACAATCTCCTTGCCTCCCCTTTCGGGAAGGACATGAAACGGAGATGAAAACGGGATGTTTGCCAATTACCACAGCCACACCACGCGCTGCAACCATGCCACCGGCACCCAGAGGGAATACGTCGAGCGGGCCATCGAGGGCGGTTACAGGGTCTTCGGCTTTTCTGACCACACGCCCTACCCCTTCGACAACGGTTACCGGTCCACCTTCCGGATGCTTCCGGGGGAACTGGAGGGATACGTCCGGGAGACCCTGGACCTGAAGGCGGAATACAAAAACGACATCGACATCCGCCTGGGCCTGGAAGCCGAATACTACCCCAGGTACTTTGAAGCCATGCTGAAAATGTGCGCCGACTACCCCATCGAATACTTCATCCTGGGGCAGCATGCCCTGAACAACGAATTCGACGGGGTCTACCCCGGCCATCCCACCGGGGACGAGGAAGTCCTCAGGAAATACTGCGCCCAGGTCACCGAGGCGCTGGAGACCGGGCGGTTCCTGTACCTTGCCCACCCCGACATGATCAATTATACCGGACCGGACGAGATCTATGAAAAGCATATCCGCGGCCTGTGCGCCACCCTTAAAAGGCTGCACATCCCGGCGGAGATCAATTTCCTGGGGATGATCGATCAGCGGCATTACCCCAATCCCCGTTTCTGGAAGATCGCCGGCGAGGAAGGGGTGGAGACGGTCTTCGGCGCGGACGCTCACGCCCCGGAGAGGGTGTACAGGCCCGAATGCGAAGAACGCGCCATGGCAATGGTGAAGGAATACGGCCTTAAGCTGATCGAAAAGGTGCTGTAAAACCGAATAACACAAAAAAGGAGGATACGACCATGCTGATGCGATTTCCCGGAGGGCTTGGCAAAGCCCTGACGCTGAGCTACGACGACGGTGTGGAACAGGACATCACCCTGATGGGGATCCTTGACAAATACGGCATCAAATGTACCTTCAACCTGAACAGCGGCCTGTGGGCCCCGGAGGGGCACGTGTGGCCCAAGGGCCATATCCACCGCCGCATGACCTTTTCCCGCGCCCTGGAGCTGTACATGGATTCCGGGCACGAGGTGGCCGTCCATGGCGCCACCCACGCTTCTTTCACGGGCCTGAGCGGGCCCCTTCTCGTTCGGGAAGTCCTGGAGGACCGCAAGGCGCTGGAGGACATGTTCCATACCGTCGTGCGCGGAGCGGCTTATCCCTACGGCGCTTTCAACGCCGCAGCCTGCGAGGTGCTTAAAAACTGCGGCATCGAGTACTGCCGCACCGTGAATTCCACCCACCGTTTCCAATTGCCCGACAACTGGCTGACCCTCCACCCCACCTGCCACCACAACGACCCGCTGCTCAAAGACCTGACGGATCATTTTCTGAAGGAGCCGGCCTATTGGGACTGCAAGCTGTTCTACCTGTGGGGCCACAGCTACGAATTTGAGGATAAGGGCAACTGGCAGGTGATCGAGGACTTCGCCGCCAAAGCCGGCGGCCGCGAGGACGTGTGGTACTGCACCAACATCCAGGCGTTCGACTATACGCGGGATTTTGGCCGCCTCGTCTTTTCCGCCGACGGCAGGCAGGTCGTCAACCCCACCGCCTCCAGGCTCTGGTTCTCCGAAAAAGGCACGGTGTACGAGATCGGCCCGGGAGCGGTACTCCGGCTGTAAGAAAACGGGGACGTTCCCGCTTACGCAGGCAAGGACCTGCGCACGCGGGAACGTCCCATTTTTTTTGCAACTGATCCGGTCAGACGGGCCGGTTTTTGATGACCGGCCCGATGCAGAGGGCCCTTATCGATTCGCGTCGTTTTCGGAAACGCCGAGGGCGCCGGGTACAAAGCGGAAGGTGACCGTGATGGTCTCCACTTTGCCGAGGGCCGCCTTGTCCAGCAGGGTGGGGGTGCAGCCGATGGTGCCGCCGCCGCGGGTGCGCCCGGTCTCGGGCACCTTGGTGACCCATTCGTTGTACAGGTTCACGCGGGTGCACTTGCCGTCGTCGGAGGTAGTATAGGCGCGGCCCTTCGTTTTGAACTCCTCGCCGTTCACGGTGATGGACTGTATGTCGATCACGTAGCCCGGGAAGAGGGCCTCGCCGTTGGACAGTCCGATGGCGGCAAAAGCGGTGGAATTGGAATACCCGCCGGCGGTCCCGGTGAAGTCCAGGCCGATGGTATAGGTGCCCTGGCCGGTAACGACGGCATCCGTGGGCACGAGCCCCGCGGAAATGGTATCGGGAGAATATGTGTCGCCCACAGAGTAGGAAACGCTCCAGTCACCGGCGTTCCACATGATCCAGGCCACGCAGGTATCGTCCGTAAGCTCGATCGCGTCGGTCCGGAAGGTCTCGGGCGCGGCTTCGCGTGCCGCGTCCAGGGACGCCCGGGCCGCGGCTTTGACCTCGTCGATGCTCCCTTCGGTGCTTTGGCGCTTTTCCAGGTACAGCGCGGCCATATCCCCGTCCCGCATTTTCAGTCCGGTGCGCAGGTACTGGCCCGAGCAGTCCCACAGCACCGGGCAGTAGTCGTAATAATCGCACATGTCCAGGAAGGCGCGGTGGTAGGCCACGCTGTTTTCCTTGAGCACGCCGTCCGCGCCGGGCAGGGCGCCGTATTCGCCGATCACGACGCCAATCTTCCTCCCGGTGAACTTGCTCATCATTTTCAGTTCGTTCTCAAGTTCGTCATAATTGGCCTTCGTCCCCCATTTGGTGGCCGTGCCCGCGGAAGAAGCGCCGCAGTAGGACCAGGGGGTGTAGCAGTGGACCGAGATCAGCAGCCTGTCAGCGGCCGGGTCGGAGGGCATGACGAACCGTGCGTCAAAGGTCTGGGCAATGTTGGTGCCGTATCCCGCGATCAGAAGGAAACGGTCGGCATTATTGCCGCCGGCGGCACGCACCACGTCCACGAACGCCTGGTTGACCTGGTTGGTCAGGGCATAACGCTCATTGTCGGGAAGGTAGCTGGTGATGGAATCCTGACAGTAGATCGGGGAGTTTTCATCGAAACGCGAGCCAAGCTCCTCGTTGGCGCTTTCAAAGATCAGGTGCCAGTCGCATGACGCGAACCGGGCGGCGATCTGCGCCCACATGCCCCGATAGGCCTCCATGGCCAGGGCGCGGGTCTCAGGTGCCTCGGAACCGAACATGCCCCACCAGCCGCCGTCCCAGTGGTCGTTGAGGATCACGAACATGCCCTCATCCAGCGCCCATGAGACCACCTCCGCCACGCGGTCCATGTAAGCGGCGGAAATGGTATAATCCATCCCGCCCTTTCCCAGGTGGGTGGCGTTGGTCATCCAGGCGACCGGAACACGCAGGGTATCAAAGCCGGCTTCCTTCATCCCGCGGATCATTTTCCTTGTGGTCACGGGCTGCCCCCACATGGTCTCGTAATAGGAGGTGACGTCGGTGGTATTTCCGCCGCTCATGCCGTTGTTGCAGGCTTCGAAGGTATTGCCCAGGTTGATGCCGTTGCCCATGAGGCGGGTCAATTCCAGGGAGGAGGGAAGGGCCTCCCCGCCATGAGCCGCACCCGCGAAAGGAACGGCAAGGGTGAACGCCAGCAAAAGACTCAGGATCATCTTTCTCATCCGGTATTTCCTCCTTGAGCTTTTCTTTCAGGAATGCGCCCTCCCTCCGTGGGGAGAGAGGGCGCACGGAAAACGGTTTGGCGTTTTTCCTTACTCCACGAGGGAGGCCTGTGCCTGCTGGGCGGCCCAGCAGAGGGCGGCCTGTTCCTCGCACCACTTGACGCAGTCAGCGTAACCGTAAGCATTGGCCTGCTGGATCATCTGGGCGACCATGCCGTTGAAGGCGCCCTCGTTCTCAGCGTAAATGGCGCGCCAGGACCAGGTCTTGACCGCGGTCTGGATCTGGCTCCACTTTTTGTCCAGGTCACCGTCACGGGTCGCGGGGGCGTAGGTCCCCTTGTCCAGCATTACCTTGTAGGGGTGGTTCTCCAGGTACTGCTGGGTATCCGCCGCGCCGGACCATTCGCACCAGGCCTGCTGGATGGGCGCCAGGTCCGCGCTCAGCACGCTGACCCACCCCGCCTTGTCCAGGGTCTCCTGGAGCTTACTGTCGGGGTTGAGCTGGCTGGAGGTAAGGGTGGTGTTGTTGATCTGCAGCGCCCCGTCGTTATAGGTGCCGCTCTGGGGATACGCAGTGCCGGTCCGGGGGCCGATCAGGGTGGTGCCGGACATATCAAAGGAAGGATCCTGGTTGGTCTTCTGGCCCAGCTCGGTGAAATAGGCGCCGCCCTGCTCGTTGTAATCCCAGGTCAGCCCCTTGGGACCGTACCACATCACAAGGCTACCCTCGGGGGTGGCCAGGTAATCGATCACCGCCAGGCACAGCTCCGGATATTCGGCGTCCGCGCCGATGGACCAGATGCGGTTGCCGCCGGTCCTGGAAAGGCCGTAGGAGATGGGGGTCGCTTCCTCCGGCAGGAAGGTGTACATATATTTGCCCTGGTCCAGGTGTTCCCTGGTGTTGAAGATGGAGGAGCCGGCATAATTGAAGATGGACCAGAAGGTGCCGCCTGCCTTGACCTTTTCACCCATTGTGGAATAAGTCTGGCTCGCGGAGTTGGGATCCAGGAGACCCATGCGGTAGAGCTTGTTGAAGAAGCGCAGCATTTCGATGTACATGCCGTCCTGCTCAAGGCAGCCCTGGAACTCGCCGGTCTCGGTATTGATCAGGCCCAGCTCAAATTCGTCCCAGCCGTAGTATGCGGTGGCAAGGGCCTTGACGTACATGACCATGTTGCCGTCCCAGTCCGGCCATACGGAAACAGCGTAAGTCTCGTTGCCGTTGTCGTCGGTCGGGCAGATCTCCTTCATCTTCGCGAAAAGGTCGGCCAGGCCGTCCAGGTCCTTTACCTCGGGACAGCCGAGCTGCTGGTACAGATCCCAGCGGATGTCCCAGGTGTAGAAGAAGTTCTCGTGGCTGCCGGCTTTCAGCGCCACATTGTGGCCGAAGCCGTGGATCTTGCCGTCCGAGTTCTTGGCCCGGTTGGCTTCCAGGGCCATCTGGTAGTTCTGCCAGACGTAGGGGGCGTACTCCTCACACAGGCCGTCTTCCTCCCAATCCAGCAAAAGGCCCTGGTCCACCGCGGAGCGGTACTGGTCGCCGTCGGCGCCCCAGACCACGATGTCGCCCAGGTTGCCGCTCTCCATGCGTGTAGCGTAGGTGCCGTCAGAATCGGGGATAATGTTGATGCGGACATTGAACTTATCCAGCAGCAGGTCGGCGCTCCAGTGGCCCTGGATGCCGGAATAGTTCGCCAGCTGACTGTAAACGTTCAGCGTGATGGGGGCGCCGTCAAAGACGCCGATCTCCCTCAGTTTCGCGGTGATCTCGTCATCCTCCGCCGATGCGGCGGTGATGCCGCCGAAAGCGGTCATGACCAGTACGGCAGTCAGGAGAAGTGCCCATAGTTTTTTCATGCGTAGTGTCCTCCTTTTTCTTGATGGTTCGTTATCATCAGCCCTTGACAGCGCCCAGCATGATGCCCTTTACAAAGAAGCGCTGCATAAAGGGATAGACCAAGAGGATCGGGATAATGCTGACCATGGATACCGTGTACTGGATGACCCGCTGGTTCAGCATGCTGGCTGCAGCCTGCTCGGAGACCGTACCGCCCTGGCTCATCATGGCCCCCAGGTTGGAGGAGGAGTTCAGGTAGATGTACAGGCGATGCTGCAGGGTGTAGAGGGAGGGAGAATTGTTCATAAGCAGCAGGGAGTCCTGGAAGGAGTTCCAGTTGCCCACCGCTCCGAAGATGGCAATGGTGGCCAGGATCGGGACGGACAGGGGCAGGATGATCTTCAGCCATACCTTTGTGGTGCCGGCGCCGTCAATGATGGCGCTCTCCTCCAGGGATGCGGGGATGGATTCGATGTAGGTCTTCACCAGGATGATGTTGTAGGGGGCGACCATGCCGGGAATGATATAGGCCAGGAAATTGTCCGTCAGGCCCATCATCAGCATGTTCATGTACCACGGTACCAGGCCTGCGTTGAAGTACATCGTGATGACCAGGAAACGGTACCAGAAGGACCGTTTCCACATCTTCTGCTTCGTTACAAGATAACCGGCCCAGGCTGAGGTGATCACCATCAGCGCGGTGCCCAGGATGGTCCTTGCCACCGTGATAACGACGCTGGAACCCAGGTCCTGCACATTCCTCAGCGCGATATAGTTGTTCACCTGGATGCCGAATACACCGTTCCCCTGGGCATTCTTGAGCAGCGGGATGAAATTGACCTTGCCGCTGGTCACCAGGTCGTTGTCGGAGATGGTGTTGATCAGCAGGTAGTAGAAGGGAAAGATGCAGACGAATGTGAATATGGAAAAGAGGATGATGACTGCGATGTCAAAGATCCAGTCTCCGGTGCTGCGCTTGATGTGCATAGGCGACGCACTGTCTTTTTTACTCATTCCGCGCACCTCCCATCATATGATGCTCTCGCCGCGGATGGCCTTGGATATGCCGTTCGCGCCAAAGAGCAGCGTTACGCCGATCAGAGACTTGGAAATACCCACAACGGTGGAAAGCGGGATCTGGTTCTGCCCGATGCCGATATGATAAACGTAAAGGTCCAGCACCTCGATCACGTCCTTGTTCATGGCGTTTTCGAAGACCAGGTACTGCTCCATGCCGTTGGAGAGGATGCCCGCGATGGACATCAGTAGCATGACCATGTAGGTGGGCATCAGGCCTGGGATGGTGATGTGCCAGATGCAGCGGAAACGGTTGGCGCCGTCAACACGGGCGGCTTCATAAAGCTGCTGGTCAATGCCGGCAATGCCCGCGATGTAGATGATGGCGCTCCAGCCTACGCCCTTCCATGTCCCCCACAAAAGCATTTTCAGCCAGGTGTGGTCCGCGATCTGCAGGTAATTGGTCTTTGCCCCCGCGACGTGCATCACGTTGGTAAGGAAGCTGTTGATGAAGCCGTCGGTCGAGAAGATGCAGATGGCGATGGCGTATACCAGGACCCATGAGATAAAGTTCGGGATGGTGGTAAGGGTCTGCACGACGCGTTGGAACCTGGTGGAGCGGATCTCGGCCAGAAGAACGGCGAAGGCAATGGGCAGCCAGGAGGTAAGGATGCCCAGGCCGGACATGATCAGCGTATTGCGAAGCACGCGGATCAGGTCGCTGACTGTGGCCGGATCGTTGAACAGGGAGGCGAACCACTTGAAGCCGACGAAATTATCCGGCCCGATGTTGCCGCCCGGCTTGTAATCAAAGAAAGCAAAACGCCAGCCATAGATGGGCAGATAGGCAAAGATGAAGGACAGCAATATCACCGGCAACATCATCAGGAAAAGCCGGTATTTCTCGTCCATGTCCATCTTTTCGTCATCATCCCTGACCCTGGTAGTAAAAAACGCCATCAGGGCAGTGACCAGAAGCAGCGCCGCAAAGAACACAAATACCTTAAACCCTTCCGGAAGGATGGGAAGGACCGTGCCGGTCTTGCCCACTTCCTCGGCGTGCTGCACGATGCTGGTGTAAACCCGGTGGATCAGGAGCAGGCCCACACCCATGACCGGCGCACCGGCTATGGGCAGGATCATCCCGGTCTTGCGCATCCTGCGGTTGCCCAGGCTCATGCACGCGCCGACGCAGCAGGCAGCCACGCCGACCATCAGGATGCAGCAGGCAGCCATCAGAAGGGTAATGTCCTTGTCCTGGATCCATTGGGAACGCAGGATCCTGCCCATGCTGTTGGTAATGGTGGAGTAACTGACGCCGGTGGTGAAAAGGCTCGCAGCTTCATTGATCTTTTCGCTGACACGGCCCGGGTTTACGGGCGGGAAAAACATGGCGAGGCCGGCAAGCAGCGCCGCGATCCGGAATATCCAGAGCGGGATGCGCTGCGCGGGGGCCTGAGACTCAGCAGCCGTCTGTACCGGCTTGACTGAAGCCTGCATAGTATCACTCCTTACGCATGAGATCTGATGGAAAACACAGGCCGTTTCAGCTGTAAACCTGAAGAGAGGCGGGTCAATTCATATCAAATTGACGCCGCCTTTCTTCATTGGTGAACGGTTACTCGGGCATGCCGTTCACGGTAAAGGTGATGGAAATGGTCTGGTTCGCGCCGGGCACGGTATAGCCGAACTCCGCGTCACCGATGTTGTACGTATCGATCAGGGTGATGAGGACATATTCGCCGGAGTCGTTGACATGGGTCAGTTCCCTTGTGGCGGCATCGCCGATCTTGACCTTGACGCCGTCAATGGTCAGGAAGCCTTCCTTGACCAGCCTGGAGGGAATATTGGTGGAAACAAAGAGGAGATTGAAAGCCTCGGTGGAGCCGAAGCCCATATCACCCGTGGTCAGGGACACGGTGTAGTCACCGTTGCCCGTGATCTCGGCATCCACAAAGGTCCCGCCGTAGTCCACCGCGTTGTTGCTCTCATCCCACCCGGTGAGGCGGTAGAAGAAGGGATTCTCGGTATCGTTCAGGCCGTAATTGTCGTTCCAGGCATTGCGGAACACATAGGTGTCCTTGCCCTGCACGCCGATGTAGGCTTTGAAGCCCTCGGCCATCATCGCCTTGGCCTCGGCCTCGGTCAGGGGGGCAGCCTCGTCGGCGGCGGGAGCTTCGCCATAGATGAAGTCGAAGGTCACTTCGATGGTCTGGACCACGTCGAAGGCAGCCTTGTCCACGATGATGGGGGAAGCACCTTCAAGGTCGCCGTTCTTGGCGCGGGCGTCCGCGGGGACTTCGGGGACCCATTCGTTGTACAGGTTCACACGGGTGGTCAGGCCGTCGTCGGAGCAGGTGTAGCCCTTGCCCACTTCGATGCTTTCGCCGTTGATCTTAACGTCTTTCACATCGATGAACCAGCCGGGGAAGGTCTTTTCACCGCTGACGATGCCGACGGCCGCGAACGCGGTGCCGGAGGCGGCGCCAAGGGCAGTGCCGGTGAAGTCCAGGGCTACGGTATAGGTGCCTTCACCGTCCACAACGGCGTTGGAGGCGACCACGCCGGATCCGTCATCGCTGCCCCAGTACTGGACGGTCCAGTTGGTGTCGGCAAACATGATGTAGGCGGTGTCGGTCACGGGCAGCAGACTGAAATCGATCTCGATGCTGTTGACGGAGGCAAAGGCTTCCTTGTCCACAATGATCCAATTGCAGTCCGTCAGGTCGCCGTCATAGCTGCGGGCGTCTTCGGGCAGGGCGGAGACCCATTCATTGTACACGTTCATGCGGGTGGTGACGCCGTCGTCGGAGGAGGTGTAGCCCTTGCCGAATTCGATGGCTTCGCCGTTGACACGGATGGCGTTGATCTTAAGGGACGCGCCTTTGAAGGTGGTTTCGCCCTTGGTGAGGCCCAGGGCCATGAAGGCCAGGCCCTGCGCGCCGTCGCCGGAGAATTCCAGGCCCACGGTGTAATCGCCGTAGCCGGTGACCAGGGCGTTGTTCGCGGTCACGGGTTCCGAGGCCTCGCCGCCCCAGTACTGGGCAGCCCAGGCGGAATCGGCATACATGATGTAGGCGGTGTCGATCATGTTCTCATAAACGGTGAAGTTCACGGTCACATTCTCGACGCTGTCAAAGGCAGCCTTGTCCACGATGACGGGAGAAGCGCCTTCCAGGTCACCGTCATAGCTGCGGGCGTCCGCGGGCAGGTCGGAGACCCATTCGTTGTAGATGTTCATGCGGGTGACGACGCCGTCGTCGGAGGAAGTGTAGCCCTTGCCAAGTTCGATGGCTTCGCCGTTGACCAGGATCTCGTTGATCTTCAGGTACAGCTTTTTGCCGGTCTCGGCCTCGTTGAGGCCCAGGGCCATGAAGGCCAGGCCTTGAGCCTTGCCGCCTTCAACGGCGGAGAAGTCCAGGCTCACGGTGTAATCGCCCTCGCCCGCCACATAAACGTTATCGGCCTTGACGGCGCTGTCGTCGGTGCCCCAGTACTGATTGGCCCAGGCGGCATCGGCATACATGATATACGCCAGGTATCCTTCGGCCCCGGCGGGCTCTTCCGCGGGTTCATCAACGGGTTCCGCTGCCGGTTCTTCCGCGGGTTCCTCAGCGGGCTCTTCCGCGGGTTCCGCTGCCGGTTCTTCCGCGGGTTCCTCGGCAGGCTCTTCCGCCGGTTCCTCTACAGGCTCTTCAGCGGGTTCCTCAGCGGGTTCTTCCTGGTTCAGGGATTCGCGATTGTCGGTCTTTGCGGGATCGCTGGCGAGCTGGGTCTGGGTCGTGTCCGCCAGGGCGGCGGCAAACAGGCTCAGGACCATCGCCAGGGCGATGATGACGGAAAGCAGCTTTTTCATTGCGATTCCTCCTTGAAAAATGTTTCTATCATGAGGCCGCCGCTGTGCGGCGCCGTCATTTCAACCTGTTTTCAAAAGGCCTTTTGCGGCCGGACAGCCGGAAGCGCTTCAGCCTCCGATCATCCGGACGGTTTCGCCTTCCACCAGGCTCCCCTCGGCGGTGGCGATCCCGCTCACGCTCTGTTCCCCCCTGGAGATGGCGTCGGTCAGCATCTGGATGGCCAGGTCTGCCATGCCGTCCGAATCCTGCCGGTAGGTGGTCAGCGCCGGTTTCATCAGCCGGCCCATCTCCACACCGTCGTACCCGGCGATGCTGATATCCTCCGGCACCCTGATCCCCCGGGCAGCCAGGGCCGATATGGCCCCGATACAGCAGAAATCATCGGGGAACAGGATGCAGGTGGGCTTTACGTCCCCCATAAGAATCGAGTCCAGCGCGCCGAAGCAGCTTTGGGGATCCCGGTAATGCGCGTGGAATATCCATTCGGGGGCAGCCCTGATGCCGCTTTCGGCGCAGCCCTTGTAAAAGCCTCCCAGCCGAAGGCTGGTCACGCTTCCCTCGTCCCCCCCGATGAACGCCACGCGGCGGTGGCCCAGGGAGGCAACATGGCGGACCAGCTTTTCCATCCCGGCGGCATTGTCGCTGAATACCGTTCCGCAGCCCTCCAGGCGGTTGTCCACCACCACCGTGGGAAGGCCGCAGCCGGTCAGGGACAGGATCCTGGAGGACGCGTAATCCGCCTGCACCACGATGATGCCGTCCAGGCTCCGGTATTCCGCCTCGGCAACGTATACCTTTCCTTCTCCGTCGAAGTGCCGTGCAAGGAAGGTCAGGTCGTAGCCCCGTTTTTCCGCCCCAAGCCTGAGTCCTTCGATGAGGGAGGAAAAATACTCGTGCTGCATGACGTCTTCATACAGGATGCCGATATTGTCGCTCCGGTTGGTCTTCAGGGCCCTGGCGGCCGCGTTGGGCCGGTAACCCATGTTGTCGGCCACATGGCGGATATACCTGACATGGCGGCTGGGATTGTCGCCCGTCGCGTTCAGCGCCCGGGAGACCGTAGCGGGAGACACGCCGCAGGCCGCCGCAACGTCTTTCAGAGTGACCACTGACTGTCCCTCCCGTTTGCAATCGTTTTCACTCCGTATTATATTCCCTGACCCTTTTTATGTCAACAGGATGCCTCGATTTATTGAAAAAACTTTATCACTTTGCATAAATTTCCTGTTTTTTTGCCGTTCGGGAGCAAAAGCAATGCCTGATCTCCCGTTTTTCGGCCTGAAAATACCAAAAAAACGGGAAGAATCGAGTTTCTTCGCTTCTTCCCGTTCCCGTTTTTCCTTATTTTATGCCTTTCACAGGTGGAAACCCCTCCGAAAAGGCAGCAAACGTTTGCATTTTTTCATTTTTCAATACCTTTCCAGGGACGCGCTTCCGTCCCCGGAGGCGGGGAATTCCTTCCAAAGCCCCGAAACGAACCAGCACAGGGCCATCCAGGTATAGGTGGAATAGAACATGCCCCTCTCGTCCCTGCCGGTAAAAAGGAGCCTGCGGGCTGTTTCCAGGTCCGCCAGGAAAAACCCGTCGAACTTCTCGCTTCCCTCCGCGCCTTTCTGGCTCAGCCGCCCGGTGCCGTCCATGCGGACCACCGCGCACACCAGGGCGTTGCTCTCGTCGGTCAGCCCGGGGGTGGAAAACACCGCGGGATTGACCAGGGTCAGGCTGTCCTCCGGCCCGATGTCAATGCCCGTCTCCTCCCGGATCTCCCGGGCGGCGGCAAGAAGCAGGCCCTTTTCACCTTCGCCGTCCTCCCGGTCCCTGAGCCCCGCGGGGACGCTGAGCAGGTACTGCCCGCAGGGATAGCGGTATTCGTAATTGAACAGCATTTTCGCCTCCCCGTCGGAGGAGACCGTGATCACAAAGCAGCTGACCGCGTCGGCGGTCATTTCCCGGACCTCCCCGCCGCTCTTCAGGCAGGTGAGGTCCTCCTTTTCATGCCTCGTAGCGTCGTAGTAATGCTTTCCTTCTTCATACCGGATATCGAACACCTTCACAAAGCGGGTGTCCAGGAGGGGGCTGATCATATCCTCCGTGATCTTGAATTCATCCATATACTGTTCGCGTTCCCTTTCCGTGTTTTTCCTGAAAACAGTTCTTCCGGTTTGATCCCCGGCGGCGCGTCAGCGCCATATCTTCCTTCCCCGTTCGTCCTCCGCGCCGGAAAGGCGGCGGAAGAAGGTGTTGATCACGTCCCGCCATTCGGCCGCGTCTTTGACCTGCAGGTCCAGCCTGCGGAAGATCTCCTCCCTGTCCCCCGGGGGGAAGGGCAGCTTCTTTATGTCCTCCGCCATTTTTTCCGCCCGGGCGGCGCCGTCGAAATGGTCGTCATAGATCCGCTGGATCAGCGTCCGCCCGTCCCGCATCACGCTGTCATAGCGCCGCCGGTGGAAGAACAGCAGGTACTCGTCGGGGCAGGTCTCAGGATCGCGGTAGATCCTCTGCACTTCCTCGGGATACTGGTCCAGGTAGCCGGTGCCGGAGGAAGTGCGGTCGATGCCCACCGCGTCCCGGTCCGCCCTGTGGTAGGTGCCCCAGAGCTGGTATTCATATCCGTCGGGGCTCGGGCCGTAATGGCCGTTGGGGCTCACCATCCAGCAGATCCCAAGCGGCGCGCAGTACTTTTCATAGATTCCGCGGGACGCCATCAGGGCTTTCGCCAGGGTGTCCTCGTCCCCCTTTTCAAAGCCCCAGGTCATCCGGGTAAAGATGCGCGCGGTCTCCTCCGCGCCGCACATGGGATCCCAGGCATAGCGTCCGTAGGCAAAGAGGTTGGCCAGCGCCAGGGGATTCCCGGTCCAGCAGTCGTCCCGGCCCAGGTTGGATACCGCCGCGATGGAGACGACCCTGTCCTTTCCCATGGCCGAAAACACCTCGTCCCACATGGGCGGCATATAATACAGGTCGATCTGGTGCCCGGTGTATTCCTGGGCCAATTGGAACTCCACCGCCAGGCGGGTATGCTTCATGGACAGAAGCAGCGGGCTCAGGGGCTCGCGTACCTGGAAATCGAAGGGGCCGTGCTTGACCTGCAGGATGACGTTTTCGTCAAACTGCCCGTCCAGGGGCTGGTAGGTCTCATACGCCGCCTTCGGACGGTCGGTGCGGGTGTCCCGCCAGTCCTGCATGCAGTTGTAAACAAAAGCCCGCCACACGAGGACGCCGCCGAAGGGCCTGAGGGCCCGGGCAAGCATGTTCGCCCCGTCGGCATGGGTGCGCCCGTAGGTAAAGGGGCCGGGGCGATGCTCGCTGTCGGCCTTCACCAGGAACCCGGCCAGGTCCGGTACGGCGGCGTACACCTTTTCGGCCCGGTCCTTCCACCAGGCGGCGACCTCCCCGTCCAGGGGGTCGGCGGTGGACACGCCGCAGCGCATGGGCATGGCAAAATCCACCGACACCATCAGGCGGACCCCGAAAGGCCTCAGAAGGCCGGCCATAGCCTTAAGGTCCGGCAGCATTTCGTCGATCAGGCCCTGGGCCGGCTCGTGCACGTTGACGTTATTGATGCACAGGCAGTTGACGCCCACGGAAGCCAGGAGCCTTCCCAGCATACGGATCCTCTCCGGCCGGTAAGTGAGCCTGCCATCCTCAAACCATATGGAGCGTCCGCTGTAGCCGCGCTCCACCGTGCCGTCCATATTGTCCCAGCAATCGATCATCCTGAGGTCATACCGGGGCTTTTCGTCCCCGTCCGGCAGTTTTTCCCCGCCCAGGCGATGCCGGATCAGCCGGTATACGCCGTAGAGCAGCCCCGTTTTGCCTCCCCGGACGCGGAATCCGTCCCCCTCGGCAAGGATCCTAAAGCCCTCTCCAAGGGATCCGTCCTCCTCAAGGGCAACCATACCCTTTTCGAAGCAGCAGTCCGCCTCCGCCCGGGCGATCTCCGAGGTCGTCATATCCCTGTCCGTGATCCCGGCGTCCAGGGCGCCGAGCCATCCCCTGTGTCCGTCCCACACGCTCATTCCGATACCTCCCTGTAACAGGTTTTTTCAGAACATGCCGGTGTCCGCCCGGCATGAGAGGTCTTCATCTTCAGTCCCGGCTGTCATAATAGGAATAATCATATCCGGGATCAGCCTCTTCTTTCAGGGGACGCGCCCTGAAGAAGCACACCCCGCTGCCCCCGATCTCAAGGGTGTAAGGACCGTGAGGCCCGCCGATGCGCCGGGAGGAAACGCGGGGCGCGCCGCTCTGCCTCAAAAGCGCTTCCGTCTCTTTCGATATAACGGCAGGCTCGCCCAGGTCATGCCAGATCTTCAGGGGATCGCTGCCCCCGTCCTCGACCCGTTCCTCGGTCAGGGCCATGACGGCGTCCCCGGGAAGGGCAACGGTGGAGCGGAACAATTTGTTTTCCCTTCCCTCGTTCCACACGACGCCTTCCCAGGTGCCGTCCTCTTTTACCGTCACCACGCTGTGGGCGTCCCGGTGCACGCACCTGCCCTTCAGCCGGCTGAAGAACGCAAAGGTCCACAGCGTCGGCTTGGGAATGTTCCCGGCGGCCATCAGCCCGAAGCCGCCGTGGAAGGGGCGGGTAGGTACGCCCATCTCCTCGAACACGTCGCCGAAGGTCCAGTAGCTGTAACCCCGGGCCACGTCCCCCAGCCGCGCCAGCAGCCCCGCGGTGATCGCCGCGTTCAGAACCGTGTCGTGGATGGGGCAGAAGGGATTGTAGGAGGTGTTGAATTCGGTGATATACATCGGGAGATCCTTATACTCCGGGAAGGAATCGATGATCTCCCGGGTCTCGGCCATCTCGGCGACGGTATACTCCACATCGCACATGGGGTGGTACAAATACCTGCCCCGGTGCTCGGGGGTCTGGCCCATGTAGGCATGGCGGGTGACGAAGTTCACGGGGGACGAATGTTCCCGGCAGAAGGTAAGGAAATCCCTTACCCATTCCTGGCTGCCCGTCCCTCCGCAGATGGCGGGGCCGCCGACCCGCATGGCGGGGACCGCCCGTTTCACCGCCCGGGCGGTGGCGTCATAGAGCTCCAGGTACTTTTCCTTGTCGGCATTTTCCCAGAAGCCGGGAAGGTTCGGTTCGTTCCACACCTCCGCGGGCCACCGGGAGACCTCGTCTTCGCCGTAGCGCTCCTTCAGGTGGGTGAGGGTGGCCTCCACCAGGTCCGTCCATTTGGCCATGTCCTTCGGCGGGGTCGTATGTCCCTTCCAGTAAAAGATGGTCTGGGTGCCGCTCGCCAGGGCCCCGGGCATGAAGCCCAGCTCCAGGAACGGCCTCAGGCCCATCTCCAGGTAGGAATCCATCACCCGGTCCAGGTAAGTGAAGCAGTACTGCACCCGGGTGACGCCGTCCGGATCCCTGCGCTCCTGGTAGATCGCCATGTCGTCGCTGAACAGGCCGTGCCCGCGGATATATTCAAAGCCGCACAGGGCCTGCACCGCCCTGAGTTCGTCCTGGTATTCCTTTTGCAGCGCCAGGCCCATCCGGCCCGTGCCCACGCAGAAGGAAGCATAGTTATGAAACTTTTCGCCGCTGTTTTTGTCCGGTTCGATCAGCCAGTCCGCCATTGGGACACCTCCGTAAATATCGTTTGCCGGGGCCTTTCACAGCCCCCGAATATATTTTTCGCGGGAAAAAACAAATTTCTGCCCGTCGGGCATAAGGACCTCAAGAGTATCCACCCCGGCGCCTTCCCCGTCGCGGGACGGGACGGCCCCTTCAAGCCCGGCGTCCCCGATGGCGCGGAGGAAATCCTCCATGTTTTTCCGCGTCCGGGGACGATGGTCATGGGGGCAGAGCACGGTGTCAAAGGACAGGGAAAGCAGTTTTTTCACATTTTCCCTGTAGCTCCGCGGCCCCAGGGCTTCATGGAAAAACACCCAGGTGCAGGGGTTGTAGTTGTCCCCGGGCAGCAGGATGCCCTTCTCCGGGATCCATACGGCAAGGCTCCCGGGGGTATGCCCGGGACATGGGATGAGGCGCGCCGTCACGCCGCCCAGGTCCATGTCCCCCGCTTCCAGCATTTTCAGGGCGGGCATCGGACGTTCGAGGTATTCCTCCCTTTCCCGCCCCGCGATCACGATCCCCTTCGCCGCGGCCTGCTCCAGCACCCTTTCCCGGCGGGAAAAGCAGGTGTATTCCCGAAAAACCTCCGCCTCCGCGGGAAGGAGCCCTACCGCGTCAAAGCCCATGGCCCCCAGGGCATGGTCGTGATGTCCATGGGTCAGGACCACCTCAAGGGGCAGGTCCGTCAGGCCCCGGACAAAGGAATTCAGGTCCCCGACGCCGTAGGCCGCGTCCACAAGGACCGCCCTTTCAAGCCCTGCGATCAGGGTCGCGCACACGCCCATCGCGTCCCGGATGTGCCATACGCCGTCCGTCACCCGCAATGCGTCAAAGCCAGCGTTCATTTTTCCCTTCCTTTCGCAATAAGGCCGTATCGATCTCGTACGGCCCGTCGCGCTGTCCGGCAGTCGGTGGGGTCAGGATAAAGCCTCCAGGCGGAAAGCATGGAAATCGAACCTGCAGCCCGGCAGGAACACAAACGACAGATCGCACACCCCCGCGGGAAGGGCGATATCGAAGGCCTGCTCCTCCGCGCCGCCGCCCATAAAGGGCAGCATCGCCACGCTCTCATTCCCTTCGGCGTCCATGATCCTCAGGGCCACGGGATTTTCCTTCAGGTCGGTGTATCCCCGCAGCTTAAGGCGGCGCTTCCCGCCCGCGCCCAGGTCGAGGGACGCGAACTTCAGCGTCACGTTGTTGCCGATGTCAAGAACGCTGCCGCCTTCCCGGCGGAAGGAATCCCCCCAGACGCCGTCGGCCTCCCCCGCGTCGATCCAGCGGGTGAGCCTCGGCTGCCTTTCAAAGACGAAGCCCTTCAGGTGGATCTTTTCACGCATCACAAAGCACAGGGATCGCACGCCTTTAAGCCTTACGGGAAGCTTCCAGGTCTCCTCCTGGTAGGTATTCCATATGCATTCCTTCTGATACGGCAGCCGGGCGATCATTTTCCTCTCCGGTCCGTCGCCGTCCCAGAGTTCGATCTCGTACCGTTTGCCGTCCAGGGCAAAGACCGGCAGCGTCAGCGTGTCCGATCCGTCGGGCCCAAATTCAACACTCGAAAAGCCCGCCATGCTCTCCCCGTCCCGGCTGAAGGCCACGCCGTGCTCGTTCCCCGGGGTCACCTCGCCCCGTTTCATGTCGCAAAGCCCGGCGGATACGAAGGTGTAGGGGTCCAGGGACGCTTTGCCGAAGCCCTCGGCCTGAAGGTCCATTTCGGACAGCACCCGGGGATGGTCCTCCCCGTTTGCGGCCGAAGCCCGCAGGAACGCCTTCCCGTCCCCGTTCACGGACAGGAAGATCCTGTCCCCTTCCCGCCTGATCCCGGCTCCGGGCAGGGTGATCCCGTCGGCGTTGCGGGCACGGAAGGAAAGGGGGCAGTCGGCATCAGCCGGCAGGGTGGACACGGCGAATTCCGCCGTGTCATGCCCCGGGCACAGCGTGCCGGAGTCAAGCCGCTTTAGGACGATCTTCCGCACGTCTTTGGGACCCTCCCTGCCGGGCACGATCCCGGGTGGGATCCTGCGCCGCTTTTCACCCGCGCAGGGGAGCGCCGTCAGGATCTTCTCCGCGGGTTTGAGGCCCGGGGACGAAATACGCACGCGTATCTCCCCCGGCTCGTCCAGAGCGCCGACGATGATCAGCAGCTTCCCCCCGAACAGCCGCCTTGAGGACACCCGGTACCCGTCCGGATCGGTGGAGTCGCCGTTGTCAAGGCCCATCAGGCATCCTTTTCCTTCCACGGACACGCATACGCGGTCCACCGCGTTTTCCACTGCCCTGCCCCGGGCGTCCAGCGCCTCGGCCGTCAGGAAGCAAAGGTCCTTCCCGTCGGCTGCAAGGCAGTCGGCTGACGCGGTCAGGCGCAGGGCGAAGCTGTCCCCGAAGGAGGAGCGAACGTCCCTGACGCTTCCGTCGCCGACGGCTTCCAGAACGCCTTCTTCATAGGGGATATGCCAGACGCAGCGGTATCCCCTGCCCGGTCCCTTCGTCCCAAGGGAGCGGCCGTTCAGGAACAGCTCAATATTTTCGCAGTTGGTCCACACCGGTACGTCGATCGTCTGCCCGGGATTCCAGTCCCAGGTGACGCCGATATGCACCGTCTTCTCCCCCGACCAGGCAGCCTTATACATATAGTACGTATCCTTGGGGAAGCAGGCGGTGTCCGCCTGTCCGAAATAACAGGTCCTGGTGTGGTATGGGGTGGGCTCGCCGATGTAGTCGATCCCGCTCCAGATAAACTGCCCCAGGGTGTATGGCCTTTCCTCCTCCTCCCGGAGCATTTTTTCCGGGTCCTGTGAGCCCCAGGAGGTCTTGGAATTGCCCAGGGACGAACACTGCAGGTCGTCGTCGGAAAGGATGTCCCTGTCCAGGGGGAAATGGTATACGCCCCGGCTCTGCAAAACCGACGCGGTCTCGCTGCCGTAGATCACCCAGTCCGGATGGGCGGCGTGATGGGCGTCATAATATTTTTCGGCGTAATTGTAGCCCGGCGCCTTTATGATATCGGCGCATCTCTGCGCCCCTTCCCAGGGCATATAATTGCTTCCGAAGGTGACAAGGCCGTTTCCCTCAGGATCGTACTTTGCGGTCTCTTCCGAAAGGAGACGGGTCCACATTTCGCCGCGCTCGGAAACGTGCATGTCCTGGATCTCATTGCCGATGGACCACATCACAAGACAGGGGTGGTTCCTGTCCCGGCACACCCATTCCCGGACGTTCTCCTGCCAATCCCCGTTAAAAAACCTGGCGTGATCAAAGGGAGTCTTGCTCCTTTCCCACATATCGTACAGCTCGCTGTCCGCCAAAATCCCCATGCGGTCGCAAAGCTCCATCATTTCACGTGCGGGGGGATTGTGGCTGAAGCGGACGGCGTTGACGCCCATCTCCTTCATCAGTTTCAATTGCCTTTCGGCCGCTTTGGCATTAAAGGCCGCCCCCAGGGCGCCCAGATCGTGGTGCAGGCAGACGCCCCGTATTTTCAGATGCCTCCCGTTCAGGAAAAAGCCCCTTTGGCGGTCAAAGGCGGTCTCCCGGAACCCGACGGTCACAACCTCCCTGCTTTCGGCGAAGGACGTTTCGAGGGTATATATGCAGGGATCGGCAACATCCCACAGCCTGACGCCGCTCACTTCCCTTACCGCTTTCGTTTCCCCCTCCGGGGATACCGGGGCCGTGAACCGAAGCACCTCCTTGCCCGTCCCGTCCTTCAGGACAAACACCGCTTCATCCCCGCATTCCGCCCCCGCGCAGCGGCAGGAAACAGCCATGCGCCAGGCGCCGGAGGGCAGGCGGCGGGCGGAAAAATACACGCTGCATGGCAGTACGTGCTTTTTCCCCTCGATATGCAGCGCCACATCCCGGAAAAGTCCTGCGCCGGAGTACCAGCGGCTGCAGGGCGCCCGGTGGCGGCAGAGAACCCTCAGGTCGTTGTCCCCTTCCAGGATATGACCGGTAAGGCTCACGTTGAAAGCCGTGTATCCGTAGTGATGCTCACAAATCTTTTTCCCGTTCAAAAAGACCGCCGCGTCAGGATAGGCCCCGTCAAAGCAAAGCCATGTTTCGCCCTCCAGGGCAGTCCTGTCAAAGTGGAGCGTTCGCTGATACCACCCGTCCCCGTCCGCATACAGCCGGTCCGCGTCATGGATCAGGAAATCGTGGGGCAGGGATACATCCTTCCATTCAGCCCCGTCGGGGCATGAGTCCGGGGGGATGAGCGCAAAGCGCCAGCCGTCCGTCAGGTTCTTTTTCATCCGTCTTTCCTCCGGGCCGCGTCCCCTCCCGGGGACGGGCCGTCAGCACCTCGAACGCATTATAAGCGCCGGATGCTTCCCCGCCGGTCTTTTCCGCGGAGCCTGTCAAAAACAGGGGCGGCCGGAGCCGCCCCTGCTGAAATCCTTTGAGCGTCCGACGATTTGCTTACTTGGTCAGCAGATCGGTCGGCACTTCGACGCCGTACACCTCGAGGATCTTCGCGGCGCGCTCGTCGATGATGCTCTGGCCTTCCTTGTCTTCCAGGTATTCCCTCTGGCCTTCGTCATACACAGCGTCGAATTCCTCGACGGAGGCGACGACAGCCTTGCAAAGCCAGGTGTCGCGATAGTTGTCCAGGCTGGAGCCGACCTCGTTCTCAGCGGCGATGGCGCCGACGGCGAACTTGGCGAAGACGCGGCCTTCGTTCATGGCCACATTGTAGGCGATGGTCAGGAGCTCGGGATCAACCGCGGCATAGCCCAGGGCGAAGGACGCGGCAGTGGCGTCGCCCAGGTACTGGCCGTTCACGGTGATGGTGTGGTCGATGTTGTTCAGGCTGTTCTGGATCCAGACGGCCTTGTTGTCGGCGTCCATGGTCAGCAGCTTGTAGGCGCCGTCTTCGGTCACTTCGTGCACAATGCCTTCCTTGCCGACCTGGAGGAATTTGATGGTCTCAGGATCGGAGATGAAGTCCAGGTACAAAAGGGCCGCGTGGACATTCTTGCAGGTGGAGGGCAGGAAGCACTTGCGGTCAACGGTGTCGGACAGGATCTTGCGGGGGATGCCGGCGTCGTTGGTGAAGGGCTCGATGGCGACGAAAGCGGCGTCTTCACCGGCAGCGCGCTGGATGCTGGCCTGGATGGAATCTTCGCCGTTGCGGTAGGGATAGTCATAGTTGTGGCCGAAAGCGCCGACCCAGCCGGATTTGATCAGGTTGTCCGCCTGGTCGGAATCGTTGAGCACGAAATCCTTCCAGATGAGGCCTTCGTTGTACCACTTGTTCAGCACGCGGACGCCTTCCTTGGCGCCGGGCATCAGCACCTGGCGGCTGTCATAGCCGTACACATAGGCGGTCTCGTCGGAGATATCGTTGGGGATGTGGGCGACGAGCACCTGGTTGTTCATCCAGCCGATATCGGAGGTGGTCAGGTAGGGGATCATCTTGTCGGCGTCGGCGCCCAGCAGGGTCTCGGCGTTGTCGCGGAAAGCGATCAGGCAGTTCTCGAATTCTTCCTCAGTGGTGGGAACAGCCAGGCCCAGCTTGTTCAGCCAGTCCCTGCGGATGAAGGTGTTGATGCGGGCGTTGTTGGCCAGCTTGGCTTCCACGCACCACAGAACGCCGGAATCCGGATCCTGGTCATAATAAATGTTGTAATCGCCCAGCAGGTTCCACAGGTTGCTCAGTTCGTCCTTGTACTGGGCAAGGGGAGCGCTCAGGTCAACGATGCCGCCCATGTCCGCGTAGGTCAGGATGGTGGGATAGGAATAGGTGACGCACACGTCGGGAGCGGAACCGGCGGCAAGCAGGTTGCCGATGTCGTCAACTTCGGACCAGCGGCCGATGGACACGAATTCCACGTCGACGTTGTACTTTTCGAGCATGCCGTCATGGATGTACTGCGCGTAGACGCTGGAGGTGGGGTCGGTGCCGCCGTCATTGTAGCGGTTGTACACTTCGACGGTCAGTTTCACGGGGGCGGTGAACTTGCCGTCCGCGAATTCCGCGTCGGCAAACGCGGAGAACGCGACAGGCAGCAGCGCCAGGGTCAGCAGGATAGCAAGCAAACGTTTCATGGGTCGTTCCTCCTTTGATTATTTACAGGGCATGCGCCCCGGAAAACGGGATCAGGATCAGCCCTTCACCGCGCCGATGGTCATACCGGCGATGAAGTAGCGCTGCAGCCAGGGATAGACCAGAAGGATCGGTACGGTGGCAAACATGACGGTAGCCATCTTGACCGTTTCGCCCACGCCCGGGGTGGCGAAGCCTTCCTGGGTGGCGATCTCCTGCTGGGTGGAGTTCTGCAGCACATAGTACAGGTACAGCTGGATGGGGAAAAGCTCTTCCTTCTTGACATACAGCAGCGCGTCGGAGAAGCCGTTCCAGCGGCCCACCGCGTAGAACAGGGCCAGGGTGGCGATGACCGGCAGGCTCAGGGGAAGGTAGACCTTGACCAGGGTCCGGATCGGACCGGCGCCGTCGATCTCCGCCGCCTCCCTCAGGCTCTCGGGGATGCCGTAGAAGAAGGAGCGCATGACGATCATGTTGTACACGCTGATGCAGGAGGGGATCACCATGCACCAGACAGTGTCCAGCATGTTCAGGTTCTTCATCAGCAGGTAATGGGGAATGGTGCCTGCGCTGAAATACATGGTGAAGAGGATCAGCATGTTGATGACCTTGCCGCCCTTGAGCTGGTCATAGGTCAGGGGATAGGCGCAGCAGATGGTCATGAACAGGCTGAGCAGCGTGCATCCCACGGTGAGGATGGCGGTGAACCACAGGGAGTGGATGTATTTTGCGTTGCCAAGGATCGTCTGGTAGGCGACCAGGTTCCAGCCTTTGGGCCACAGGAAAACCTCGTTGCGCATCAGGCTTTCCGCGGAAGAAAGGGACCGGGCCAGCACGTTCAGCATGGGCAGGAGGCAGACGAACATGACGATAAAGCAGATGAGCGCAATGATCCAGTCCCCCACCCGGGTGGCACCGGAACGGATCATGCCGCCGGATTCCTTGATCTGCTTGCTTCTGGAGGCTTCCTTGATAACAGACATGTCGGCACCTCCTTACATAATGCCGCGCTCGCCGATCCGCTTGGCCAGCGCATTGGTCCCAAGGATAAAGATGACGGCGACGACGCTCTGGAAGAGGCCCACGGCCGTCGTCAGCGAATACTTGAGGCCCTGGATGCCCTGTTCGTACACAAAGATGGATATCAATTGCGACACGTCCGTCACCAGTTTGTTGGACATGGCCAGGGGCCGGTCGAACTCGCTGCCCAGGATGTAGCCCATGCGCATGATCAGCAGGGTGATGATGGTGGGACGCAGTCCGGGAAGGGTCACATGCCACATGCGGCTGAAACGGCCCGCGCCGTCCACCGCAGCGGCCTCGTACAGTTCGGGGCTGATGTTGGTCAGGGCGGCCAGATAGATGATGGTACCCCAGCCGGCTTCCTTCCAGATGCCCAGCACGATGTAGGTCCACCGCCAGTACTGGGGATTGCTCAGGAAGGGGATATAAGCGCCGGAGTTCCCCTTCATCTGCTTGTACACCAGGTTCAAAAGGCCGTCGTTGTCCGCCAGCAGGCGGGTCGCCAGGCCGGAGATGATGATCCAGCTGAGGAAGTGGGGCAGGTAGAGGATGGTCTGGGTCAGCTTCTTGAAGCGCTTGAAGGTCAGTTCGTTCAAAAGGAGCGCCAGGATGATCGGGGCCGGGAAGCCGCACACCAGGTCCATCAGGTTGAGGACCAGGGTGTTCTTGAGGGCGGTGATGAAGGCCTTGGTCTTAAAAGCCTTTTCAAACCATTCAAACCCCACCCAGGGCACGTTCCACAGCGGCTGGATGATGTTGTTCTTCTTGAAGGCCAGGGCGATCCACTGCATGGGATAGTAGCGGAAGATCAGGAAAAAGGCGATCGGCAAAAGCAGCAGGATGTACAGTGTCCCGTACCTGCGCATATAGGTGCCGAAGGACATTTTCCGCAGCTTAACCGGAGGTGCTCCGGTTTGAGTAATTGATTTCTGGGTCAATTCGGTTCCCCCCCGTCTGTGAAATGCCCGTTTTCCGGGCCTCCCCCTTGTGCTTTTGAGCGAATTTGTAAAAAAGTATCACTAAAAACTAATGATATTCTACAGGATAAACACTCCGGCGTCTTATCAGAAAAAGCCGTATACTGCTCAGATATTGCGATTTATTGTTTCTTCCTGCGCCTCCTGACGGTGGCTCTGCCGCATCCTGCGGTACTCTGTGGGCGATACGTTTTCCACCTGACGGAAGACCCGGTTGAAGGTGGCGATGGAACCGAAGCCCGTTCGGAGGGCCACCTCGGTGACCGAAAGGGATTTGTCCCCCAGCAGGTCCCGGCACACCTGGATCCGCTGGCGCATATAATAAGTATAAAAGCTGACGCCGGTATAATCCTTGAAGATCCGCGCAAAATGATACTTGCTGTATCCCGCGTAGTCGGCCACGCTCTCCAGCGTCAGCTTTTCCGTGCAGTGCAGGGTGATGTAATCCGTGGCCGCCACCAGGGCGTCGGAATCCCGGCGGCCGATGCCCGGATTTCCGCTTTCCCTGAGGTCAAGAAGCGTTCGTGAAAGCAGGATAAAGATCCGGCGGATGCAGTTGACCACCATGGATGCGCTCATGAGCCTGCCTTCTTCATCCTCCCGCACAGCCTGCCACAGAAGGCCGATCACCTGGGACCGGATCCCTTCCTCCCCGTCGTTCTTCATGTGCACGTAGGGATAAAACGCCTGCTCCACCGGGCTGAAGCCGTCCATGTT
This sequence comes from Clostridia bacterium, assembly GCA_017524725.1. GTDB lineage: Bacteria > Bacillota > Clostridia > Christensenellales > Aristaeellaceae > RUG756. The sequence goes on along the minus strand of JAFXUZ010000004.1, from coordinate 46,575 downwards.
GTACAGGACGCGATGGTCCACCAGGAAAAGGTAGCGCATGCCGTCGTCGGGCGCCAGGATCTCGTGCACCATCCCAGAAGGGATGATCAGCACCTCCCCCGGCATCAGGACGCAGGTCCCGCTTCCCACCACGACGGTATAGCTGTTCCTGACCGGCATGATCAGCTCATAGGAGCGGTGCCAGTGGGCCGGATAGTCGTCGGCCTCGGTATTTTCGTAAATGCGCACTGCGTCGTCCCCATGGTGGTCGATCTGGCGCAGGCTGGAAAAGCTGTCCTTTTTCCCCACGGTCTTGCCGCCCCCTTCCCAAAGTCACCGGACCCTTTCCACCGCAAAACCCATGCCCTCCAGCAGGCGGAGAATGCCGTCGTCCCCGTACAGGTGGGCACAGCCGACGGCAGTCATCACGGTGCGGCCGGATAAGATCTCGTCTGCACAGCGCCTTGCGAAGGCAAGGTTCCTTTTGACGTACATCAACTCATACGATTCTTCTGCGCCGTCCCCGTCGTCCTCCGCGATGGCGCGGACATAGGCCTCCAGGGCCTCCTGGTCCCCGTTCATCCACAGGGTATGCAGCCCTTCGATCTCCTGCCGCATCGCCGCGGGATCGTCCAGCCAGGCACGGACCGCTTCCAGAACGTAGGCGTCGGTGAAGGACAGCATCGCGTCCATCTGGGCGGATACTTCCTCCAGGCCTTCGTTCGCGATCCCCGTTTTCCGCGCGTGGGCGTACAAAAGCTGGTCCGTGCCCCACTCGGATCCCAGGCCGGCCTCCGACGCGGACACCACTTCCAGATAGGACATCGCCCAGGCGGGGGCGTAGCGGTCCAGGGCCGCTTTGGGAAGCCCCGTCGCATCGGCGACGGCGCGGACGGTCTCCTCTCCGAGGCGGGCGCTCATGCTGTCCCACGGGGGCAGAAGAAGGCGGGACGCCTGGGCCAGGAAGGCGATATTGATCCCGGTCAGGCGGGCCACCTCCACCTCGGTCAGCAGCGCGTCGCATCCGTCCAGGGCCGCGAAGACCTTTTCCAGGGCTTCCGCATCATTTTCGGTCCCCACGTGGATGGTGCCGAAAACGTAGCATACGCCCCCGCCCTCCCCTGTGACGCGGTACAGGGCAGGGTCGGCCGCGGCACCCGCGCAGCGCGCGGCGCAGAGAAGCGCAAGGGTGAAAAGGATCATTTTTTTCATTTCAGTCCGTAAACCTCCCGGGTATTATTCAGCGTGATCAGGGCCATTTCTTCCGCTGTGCGGCCCCGCAGAAGCGCCATTTTCTCCAGCACCTTCACGGCGTACGCCGGTTCGTTCCTCTGCCCCCGGAAGGGGACCGGGGCCATGTAGGGGCTGTCGGTTTCCACCAGCAGCCTGTCCTCGGGCACCAGGGCGCAGGCCCTCTCCAGGTTGGGGGCCTTTTTGAACGTCAGGGGCCCGGCGAAAGAAATATAAAACCCCATCCGGACGTATTCCATGGCGGTCTCGGCGCTTCCGGAAAAGCAGTGGATCACCCCCCGGGGCCGCTTCGCCATGCTCCTGAATATCCCGATCATATCGCCGTGGGCATCCCTGATATGGAACACGGCAGGCTTGTCCGTCTCCACGGCCAGGGCCATCTGGTCCAGGAGGACCTTCTTCTGTTTTTCACGCCAGGCGCTGTCATAGTAATAATCCAGGCCGATCTCCCCCAGGGCGATGGCCGCGGGGTCCTTCAGAAGGCAGCACAGTTCCTGCATGTCGCTTTCGTCCGCCTTTTCGCTTTCGTGGGGATGGATGCCGCAGGCCGCATATACGATCCCCGGATACTCCGCCGCCAGCTTCAAAACCCTGCGGGAACTTTCGATATCGCTGCCGCAGTCCACACAGCCGACGACCCCCGCCTCCAGCATCCTGTGCACCGCCTCCGCCCGGTCGGGGTCGAATTTCGGGTCGTCCAGGTGGCAGTGCTGGTCCATGAATCCAAGCATAGTTCCTCCGCAAAAAAGCGGAGCTCGGGGCCTTCCGCCCCTTCGCTCCGCATATCCGGCAAAGTCCGCCGGTTCATTTCCCGTATCCGTCGGGGTTGTTCTTCTGCCAGTTCCAGGAATCCCGGCACATGTCCTCCAGGCTCCTGCGGGCATGCCAGCCCAGAAGCTTTTCGGCCTTGGATGGGTCCGCGTAGCAGACGGCGATGTCGCCGGGGCGCCGGGGAGCGATCCTGTAGGGAAGCGTCAGGCCGTTGGCCTTTTCAAAGGTATGCACGATGTCCAGGACGCTGTAGCCCGTGCCCGTACCCAGGTTGACGATCTCGGTGCCCGGATGGTCCGCCGCGTATTCCAGCGCGGCCAGGTGCCCCTCGGCAAGGTCGCACACATGGATGTAATCCCGCACGCCGGTCCCGTCGGGGGTCGGATAATCGTCGCCGAAAACGTTCAGGCACTCCAGTTTGCCCGAAGCCACCTGACAGATGAAGGGCATCAGGTTGTTCGGGATCCCCGAAGGATCCTCGCCGATCATGCCGCTTTCATGGGCGCCGATGGGATTGAAGTACCTGAGGAGCACCACGTTCAGCCCCATCGCCTTCGCGCAGTCGGTCAGGATCCTTTCGTTCATCCACTTGGTCCAGCCGTAGGGGTTGGTACAGCCCGTCGGAAAATCCTCCCTGAGGGGCATTTCCTGGTTGGTGCCGTAGACCGTGGCCGACGATGAGAACACCACTGTGCGGCAATCGAATTTTTTCATCACCCTGAGGAGGGTGAAGGTGGAATCCAGGTTGTTCTGGTAGTAATCCAGCGGCTTGGATACCGATTCGCCCACGGCCTTGAGCCCGGCGAAATGGATGACCGCCTCGATAGGGGCATACTCGCGGAACACCCTTTCCACGTCCGCCTCCACGGTGCAGTCCCCCACGCAAAGCGGCGCGGGCTTTCCGGTGATCCGTGAAACCCTCTTCAGGCTTTCCGCCGAAGAATTGGACAAATTGTCCAAGGAGATCGCCTCATGGCCCGCCTCCAGCAGCTTTAAGGCGGTATGGGACCCGATGAAGCCGGCGCCGCCGGTCAAAAGTACCCGCATTTCTATTTCCCCCTTTTCATTCAGCCGCTTTCGCGGCCGGAAACCCTTTTCCCGTGTAAACTTATTATATATTGCGTTTTTTTGCCTGTCAACGCCGTCCGGGCGGCAAATCTCCTCCGTTCCCTTGTTCCCGCCTGAGAGCGTATTTCGCTTCCGGACCGAATTCTCCCGGATGGTAATACACTGTGCCGACCATATCGTCGGGCATGTACTGCTGGCGGACGAAATGCCCCGGGAAATCGTGCGGATACAGATAATCCCTGTTCGTGGTGACACCCAGGCGCTCGTTTCCCGCATAATGCGAATCCCTCAGGTGCGCAGGTACCTCCCCCCACCGCCCGGCCTCCGCGTCCCTCCTCGCCGCCTCCATGGCCGCGGATACACTGTTGGATTTGGGGCTCTCGGCCACGGCGATGACTGCCTGTGCCAGGGAGACCCGTGCTTCGGGCATTCCCACCGTTTCAAGGGCGGTGGCGGCGGCCGCAGCCTGGAGCATGGCGGCAGGATTGGCCAGGCCCACGTCTTCGCTGGCATGGACGATGATCCTTCTTACGATCAGCCGCGGGTCCGCCCCGGCGTACAGGAGCCTGGAAAACCATAAAAGGGCCGCGTCGCTGTCTCCGCCCCGCATGGATTTGCAGAAAGCGGAAAGCATGTCATAATATTCGGTCTCCCCGCATCGAAGCTGGGGCTTCTGTTTGCTCTCCTCCGCGGCGGAAAGGTCCACGCGGATGCGTCCGTTCCTGACAGGGGTGGTCAGGGCCGCAAGTTCCAGGGCGTTCAGGGCGCTCCTGACGTCGCCCCCGGCCATGGCGGCAATGTGGCAAAGCGCGTCCTCGTCAGAATCCACGTTCATGTCCGCAAGGCCCTTTTCCCTGTCTGAAAGGGCCCGCCGCATGATGTCCAGGACTTCCTTTTCCGTCAGCGGGCGGAAAGCGAACACACGGCAGCGGGACACGATAGCGGGCGTCATGGACACCATCGGATTCTCCGTGGTGGAACCGATCAGCCGGATGCTGCCGTCCTCCATGGCGGGCAGGATGGAATCGCTCTGGGCCCTGGACCATCGGTGGCACTCGTCCAGCAGGAGATAGGTGGCCCGGGCGTACATCTTTTTCCTGTCCCGGGCCTTGATTATCTCCTCCCGTACCTCTGCGACGCCGGTCGTCACGGCGTTCAGCCTGACAAAAGCCGCCGAAGTGGTATGGGCGATGATGGACGCCAGGGTGGTCTTGCCGCACCCGGGCGGCCCGTAAAAGATGCAGCTGGTCATCCGGTCCGCTTCGATGGCCCGGCGAAGGAGCCGTCCCTTGCCGACGATATGCTCCTGCCCGAAAAAATCGTCCAGGGTCTCCGGACGCATCCTGTCGGCCAGGGGCGTAAGACCCCCGCTGCCGTCCATATGGTCAAAAAGGCTCATATTCACCCTCCCGGGGCAGTTTTCAAAGGCATTTTACCATCCCCCGCACGGCTTTGCAAGCGGGCTCGCCGTCTTTTGCCCCCGCCTTGCGTTTGCCGCCGACCTATATTATAATGCCCCTTGGAAAAGACACTGTTTCCTGACACGGAGGAATAAAGCGAAATGAAAAAAAACTTTCCCCGTTCCATTAGGTCCGTCCTTCTCATCCTGTTTTTGTCCCTCGCCCTGTCCGGCTGCTCCTCCGCCCCGAAGGACGGCGGCGCTCCGACGGCGTCCCCCGCGTCAACGCCCGAAACCCGGGCGGCGTACTCGGGCATGAAGGCGGCCTGGCTCCTTGACAGTCCTGTTTACACCGCCCTGAACGGGCGCTGCACCGCCTCCTATATGTGGACGGTACCCCGCGACGTCCTGTCCCAGGCAGCCCTGGACCTGACGGGAGTTTCGGGCAGGGAGGAAAACGGCATGACAAGGTACGACGTTCTCATCACTTCCGTCCGCGCCTATACGGCCAGCGGCATGGACCAGGCGGTGCTTGACGCCGCCGCGGAAGCGGACGAAAGCGGCGAAGAGGATGAAAGCGGCGACGGGGCCATGGTCACCGACCTGATGGGCGATTTTTCCCGTGAAGGCGGCGGGGAATACGTGCGCAGCGCCGTCTGGATGCTGAGCCCCGATTATTCCCTGGGCACGGCGCAGATCTCCCTGAACCTCAACGGGGAAGAAAGCGGATCGGAACGCTTCGCCTTCACGGTCCGCGGGGACATCCTGTATTTTTATGACGTCACCGAAAACGCCACGCTCTTTAACGACGAGGGCGGGGATGTGAGCGAACCCAACTGGCTGGTCACCCGGGGCTGCGTCGGCCGGGACATGGCGCGGATCGTCGAATACACCGACATTTCCGACGCCCTGCCCGATCCGGAAAGCCTGCCGTCCATGATGGCGGAAGATGAAAGCGCGGGCATGACGGTGCTGGTATACGAAAACGGCAAAGGCGCCGTCACCCGCGGCGGCCGGACGCTGCAGGAATTCTCCGCCCCGTGATCCGCACAAACAGCCGCACCCCCGGAAGGGCACGAGCTCTTTCGGGGGTGCGGCTGTTTGCGTTTTCCGCGTATTTTTCGCGCTTCTTTTTTATTTCCCGGTTTCCCGGGCAGCAAGGAGCGACGCCAGCTCACTGCTGCGGTGCAGGAAGTTCCTCAGGTCGTCGCTTTCCAGCGGGCGGGAGGACAGCCTGGCCAGGTCGTAGAGCTGCAGGCAGATCTTGTCCCTCAGGTCCCCTTCTGGCATCCCGGCCAGGTTCTTCACCGTTTCGCAGGCCCGGTTGAGCACCAGGGTATACTTGGCGGGGATCGAAAAATCCTGTCCGTAGATGGCGCTCATTTCCTTGTAGCGGCGCATCTGTTCGTCCTCGAGGAGCATCAGCGGAAGACCCGTGTCCTTCAGGGCTTCCAGCTTGACCTCCAATTTATCGTCCTTCAGGGCGGCGCGGAACATCTTCTGCATTTCCTCGGCATTCAGGCTGCTGTCGGACGCGTTCTCGTCGGTCAGCCCGTCGATGGCCGCGTCCACCCGCACGAAGGTCCAGCCGTCCATGCCCCCGGAATATTCCATGAAGGACATGAAGTTCAGGTCGATCAGCGTATCCATCACCGCCACGTCGATCTCCCGGTCGGTGTAAAGCTTTACCGCCGCGGCCTGGCGGTTCATTTCGGTGGTGTAATAGATCTTCTTGTCCACCTTGCCGCCGTTGCGGCTGCGGTATTCCTCCAGCGTCAGGTATTTGCAGTCGGTGGTCTTGAAGAGCAGGATATCCTTGATCATCTCATGGAACTTCAGATCCTTCATGCAGCCGTACTTGACAAAGGGAGAGATGTCGTCCCAGTAGCCTTCATACTGCTCCCGGTTTTCCTTGAAGAGGGAATGGAGCTTGTCCGCCACCTTTTTGGTGATGTGGGCGCTGAGCTTGCGGACGGTCCCGTCGTTCTGCAGGAAGGAACGAGACACGTTCAGGGGCAGGTCGGGGCAGTCGATGACGCCCTTGAGGAGCATCAGCCACTCGGGGATGACCTCCTTGATGTTGTCGGCCACGAACACCTGCCGGTTGAACAGCTTGATCTGTCCCTCCTGGCCGCCCATATCCCTGCGCAGGCGCGGGAAGTACAGGATACCCTTCAGGTTGAAGGGATAGTCCACGTTCAGGTGGATCCAGAAAAGCGGTTCCTCGAAGGTGTGGAACAGCTTGCGGTAGACGTCCTTGTATTCCTCGTCCTTGCATTCGGAGGGCTTCTTCAGCCACAGGGGATGGGTGTCGTTGATCGGCCTGGGCTCGGGCAGGGTGACGTCCTTCACCTCAGGCTCCTTTCCCTCGTCTTCCTTTGCCTCGGCCTCGTGCTTTTCCTTTTCCTCCGCCTTTTCCTTTTCTGAGGAAAGGTCCTCCACATAGATCGGCACGTTCATGTATCCGCAATATTTTTCCAGGATCTCCCTTACCTTCCAGGCGTCCAGGAATTCTTTTTCATCCTCCATAATGTGCAGGATGACGGTGGTGCCGCGCTCGGACCTTCCGCCCTCGGTCATACGGAAGGTCATGCCGTCCTCGCTCTGCCACACCACGGGCTTTGCGCCTTCCTGATAAGACAGGGTGTCGATGGTCACCTTGTCCGCCGTCATGAACGCGCTGTAGAAGCCCAGGCCGAAATGCCCGATGATGCCGCCCTTGTCGTCGCCGGTATAGTTCTTCAAAAATTCCTCGGCGCCCGAAAAGGCCACCTGGTTGATATATTTCTCCACTTCTTCTTTGGTCATGCCGATGCCGTTGTCGGTGAAACGAAGCTCTCCCGCTTCCTTGTCCACGGTAACGGTCACCTTCAGATTTTCTTCACCCGCGCCGGTCGCCATGCGGTATTTGGTGATGGCGTCGCAGCCGTTGGATACCATTTCCCTGATAAAAATATCCTTGTCGGAATACAGCCAGCGCTTGATCACCGGCATGATGTTCTGCGCGTGGATGGAAATGCTGCCCTGCTGGAATTCTTTCTCGCTCATATCCTGTGCCTCCAAAGTACGAATACTTCTTTATTGGAAAAACGGACGGTTTCCCGGCCTTCGGGGAACATTATACCACGTCCCTCAAGGGAATGCAATCCCTTTTTGGCACTCACCTTAAAAGAGTGCTAACAAATCATCACGGCAGTGTGCGCTCCAGGGACCGCCTTTCCGTTTCGATACGGCCTTCGCCAAAAAAGAAGTATCCGGGAACCTTACAGGACAGTTCCCGGATATCCCAGGGGATACGCTCCGTGTCCCTCGGCACGGGACAGCGGCTCATTCCCCGCTTTCGTTTGCCGCCTCCTCGGCGGCCTCCCATTCGGCGTAGGCCCTTTCAAGTTCTTCCTTCAGTTCCCGGTAGACCCTGGCGCACTCCCTGGCCCTGTCGGGATTCTCATAGTTTTCCTTCAGGGCCATCTGTTTTTCCTGCTCCCCGAGGCGTTCCTCGACCTCCGCCACATATTTTTCGGCCTCGGCCGCCCGGGCCTTCAGGGCCTTTTTTTCCTCGCGGGCGGCCTTCTGGCGGCGTTTTTCCTTCAGTGCCTCGGTCTTTGTCATCCCGCCGGGCATTTCTTCCGTCTCCAGGCCCAAAGCGCGGCGCTCGATCTCGCGTACGTAATCGTCGTAATTGCCCCGGTACACCGTGATGCCCCCCGGTCCCAGGACGGCCACACGGTTGGCGAAGCGGTTGATGAAATACCGGTCGTGGCTCACCGCCAGGATGGTCCCCGGGAAATCCTCCAGGGCGTCCTCCAGCACCTCGCGGCTGTCGGCGTCCAGGTGGTTGGTGGGCTCGTCCATCAGCAGCACGTTGTCGCGCCTGAGCATCATTTTGACCAGGGCCAGCCGTCCCTTTTCGCCGCCGGAGAGGTCATTTACCTGCATGAACACGTCCTCCCCCGTGAACAGGAAGAGCCCCAGGGCGCTGCGCACCTCGGTCTGGCTCAGGCGGACGAAATCGTCCCACACCTCCCGCAAAACCGTTTTGTCGCCGTGCAGGGACGACTGCATCTGGTCGTAATACCCCAGGTCGATGTTGGCGCCCCAGCGCACCGTGCCGGCGTCCGGCGTTTCCAGCCCCATCAGGCAGCGCAGGAAAGTGGTCTTCCCAATGCCGTTGGGGCCGATCAGGGCCACCCGGTCCCCGGAGGACATCTTCAGGTCCGCGTGCTCAAACAGCACCCGTTCGCCGAAGGATTTGGCGTAATCCCTGATGTCCAATACGTCCTCGCCGGTCCTGCGGTTGACGCCGAAGGAAAAACGGATCTGCTTTTCGTCCGTGGGCTTTTCCAGCCGTTCGATCTTTTCCAGGGCCTTCACCCGGCTTTCGGCACGTTTGATGCTTTTTTCGCGGTTGAAGGATCTGAGGCGGGCGATAACGGCCTCCTGCCGTGCGATCTCCTGCTGCTGCTGCTCCCAGGCCCGCATCCGGCTTTCAAAACGGGCGGAGCGCTGGTCCATATACGATGAATAGTTTCCGCTGTACTGTTCGCTGACGCCAAGCAGGATCTCCGTCATGTCGGTGCAGACCCGGTCCAGGAAATAACGGTCGTGGCTCACCACGATCACCGCGCCGCGGTATCCGTCCAGGTATTTTTCAAGCCAGGTCAAAGCCTCCAGGTCCAGATGGTTGGTGGGCTCGTCCAGCAGGAGCAGATCCGGCTTTTCAAGCAGCAGCCGGCACAGCCCCAGGCGGGTCATCTCTCCCCCCGACAGCTTTTCGGCGCTTTGGCCCCATCTGTCCTCACCGAAGCCCATGCCCTTGAGGGCGCCCTGGAGAAGGGAATGCCGGGAATAGCCGTCCGCCTTTTCAAACCTTTCCTGCAGCCGGGCGTAATCCTCCCCCAGGCGGACAAGGTCGGCGTCCCGGGCCGTGGCCATTTCCTCCTCCATGGCCCTCAGCCTTTCCTCCATGCGCCTGACGGGCTCGAATACCTGCTCCAGTTCCTCAAGCACGGTGTTCCCGGGGGTGGGAACGTAGGTCTGCTTCAGGTAGCCCATCCGCATGCCCTTAAGAAAGCTGACATTGCCCCCGTCGGCCTCCTCAAGGCCCGCGATGATCCTGAGCAGCGTGGTCTTCCCGCAGCCGTTGACGCCCACCAGGCCCATCCTCTGGCCGTTTTGCAGCGTCATGCTGACGTTTTTCAGCACCTGGTTGCCACCGAAGGATTTTTCTATTCCGCTTATCTCAAGAATGATCATAAGTCCAGCCTTTCCCGCATGAAAAGACGCAGAAACAAAAGAGAGGGCTGACAGCGAAGGTCAGCCCCCGAGGGTACATTTGCCAAAGTCCCGTCCGTCACTTGACAAGCAGCATGACGATCGCAAGCACCACAAACACCGTCGCGGAGATCTTGGTGATGTTGGACAGCTTGCCCTGAATGGTGTTGGACTTGTTCCTGCCGAAGAACGTATCGCTGCTGCTGCCGCCGGCCAGGGCGCTGATACCGTCGGAATCGCCTTCCTGCATCAGGACGGAAACGATCAGGACGATGGAAGCCAGGACCGTCAGAATACTGATCACGATAGCCATAAAAACAACCTCCTTGGAATCAAACAAAAGGATTCTACCACATGTCCGGTCAAAGCGCAAGGGGGAACTTGCCAAAAAAACACCCGATGCGCCGGAAAACCTATGGTCACGGCGGGACGGTCATGCTACAATAGCGTTATCCCCGGCTTTCGCCGAAACGAGGTGATCTCTTTGCAGTCCCCCTCCCCCGCAGCTGTGCAGGATGAGATTACGGGCAATACCTGTACCGGCCTTGTCAAGCTCACAGCCGTTTTTTTCATGCTGATCGATCACGCCGCCATCCTGTTTTTCAGGAACGCGCCGTTTTACAACGAAATGCGGCTCTTCGGCCGCATCGCCCTTCCCCTTTTTGCCTGGGGCTGCGTCGTCGGCTGCGTTTATACCCGCAGCATCCCCCGCTATGCCCTCAGGGTCCTATTCGGAGGGTTCGCCTTCCAGTGGCTGTACATGCCGGTGATGAACCACAACTGGACGTACCTTAACATTTTCTTTCCTCTTTCCCTGGGGATCGCGGCGGTGGGCGGCATACGCCTGGGCAAAGGCCCGTTCCGCGTGCTGATCCCCGCGTTCTGCCTTCTTGTGCCGGATATCGTGTCAGCCCTGACCGGGGCGTCAATGGACTACACCTGGAGGCCCGTCCTCCTCATCGTCTGCCTGTACCTCACGCGGGGAGACCGAAAGCTGCTTTCCCTGGTCTTTTTCGTGTTCTGCCTTTTCTGGGGCGCCTCCAGCAGCCAGGTGAACTCCTTCTTCGGGATCCCCCTGGACTTTATCAACCGTTCCACCCTGTTCAAAAGCATCCTTCACCTGCAGGGCTGCGCCATCCTTGCCCTGCCCTTCATTCTGTGGCGCCCTCCGTTCTCCTTCCGGATCCCCAAATGGCTGAGCTACCTGATCTATCCCGCCCATCTCCTTCTCCTCTGGGGGATCGGGCGGATCCTGGCCTGATTGACAAATCCGCCCCCCGGTGCTATGCTTGAAACAGTTGATCGAATGAGCAGAGCAGGCATCCCGCCGGAGCCGCCCGCGCAGGAGACGTTAATATATGGAATTTCTGTTATACCCCAACCCGATCAATAACCTGGCCGCTGCCACCGCGGACCTTATCGCGGAACGGCTCAGGCAGCGCGGCCACAGGTGCCGCTTCCATCCGGAAGGCGGCGCCGTCCCCGATATGATGATCGTCGTCGGCGGAGACGGCACGGTGCTCCGCGCGGTCCGCGACCATCCCGGCGGGCGTTTCCCCGTGTGGGCCGTCAACGCCGGGCACGTGGGATACCTGACCGACGTGGCGGCCTCCGCCGCGACGGACGCCCTGGACGCCGTCCTGGACGGACGGGTGAATATCGTCAATCGCATGGTGCTGGAGGGGATGCTCGGCGGCGCGGAAGGGCCGCGCCCCTTCTTTTGCCTGAACGAGTTCACCGTTCACCGGGCGGCATGCCTGCATTCGGTGCAGATCAGCCTGTCGGTGGACCGCAAGGACATCCTGCACTTCACCGGCGACGGCGTCCTGGTCGCCACCCCCACCGGATCCACCGCCTACAATCTTTCCCTGGGCGGGCCGGTGCTGCTGCCGGATTCCGACGACCTGGTGATCACCCCCATCTGCCCCCACAGCGCCATCGGCGTACCGATCGTGGTCCCCGGGCATTCCCGCATCCGCATGGCGGTGAACCCCTACGGCAAGGATTCTGACGACGCTGACGCCCAGCCCTGCCTGACCGCGGACGGGGCGCTCTCCTTCCCCCTGGGGCCCGGGGATACGGTGGAAGCCTCCGCCGGTTCCTGGACCGTCCCCTTCGTGCACACCCGGGACGAAAGTTTCTACCGCAGGCTCCGCCTGCGCATGATGGGCGGAGAATCCGACGCATAGTTCCTCCTGTCATTCCCATAAAAACGACCCAACGAAAAGAGGCATGCCTATGAACATCGCAGACATGGTAAACGTTCTTAACGCGCGGATCCTCTGCGGCGAAGACCGCCTGGAAACAAAGGTCTACACCGCCTGCTGCTCGGACCTGATGAGCGACGTGCTGGCCTTCGTCAACGAAAAGACCGTCCTGATCACCGGGCTGACCAATCCCCACGTGCTGCGCACAGCGGACATGCTGGACCTGAAATGCCTGGTCTACGCCCGGGGAAAAGTGCCCGGGGACGAGATCCTGGAGCAGGCGGAGGAGCAGGGCCTTGTAGTCATCACCACCAAGGAGACCGCCTTCACAGCCTGCGGGCTTTTGTACGAGGCCGGGCTCCGCGGCGTCCCCATCGAATGGCCGGAAAGCGAGGCCCGCCCATGAGTACGCTTCTCCACGCCGAATACCCCGTCGATGCGGAGGATTACACCCGCGCGGGCGAGGCTTCGGCCGATATCAAACGCAAGCTGAAACAGCTGGGCGTATCCGCGCAGGTCCTCAGGCGGGTGGCCGTGGCCAGCTATGAGGTGGAACTGAACCTGGTCATCCATTCCATGGGCGGCACCCTCACCCTGGAGGTCTCCCCGGAAAGGGTCCGGCTGATCAGCGCCGACCGGGGCCCCGGCATCCCCAACGTGGAGCTGGCCATGCGCGAGGGCTGGTCCACCGCCAACGAGACCGCCCGGAGCCTTGGCTTCGGCGCCGGTATGGGCCTTCCCAACATGAAACGCAACGCCGACGAATTCGACATCGAAAGCGAGGTCGGCCGGGGGACCACCATCCGGATGGGCTTCCTCCTCGGCTGATCCGGCCGCGGCATAATATCCGTTTCTTTACATAATCCGACTACAACATTAGGGGAACGACACCCATGGATACACAAGCCCGTTATCATTCCGTGCGCCTGGAAAAGGAACTGTGCAAAGGCTGCACCAACTGCCTGATGCACTGTCCCACCGAGGCCATCAGGGTGCGCAAGGGCCGCGCCCATATCCTGGACGAAAGATGCATCGACTGCGGTGAATGCATCCGCATCTGCAATTACCACGCAAAAATCGCCGCCACCGACAGCCTGGAGATGCTCAAGCGTTTCCGCTACACCGTCGCCCTGCCGGCTCCGTCCCTGTACGGCCAGTTCCGCAGCGTCACCGATGTGGGCGTGATCCTGGCGGGCCTTAAAAAGCTGGGCTTTGACGACGTATTCGAGGTAGCCCGGGGGGCGGACGTGGTCAGCCGCGCCATTTCCGACCGCATGCGGGACCCGACCCTGCCCCGGCCCATCATCTCCTCGGCCTGCCCCACGGTGGTGCGCCTCATCCAGGTCCGCTTCCCGGACCTGCTGCCGAACATCCTCGATATCCGCCAGCCCATGGAAGTGGCCGCCGAGATCGCCCGGAGCGAATTCTGCTCAAAGCACTCCTGCGCCCCGGAGGATGTGGGTGTCTTTTTCATCACCCCCTGCCCGGCCAAGATGACCGCCATCCGTTCCCCCCTGGGGCAGAGCAGGTCCGCCGTGGACGGGGCCATATCGATGATGGAGATCTACTCCCTCCTCAGGCCCCTCATCAGCCATATCCAGAAGGACGAGACCCCGGAAGGCACCTCCACCGCCTACGGCATCGGCTGGGCCACCTCCAGCGGCGAGACCAAATCCATATTCCAGGAAAACGCCCTGAGCGTCGACGGCATACAGAACTGCATCCGCGTCCTTGAGGAGATCGAGAACAATAAACTGTCCGACCTGACCTTCTTTGAGGGCAACGCCTGCGTGGGCGGCTGCGTCGGCGGCCCGCTGACATTCGAAAACAATTACGTGGCCAAGAATACCATCCGCAAACTGGTCAGCAATTCCCTCCTGCGCTCGCCCCAGACGCCCCGGGACCGGGTGCCTCCCTCGACCCTCAACAAATACCCGGTCCGGATGGAATTCGAGATCGAACCCCACAGCGTGATGAAGCTGGACGACGACATCTCCGTCGCCATGCAAAAAATGCAGCGCATGAACGAGATCATCGATTCCCTGCCGGGCTACGACTGCGGCTCCTGCGGCTCCCCCACCTGCCGCGCCTTCGCCGAAGACATCGTCCTCGGCTACGCCAACGAGATGGAATGCATCCACAAGCTCAAGGACAGGCTGCAGAACATGGCCGAACAAATGGTGGAACTGGCCCAGACCAAGCGCTGACGCGTTTTCCGGGCCCAGGATACCGGCATTACGGAAGATCGCCGTCCCGGGACGGCGGAAAGGGGATCCCGCCCCAAGGGCGGGAATGGAAAAAAGCATATGAAGATCAGCGATATCATCCCCCTGATCGGGGCAGTGAACGAGACCCCGGACGCGGACACCGGCAGGGAGATCCTGTGCGGCTACACCTGCGACCTTCTGTCCTGGGTGATGGCCCACGGCCAGGAAGGCATGGCCTGGGTCACGGTACAGACCCATATGAACGTGATCGCCGTGGCGGTCCTGAGCGACATGGCATGCGTGATCCTTCCCGAAGACATCCAAATGGAAAAGGAGAGCCTTCAGAAGGCTGCCGACGAAGGCATGTGCGTGCTGCGCAGTCCCCTGAGCGGCTATGAGATCTGCGGACGCCTCCACAGCGCGGGGATCCCCGACAAGGACTGACAAAATGGAATACTTCGCCGACCTGCACATCCACTCCTGCCTGTCCCCCTGCGGGGACAACGACATGACGCCGGGCAACATCTGCGGCATGGCCAAGGTCAAGGGGCTGGATATTATCGCCGTTACCGACCACAACGCAGCGGGAAACCTGCCCGCCTGCAAAGAGATCTGCGACGCTTACGGCATCCTGCTCCTGCCCGGCATGGAGATCACCACCCGCGAGGAGGTGCACCTGCTGGGCTATTTCCCCGACGTCGCCGCGGCTGTGGATTTCGGTGAAATGCTCCGGGAACACCTTCCGAAAAAAAAGAACAAGCCGGCCTTCTTCGGGCAGCAGCTGGTCATGAACAGCGACGACGAGGTCACCAGAGAGGAGGACGCCCTGCTCATCGGTGCCGCCGATTTCAGCCTCAGCGAGGCCGCCCGCCGGGTCAAAGACTGGGGGGGCGTGCCCGTGCCCGCCCATATCAACCGCGGGAGCCACGGGCTGCTCGTCAACCTGGGTATGATGCCGGAGGAACCTTTCTTTACGACGGTGGAAATGTGGCGTCTCCTGCCCTGCGACGAAAAAGCCCTCTCCGGGCGGCATGTGCTGCATTCCTCCGACGCCCACTACCTGGGCGACATCCAGGAAAGGGAGCACGCCCTGAGGCTGAAGGAATTTTCCGTTTCCGGGCTGCTTTCATGGATGCGCTCCGTCCAGCACATCGAAGGCCCCGCCTTATGACCCGATCCTTCACCTCCCCCCGCCGGGGAGTTTTTTTTCGTTATGACGGACGCTCTTCCGCACGAAAATAACACTTTTCCCATATTATGGTGTTTTTTGCTGACTCGCGAAAACCGCGCCGCGCTTATTTGTTGAAAAACTACAAAACAGCCGCCCGGTCCCCGTTTTTCGCCCGCGGACGGAACGCATTCCTGTTCAATGATTAGTTTTATCTAACCATTGTATCCATTAAACCGCTCAGAAAATTTGTAAAAAAACGTGCAAAACATCATATGATGTGATAGAATACGATTGTTTATCATTGGTCTTCCGATGAATGATAATGCCCATTAAAAGGAGGTCATCTCTCACATGCCCGACAAAAAGGAAAAGTTCGAAGAGCTCGCAAAGGTCATCGCAGAGCTCAAGGATCAGCCCGGGGCGCTGATGCCGGTAATGCAGCATGCCCAGAACATCTTCGGATGCGTGTCCCTCGATGTGCAGAAGGCCATCGCAGAAGGCCTGGGCGTCACGCTGAGCGAGGTATACGGTGTTGCCACGTTCTACAGCCAGTTCAAGCTCAAACCCGCCGGAAAATACCTGATCAGCGTCTGCCTCGGCACGGCCTGCTATGTCAAGGGCTCCCAGAAGGTGCTTGACAAGCTGAGCGAAGAGCTGAATATCCCGGTGGGCGATACCACGGATGACGGCAATTTCACCCTGACCGCCACCCGCTGCCTCGGTGCCTGCGGCCTGGCCCCGGTCATGACGATCAACGAGGAAGTGTACGGCCGCCTGACGCCCGAAGCCATTCCCGGCATCCTCGCGAAATACAGGGAGTGATCCTTCGGTGCGCGATCTGTCGCTGCATATCCTGGACCTGGCGGAAAACAGCGTCCGCGCCGGGGCGAAGCTTATCACCATCGGCGTCAAAGCGGACGAAAACAAGCTGATCACCCTGACCATCGCCGACGACGGCTGCGGGATGAGCAGCGAACTTCTTGAGCGGGTCATGAGTCCCTTCGGGACCACCCGCACCACCCGCAAGGTGGGCCTGGGCATCCCCCTGATGGCGCAGAACGCCCGCCTGACAGGCGGGGACATCGCCATCCGAAGCAAGGAGGGCGAAGGCACCGTCTTTACCGCCACGCTGCACGGCGACAGCATCGACTGTCTCCCCCTGGGCGACCTGGCCGGCACGGTCACCTCGCTTGTCGCGGTGCATCCCGACGGCCCGGATTTCCGCCTGGAACTGTCCTCCCCCAGGGGAGAGATGCATTTTGACAGCCGCGAGGTCCGCGAGGCGCTCTCCGGCGTCCCGCTGAACGAGCCGGAAGTCGTCGCCTGGATGCTTGAATCCATCCGGGAAGAAATGGAACCGATATTTGGAGGTGTGATACAATGAAATCGTTGGCCGAACTCGAAGCCATCCGTCAGCGCACCCTTGAGCGCATCAACCTGCGCAGGGAAGACGAAAGCGAAAACATCCGCGTCGTTGTGGGCATGGCCACCTGCGGCATCGCCGCCGGCGCCCGTCCCGTCATGATGGAATTCATGAACGAGATCAACAAGCGCAGCCTGAAGGAAGTCACCGTCAGCCAGACCGGCTGCATCGGCATGTGCCGCCTGGAGCCCATGGTGGACGTTTATATGCCCGGCAAGGAAAAGGTGACCTACGTTCACATGACCCCCGAAAAAGCAAAGCGCGTTGTCGCCGAGCACATCGTCAACGGCCGCCCCGTGACCGAGTACACCATCGGCGCCACCGAAGACAAATAAACCCGCATAGGAGGAAACGCTATGGATATCTATCGCGCACATGTTCTCTGCTGCGGCGGCACCGGCTGTACGTCTTCCGGTTCGGCGCAGATCATCGCCCGCTTTGAGGAAAAGATCAAAGAAGCCGGCCTCGACAAGGAAGTCAAGGTCATCCGCACCGGCTGCTTCGGCCTGTGCGAAGCCGGCCCCGTGGTCATCATCTATCCCGAGGGCACCTTCTATTCCCGCGTCAAGGTGGACGACGTGGACGAGATCGTTTCCGAGCACCTGCTCAAGGGCCGTCCCGTACAGCACCTGGTCTACAAGGACCACGCCACCCAGGAACAGGACGCTTCCAAATCCCTGGACCAGATCGAATTCTACAAGCACCAGAAACGCATCGCGCTGCGCAACTGCGGCGTGATCGACCCCGAGAATATCGACGAATACCTGGCTTTCGACGGCTACAAGGCCCTTGAAAAAGCCCTGACCAAAATGACCCGCGAGGAAGTCATCGAAGAGATCCTCAAGTCCGGTCTGCGCGGCCGCGGCGGCGGCGGGTTCCCCACCGGCCTCAAGTGGAAGTTCACCTACAATTCCCCCGGTCCCGTCAAATACGTGGCCTGCAACGCCGACGAGGGCGACCCCGGCGCGTTCATGGACCGCAGCGTCCTTGAAGGCGACCCGCACTCCATCCTGGAGGCCATGGCCATCGCCGGCTACGCCATCGGCGCCAGCGAGGGCTATATCTACGTCCGCGCCGAATACCCCATCGCCGTCAAGCGCCTGGAAGTCGCCATCAAGCAAGCCCATGAATACGGCCTGCTGGGCGAGAACATCTTCGAGACCGGCTTCAATTTCGACATCAAGATCCGCCTGGGCGCCGGCGCTTTCGTCTGCGGTGAAGAGACCGCTCTGATGCGCTCCATCGAAGGCAAACGCGGCGAGCCCATCCCGCGTCCTCCCTTCCCGGCCGTCAAGGGCCTGTTCGACAAGCCCACCATGCTCAACAACGTTGAGACCTACGCCAACGTGCCCCAGATCATCCTCAAGGGCGCCGACTGGTTCAGCGCCATGGGCACCGAAAAGAGCAAGGGCACCAAGGTCTTCGCCCTGGGCGGCAAGATCAACAATACCGGCCTTGTGGAAGTCCCCATGGGCACCCCGCTCCGCACCATCATCTATGATATCGGCGGCGGCATTCCCGGCGGCAAGAAATTCAAGGCCGTCCAGACCGGCGGTCCTTCCGGCGGCTGCCTGCCCGCGGAACTCCTGGACACCCCCGTGGATTATGACAACCTGATCGCCGCGGGTTCCATGATGGGTTCCGGCGGCATGATCGTCATGGACGAGGACAACTGCATGGTGGACATCGCCCGCTTCTTCCTGGAGTTCACCGTGGACGAAAGCTGCGGCAAGTGCACTCCCTGCCGTGTCGGCACCCGCCGCATGCTCGAGATCCTCAACCGCATCGTTGAGGGCAAGGGCGAGATGGAGGACATCGACAAGCTGGAAGAGCTGGCGAAGAACATCAAGGCCACCGCGCTTTGCGGCCTGGGCCAGACGGCCCCCAACCCCGTGCTGTCCACCCTCAAATTCTTCCGCCACGAATATGAAGCCCATATCCGCGACCATAAGTGCCCGGCCCATCACTGCAGAGCGCTGCTCCAGTACGTGATCGATCCCGAAAAGTGCCGCGGCTGCACGGCCTGCGCCAGGGTCTGCCCCGGCAACGCCATCGAAGGCAAGGTCAAGGAAGCCCACCACATCGATCCCGCCAAGTGCCTCAAGTGCGGCCAGTGCATGGAAAAGTGCCGTTTCGGCGCCATTTCCCGCCAGTAATAGGAGGACAGCCCTATGGAAAACATGATCAATCTGACCATCGACGGCGTGCAGGTGTCCGCGCCCGCGGGCAGCACCGTTCTGGAAGCCGCGCGCCTTGCCAATATCCACATCCCCACGCTGTGCTACCTGAAGGACGTCAACAAGATCGGCGCCTGCCGCGTCTGCGTGGTGGACGTCGGCGCCCGTGCCCTGCAGGCGGCCTGCGTATATCCCGTCAGCGAGGGAATGGTCGTCAAGACCAACACTCCCGCCGTCCGTTCCGCCCGCAAGACCGTCGTGGAACTGTTGCTCAGCATCCACGACCGCAAGTGCCTCTCCTGCGTGCGCAACAACAACTGCGAACTGCAGGACCTGTGCCGCGATCTGGGCATCGAAGATGAGAACCGCTTCGCCGGCTCCGTGAACAATTACGAAGTGGACGTCTCCCCCTGCATCGTGCGCAACAACAACAAGTGCGTGCTCTGCCGCCGCTGCGTCGCCGCCTGCCAGAAGCAGAACGTCGGCGTCATCGGCACCGTCAAGCGCGGCTTCGCCAGCACCATCGGCAGCCCCTGGGGCGTCAAGCTGGCCCAGACCGGCTGCGTCGGCTGCGGACAGTGCATCGTCGCCTGCCCCGTGGGCGCCCTGAAGGAAAAGGATTCCATCGAGGCCGTGGATAAGCTGCTCGCCGCCGGCAAGCATGTGGTCATCCAGCCCGCCCCCGCGGTCCGCGCCGCCCTGGGCGAGGAATTCGGCATCCCCATGGGCACCTCCGTCACCGGCAAGATGGTGGCGGCCATGCGCAGGCTGGGCTTCAGCAAAGTGTTCGACGTTGATTTCTCCGCCGACCTGACCATCCTGGAGGAAGGCACGGAGCTGGTGCAGCGGCTGACAAGCGGCGGCGTGCTCCCGATGATCACCTCCTGCTCCCCCGGCTGGATCAAGTACTGCGAGACCTACAACCAGGACTTCATCCCCAACCTGTCCAGCTGCAAGAGCCCGCATGAAATGGGCGGCGCCATCATCAAGTCCTATTACGCCGAGAAGGCCGGCATCGATCCCAAGGACATCGCCGTCGTCTCCGTGATGCCCTGCACCGCCAAGAAGTTCGAAGCGGGAAGGGACGAGCTTTCCAACAACGGCATGCAGAACGTGGACGAAGTCATCACCACCCGTGAACTGGCCAGGATGATCCGCCGCGCGGGCATCGACTTCAACTCCCTGCCCGACGAAGACTTTGATTCCATCCTGGGCGAATCCACCGGCGCTGGCGTCATCTTCGGCGCCACCGGCGGCGTGATGGAAGCGGCTCTGCGCTTTGCCTACGAGGTCGTCACCAAGAAGGAACTCAAGGAAGTGGAATTCCACGAGGTCCGCGGCCTGGAAGGCGTGAAGGAAGCCGAGATCGACCTGAACGGCACCAAGCTGCACGTGGCTGTGGCCCATGGCACCGGCAACGCCCAGAAGCTCCTGGACAGCGTGCGCAGCGGTGAAAAGAAATACGAATTCATCGAAGTCATGTGTTGCCCCGGCGGCTGCGTGACCGGCGGCGGCCAGCCCATCGTCAAGGCCGACGTGCGTGCCGGCGTCAATGTGTCCGCCGTGCGCGCCAAGGCCCTCTACGACGAGGACGCCGGCAAGCCCCGCCGCAAGAGCCAGGACAACGAGGAGCTCAAGGTCCTCTACAGCGAGTTCCTGGGCGAACCCGGCAGCCATAAGGCCCACCAGCTGCTGCACACCACCTACCGCCCCCGCGACAAGTACGAAGGGATCCAGTAACATTTTTCAGGGGCCGGCGCTTTTCCGCCGGTCCCTGAAGCTTTTTTAGGTTTGCCTGCGGCCGCTTTTTGCCGGCCTTACTCAAAGGAACTGAAAAACCGGGAATGAAAACAGCCTCCGGGGATGGTCCGCTTTTGAAGGCGGTATCCCGAAGGCTGTTTTTTTGATCCGGGCCCGGTCGCATCCGCACGCTCATTCCCCGTCGTCGTTTTCGTCAGGCGCGTCCCACATCATTTCCTTTTCCTCGATATCCAGGAATTCCGCCCTGCCCTGGCACAGGCGGACGATCTCCGCCTTGACCGCCCCGGCGTCGCACAGGCGCACCTTCAGCGTCACCTGCACCGCCGTATCAAAGGATGTATCCGCGATCTGTACCGGAAGGGAAAGAAGCATGTGGCTGAGCCGGTCCCACAGGGGATAAGCGACTTCGCACAGGAAGAGGAGCGAAGGGATCATCTCCACCACACCCCCCGCATCCAGGGCGATGGCGCAGCCCTTCCTGTAAGCCCTCGTCAGGCCGCCGGTGCCCAGCAGCACCCCGCCGAAATACCGGGTCACCACCACGCAGGCATCCGTGACACCCCGGGCTTTCATGGTCTCGATGATGGGCAGCCCGGCCGTTCCGCCGGGCTCCCCGTCGTCCGAATAGCGCATTACGCCCATATTGGGGCCGATGATGTAAGCATAGCAGTTATGCCGGGCGTCCCGGTACTTTGCCCGGACCTCGGCGAGGAACGCAAGCGCCTCCTCCTCGGTATGGCATGGGCAGCTCTGCCCGATAAAACGGGAGCGGGTAATGACCACCTCGCTGCTGCCCCTGTTTCTCAGTGTTTTATATGCAGGCATATTTTACTGTGCCGCAAACACACTGTCCAGGATCTCCATGCCGCGGTGGATATCCTTTACGGACGACATGGAGAAATTGAGCCGGAAGGTGTTTTCGTGCCCGCCATAGGCATAGAAATGGGTCCCGGGAACGTAGGCGGCCTTCTTTTCCACACATTTGAGCAGCAGTTCCGCCGCATTCATGCCCTCGCGGAGCTGGGCGAACACAAACAGTCCGCCCTCGGGACGGGTGTAGCTTTCCACCCCGGAAAGGTTCGCCAGGTCAGAAAGCATCGCGTTCATCTGCTCCCGGTACATATCGCAGATCTCGCTGATATGGGGCCTGAGCAGCCCGTCGCGCAGGTAGCGGTCCACGATGGCCTGGTTCAGGAGGGCCGTATGAACATCGGTGGATTGTTTGCCGATGGTGCATTTGCGCAGGATCAGGGGATCCGCGTTCATGAAGCCCACGCGGAGGCCCGGGGAGATCACCTTGCTGAAGGAGCCGAGCAGGGCCACCATGCCCGCCTTGTCAAAGCTTTTGATGGAGGGCAGCGCACACCCTGTATACCTGAGGTCCCGGTAGGGATCGTCCTCGGCCACCACCACGCCGTATTTTTCGGCCAGTTCCGCCACGCGCTTCCTTCTTTCAAGGGACAGCGTGCGCCCGGTGGGGTTCTGGAAGGTGGGGATCACGTAGATCATCTTCGGGTGTTCCTTCCGGATGGCCTCCTCCAGCGCGTCCGTATCCATGCCTTCCTCGTCGCTGGGGACGGGCACCAGGCGGGCCTGGTACAGCTTCATGCACTGCATGTTCCCAAGGAAGGTGGGATCCTCGATGATCACGGCATCGCCGGGATCGATCAGGGCCTTGCAAAGGAGGTCCATCCCCTGGGTGGAGCCGGTGGTGGGAAGGATGGTATCCTGCCCTGCCTCGACACCGAAGCTTTCCCGGATATAATCCGTCAGGCTTTCCCTGAGGGGGGCGTAACCCTCGGTGGCGCCGTATTGCAAAAGCACCCTGCCCTTTTCCCTGAGCAGCTCCTCCGCCAGTTTCCCGCAGGTCTCGCCCGGCAGGGAATCCGGCGAGGGGTTCCCTCCGGCAAAGGAGATCATCCCCGGCACCGCCAGCAATTTGAATATCTCACGGATCGCGCTTCCGGATATCCCATCGAACCTGGAAGCGAAACGAATATCTTCAGGCCGCATTTTTCCTCCACTCCTGTCCTAACCAGGGGACGGTTCTGTGTCCTTTCCTTTCCGCCCCATTTCATCGTTTTCAGTCGACATAAAAGATTATAATGCCCCGGCGCGCCGTGTGTCAAGGTTCCATCAGGTCCCTCAGGCCGTCCATCATGTCGTCCATTTCCTCCAGCATTTCATCCAGCGCCGCGGCTTCTTCGCTGTCCTCATCCTCCATCTCGACAGACGCGAGGATATCGTAAAGTTCCTCCAGGCGTTTCAGTGTTTTCTCCGCCTCGTCAGGGGAAATGTTTTCCCCGTCAGCGCAGAGGATCTCCTCAGCCTCCGCCGCGGCCTCTTCCCATGAAGAAAAGGCCGACTTGTCCATACCGTCTGTGTTTTCCTTCATCGTTGTTCGCCGTCGCCGGCTTCCGCTCCTTTCAAAGTAGATCTTAACCCTCGCACAATTTCTCCGCTTCCTCGATCAGCGATCGCAATATGGCCGCAGATTCCTTTCCGTCCCTGCACCGGGCACGAAGCAGCCGGTTAAGGTAAAAGGATTTGTACGCCTCAAGGAACTCCGCAGGGCCCACCAGCAGCGTTTCGCTGTGGTGTCCCCCCGGGCTGTAATCGGTCCCGGGCTTGATGATCGAAAGACCCGCGTCTTCGTACAGCGTTACCTCGTCGTCCAGCCACCTGTCCCCTTCCTTGAAGAACAGCAGGTGAACATTCGAGTTTTTGCGGTTCCTGTCCTCCAGGCGCCTGAGGATCCTCACCCGCTCCGGGGGCGTAAATGCGCGCAGCAGGGCCGGATGGTCATTCATCCGCCCGGTGAGGACAAAGCGCTTCATTTCCTCTTCCTTGAACACGTGGTACTGGGCTTTTTTCTTGGAAAGCAGGTTCTTTTCCCTGTATTCAAGCAGCGGGGCAAGCCCCTTCAGGTCTTCCGGCAAACGGCCCTCTTCATCCATGCTTGCGTTGATCAGGATATCCGAGGGGATCTGCTCCATGCCGAGGCTGGGCTTGACCTGGTAGACCGCGTGGTCACGTTCCAGATCGCAGCAGAAGGACAGATACCTGTCCATACCTTCCATGGGATTAGGCACCCCTTCACCGTTGACCTGGCGGATGTTTTCCATAGGAAAAAACAGGTCCTCCGCTTCGACATGACGGGGAAGCGGGATCGTTACGGCGCCTTTATCACCGTACATGTAGCAAAGGTACTGTTTTTCCTCCCCTCCCCGGTACTCAAAGGTCATCAGCGCCGCGTCCGCCCCGAAGATCCCCCTGCACGCCCCTTCCTCCGGGATGCTCACCGTGCGGCAGCGGTAATTCGACGTATGCAGCAGCGGCAGGACTGCCTTGACCATACCGGGCAGACGGGTAAGGGACTGAGCCATAAGGATGTAATGGTCTATCGTGATGGGAAAAGGCTGTTTTTCCATGGCCCGGCGGATCTCCCAGCTCAGGCCCTCGTCCACACTGTTGAACAGTACGATCCCCGTCCTTACGAACTCCCCGCAGGCTTCCTGCGCCTTATCCATGATCAGCTCCCTGAATACCGGTTCACATCGGGTGCGGTACATGTTTTCAAGCAGGTATGCGAACGCGTCGTACAGGCCCTCGTTTTCCTCCCCCAGCTCCCGGCTGTCCAGGCAGGAGACCAGGTCCCGTTTTTCCTCCGCCGTCAGGGCCAGAGGCGCGCAGGACAGCATCCGTTGAAGGAATACCCCGGCGCTTTCCTTCCCGCAGGTGCCATCCATCACCCTTGTGACCGAGGTGGCGCTTTTGTATCCCAGGGCATATGCCAGGCCTGCCTTGGACAGGCCGCGCTGTTCCATCATCCGGACTATCATTTTTTTAAGATCCATCGTCCCCTCCCCTCTTTTCCCATGAAGGCGGGCCCTTTTCCGGTATGGCCTTTCAGCCTAAAAAAGCTTCGCCGCCGGAGCGGCGAAGCGATGTCAAATGGCACAAAGGCGTGTCATTCCTCGCGCACCACGGGGGAATCCGCATTCTTCTTGACGGATTCGATGCCGTTCATGCAGGAATCCTTTGCCTTATAGCTTTCGGATACGGCGATGATCTGGCCGTTGGTCGCCTTCAGGCGGAAACGGAATTCGCCCTTCTTGTCGGTATAGACCTCAAACTTGGGGCATTTTTCCTTTTTGAACCCTTCCAGGGTCTGGTCTTCCAGTGCGGCTTTGGGCGCGTTGCGCTTCACACTGTCCACACCGTTCATGCAGCTGCGCAGGGTGTTGTATACCTCGCTGGTTGCGACGATCTCACCGTTGCCCGCCTTCAGGTTGAAATGAAAACCGGCATTTGTATACTTGACACTGAACTTGCCCATATGTGGCTCCCCTTTCTTTATTGGATCGAATGTGTCCTCTGGCATTATTATATCCAAAACAGCGTTTGAATACAAGCACAAAATCATTATTCCACGGCACGATATCATTTGTTGCTTTTCTCCTCCGCCCCTTGAAAAAACGCCCAAAAAGTTGTACATTTGAAAGGTATTATCTGATGAAAGCCGACGCCCCTGCGGGGTGCCGGACCCCGGAGGAACGCTTATGAATTTTGTGTTTATTTCTCCCAATTTTCCCTCGGATTACTGCCGTTTCTGCGTATGCCTGAAGCGCAACGGGGTCAACGTGCTGGGCATCGGGGACGAAAGCTACGATTCCCTCCGGCCCGAATTGAAGGAAGCGCTGACCGAATACTACAAGGTGGACAGCTTCTTCGACCGGGACCAGCTGATCCGCGCCATGGGATACCTGACCTTCCGTTACGGCAAGATCGACTGGGTGGAGAGCAACAACGAATACTGGATGGAGACCGACGCGTACCTGCGCACCCAGTTCAACATCACCACCGGCCTCAAGAGTGAAGACATCTCCCGCTACCGCTCCAAATCCGAAATGAAGAAATACTATGCCCTGGCGGGGGTCCCCACCGCGCGCTGGATCCTGTGCGAGGATCGGGCCGCCTGCGAAGAATTCGTCCGCAGCGTAGGGTATCCGGTCGTGGTCAAGCCCGACCGCGGCGTCGGCGCCGCAGCCACCTGGAAGCTGAAGAACGACGCGGAATTCGCGGATTTCTTCGATCATCTCCCCCGGATCCCCTACATCATGGAGGAATTCGTAAAGGGCGAAGTGACCACCTTTGACGGCGTGTGCGACAGCGAAAGCAATGTGCTTTTCGCCGCCAGCCACACCACGGTCAATTCCATCATGGATATGGTCAACGAGGGAGTTCCGGTCTTCTACTACGTCCACAAGCAGGTGGCGCCGGACGTTCGCTCCGCGGGCGAAAGGGTCCTGAAAGCGTTCGACGTCAAAAGCCGCTTTTTCCATCTGGAGTTTTTCCGCCTGACTGCCGACAGGGAAGGCCTTGGCAAAAAGGGCGATATCATCGGCCTTGAGGTCAACATGCGGCCCGCGGGCGGATTCACCCCGGACATGCTCAACTTCTCCCAGTCCGCCGACTGCTACCAGATCTGGGCGGACATGGTCGCCTTTGACGGCGCCGTCCACGATTATCCCGGCAAGCATTATTACTGTGTCTGCTGCGGTCGCAGGGACGAGGTTAACTACACCTGCTCCGCCGATGAGATCGCTGCCCTGTATCCCGAAAACATCTGCCGGATGACCCGGATGCCGGACGCCCTGGCCGGGACCATGGGCAATGAGATCATCATCGCCAATTTCGACACCATTGAAGCGGCGGACCGGTTTGTCCGCGCGGCTTTCTCCCCCATCCCGGCGGGCATCCTTACCCCGGACAGCGCCGAACCGGACGAAACAGCAACGAAAGGCGGTACCGTATCATGATGGATCACAAAACAGCCCTCGCCCGCGCCCATGAACTCGTAAGCCAGATGACCCTGGAGGAAAAAGCCGGCCAGCTCAGGTATGACGCCCCGGCCGTCGAGCGCCTGGGCATCCCGGAATACAACTGGTGGAGCGAAGCGCTCCACGGCGTAGCGCGTGCAGGCACCGCCACGGTGTTCCCCCAGGCCATCGCTCTGGCGGCCATGTTCGACGAAAAGGCCATCCGGGAGACCGCCGATATCATTTCCACCGAAGGCCGCGCCAAATACAACGCCGCTTCCTCCTTCGGCGACCGGGATATTTACAAGGGGCTGACCTTCTGGTCCCCCAATATCAACATCTTCCGCGATCCCCGCTGGGGCCGCGGCCAGGAGACCTTCGGCGAGGATCCCTACCTGACGGCCCGCACCGGCTGCGCCTTCGTAAAGGGCCTGCAGGGCAGCGGGAAATACCTGAAGCTCGCCGCCTGCGCCAAGCACTTCGCCGTCCATTCCGGCCCCGAAGCCAAGCGGCACGAATTCAACGCCGTCGCGGACGAAAAGGACCTGAGGGAGACTTACCTGTACGCCTTTGAAAAACTGGTCCGGGACGCCGACGTGGAGTCCGTCATGGGCGCCTACAACCGCACCAACGGCGAACCCTGCTGCGGCTCAAAGCGCCTTTTGAAGGACGTCCTGAGGGACGAATGGGGCTTTGAGGGCCATGTGGTCAGCGACTGCTGGGCCATCAAGGATTTCCATGAGAACCATCACGTCACCGCCAACTTCTTCGAAAGCGCCGCCCTGGCCATCCACAACGGCTGCGACATCAACTGCGGCTGCACCTACCGGTTCCTGCTGGAGGCGGTCAAACAGGGCCTGATCAGCGAAGAGGAGATCACCCTTGCCTGCGAAAGGGCCATGGCCACCCGCATCCGCCTGGGCATGATGGACAGTGACTGCGAATACGACCGCATCTCCCCCCTGGAAAACGACACCGACGCCCACGCGGCCAAAGCCCTTCAAAACGCCGAAAAGGCCATGGTACTTTTAAAGAACAACGGCGTCCTGCCCCTTGGGGACGGCATCCGCACCGTGGCGGTCATCGGCCCCAACGCCGATTCCATTCCCGCCCTGGAGGGCAACTACTGCGGCACCTCCTCCCGGTACGTCACCTTCCTTGCCGGCATCCGTGCCGAATGCGAAAAGCGGGGCATCCGGGTCCTGTACGCCAAGGGCTGCAACCTGTTCAAGGACAGGGAGTCCGGCCTGGCACGCGCCGACGACCGCCTGGCCGAAGCGAAGCAGGCGGCGAAGCTTGCGGACGCCGTCATCCTCTGCGTCGGCCTGGACCCGGCCATCGAGGGCGAACAGGGCGACGCCGGGAACGAATTCTGGTCCGGCGACAAAAAGGACCTGTACCTTCCCGAATCCCAGAGAAAGCTGCTTGACGCGGTGCTGCCGCTGTGCAAAAAGGCGGTCACCGTTATCTCCGCCGGCAGCGCCCTTTCGGTCCCGGAGACCGACGCAGTCCTGCAGGCGTGGTATCCCGGCCAGGCCGGGGGGACCGCTGCGGCCAACATCCTGTTCGGCAATGTCTCTCCCTCCGGAAAGCTGCCGGTCACTTTCTACCGCAGTGCCGCGGACCTGCCGGACTTCGAGGATTATTCCATGAAGGAGCGCACCTACCGCTACTTCACCGGCAAGGCGCTCTATCCCTTCGGTTACGGCCTCACCTACACCCATTTCACCTTCGCGGACGCCGCCTTTGACGGTGAAAAAGTCACCGTCAGCGTAACGAACGACGGCGCTGCGGACGCCGACTGCGTCGTCCAGTGCTACGCCAGGGCCGAGGACTGCGCTGACGTACCGCCGAACCCGGTGCTTTGCGCCTATGAGCGCGTTTTCGTTCCCTCCGGCGGAAATGCCCGTGTGACCCTGCCCGTCAATCCGGACGCCTTCACCGCAGTCACCCCCGACGGGAAGCGCGTTTCTGTCACCGGCGCTTTCAGCCTGTATGTCGGCTCCGGCCAGCCCGACGCCCTCACGGAATCGCTTTCCGGCGAAAAGTCCCTGAAGATCTCCCTCACCCGGTAAAGCCGGATATGATTGCGCCTCCGCGGTCCTTGTGATCCGCGGAGGCGTTCTTTTGTCTCTTTTTGTAATACAGGCAGCAATCAATATCACGAACACGGGCAGTGAAAGAGGCAGGCGCAGCCTGGATTGTCTTCCCCGGGTTGGGGAAGGTGGCCGCAAAGCGGCCGGATGAGGTCGTCGCCCCCCGGCACAGTGCCTTCACCTGCAGAGGAGACCCCATCACCGCTTCCTATCCTGCCTGCAGATGCGTGCCAGGCAGACGACCTCATCCGTCTGCTCACTGCGTTCGCATCCACGTCATGGGACACCCCGTCGGCTAACGCCGACACCCCATGACAAGCCCCATCCCGGGGAAGGCTTACAGGGTCTTCCTTGTCGGTTGAACAAGTTTGAAGCATTTTGGCTCATGGATTATGACCAGCCTCTGTACAACATAAGGCGGGCGGCAGCCCGTGTTGCCTTCCCCCGGTTGGGGGCCCGGAGCGCCCGGAAAAAAGTCCGGTGGACTGTTTTCAGCGAAGGGCGGGCGGCAGCCCAGGACGGTGGCCGCAAAGCGGCCGGATGAGGTCGTCTCCCCCCAGCACAGCGCCTTCACTGCAGAGGATAGCTAGCCTGTCATCGCTTTCTATCCTGCCCGCAGATTCGTGCCAGGCAGACGACCTCATCCGTCTGCTCACTGCGTTCGCATCCACGTCATGGGACACCCCGTCGGCTAACGCCGACACCCCATGACAAGACCCATCCCGGGGAAGGCTTACGGGGTCTTCCTTGCTGCAAGCCTAAAGATGCCACAGTGTCTATGACCATTCCGGCAGAATGTTCTCAGCGAAGGGCGGGCGGCAGCCCGTATTGCCTTCCACCGGTTGGGGGCCCGGTGCACCCGGATAAAAGTCCGGTGCACTGTTTTCAGCGAAGGGCGGGCGGCAGCCCGTGTTGCCTTCCCCCGGTTGGGGGCCCGGAGCGCCCGGAAAAAAGTCCGGTGGACTGTTTTCAGCGAAGGGCGGGCGGCAGCCCCGGACGGTGGCCGCGGCGCGGCCGAATGAGGTCGTCGCCCCGTCCTGCGTTCGCAGCATGTCCACCTGCAAGCCTTCCCCGTACCGGGGCCCGGAACACCGGAAACCATTCCGTCAGACTGGTCAGGCCAAGGCCGGCGCAGCCGGCATATCTCCGCTCTTCACTCTCCACTCTTCACTCTTCACTCTCCACTCTTCACTCTCCGCTCTCCACTCTGTCCTCAGGCATATCATCAGTCCGTCGCGGCATTTGTCGCTTGAAAGCCTTTCCTCCGTCGGCACATGGATAAAACCCCGGGGCACGTCCGGGCCGTAAAGCATCAGCTGGTAAAACACGTCATTGCACACAAAGGTCCCCGCGGTGAAGGACACCGCGGCGGGCAGCCCTGCCGAGCGCAGGTCCCGTACCATATCCTCCACCTTAAGGCGGGTGAAAATCCCGTCAGGACCGGCCGGATCGATGGTTTCCCCCGCTGCTGTCCTGCCCGCATTGTCTGGGATGGCGGCGCTGCGCCAGTTGACCGCAATGCGTTCCGGGGTGATCGCATCCCTGCCGCTGGCGACGCCGGTGCAGACGATCAGATCGGGCTTTATCTCTTCCGCCGCCGCCAGCAGGCGCTTTCCGGCCTCCCGGTATTCCACCGGCAAAAGACGGGGACATATCTCTATGTCCCCGTCCCGGCCGGGCAGGCGGCGGACCGCCTCCCATGATGCGTTGGTATGTTTTCCTCCGAAGGGCTCAAACCCCGTAATCAGCACTCTGCGGGTCATATTCCCTCCCTGTGAATTTATTCCTCCGGCCAGTCCAGCCAGGCGCCGACGATGGCGTCGCTCCAGGTCATCCTTACCTCGACCCTGTAGTTCGCAAGATAGGAAGTGTAAAAATCCACATAGTAGTTGCCGTAGATCGGGATCATCGGCAGGATGTCGTTGAACCGCTCCTGGAATTTGAGCCAGTTCTGCATATATCCCGCGACGTCTCCCGGCTGGGTGGTCCGCATAGCGACGGCGGCGTCGTAAAGCTTTTTGTCCACAAGGTTCGTATACGCCCAGCTGCCGTCAGCCTTAAAGTGCACGGAAGGTTCGAAGACCGGATAGAAATTGGAGCCCAGGCAGAACATGTCGGCCTCCCGTTCCTCCTGTTGGTACCACTGGGACAAAAGGTCCGCCATCGGGATCGCTTCCATCGTTATACGGATACCGACTTCCTGAAGGATGTCGATCATATTCTCCTGGAGGGATACGGCGATATTGTTCCCCTCGGGATAAAGCAGTTTCAGGTCCAGCACCACGCCGTCCTTTTCCCTCAGGCCGTCGGCGTTCAGGAACCAGCCGTCCTCCTCCAGGATATAAGCGGCCGAATCCGGATCCGGCTCATAGTGGACCAGGCTGTCCAGGCCGATCCCCTCGCATCCTTTGGGGGCGGCGATCTCACCGGAGGCGATCTGGTACATCCACTGGCCGATGCCGTACCAGCCGTCCACGCACACGCCGAAATCCCCGGCGTAATCCGCCGTCAGCTGGTCCCTGTCCATGCACCAGGCAATGGCTTTCCGCACCGCGGCGGAGGTGACCGTGGGCTTCTCGCACGCAAAGCTCAGGAAGAAAAGCCCGGTCCGCGGATAGTCGGTCACGGAATAACCCTCACCGTACATCCTTTCCAGCCCGTCCATGATGGTATCCATCCGGGTCACCTTGTTCAAAAGGCCGAATTCCCCGGCCACCAGTTCGTCGATCATGGTATCGTTTTCGGCCAGGGTATAGGTGAGGCGCGCGATGGAAGGATATTCTCCCTCCGCGTTCCCCTTGTAAAACGGGTTGATCTCGAATTCAGCCGTCACCCCATCCCAGGATGTCAGCATATAAGGCCCGGAAACCACGGAAGGATGGGACATATATCCCGTTTCCGGGTCGAGGACGGTCTTGCGCAGGAGGTCCGCCGTGAAGAGCGGTTCCCCGTCCGGATCCTCGATGTTGCAAAGGAACACCCCTTCGCCGTCGTCCCTGACCTCCACACCCGGGGCGATCACGGAAATGGGATAGGGATTGCACCTCAGCAGGCCCATCTCATAGAAAAACGGCAGGTATTCATGGTCCAGCGTCAGCACCAGGGTATCGTCGGAGGGCACCTGGACGCCGTAAAGCGGCGCGCCTTCCTCGATGTACTCACGGTAACCCGCCAGGGGCTCGATGCGGAGCGGCCGCGCGCCGATCTCCTCAAGCACTGGCGACAGGCAGAAGAGATAAGAGAAGGCATAATCCCATGCCGTGATCTGTTCCCCGTCGGACCAG
Source organism: Clostridia bacterium (assembly GCA_017524725.1). Classification (GTDB taxonomy): domain Bacteria; phylum Bacillota; class Clostridia; order Christensenellales; family Aristaeellaceae; genus RUG756. The sequence continues at coordinate 14,688 of JAFXUZ010000004.1, read as the reverse complement.
ATCAATTCGTCGCTGAGGATAAAGGTGAACACGTGGTCCCCCGCCTTGTTCTCTTCCCAGGACCAATCGACGACCACCGTCGGGTCCACGGTGAACCTGATCCCTTCAGCATCCCACATGATCAGGTCGTATCCGTGCAGCAGCTGCCGCACGTCGATGTCCGACGTGGCGTCCCCCCACAGCTCGGTGAAGAACTCCCCGCGCATCGGGGTGGGATTGCCCACCACCAGGCGGTCCTCCTGTGCCAAAGAAGCTGTCGGAAAAAGGACGGCTAAAAGGGCTGCCGCTGCCATCAGGGCGCAGAGCCGGGTATGCAGGCGGCGCTTATCATCAGAATGCCCCCTTCGGCTCGCGGCCGATGGCAAATTCAAGAAAAACCTTTCCATAGGCGTTCCTTTCTCGGGTCAGGCGCGTCCCGCCGCCGCCCGCTCCCGCTTTTTCGGCGGGAGGGGCGGCGCATGCGGGATCACTCCAGGCAGTCGCCCACGTTGAAGTAGATCACACCGAAGCCCAGCGGCGTATCGGGATCGGCAGTCGGCTCGGCGTTGCGGGTATAGGTCACGGTCAGGGTCACGTTCTCTGCGGGCATAGTGCCCTTCACCGTCTTTTCGGAGGCGGTATAACCGTCGATGACCGGGCTGGTGACGCTGTAAGTCTTGCCTTTCTGGTAGGTGGCGGTGTAGGTCTTCGAGGCTGTCTTGCCGTCCTCATACACGTACTTGATCGTCAGCGTGTAGGTCTTGGGCGTACCGCCGCCTCCGCCTCCGCCGCTGCTCTTCCTGGTGTTGGTGATGGTCGTCACGTTTCCTTGGGTCTTGACGGAGGTACTATACCCGGACACGCTGCTTTCCTTCCAGGAATACCGGATCTCCTTGCCGTCCTGGTACCTGGGCACCTCCACCGTCCTGGTCCAGTTTTCTTTCTGGCTCAGGGTATACCTGGTCTGCTCTTTTCCGCTGACCAGGTACACCGTGACGGAAGTCGGCCGTTTGGAGGAATTGCTGTCCTTCCATTCCTTCTTCACCGTCAGGCGGATCGTTTCGGGCTTGTGGGTATTGGTGAGTACGGTCTTCCCGGTAGACGGATCGTGCTTCACGGTCAGGGTGTATCCCGCAGGCACTTTCTCTTCACTCCAGGTATAGGAGATTTCCTTGCCATCCGCGGATACCGGCAGGGGTTCCGTAGCCGCCGTCCACTTATTACCGTCGTTCAGCTTGAACCTGTCGATCTCGGTCCCGTCGGCCTTCAGGATCACGGTGACCTCCTTCGGCCGCTTGCCGTCCTGGTTGTCCTTGTCGTCCCAGACCTTCTGGACGGTGAGGGGTCTCATTTCAATCTCATGAACATTGGTTAAGGTCGTTACATCGCCTTCAACCTTCCTGGGCATAAGGGTATAGCCCGGTGGAACGACTGTTTCAGACCATTCATAACCTATGATTCCACCTATGTGCCGGTGTACAGGCAAGCCTTCCACAGTAGCTGTCCAGCCATTCTCTTCTTTCAGCTCTACACTTTGGGTAACATCTCCGCCGTTCACAGTCACCATGACACTTGCAGGCCGGATACTATCTTTGTTATCACCGTCATCCCATATCTTTACTACCGTCACAGACTTAGTCGCGATGCTGTGAGTATTGGTGATGGTGGTCACCGTACCGACGGTCTCATTGCTGGTCTGTTCATATTCCTCGACGGCGCATTCGGTCCAGGTATAGGCGATCTCCTGCCCGTCTTTATATTTCGGAAGATTTTCCACCGTGGCCGTCCAGTTATTATCCTTATCCAGGGTAACTTCCGTCCCATTGGACAAGGTCATGACGACACTCTTCGGACGAATGCCGTCCCGGTTATCGTCGTCCAGCCACACCTTGGTGACCGTAGCCAGGGTGACCTCAGTCTTGTGGCTGTTGGTCAGCACGGTGTTCGTGCCGCTGGTGACACTGCCGCTCAGGCTGTAGCCCTCAACGTTCCCTTCGTCCCAGGTATAGGCGATGGCCTTCCCGACCGCATTCACCGGCATATCCGCGACGGAGCCCGTCCAGCCGTTCCCGGCGTCCAGCGTCACGGCGCCGACCTTTTCGCCGTCCGCAAGCAGGGTCACCGTCAGGCTCGCGGGACGCACGCCGTCCTGGTCGCTGCCGTCGTCCCACACCTTGGTGACGCTCAGGTTCTGCTTCGCCGCGGCATGGGTGTTGGTAACGGTGGTCACAGTGCCGACGGTCTCGCTGCCGGTCTGCTCGTAACCTTCAACGGCGTCTTCGGTCCAGGTGTAGGCGATCTCCTGCCCGTCCTCGTTCTTCGGCAGACCGTCCACCGTGGCCGTCCAGTTATTGCCTTCGTCCAGGGTGACCTTCGTGCCGTCGGACAGGGTCATGACAACGCTCGCAGGACGGATGCCGTCCCGGTCGTTATCGTCGTCCCAAACCTTGGCGACCGTCGCCGAGGTGGTCTCGATGCTGTGGGCATTGGTAATTGTGGTCACCGTGCCGGCGGTCCCGATGCCGGTCTGCTCGTAGCCTTCAATATTGCCTTCAGTCCAGGTGTAGGCGATCTCCTGCCCATCTTTATACTTCGGAAGATTTTCCACCGTGGCCGTCCAGTTATTGCTTTCGTCCAGGGTGACCTTCGTCCCGTCGGACAGGGTCATGACGACGCTCGCAGGACGGATGCCGTCCCGGTTATCGTCGTCTAGCCACACCTTGGTGACCGTCGCGACCGTGCTGGCGGTCTCGTGGGTGTTGGTCAGCACGGTGTTCGTGCCGCTGGTGACACTGCCGCTCAGGCTGTAGCCCTCAACGTTCCCTTCGTCCCAGGTATAGGCGATGGCCTTCCCGACCGCGTTCACCGGCAGGTCCGCGACAGATCCCGTCCAGCCGTTACCGGCGTCCAGGGTCACGGTGCCGACCTTTTCGCCGTCCGCAAGCAGGGTCACCGTCAGGCTCGCGGGACGCACGCCGTCCTGGTCGCTGCCGTCGTCCCACACCTTGGTGACGCTCAGGGTCTGCTTCGCAGCGTCATGGGTGTTGGTAACGGTGGTCACCGTGCCGGCGGTCTCGCTGCCGGTCTGCTCGTAACCTTCAACGGCGTCTTCGGTCCAGGTGTAGGCGATCTCCTGCCCGTCCATGTTCTTCGGCAGGCCGTCCACCGTGGCCGTCCAGTTATTGCTTTCGTCCAGGGTGACCTTCGTGCCGTCGGACAGGGTCATGACGACGCTCGCAGGACGGATGCCGTCACGGTCGTTATCGTCGTCCCACACCTTGGCGACCGTCGCCGAGGTGGTCTCGATGCTGTGGGTATTGGTGATGGTGGTCACCGTGCCGACAGTATCGCTGCCGGTCTGTTCGTAGCCTTCAATGGCGCCTTCGGTCCAGGTGTAGGCGATCTCCTGCCCGTCCTTGTACTTCGGAAGATTTTCCGCCGTAGCCGTCCAGTTATTGTTTTCGTCCAGGGTGACCTGTGTCCCATTGGACAGGGTCATGATGACGCTCGCAGGACGGATGCCGTCCCGGTTATCGTCGTCCAACCACACCTTCGTGACCGTAGCCACGGTGACCTCAGTCTTGTGGGTGTTGGTCAGCACGGTGTTCGTGCCGCCGGTGACACTGCCGCTCAGGCTGTAGCCCTCAACGTTCCCTTCGTCCCAGGTATAGGCGATGGCCTTCCCGACCGCGTTCACCGGCAGATCCGCGACGGAGCCCATCCAGCCGTTCCCGGCGTCCAGGGTCACGGTGCCGACCTTTTCGCCGTCCGCAAGCAGGGTCACCGGCAGGCTCGAAGGACGGATGCCGTCCTGGTCGTTGCAGTCATCCCATACCTTAGCAACGGACAAGGTCTGCTTTTCAGATTCATGTTTGTTAATAATAGTGGTAATGTTGGCATTGCTGGAATAATGTGGCCTATCGTACCCTTCCGGCTGTATCTCATCCCATGAATAGATGATGCTCCTTCCCTGATCATATACATACAGGTTATCTGCCGTATAGGTCCAGCCGTTTTCTTCGTTCAGGACAATTTCCTGTAAATGCTCTCCATCGGCCATGAGCCACACTGACACGGACTTGGGCCGAATCCCATCCTGATCGTTGTTGTCATCCCATTCCTTAACTACAGTCCTCCTTGTCAGTGCCGGAACATGTATATTGGTAATTACAGTCCCTGTACCTACAGTTTCCATTCCTCCCAGGGTATAGAACTGCACGCCTTTTTCTTCCCAGGTATATCTGATAGGTTCACCCTTTTCATTCGCCGGGACTTCAATCTCAGCCTTCCAGTCGTTCTCCGCGGTCAGCTCCTCCGTCCGGACTTCCTTCCCGTCGGCGTACAGGGTCACGGTGAGGGCGCTGGGGCGTTTGGCGTCCCGGTCGTTGTCGTCGTCCCACACCTTTTCAACGGTCAGCGTGACCTTTGCGATTTCGTGGGTGTTGGTCAGCACGGTACGGTACGGGTCTCCGTCCTTATCCGGACTGCTTGCGCATTCATAGCCCGTGACCGGGTCTTCCGACCAGGTATAGGCGATCGGCTTGCCGTCGGTGTTCTTATAAAGCCCTTCGAAGGAAGCGCTCCAGCCGCCCGCCTGGTTCAGGGATACCCTGGTGAATTCCGTGCCGTCAGCAACCAGCCTGACGGTGACGGAGCTGGGCCGCATCCGGTCCCTGTCCTCATCGTCGTTCCACACCTTCTGTACGGAAACGGTCACCGTTTCCGGCGTGTGGGTGTTGGTCAGGGTGGTGACGCCGTCCGCCGTGTCGATTCCGGTCAGGTCGTAATAGGGGCCCGCGTCCTCTTCCCATGTGTATTCGATGGCTTTCCCGCCCGCGTACACCGGCAGCGGCCCGGTGGAGGCCGTCCAGTTGTTCTCTTTGGTCAGGGTCAGCCGCGCCGCTTCTTCCCAGTCGGCGTACAGCGTCGCCTTCACGCTTGCCGGGCGGACGCCGTCCCTGTTGTTGTCGTCGTTCCACACCTTTTTCAGGGTGAGGGTCGCGGTCTCGGGCGTGTGGGTATTGGTGATGACGGCGGTCCCGGCCGTTTCTCCGGCGGATACCTTCGCCTGGTAGCCTTCCGGAACGTCTTCGGTCCAGGTATATGCGATGGCCTTGCCCCCCGCGTTGACGGGCAGGTCCTTCACCGCCGCGGACCATTCTCCGGTCTCGTCCAGCGTCACTTCAGTCACAAATTCGCCGTCGGCCAGCAGGGTCGCCCTGACGCTGTCGGGGCGGATGCCGTCCTGGTCGTTGTTGTCGTCCCACACCTTGGTCACGGTCTGGTCCGCTTTATCCGGTATGTGCTTGTTGGTGACGGTCGTCACGGTGCCGTCGCGTTTGATGTCCGCGGCATAGCCATCCGGGACGGGGATCTCCTGCCAGGTGTAGACGATCTCCTTCCCGTCCGCGTTCATCTGCAGTCCGTTCAGGGTAGCAGTCCATCCGTTGCCCTCGTTCAGGATCACCGGGTCGATCCCGGCCGCGGGCTGTTCATCGGCGTACAGGACCATCGTGACCCCGTCGGGCCGCAGTCCGTCCCGGTTATTGTCGTCGTCCCACACTTTGACCACGGTGGCCACGGTGGTATCGGTATCGTGCCGGTTGGTGACGGTGGTCCTGTCCCCGTTTGTCACGATCCCCGTAAGGGCGTACCCGTCGGGCACGCGGTCCTCGGTCCAGGTATAGGCGATCTCCTTACCCGCCGCGTACACGTCCAGATCCTCCACGGTCACAGACCAGCCCTCCGCTTCGTACAGGGTCACGGTCCGCATCGCCTCGCCGTCGGCGTTCAGGGTCACGGTGATGGCCCCCGGACGGATGCTGTCCTGGTCGTCTGCGTCGTCCCAGACCTTTGTTACGGTAACGGTTTTGACAGCCGGGTCATGGGTGTTGGTGAGGGTGGTCACCGTGCCGTTCACGGAGGTGCCGGTCAGGGTGTAGCCCTCTATGCCCGCTTCGGTCCAGGTGTACTCTATGGGCTTGCCGCCGGCGTTCACCGGCAGGCTCGGAACGGTGGCTGTCCAGTTGTTCTCCGGGCTTAGCGTCACCTCGGTGCCGTCGCTGAGGGTCACGGCGAGGGACGCGGGACGGATGCCGTCCTGGTCATTCGCGTCGTTCCACACCTTTTTCACGGTAGCCTCGGTCACAGCCGGCTCGTGGGTGTTGGTCAGGGTGGTCACCGTGCCGTCCACGAAGGTGTCGGTCAGGGTGTAGCCCTCTGTTTCCGCTTCGGTCCAGGCGTATTCGATGGGCACGCCGCCGGCATTCTTGGGCAGGTCCGTCACGGTGGCTGTCCAGCCGTTGTCCTCGCTGAGCGTCACGGGGGTGCCGTTGCTGAGGGTCACGGCGAGGGACGCGGGCCGGATGCCGTCCTGGTCCTCCCCATCGTTCCAAACCTTTTTCACGGTGGCCTCGGTCACAGCCGGCTCGTGGGTGTTGGTCAGGGTGGTAGAGTCGCCCTCCGTCTTGTTCCCGGTAAGTTTGTAACCCTCGGGCACAGCGTCCTCGGTCCAGGTATATCTGATCTCGCCCGCGTTGTCATATTTCGGCAGCGTCAGGGTGACGGTCCAGTTTTCTTCGGCCTTCAGCACCGCCCGGGTGCCGTCGTTGGCCGTAACGGCAATGGAAGAGGGACGGATGCCGTCCTGGTCGTTATTGTCCTCCCAAGCCTTGGTTACCGTTACTTCCTTGGTGATCACCCGGGGTGTCATCTTGCCGATGACGACCCGGCGGCCGCTTGTGGTCACATCGAAGCACGTGGAGAGGGCAATCAGCTTTTCGGCGTCCGCGGCGGCTTCCTCGTTAAAATAGATCACCTCGGTACCGACGCCGACACCGCCTTCTCCGCCGGAGCGCAGGAAGTCCAGCACATCGTTCATGCGGTCGCCCACATTATAGATCCGATGCTCATAAGCATCCGTATTTACGACCGCAAAAAACTTTACGTCATAAATCATGTTCCCGGCGATGATTACGCCGGTCTCGCTGCCGGACATATGGTCCAGACCGCCGAACATGGCGCCGTTGTCCATATGGTGACCGTACACCAGGTTATAGTCATCGGAAAAATCAGGGCTGTTGCCGGCGGCCAGGTAGATGGCGCCGGTCAGGCTGCTTTCCCCGTAAATATCATGGTAGGCGTAATAATAATCGTCCTTGCCCTGCACCACGGGATAATCGATGGCGGTATCGTACACCGTCAGCCAGGCCCGGTAATCGCTGTTGATCGCCGCCAGGGCGGAGGGGTCCAGGGAAGCTTCCGGATTCTCCAGGATCTCCGGCCGGTACTGCAGAAGGTCCCACGCGCTGGAGGAGGCCGCCCGCTCCGTGGCAAAGGTATCGTAAAGCACGTAGCCGGAATACATGATCAGCGCCGCGGCAAGCAGGCCGGAAACCAGGGTCACCGCCCCGCCGCCGGCGCTCAGCGCAAGTTCGATCACTTTGTCCGTTAATGTTTTCGTTGGGGCCGCATGGGGCTCAGGATTTTTCAGATCATCATGGTCTGCCATGCCGCGCCTCCTTTCGTTCCGGGTCAATCTGATATTTCGGTTTGCAAAAAAGCGGCTGTTGATCACTTACAGGTTGTTCCTGCGCACGATGGTGATCACCGTGCCCAGGATCTCGTCCTTTTCAACTACGCCGAAAAACCGGCTGTCCTTCCCGTCCGTGCGGTGGTCCGCCAGCACGAAGTACTGTCCTTCCCCCAGCTTCAAAGGATATTCCACAAATCCCTCGTATTCCGTCAGGGGATAAAAAATATTGGGCTCCACCATGGCATTGCCGTTCACCATCAGGTGACCGCCCGTGACCTCCACCGTGTCGCCGGGGGCCGCCACCACGCGGCTGACGAACAGGGACATTTCCTTATCCGGGAATCCCAAAAAGTCCAGGGTCTTCCGCCACCAGCCCCTTTCGTTCCGGGGAGGGGCCTGCACCGGCACGTTGTCCCGGAAAGCCGCGTCCAAGGCGGCGGTGGGCTTCACAAACACGATGACGTCCTGGGCCTTGGCGTCCTTATCCAGCCGGTAATACATCACCAGGTCCCCGGTGTCGACGCGGGGGCTCATGTCCCCGCTGGGCATCACCGTGAGGCCCACCAGATGGAAAAACAGGATGTAGATCACCAGCAGCAGCAGGCCCAGGCGCACCAGCAGGTCCTTCAGTGCCCGCATGTGCCGCCTGTGCAGCTTTTCCCGCTGCGTCTTTTCATCGGCTTTTTGGGGATCCGGCGTTTCCTTCGCCGGGGCGTTGTTTTCGTTGCTTTGCAGCATGTTTCGGTTCCTTTCGCTTTTCCATAGGCTGAGGAGAAAGCGCGTTATTTCCGTGCGTTCTCCTCAGCTTACGGCCCGCAAGGGGCGGGGTGACCCCGTTTGAGGGGGCCACCCCACTGACTTGCGATCGTTTCAGGGTGTTACTCTTCCACCACAGCCTTGCGGCGGCGGCTGACCAGCAGCAGGGCCATGCCCGCGAACAGGATCAGGGCATAAGGAGCGATGCGCAGGGTCACGCCGGTCGGGGAAATGAGCTGCAGGTTGTTGTCGACCTCGATGGTGTGGTCCACATCATCGTCTGTATCAACAGTAGTAGTGATAGTTGTTTTAGTAGACTGATAATCAGCCTTTGTGGTCTGGGCTTCTGCTGCATCGGGAGTTGTACCGGAAATCACAGCCTTATCAATCGCAGGAGTCCCTTTATCAGTTACTGTGGTTACCTGATAAGTCACGCCAGGAACATCATTTGTTTCATAGACTTCAACCTGAGTACCATTGGGAATACCGATATACTTAACAGAGGCGCTGTCTTTGATCTTGACGATACCTTTTGTCGTACCTGCAGAGAGTGCTGCAGACACAGGATCAGTCCATCCTTCTTTTGTCCCTGTTACTTCAGCAGGACCGATGATATCAACAGGCTGAGTTACAGTAGCGTTTGTAAAGATTACGGTAAACGGGAACAGATGGGTCGCCTTAGCGTAGTTATCATTGGTAACAGTCTTACTGACTGTCACATTATAGGTATAGTACTGGTCCGCAAGGTACGCAGTGCCGTCATTTGTTCCTGCGACAAATCCGTTGGTCTTGACAGCGCCGGTCGTCGCGGTGTCGCCGCCATCTGTAATTTCCTCATTCTCGAGCAAACAAACATAACCATAAATATCCCAATCAGCGGTTGCAGTACCATCTGTAAAGCCAGTGGGAGCCGGACGGACATAGACATCAAGATAGCGGACATGGGGATTCTCAGTGCTGGTTGTTTCTGTAACACCGCAAGCAGCATATGAAGTAGGCAGTGTTTCGGTAAGAACATAACGGTATACGCCTGCCGCACCAAAGAAAACATCAGAGAAATCGATCGTCAGGTATTTGATGTTTGCTGTACCATCATCGCTGGCGGTAACAGTTTCAGTTGGAGTCCAGGCGATGGTATTAGTGGAAGTTCCTGTCAGAGTCACTTTCTCAGGCTGAACACCTGCCTTCGTTTTTACAGTAACCGCAGTGCCGTTCGCATGATCCGACGTAGCATCGGTGATGCTTTTATTAGCAGAGCCGGCAGTGATCGCGTACGTATAGCTTATGGTCGGCGCATTAATGGTAGTTTCATTAACATTAAAAACCGTCAGCTCTTTAGCGATCTTGATAGTCTTCCCCTGAGATTGGGGATTATCGGTTGCAAATGAAACGCTGCCACCGATTTCACCGTCTGTTAACTGAACAGCATCCGCCGCCCAGGCGACGCTCGCCAGGCTCATCACCATGGCGAGTGCCAGAAGCAATGCGCTGATCTTTTTCAACATATCCATTCTCCTTTTTCCGTCCTTATCGGACGTAGTTATTTGTTTCCGCCACATTCCGGTGGCCCTGCCGCGAAAGCTTCGCGGGTCGGTCCCTGCCGCTTCTGCCGTCCCCAAGGGGCGGTCAAAAGCGCTGTCCGTTCGCTCCGGTATTCGGTCACACGGTGCCGGCCTCACCTGCCGTCCCTGTGACGAACGCTTTCAATGCGCGTCACCTCCTCGAAAAGGTCGTTCCCATCCGGGGAAGCTCCGCGCCGGCGGGGGGTCCCCCCTCGCCCGGCCTGCCCGCCCTTCTCCGCGGGCGTTCATGCCGATGGGCGGCGGTTTACCGCGGGCCCGGGGCACTGTCCGGGCCGTAACCCAATCGATCAAACCGCACCACCCCCTTTTTCAGCCGCGCGCCTTGCGCGCAGCAGGAGCAGCGCAACGCCCGCAAGGAGCATCATCAGGTAAGGAGTAACGGTTACACGGTAACCGGTGGGCGCAACAGCAGGAAGATAATTTGTAAGGGTATACTCAAAATCATCTGTCATCGTTATTGTAAGACTGTTGTTATCGGACGAAGGTGTCGTTTCGTTTTTCTTCATCCAAGTCTTGGTGTAGACCCCTCCCTGATTGTCGTTTTCGGTAAGGGTGATCACTGTTCCTACAGGCAATCCGCCGATCACAACAGTATCATTATCCTTTATCGTAAACGAATTGTCAGTTATCGCAAGCAAAGTCCCATTCTTCGTAACGGTATAGCTTACATCTTCGGGATCAGATATATTTATGGTAATGGTAAACTCCTTTGTCCTGTCTCCCATGGCTCCGGTCACAAGTTTTTTCAGCGTGAGGGTCACTTCTTCAACTTTTTCCCACACTGCCCATAAAGTGTTGCTGTCACCGTCTACACCGTATGTTCCGCCGAGATGATAAAGCGTTGTTTCATTGGGGATCGTACCGGTGAAGGCACCGTTCTCAAGCTTAATGTCATAGCCTGCAGCTGTCGGATCAATGGGCTTATCGCTCCATCCGATCAGCTTATACCCACCACTGACCGCAAAACCGGATCCGTCTGATAGAACGACCGCGCCGTTGACCAGCAGATCGCTGATGGTATTATTACCCGTAGTGGTCTGCGTATTCCCCGCCTGCGATCCATAATCCGTCAATTGTCCGCTTGTTACCATCGAACCGTTCGGACAGTTGATATCATAGGTTATGCTCGTGGTCCCGATCTGCTTGTAAACCGCAGTAAGCGTATACACATATTTCGGATCAGTTGTTCCGGCGCCGCTCTCCAATTTTGCAAGCGCCGAATGAATGGTGAAAACATCGTCAGGCTGAATTGTTTCGCCGGCGGGTGTTTTCCATCCCACAAATGTGTAATTCTCCGGGATCAAGGTCGGGGATGCGCCTGCAATGGCCTGCGCAAGATCGCCGTAAGTGTATTCTGTCTGATTCGGAACCACTGTTCCGGTCGCTCCAGGTACCAAAATCTCTGTTCCGTTTTCATCATACATATTGGCGTCATAGCTGACACTGAACGAACCCACTCGCTTCCATATGGCACGGATAGCAGTATTTTCCGTGACAGGGGTATTAAAATTCCACAGGGTCAGCTCATCGCTTTCACGGATCTCCGGCGGCGTATCCTCGCTTATCGTTCCGCCAACCTTATACCATCCGACGAACTGATACACATTCTGCTGTTGTTTATAATGTTTACCGTCCGTATGGGCTCTTTCATCGTAATAGACAGTTACCGTGGTCCCGTCTTCGTTTTTCTTTACAAACGGAGCACTAGGGCTTAAATCAGTAGTTTTTTTATAGTATGCCGCACGCGGCAGATCAACATTTGAAGGGTCACAGATATATACATAGCTGTATTCACCCGCTTCGTCCTCATAATAGTTTCGGCCGGTAGTTTCCACATCGTCATACGACTGGATCAGTTGACCCCACTCGTTTCTAAAGTAAGTGGACTCTGTTTCTGAAAGTACACCACCATTTGGCTGGATCCAAACCCTGTATTTCAGTTTTTCCCACCCCGCATATAACGCAATATTATTCGCAGGCATTGTTTTTGAAAAATCAAACAGGGTCTTACAGTCCGGATCTGTATACCATCCTGTAAACTTGTATCCTTCATGTGTTACTCCTGGATCAGCTCTGTCGTACTCAGACAACTGCTTTCCAAACAAAGCGTCCACTGAGCCGAGGTTAGCATTGCTATGACTGAATCCATCAAGATAATCTATAGTATATTTATTCCGTTTAAAACGGATCTCCAATTCGCTGTAACCTGAGGAAACATTCTGATATCCATTGGTATAGGGATCGGCATCATAATAATAATTACCATTATTTTCCATTAATTCTCCGACTGTTATCCACTCGCTCCAACGACTACTACGTAATGTACGATATGAAACCAATGTAAAACCGTTATACTTATCTGAAAGGTTAAAACCAGCATTTGCGGATGTTACTTCATTGGCTAAAGTATATCCTTCATCATCAATATTCTGCTGATAGAAACTGATTTTAGTAGTACCGTTTGCTTTAGAACCATAAAAATTTACGGTCATATCATTACTGGTCGGAAGAAAAGCGTCAAGCATTGTGGTCCGGGTGCCAGAACCTTGATTTTGATTATTATATCCTGAATACCACCAATAGCCATCGCTAGCGGGCCATTCTCCATTAAGCGAACTGCCATAAAGACCTGACATGATTTTGTAAACATACCACTGATTCGTATTACCATTATTTACATTTTTGTACTCATATAAAGGGCCGCTATACTCTTCACCGTTTAAAAACCATGAATATACTGGTATATTTTTTGTAACCCATGTTAATGTGTAAGCATACCAACCAGAGATATAATAATATTGTTTACCGGTATCATAGGGTAACGAAGCAATTACGAAAGAATAACCACTTCTCTCATATATATCTCCAGTATATTCCGCTCCATTATCTGATTGTGATAGATAATGTGTTGTTATTGTTGATGTCTGACGACGTGTTAATGAAACTTTATTTCCATTTGCGTCTAAACCATATATGGTAGTATTATTATTGTAATCACTATTGGCTTTATTATTATCTACACCATAGTAATATCCCCCTACTCCGGGTTTACCGTAAATATAAAAGTTAAATGTAACAATTTCCCTATCATAATAAACATTAAGGACTGTACTGCCATCTGCCGCAATTGTTGTATCGGAGTCACACCTATCGTATCGGAAACCTGAAATATTCAGTCCTTTATACTCGTCGGAAATTGTCGCAGAACCACCCGTAACACCTTCAATGGTGTACGAATCCCTGTAATCGTACATTTTTTCTTCATCAGTCGCAATCACAGAATCTGAGATCGCCTGCTGCAAAATAATGATCGTATATGTCTGTGCAGCCGGCTCCCACTTAGCATAAACAGTAACGTCACCGGAAAGAACAGCTGATTTGTCAAATGCAAGGGTTAAATTATCATTATTATCTTTATAGTACCAACCGACAAATCTATATCCCGGGCGGGTCGTAGTCGGCAATTCCGCATTGTTGTATTGATCGTTATATGAATTTCCCATCAAAACATATTTAGGCGCAACATACAATGCTCCGGTAGACTCCCCGTCAACCAGGTCATTTTTATCAAAGTGGATCCAATAAACATCAGCCTTGACCGGATACAATTTGATTATTTTATCAGCCGCATCCGTGAAGTCCACTGTTGAAACTTCAGAACCCGCTGCTGCACTGTGATTTGTCGTCCACCCAAGGAATGCCTGTGTACTGCTGTCGGGCTGGTACACGATACGCCAATCTTCTCCGTCCTTCAGGCTGGCATTACCATTGGAATCGACAGTAAAATCCCCGTTGGCAGAGTTTTCTGTTTTGAAAATATGGTTATGTTCATCATAGTATTCCAGATAATAAACATCATCATATCTCGGATAAAGCTTGACCTCTTCATTAGTCCCGGTGATCCCGGTGATCGTGACGCCTTCTTCACCTGCCGGGATAATAACTGTACCATCCTGTGCCGCCCATCCGATGAACTGCTTGCCTTCCACTTCACCGGGAGAATCCGGATTATACAGTGTACCGTCTTCAGTGACATACTGAACAGACGTTGTAACGCCATTTTCATTGACAAATGTGTACGGCGTTCCGAAGGTATCATCCGTGAAGAAAGAATATTTGCGTGATACCGTACCCGGCGTGCTTTCATCGCCATCAACAATGGCATAAACCGAGAATCCGGCAGAAGTAAAACGAACATGGCTGCCTTCGACTGTAAAATTCGATATTTCTTCTGTTGTTCCGTCTTCTTTGATGTGCCATATATGGAGCTCTACCACTTCTTCGATATCAGGTACATCGATACTTACATCCACAGGATGATCAGCGTCCGGCTGATATTTTTCACCGTTTTCACCAATGCTGATATCATAAGCCGCAAGTACAGTTCCCTCTTTGGCAAAATCGGCATATTCCCGGGCGACATCCGTTGCCTCCGCTTCCGCAGCCTTGGGCATCATGCCGTCCAACGTCACCTGTCCAAGGTCAAACGTCATGTGGCGGTATCCGCTGTCCTTCACCACGGCAAAGCCCTCGGCATTCCCCAGGGCAATGCTGCCGCTGTCCGTCCCTTCGGAAAGCAGTTCGCCGATCTCCCCGTCCTTTACGCTGTATACGGCCACGCTCTCCCTTTCGCCCAGGTCGACCTGGGCGGAGACCTTCACGTAAAGCAGGTTCAGGATGTTCCCAAGCAGGCTGTCCACCCGGTAGGCGCCCAGCGCTTCCAGGCCCTCTTCCAACTGCACGCCGATGGCGGTATAGGTGGGGGCCAGCAGGGCGGAAAAGCCCTGCAGGGTATAGCTTACCGCGTCGCCGGTCCAGGAAAGCAGGCTCTTCAAT
>JAFXUZ010000061.1 GCA_017524725.1 Clostridia bacterium | reverse complement strand
TGTCCATTGTCATGGGGTGCCCACCATAGGTGGGCGGGGTGTCCCATGACCTTATGACGTCCGCAGAGAAGGGGGACCGCCGTGAGGCGGTGGATGAGCCCGCCATATGCTGTACAGGGGCTGGTTATGATCCATGAGCCGATACGCTCCAAATCTGTTCAACCGACAAGAAAGACCTCGTAAGCCTTCCCCGGGTTGGGGAAGGTGGATCCGAGCGTCAGCGAGGAGACGGATGAGGTCGTCCGTCCGGTACGCAGCTGCAGGATAGTAGCGATGACGGGGTATCCAATGCAGATGAAGGCGGTGTGCCGGGGGCGACGACCTCATCCGGTGGCTCCGCCGCCACCATCCGGGGCAGCCGCCCGCCCTTTGCTGAAAACAGTCCGCCGGACTGTTTTCCAGGCACTCCGGGTTACACCCCGTGGAAGGCAACACAGGCTGCCCTCGCCCTTCGCTGAGAACAGTGCACTGCACTTTATCCTGGCGCTCCGGGCCCTGCCGGTCCACGCATTCATGCGTGAGCCGTGGCCGTGGGACGTGTTTCCCTTGCATGGATCGTGTTTATGTTTTATAATCATTGTGTCATTATAAAACAGCAGGGGGATTTGTATGCTGGACCCTACGATCTACAAGGATTGGCAGATAGCCGAAGAAGCTGAAAAAACCCTTCCGCCTGTGGAAGAATTCTGCGAAAAAATGGGGCTGAAGCCCGACGAGATCATTCCCTACGGCCGCACACCGAAACTGAACTTCATCAGGATCATGGACCGGCTGAAGGATAAGCCCGACGGCAAATACATCGAGGTCACCGCCATCACGCCCACGCCCCTGGGCGAGGGAAAATCCACCACGTCCCTCGGCCTGATCGAGGGCCTGGGGAAGCTTGGCAAAAAAGTGGGCGGCTGCCTGCGCCAGCCCTCCGGTGGCCCCACCATGAACGTGAAGGGGTCCGCGGCCGGCGGCGGCAATGCCCTTTTGATCCCCATGACGGAGTTTTCCCTGGGGCTCACCGGGGATATCAACGACATCATGAACGCGCATAACCTGGCCATGACGGCCCTGAACGCGCGCATGCAGCACGAGAGGAATTATGACGACGAAAAGCTGGCTTCCATCGGCCTGAAAAGGCTGGATATCGATCCGGAAAGGGTGGAATGGAGCTTCGTCCTCGACTTCTGCTGCCAGGCCCTGCGCAAAATGGAGATCGGCCTGGCTGAAGGCAAAATGAACGGTTACAGGATGACGACCAGGGCGAACATCGCCGTATCGTCGGAGCTGATGGCCATCCTCGCCGTGGCGCGGGACCTGAAGGACCTGCGCGAGCGGATCGGCAGGATCGTGCTGGCATACGACAAAAAGGGCAATCCGGTCACCACCGAGGACCTGGAGGTCGCCGGGGCGATGACCGCGTGGATGCGGAACACCATCAACCCGACGCTTTGCTACACCGGGGAGCACCAGCCGTGCCTGGTACACGCCGGGCCTTTCGCAAACATCGCCATCGGCCAGTCCTCGGTGATCGGCGACCGGCTGGGCCTGAAACTGTTCGATTACCATGTGACGGAATCCGGCTTCGCCGCGGATATCGGCTTTGAAAAGTTCTGGAACGTGAAATGCAGGCTGTCGGGGCTGAAGCCGAACTGCTCCGTGCTGGTGGCCACCGTGCGCGCGCTGAAGATGCACGGGGGCGGGCCGGAAGTGGTGCCGGGAAGGCCCCTGCCGGAGGAATACACCCGGGAAAACCTGGCCCTGCTTGAAAAAGGCTGTGAAAACCTGTTCCACCACGTGAGGAACGTCAAAAAATCCGGCATCGTCCCCGTCGTTTGCATCAACAGGTTCCACACGGATACCAACGCCGAGATCAACCTGGTAAGGTCGCTCTGCAGGGAGCAGGGCGTCAGGTGCGCCCTGTCGGAGCATTGGCGTTACGGCGGCGAAGGCGCCCTGGAGCTTGCGAACGCCGTCGTCGAGGCGTGTGAGAAAGAAACGGAATTCACTCCCCTGTACCCCCTGGATATGCCCCTGCGGGAAAGGGTGGAGCTGATTGCCAGGGAAGTCTACGGCGCGGACGGCGTCGACTGGGCGCCCCTGGCGCTGGAAAAGGCGCAGCGCTTCGAAACAGACCCCAAATATGCGGATTATTGCACCATGATGGTCAAGACCCACCTTTCCCTGTCCCACGATCCCAAACTGAAGGGCGTTCCCAGGGGCTGGCGGCTGCCCATCATGGATATTCTGGAATACGGCGGCGCCAGGTTCCTGTGCCCGATGGCCGGGGCCATCAGCATGATGCCGGGAACCGGCAGCAATCCCGCGTACCGGCGCGTGGACGTGGATACTGATACCGGCCGCGTGCTGGGCCTGTTCTGATATATCAGCCTGATTCCGGAGGACAAGTCCCAGACCGTCCGGAGACTGCTTTGGAAGAATGAAAAGGGGATGGACCCGCGAAATGGATGATGTTTTCAACCGGCAGGAAGAAAACCGGATACAGGCCGCCTCGGCCGGCGGAAAAAGCGCCCCCGTGCTCCGGGAGGAAAGGGAAAAAGCCCTGGACAGCATCAGGGGCAGCCTGATCGGCGGCGCGGTCGGCGACGCGCTCGGGTATCCCGTGGAATTCATGTCATGGAACCAGATCATAGTAAAGTACGGGCTGAAAGGGATCCTGAAATATGCCCCAGACCGCCGGACGGGGTCGGCGATCATTACGGACGATACGCAGATGACGCTGTTTACGGCAAACGGCATCCTGATCGGCGAAACGGAAAAGCGCCTGAAGGGCGTCCATAAGCCGATAACCGAATATGTCCATCAGGCGTACAGGGAATGGATGCTGACCCAGGAGCCCGGGGCGGACGTGATCAGGATGGACCACCGCTGCTGGCTGTTTGAGATCCCTGCGCTCCACGTGCCCAGGGCGCCCGGCCTTACCTGCCTGGCGGCGATCAGGTCCGGCAAAATGGGCACCACGGTAAAACCCATCAACAACAGCAAGGGCTGCGGCGGCGTCATGAGGGTGGCGCCCGTCGCCCTGTATTACAGGCCCGAAACGGACGAGGACCGAAGGTCCCTGGACGAATTAGGGGCCGAGATCGCCGCCATCACCCACGGGCATCCGCTGGGCTGGCTTCCGGCCGCCGTCATGACGCATATGATCGGCGTCGGCGTCTACGGAGACGGCGCAAAAACGATCCGTGCGGCGGCGGACGAAGCGTGGCAGACGGTCAGGACCATTTACCGCGGCAGGGTGTCCGATGAAAACCTTGACGCCATGGAAAAACTGATCGTCTGGGCCGAAAAACTGTCTGCCGTCGAAGGAAAGGACGTTGATCACATCCGCTCCATCGGCGAAGGCTGGACCGGGGACGAAGCGCTTGCCATTGCCCTTTACTGCTGCCTGCGTTATCCGGACGACTTTTCAAAGGCCATGATCGCGGCGGTCAACCATGACGGCGACAGCGATTCCACCGGCGCCGTGGCCGGGAATATCCTGGGGGCTTTCATCGGTGAGGGCGCCATCGAAGAAAAATGGAAAACGGACCTGGAAATGCTGCCCGTGATCACACAAATGGCGGACGACCTGTGCCACGGATGCGCAGCGGCCGGGGACGGAGACTGCCCGGACGAAAACTGGCTGAGGAAATACCGCGACGGGCACGCCTGACGCAGCTGTTTGGAAACGTAACTGTTCAGTTGTGTGTGAAGGAGAACGAACGTATGGCAGCTGAGGGGAGGTATCGGAGGGATCTCCCTCCGATTATCATCCGCTTCAGCGGCATGTAACGGCCTATCGGGTACACGGTCCCGATGCCGCTCCGGCGAGGAGTGAAGCGGAACGACACCCCGAACCGTTCCCGCAGGATCGGT
>JAFXUZ010000060.1 GCA_017524725.1 Clostridia bacterium | reverse complement strand
TGAAGAGCCTGAATGGCAAACTGCCAACACTCTCCCATTAAAACCCGCAGCAAGGAAGACCTCGTAAGCCTTCCCCCGTTTGGGGAAGGTGGCGGCGCAGCCGCCGGATGAGGTTCCCCCTGCCGCACATCGCGAACGCAGCGGATTAGGAATTCACGCGGGACCGTTTATTCTTTAGACGGTTGAGCAGTCCCAAGCGGGAATGACGGGGGAACCTCATCCGTCTGCTCACTAACGTTCGCATCCACCGTCCGGGGCTGCTGCCCGCCCTTCGCTGAAAACAGTCCACCGGACTGTTTTCCGGGCGCTTCGGGCCCCCTGAGGGGAAGGCAATGTCGCCGCACCTGATGCATACGCTAAACTGCTGCGCCTAAATGGTGAAATAGCAAAGCCACTGCCTCTTTGAAACCCGCGGCAAGGAAGACTCCGTAAGCCTTCCCCTCAGGGGAAGGTGGCATCGCGCCTTAAGCGCGATGACGGATGAGGTTCTCCGTTCCCCGTCGTCCCCGTTCTCCGTATCTCGTCCTGTTAAGTCGGTATCCGATCGGGGAGGCATTTTTGTTTCCATGCGTTCTCGGTATGCTGCTTGGGGGGGAACCTCATCCGGCGGCTTTGCCGCCACCTTCCCCGCCGCGGGGAAGGCATCACGGGCTGACGCCCGCCCTCCGCTGAAAACAGTCCACCGGACTGTTTTCCGGGCGCTTCGGGCCCCCTGAGGGGAAGGCAATAGCGCCGCACCTGCTGCATGCGCCGGTATGCTGCTCCTGAATGGCGAATCGTTACAGCATCTCTCTCCATGAAACTCGCCGCAAGGAAGACCTCGTAAGCCTTCCCCCGTTTGGGGAAGGTGGCGGCGCAGCCGCCGGATGAGGTTCCCCCTGCCACACATTGCGGACGCGGCGGATCAGGAATTCACGCGGGATCGTCTACCTATCAGACAGTTGAGCTGTTCCGAGCGGGAATGACGGGGGAACTTCATCCGTCTGCTCACTGACGTTCGCATCCACCGTCCGGGGCCTGCCGGCCTGCCCTCCACCGATAACAGTCCCCCCCGGACTCTTTCCCATTCGATCCGGGACCCCCTTGCTCGGTGAATGCCCGCTTCACGCCTGAAAACACAAAAAAAGGGAAAAATAAAAAAGCCCCGCGGAAAGCGGAGACGCGCAGGCGCGGAACGGGTCATTTTTTCAAAAGGCCCCTGGCCCAGTCGGCGATGCGGTAGTGGATCTGCTGGTGTTTGCGGACGGCGACGGCGGCCCGGAGGGTCGCCTCGTGGTAGTCCCTGTTTTCCGGGTCCATGCGGGTGCACACCTTAAAGGACTGCAGCGCGCTTTGATACTGCCCCATGCCCATCAGGATATTGCCCTGGAGGGCATACCAGGGGGCGGTTTTTTCTTCGATGTGGCTCAATTGCACCAGCGCCCGGTCGTACTGCCTGCGCTCGTAATAGGTCTGGGCCATGGCCATGGCCTTTTCCGGGCTGAGGACCACGTAATGGCTGGGGGACGGGCGGCCGGAGCAGCGCTGCAGGGCCTCCCGGTAGGCCAGGTTCAGCTGGATCATTTTTTCCTGGGCGGCGGCCTGTTCGTCCGAATCGGAAAAAAGATCCGGATGGCAGGTTTTGACCAGGGCGTGATAAGCCCGACGGATATCCGCTTCGGGGGCGTTTTCCGTGAGGCCGAGCGTTTCGAAGGCGTTCATGATTAGGCTCCTTAAATCTTTTCCCGGCGGATATCCGCGCCCAGCGAGCGCAGCTTTTCCTCAAGGCGTTCGTAGCCCCGGGTGATGAAGCCGGGCTCATAGATCTCGGTATCGCCCTGGGCCATCAGCCCGGCGACCACCAGGGCGGCCCCGGCGCGCAGGTCGGTGGCGGTGACGGGGGAACCGTACAGCTTTGATACGCCGTCGATGATGGCGGTCTGGTCCAGCAGGGTGACCTGGGCCCCCATGCGCATCATTTCCCGCAGGTGTTTGAAGCGGTTTTCAAAAATGGATTCGATCACGACGCTGCGGCCCTTGGCCATGGTGAGCATGGCCGACATGGGCTGCTGGAGGTCGGTGGGGAACCCGGGGTATTCCTGGGTCTTGATGTTCACGGCCCGGTGCCCGCGCAGGACGCCGATCCTGATGGCGTCGTCGGATTCGGTGACGGGCACGCCCATTTCCAACAGCTTTGCGGTCAGGCTTTCCATGTGGGTCGGGATGCAGCCGTGGATGGTCACCTCGCCCCGGGTGGCCGCGGCGGCGATCATCAGCGTGCCGGTCTCGATCTGGTCCGGGATGACCGCGTAGGTGGAATGGTGCAGGCGCTTTACGCCCTTGATGCGGATGGTGTCGGTGCCGGCGCCCTTGACCGAGCCGCCCATGGAGTTGATAAAGTTGGCCAGGTCCACCACGTGGGGCTCCCTGGCGGCGTTGTACAGGATGGTGTTGCCCTCGGCCTTGGCCGCGGCCATCATCACGTTGATGGTGCCGCCGACGGTGATCCGGTCAAAAAAGACGCCGGCGCCTTCCAGGGGCCCGGTGGCGGTGATGGTGGGCCAGCGGTCCTCCACGTTCGCGCCCAGGGACCTGAAGCCCTTGATGTGCAGGTCGAAGGGGCGGTTCCCGATGGAACAGCCGCCCGGATAGCCCACCTCCGCCTCGCCGCAATGGCCGAGGAGCGCGCCGATCAGGTAATAGCTCGCGCGCATTTTCTGGGTGTAGGCATAGGGCACCTGGCACTTTGTCACGGTGGTGGGGTCGATCTCCATGCGCTTGGACGCCGGGTCAAAGGAGATGTCGGCGCCCAGCAGGCGGAGGATCTCCACCAGCACGTGCACGTCCTCGATATCGGGGATGTTTTCCAGTACGCAGGGCTCGTCGCAAAGGAGCGCGGCCGGGATCACGGCGACCGACGTGTTTTTCCCGCCGGATACATAGGTATCGCCCTTCAGCGCGTTTTCGCCGTGGATCACAAGCTTGTAATCATCCATGCGGGCTGCACTCCTTTCCTGTGGTATTTACCAGTATAGCACAATCCCGACGGCAAGGCAAGGAATACGGAAAAACGCAAAGCCTTACTTCAGGGCTTTCATGCGCCGCCTGAGCACGTCGGGGGAGGCGACGGAAAACCCGAAGAAGCCCAGGGCCTTTCCCAGGGCGTAATACACCCCGTGGCTGTAGGCCGTGAGGCGGGCCTTTTCCAGGTGGATGCCGCCCTTTTTGTCCACCAGGTCCTCCCGGACGCGCAGGGATACGATCCTTGCGATGAACAGGTCGTGGCTGCCCAGGGGGAGCACCTTTTCCACACGGCAGCCCAGGTGCATCGGCGCGCCGGCGATGCCCGGGGCCCGGGCCATGCCCTCCACACTCACGCATTCCATGCCCCGGGCGGAAAGCTTGTCCCCGTCCCGGCCGGAGCGGACGCCGCAGTAATCCACGTCCGCCAGCATGTCCTCGGAGCACAGGTTGATGACGAATTCGCCGCTTGAGGAGATCAGGCCGTGGGAATAGCGCCCGGGGCGGATGGAGACCGACACCATCGGCGGGTCGGAACAGACGGTGCCGGCCCAGGCGACGGTGAGCGCGTTGGGGCGCCCGTTTTCGTCGGCGCAGGAAACCAGCACGGCGGGCACGGGGGAAAGGAGGGTGCCGGGGGAGAGGGAAACGTAATCCATATGTGCCTCCAAAGTAATCGAAAAAAGGGGAAAGCATACAGGCGGAAAAAGATCAAGAAACGCAGCTGCTTCCGGCGGCGATGCCGCTGAGGAAGGCGAACATCAGGTTGAATCCGCCGCAGTCCCCGTCCACGTCCAGCATTTCGCCGGTGCAGTACAGTCCGGGAACCAAACGGCTTTCCATGGTGCGGGGATCGAAAAGCGCGGTATCGATGCCCCCGCGCATCACCTGGGCCGCGTCGGCGCGGACGCCGGTGACGGTAAGGGTGAAGTCCGTCAGCCGCCCGGCCAGTTCCTCCGCGCCGGGGCGCCCCCGGTCGATGACGCCGGCAAGCACCCGGGGGAGGAGCCCGGTGAACAAGTCCTCCCGGGGCAGGCGCTTCAGGCGGGATAAGAGGAGCGCCCGCGCGTCCCCGGGCGCGCGGAACGCGTCACGGCCGTAAGCAAAGCGGAAATGATCCCGCGGGGCGATGTCCAGGAGGGGCGACAGGTCCAGGGACAGGGTGACATGGGATCCCGCACGCGCGGCCGCGTCGGCGGAAAGCTGCATCACGGCGATGCCGCTCACCCCCCGGTCGCCGAACAGCACCTCGCCCCCGGCCTGGGCCACCGGCGCGCCGTCCGCCTTCAGCGTCGCCACGGCGGGGATGCGCAGCCCCTTCAGCGCCCCCAGGGACCGCATGTCGCATTCCAGGGGGCACAGGGCGGGGAGGAGGGGCACCATGGCGTGCCCCAGGCCGGTCACAAGGCCGTAGGATCCTTTTCGTTCCCCGGTGCCGGCGGGCGAGCCGCAGGATACGATGACCCGGTCGGCGCTGTGCCACTGCCCCCCGGCCCGCACGCGGAACGCGCCGCCGCGCGTTTCGATCATGTCGGCGGGGCTGGATGCCAGGATGCGCACGCCCCTGCGGGCGCAGGTGGCCCTGAGGGCGTCCAGCACCGAGGCGGCCTGGTGGGTGGCGGGGTACACCCGTCCGTCCTCCTCCGCCCGGGACATCACGTTGAGCCCGATATCGTCGAAAAAGGCGCGCAGCCGCCGGGGCCCGTCCGGCCCAAGGACCGATCGCGCGAATTTTTCGCCGTGGAAATACCTGGGTTCCCCGTCGTTCATCAGGTTGCAGCGCCCGTTGCCGGTGGCCAGGATCTTTTTGCCGGGCCGCTCCTCTTTTTCCAGCACGGTCACCCGGGCGGCGGAGGACGCGCAAATGGCGGCGGCCAGTCCGGAGGCGCCGCCGCCGATCACAAGGATATCCATTGCCGGTCCCCTTCCAGGATCCGGGCCGCCTCAAGGGCAATCATGGCGGTGGTCCGGGTCCTAATCTTTTTTTTCGCGGCCAGGCCGCGGGCATAGGCCGCTTTTAAGGGCGGCAGAAGGACGCCGGCCTTCTGCTTAAGGCGCGCCCTGCCCAGGACGCGCAGCAGGAGGAGCGTAAAGCCTTCGTCCGCGGGCCCTTCCTCCCGGTAAAGGTAAAGGAGGCCCGCAAAGCGCCCCATGGGGCCCGGGGGGAATTCGGGGTCCTCTTCCCCGGGGCACAGCCTGTCCGTAAGCTCCGCTTCCGGCGTAAAAAACCATATGCCGCCCTCCTCCCGGGCGCGCCAGCCTTCCCCCGGCGGCAGGGCGCCCTCAAAGCGCCTCAGGTCCGCAAAGAACAGGCTGTCCTTCCTCAGGGACAACCGGACGGGAGCGCCGGGGGGCAGGCGGGAGGCAAGGTCCTTTTTCAATTCGCCCAACAGGTCAGTCATTGGGCGCGAGGCGCAGGGTCAGGTCGTGCATCGCGGTGAACCTGCCCTGGATGTCCACCTGGTACACCAGGCGCAGCCAGGCCTGGTCCGCCCCGAAGGAAAAGTTCACCTGCACGGTGTAGATGCCCATGGCCAGGTCGCCCCAGGGGGTGCGGTAGGCCCCGTCGAAGCGCCTGCCCTTTTCGAATACCATGGTGGTGGAAAAATCGCCGGTGCGTTCCATCACGGCGCGGCCGCCTGACAGGGTAATGACCACCTTCTGGGAGCCGTTCCCCTCGGGATCGGATTCGGTATATTCCAATACCCAGCCCCCGTCAAGGCGGCGGAGCGTCCCCAGGGTGACCACCCGGATGGTCTCGGGCTCGTCCCCGCCGGGGGAACGGTTCTCGCCGGTCACCGAAAGCAGCACGTCCAGGCTGTCCCCGGACTTCATTTGGGAAAAGATCCCCGGATCAGCTGTTTCTGTCAATGAATTCAAGCTCCTCCCCGGTAAAGGGCGCGCCGGAGGCGCAGCGTACGTTGTCCAGGATCTGAGCTGGCCTGGAAGCGCCGATGATCACCGACGTGACCACGCTGTCCTTCAATACCCACTGCAGGGCCATCTGGGCCAGGGACTGGCCTCTTTCGAGCGCCAGGCTGTTGAGGGCGCGGATCTTTTCCAGGCGCTCCTCGGTGAGGGCGCTGTCCTTCAGGAAGCGTCCGTCGGTGCGGATGCGGGAATCCTCCGGGATGCCGTTCAGGTACCTGTCGGTCAGAAGGCCCTGGGCCAGGGGCGAAAAGCAGATGATGCCCAGGCCCTCGTCCCCGGCGGCCTTTTTCAGGCCGTTCTGCTCGATGGAACGGTCAAAAATGGAATAGCGGTTCTGGTTGATGATAAGGGGGATATGCCTTTCCCGGCAGATCTTCGCGGCCCGGGTCATCTGTTCCCCGTTGTAGTTGCTGATGCCGGCGTACAGGGCCTTGCCCTGCCTGACGATGTCCCCCAGGGCCTCCATGGTCTCCTCCAGGGGGGTGTCGGGGTCGGGCCGGTGATGATAGAAGATGTCCACGTAATCAAGGCCCATGCGTTTGAGGCTCTGGTCGAGGCTGGCCATCAGGTATTTGCGGCTGCCCCATTCCCCGTAGGGGCCGGGCCACATGTAATAGCCCGCCTTGGTGGACACCAGGATCTCGTCCCGCCAGGGCATCAGGTCGTCCCGGAGGATGCGGCCGAAGTTCTCCTCGGCGCTGCCCGCCTCCGGGCCGTAATTGTTCGCCAGGTCGAAATGGGTGATCCCCTGGTCGAAGGCGGTGGTGCACATGGCGCGCATATTGTCGTAGCTGCCGGAAGAACCGAAGTTGTGCCACAGTCCCAGGGATACCGGGGGCAGCTTCAGGCCGCTTTTTCCGCAGCGGTTGTATTCAAAATGTCCGTAGCGTTCGGGAGAGGCAATGTACATTTTATATTTTCCTCCTGTCAAAGTAGTCGCGGCTTAAAAAAGCGCCGCTTCACGGTCCTCCTGCGCCGATCCGGTCCCGGAGCCACACAAGCCCCTCGCGGTAACCGTCAAAGCCCTTTCCGGCGATGGTCTTCCCGGCGTAAAGGGAAACGTAGGAAAACTTCCTGAACTCCTCCCGGCTCGAGATGTCGCTCAGGTGCACCTCGCAGGCGGGCAGCCCGACGGCCTTGAGGGCGTCCAGGATGGCCACGGAGGTGTGGGTGTAGGCGGCGGGATTGATCAGGATGCCGTCGAAGCGTCCCAGCGCGGCCTGGATGCGGTCCACGATGTCTCCCTCGTGGTTGCTCTGGTAAAGTTCCACGTCCAGGCCGATTTCTCCTGCCCAGGCGCGGACGCTTTGCTCCAGGTCGCGGAAGGTCCGCTTCCCGTAGATATCGGGTTCGCGGATCCCGAGCATGTTCAGGTTGGGTCCGTTGATCACAAGGATACGCATTTCAGGTCCTCCAGGATCGCCCGGACGGCGTCGTCCGGGGTAGTCAGGTTGTCCGCGGCTGAGTCCGCGGCCAGGGCGTACAGGGGGGCGCGCGCTTTTTCCATGGCCATGAGCGCTTCCGTGTCCCGGCTGAGGGGACGCCCGTCGGTCGCCAGGGCGTCCACGGGGCGGCGGATCAGGAAGACCCGGCCGTTCATCCGCATCCTGAGGCGGTTTTCCTCACGCAGTACCGCGCCGCCGCCGGTGGAGATCACCTGCCCCGGGCGCCTGGCGGTTTCCCGGATCACGGCGCTTTCCATGTCCCGGAAGGCCTGTTCCCCGCGCTTTGAAAAGATCTCCGGGATGGACATCCCCGCCTGTTCGGCGATCTTTTCGTCGGTATCAATATACGGCATCGACAGCCTTTCGGCAAGCATTTTTCCGATGGTGCTTTTGCCGCTTCCCGGCATGCCGCACAGCACCAGGTTCTCCTTCTGCCGGGTGAGGGCGGCGAAGACCCTTTCAAGCTCCCCGGCGTCCTCCTCCCGGTCCATGAAAACGGCGTTGGCGGCGCTGCCCTGGGCCGCCAGCATGTAAAGCCCGCCGGCGGCGGGGACGCCCAACTTCCGCGCGGCCTGCACGAAAAGGGTGCGCAGGGGATTGTATACCAGGTCCAGGACGCCCTTCAGCGCCGGGAAACGGGCGGGGTCGGCGGGCATGGCGTCCTCGGAGGGGAACATCCCCACGGGCGTGGCGTTTACCAGCACCTCGGTGTCCGTCAGGGAATACAGGGCGCCGTAATCCACCGGCCCGGAGCGGGATACCACGGTGACCGACGCGGCCCCCCGCTCTTTGGCCGCCCACACCGCCGTGCGGGAGGCGCCGCCGGAGCCGAGGACCGCCACATGCCTTCCGGCAAAGGAAACGCCGGCGCGGTCCGCGAGGGCCAGGAAGCCGGCGGCGTCGGTGTTGTCGCCGTACAGGCTGCCGTCGGGACGCTTCCGCACGGTGTTCACCGCCCCGATGGCCCGGGCCCGGGGGGAGAGCTGCGCAAGGTAGGGGATCACCTTCCGCTTGTAGGGAATGGTCACGTTCAGGGCGTCAAATTCCCGGCTTTCCAGGAACGGGCCCACCTCTTCCTCCTCAAGGTCCATCAGGCTGTAGCGGTCGTTCCCGAAAAGGCGGTGGAGGGAGGGGGAAAAGGAGTGGCCCAGGGGGTGACCGATCAGGTAATAACGGCCGTCCATATCATACCTCCTGATAGGAACCCAGGAAGGTGAACAGCGGCAGGTCCTTTTTGAGGCTCAGGATCATGCGCCTCACCGCCATGTCCCTGAGGGACGCTTCCAGGTCCACGTAAAAGATGTAGCGGAAATCGCTGCCCTCCACCGGGCGGCTTTCCAGCTTGGTCAGGTTCAGCCCCATGGCGGAAAAACGGCTGATCACGCCGGCCAGGGCGCCCGGGGTGTGGGGGGTGGAGAACTGCATCGATATGCGGTTGGCGCCGGGATAGACCCGGGGCTGCTTTTCGATGACGATGAAGCGGGTGTGGTTGTTGTCGGTGTTCTGTATGGCCCTGCGCAGGATGTTCAGGCCGTAGAGCGCGGCGCATTCCTCCTGGGAGATCGCCGCCAGGGTCCTGTCCCCGCTTTCGGCCACGGTCCGGGCGGCCACGGCGGTGTTTTCGCTGAGGCGCACTTTGACGTCCGGCAGCGAGGAAATGAAGCGGCTGCACTGCCCGATGGCCTGTTCGTGGCTGGTGACCGCCCGGATGTCCTCAAGGCGCGCCCCCGGCAGGGCCATCAGGCTGTGGCTGATGTGCAGCCGTACCGACCGGACGATGAAGAACCGGTGGCTCTTCATCAGGTCGTACACCTGGGTGACCGACCCGTGGGCGCTGTTTTCGATGGGCAGCACGCCGAAGCGGCACAGGCCGCTCTCCACCGCCTGGAACACGCCCTCGAAGGTGCGCATGAAGGTGATGTCGGCAAAGGGCAGGGCCCTGTCCGCCGCGGACTGGGAATAGGCCCCCTCCACCCCCTGGCAGGCCACCGTCGCGGCCCGGGGGAACATTTCTTCGCACTCCTCGGGCAGGTCGGAATCGTCGTCGGGGGTGATCAGGTCCCGCTGGTATGACCTGGAATACTCCAGGATGGCGTTGTACAAAAGCCGGGCGTATTCGGCCTTGTCGCCGGCGCGTTCGGCCGCGGCGCGCAGGATATCCCTTTCCCGGGCCCGGTCCCGGATGGCGGCGCCGGCGCGGGCCTTTTCCCCGGCGATGGCCGCGGACAGGTCCATGCGCCTGAGGAAGAGGGGCATAAGTTCGCTGTCCACCCGGTCGATCTCGGCGCGGAGCTTTTCTATTTCCATGGGGCCTCCGTTCGTTTTTTTTGTTCGGGCATGACGGCCCGCGCGGCCTTTCCGCGGCCGGGCTTAAAGCACCAGGTCCGCCAGGGCGGCGGCGGCGGCGGCTTCCACGCAGGGAACGGCCCTGAGGGCCACGCAGGGGTCGTGCCTGCCGGTGATCTCCAGGGACGCGTCCTTCATTTCCGCAAGGTCCACGGTGTCCTGCTTCAGGGCGATGGAGGGGGTGGGCTTGAAGGCCGCCCGGAAAACGAGGGGCGCGCCGGTGGACAGCCCCCCCAGGATGCCGCCGGCGTGGTTGCTGACGGGTTCGGGCCCGTCCTTTCCCATGCGGTAGGGATCGTTGTTTTCGCTGCCCCGCAGCCGGGCGGCGCCGAAGCCCTCGCCGAATTCGATGCCCTTGACCGCCGGAACGGCGAAGACCGCCCGGGAGATCAGGTTTTCCAGCCCGCCGAACATCGGTTCCCCGAGGCCGCATTTCAGGCCCAGGACGGCGCATTCCACAATGCCCCCGCGGCTGTCGCCCTCCCGGCGCGCCTCGGCGACGGCGGAGAGCATTTTTTCGCCGGCCTCCCGGTCAAACACCGGAAGCGGCGCTTCAAGCAGCGCGTCCAGGTCCTTTTCGCTGACGCGCATCGGGTCCATCGGCGTGTCCCTTACGCCCGCCGCTTCGTACAGGTGCGCGCCGATGCGGATGCCCCGGCGGGCGTAAAGCTGCATCAGGATGCCGCCGGCCGCGCACAGGGGCGCGGTCAGCCGCGCCGAAAAATGTCCCCCGCCCCGCACGTCGTTGAATCCGTTCCATTTGACGTGGGCGGGCAGGTCGGCGTGCCCGGGCCGGGGCAGGCGGCGCAGGCGTTCGTAATCGGCGGAGCGCACGTCGGTGTTTTCGATCATAAGGCACAGCGGCGCGCCGCAGGTCACGCCCCCGACCAGGCCGGAAACGATGCGCACGGCGTCCTTTTCGCTGCGCGGCGTGGTGAGGGCCTGCCCGGGGGCGCGCCGGGCCATCATGGCCTGGAGGGCGTCGGGGTCGATCCTTTCCCCCGCCGGGAGCCCGTCGATGACGGCCCCGATCATTTCACCGTGGCTCTGGCCGAATATGGAAATACGAACGCGGTCACCCATGGTCGACGACATCAAAGATCCCTCCCAAACGGCGGATATCATCCGGGAATGCCGGATAGCTTTTGTTCAGCGCGCCGGGGTCGGACACGCTGCTTTCGCCCGTGCAGGCGCTGGCGGCCACGGCGGCGGCCATCACGATCCTGTGGTCTGCGGCCCCGTCGGCGCGTCCCCCGGGGACCGCCTCCCTGCCGCGGATGATCAGGGAATCGTCCCTTATTTCGGCGTCGCCTCCCAGGGCGTTCACCATGGCGCACACGGTCGCCAGCCGGTCGCTCTCCTTCAGGCGCAGGCGGGCGGCGTTATACAGGCGGCTTTCGCCCCGGGCGTGCATCATCACCGCCGCCAGGGCCGGCACCATGTCCGGGATGCCGCTCACGTCCACGTCGATGCCGTGAAGCTCCCCCCGGGCGGCCCGGGCGCGGTCCCCGTCCGTTTCGGTCACGGCCCCCATCTTCGAAAGGATCCCGAGGACGGCCCGGTCGCCCTGGCGGGAATCCGCCTTCAGCCCCCGTACCGTTACGTCCCCGCCCAGGGCGCCAAGGCACAGCGGAAACGCCGCGCCGCTCCAGTCGCCCTCCACGCGGACGCCGCCCTCGGGCGCCTTCAGGCGCTGGGAGCCCGGCACCAGGAAATAGTCTTCGCCCCGACTGACCCGGATACCGAAGAGCTCCAGGGCGTCCAGGGTCATGTCCACATAGGCCGCGCTCTCAAGGGGCGTCTTCAGGCGGATCAGGGTGTCCTTCCCCGCCAGGGGCGACGCCAGGAGCAGGCCCGTAAGGTATTGGGAGGATACGTTGCCGGGCAAAGTGAATTCGCCCCCGTCGAAACGCCCTCCCGCCATGAAAGGCAGCCGCCGGGCCGAAAAAACGGCCCCTTCCTTTTCCAGGGCGTCAAGGAGGTCGTCCATCGGGCGCAGGGGCAGCCGCCCCCGGCCCGTCATTTCGGCGCCGCCCAGGGCCAGGGCCACGGGCAAAAGGAAGCGCAGGGTGCTGCCGCTCTCCCCGCAGTCAAGGACCGGCGTCCCGGCGCTTTTTGCGGCGGGCGGAAGGGTGAAGACCCCGTTTTCCTCCGTCCAGGCGCAGCCCAGGGCGCGAAGGCAGGAAAGGGTCGCGCGGATGTCGTCGCTGACGGCGCTGTTTTTTTCGCTGCCTCCGCCGGCGTCCGGACGCCCCGGGGGGCCGTCTTTTTCGGGGCCCGTCCCCCGCGGCAGGTAAACGCGGCATTCCTCCGGGCACAGGGCCGCCAGGATCAAAAGGCGGTGGGCGGCGCTTTTGCTGGCCGGGGCGTCCACCGTGCCCCGGGCATGGAAGGGCGTCAGGCGTGCAGGCATCATCCCACCCCCAGGCGTACGTATTCGGCAAAGGTATCAAGGTCCGTTTTTTCAAGGCGCGCCCGGCCGATCCGGTCCAGGACGGCGAAGGAGATGGAATTCCCGGCGCGTTTTTTGTCCCCAAGGGCCGCCTCAAGCACCTCCCGGTACCCGAAAAGGCATTCCGCGGGCAGGCCCAGGGAACGCAGGACCGGGATCACGTCATTTTCGTCCGCCGCACTCATTCCCATGCGCCGGGCGGCCCGCATTTCCGCCGCCATGCCGATGGCCACCGCCTGGCCGTGGCTGAGGGAAAAGCCGCTCAGGGACTCCACGGCGTGGCCGATGGTGTGGCCGAAATTGAGCAGCTGGCGCTTGCCCCGGTCCGTTTCGTCCCCGCAGACGAAGCTCTTTTTCACTTCCAGGTTCATCTCCACGGTGCTGTCGATGTCCTCCCGCCACAGGGGGGAGGACATGCGCTCGAACAGGGCGGCGTCGCGGATCAGCCCGTGCTTGACGCTTTCCGCCGCGCCGTCGGCCCAGCGCTTTTCGTCCAGGGTGGAGAAGGCGGCGGTGTCGCACAGGACCAGGATGGGCTGATGGAACGCGCCCACCATGTTTTTGCCCCCGGGCAGGTCCACGGCGGTCTTGCCGCCCACGGAGGCGTCCACCGCGCACAAAATGGATGTGGGGACCTGCACGAAGGGGATGCCGCGCTGGTAGCAGGCGGCGGCAAAGCCCCCCAGGTCGCCGGCGACGCCGCCGCCCAGGGTCACCACCAGGTCCGAACGGGTGAGGCCGGAGGCGAACAGGAAGGCTTCCGCCTGCCCGAAGGTCAAAAGCGTCTTGGACGCTTCGCCCTCGGGGAAGGTGAAGAGGCAGCTTTCAAAGCCCGCCTCCTTCAGGGCGGCTTCGAGACCGGCGAAGTACAGGGCCGACACGCGGCTGTCGCTGACCACGCAGGCCCTGCAGGGTGCGTGGACCCGGGCGATCTCCTGCCCCGCCCGGCTGATGAGGCCCCGGCCGATGAGCACCTCGTAAGGTTTCCCGGTGGGGATGGCGACGGTCTTCATTTGCGCACCTCCCTGTCGGCGGATTCCTTTTTCATCCGCCCGTCCCGGAGCAGGGCCATCATGGCGCCGTCGTCCTGTTCGCGGAGCGCCGTTTCGTATTTTTTAAGCTCCAGGATCAGTCCGGAGACCTCCCGGAGCAGGTTTTCCCGGTTTTCGGCGAAAAGCTCGGTCCACATGACCTCGTTCAGGTAGGCCACCCGGGTCATATCCCGGAAGGACCCGGCGCTGTAGCCCCGGTGGCACTGGGAATTGGGCGCCTTGATGAAGGCGGAGGAGATCACGTGGGGCAGCTGGCTCGTGAGGGCGATCATTTCGTCGTGATGCTCCGGGGTGGTGATCTCGTACCGGCCGAAGCCGGCGCTGTCCAGGACGTCCTTCAGCTTTTTCATGTCCTCGATCATCAGGTCCCGGGGGGGACAGAGGATCATCGAGGCTTTTTTGAACATCTTGTCGCTGGAATGGTCAAAGCCGATCTTCGCGGCCCCGTCCATCGGGTGGCCGCCGACGAAGGTGAAGCCGTATTCCGCGGCAGTCTCCCAGCAGGGATAGCACACCGCTCTCTTCACCCCGCAGGTGTCCATCACCACGGTGCCCTTGCGGATGAACGGGGCGTTTTCCTTTACCCAGGCCACGGTGTCCCCGGGGTAGATGCCCAGGAGGATCACGTCGCATTTTTCAAGGGTTTCCCGGGTAAGGATATCCGCGATGATGCCGAGCAGCTTGGCCTTCAGCTCTACGCTTTTATTGATGTCCAGGCCCAGCACCCGGTATCCGGCGCCGGAGGCCGCCCTGGCCAGGGAACCGCCGATCAGCCCCAGGCCGACCATGCCGACGGTCAGGTCGGGGTGAAACGTGTCATTCATCGCGCGTTTCCTCCCTCAGCGCTTCCCGGACGCGGCGGACCGCGGCCACGGTTTTTTTCATTTCGCTGCCGGTCAGGCTCTGGGGGCCTTCCGCCCGCGCGTGCTGCGGATCCGGCGACACGGTGAGCGCCAGGCCGTCGGCCCCGGCCGCGGCGGCGGCGGCCGCCATGGCCGGCACCGGGGCGGACCTGCCCGCGGCCCCGCAGGGATCGGCGATCACCGGCAGGTGGGTCAGGGCGCGCAGGATGGGTATGGACGAGATGTCCATGGAGGCGTAGGCGGACGGCTCAAAGGTGCGGATGCCCCTCTCGCACAGGATCACATTTTCGTTGCCCCCGTCCAGGATGTATTCCGCGCTCATCAGCCATTCCTGCAATGTGGAGGAAAGGCCGCGCTTGAGGATCACCGGCTTGTTCAGGCGGCCCAGCTCCCGCAGGAGCTCGTAATTCTGCATGTTCCGCGCGCCCACCTGGATCACGTCCACGTCGTCGAAGCAGCCGAGCTCGTGGAGGTCGGTGATCTCCGAGGCGACGGGCAGGCCGGCTTCCTTCCCGGCCTTCACAAGGATGTCCATGCCTTCCTCCCTGAGGCCCTGGAAAGAATAGGGGGAGGTGCGGGGCATGAAGGTGCCGCCGTACAGGATGTCGGCGCCGGCGTCCAGGGCGATCCGGGCCGCAAGGGACATCTGCTCCCCGCTTTCCACGGCCCCGGGGCCGGCGACGACGGCAAAATGCCCGCCGCCGAACGCGGCTCCCCCGGTGGAGACCACCGTATCCAGCGGATGGAATTTGCGGTTGGCTTTTTTATAGGGCTCCTGGATGCGCTTGACCTCCCGCACGATGTCCAGGGCGCTGATCAGGTCGATATCCACCCGGGAGGTGTCGCCCACCAGCCCCAGGATGCGGTGGTTTTCCCCGCGGCTTTCATGGATCTTCAGGTCCATGGAGCGCAGCCAGTTGATAAGGTTCTCCAGCTGTTTTTCATTCGGGTCGTCCCGAAGGATCACGATCATGGTCCATCCTCCTTAAAATCCCATACATAAACGGGGACCGACGGAAAAGCGGTCCCCGATGGAAAGGATAACACTTAAAGCCGTCCCCCGTCAACGCGTGGGATGCGTCCGGACGGGGGACGGTCTGTTTTTCCTGTGTTCTTTTGAGCCGGAAAGGTTCAGTACAGCATCGTCAGGATGTCGACGCAGTTTTCGATGCCCAATTCCCCGCTGTTCAGGGCGATGTCATAGTTCTGCACCTGTCCCCATTCCATGTCGGTGTACAGCCGGTAATAGGCCCTGCGGCGCTTGTCCTTGTCCTCCAGGCGCTTCCTGGGGGCTTCCTCGTTTTCGCCGTAGACCTTCAGGATGCGTTCCTCCCGCTTTTCCATGGAGGCGTACACGAACACCTTCAAAAGGTCGTGCTTCCCCTGGAGGATGTAGTCGGCGCAACGGCCCACGATGACGCATCCGCCCTTTTCGGCCAGGTCCAGGATCACCTTGCGCTGGCTCTGCCACAAAAGGTCCTGCACGTTGAAGCCGGTGTAGGAACGGTCATAGAAAAAGGAAGAGGCAAACAGCGAGCCGCGGGGGGCGTATTCCCCCTTCTCCCGGATAAAATCCTTGTTCAGCCCGGAATCCTCGGCGATCTTCTCGATCAGTTCCTGGTCGTAGCAGGGGATCCCCAGCTTTTCGGCGGCCTCTTTCCCGATGGTGCGGCCCCCGGACCCGAATTCACGGCTGATGGTGATGATGCGGTGAGACATGGACGCAGCCTCCTTCCGACGGATATGTTTGTTTTTTCCGTCTCTATTTTACGCTTTTGATCGTTTTTTGTCAACGAAAGGCCGCCTTGACAATCCGGCGCATACGGGTATAAAATATCTTGTTTTTGTTTGCCTATTCTGCGGTAAAGAGGAGTTTTTTTCATGGTTCGCGAGGATATCAGAAACATTGCGATCATCGCCCACGTCGATCACGGCAAGACCACCCTGGTGGATCAGATGCTCCGCCAGAGCGGCGTTTTCCGCCAGAACCAGCAGGTGGAGGACCGGGTCATGGATTCCAACGCCATCGAGCGTGAGCGCGGCATTACGATCCTGGCCAAAAATACGTCCGTGCGTTTCGGCAGCGTCAAGATCAATATCGTGGACACGCCCGGCCACGCCGATTTCGGCGGCGAGGTGGAGCGCGTGCTCAAAATGGTGGACGGGGTGCTCCTCCTGGTGGATTCCTTTGAGGGCCCCATGCCCCAGACCCGCTTTGTGCTCCAGAAGGCCCTCAGCCTGAAACTGCCTGTCATCATCGTCATCAACAAGGTGGACCGCCCCGACGCCCGGTGCGAGGAAGTGGTGGATGAGATCATCGACCTCCTGATCGAACTGGACGCCGACCCGGATACCCTGGAGAGGCCCATCGTATACGCCAGCGCCCGCAAGGGCACCGCCACCCTGGACCTGACCGTCCCCGGCACCGACATGCGCCCCCTGTTTGAAACGGTGGTCCGCTACATTCCCGCGCCCGAGGGCGATCCCGAAGGCCCTGCCCAGGTGCTGATCTCCACCATCGACTACAACGAATACGTGGGCCGCATCGGCATCGGCCGCATCGCCCGCGGCACCCTTACCGAGGGCATGATGGTGGTCCGGTGCAACGCCCTGAGCGACAAGGTGACGCCCCCCTGGCGGCTGACCGGCCTGAGCCTGTACGACGGCCTCAAGCGCATCGGCGCGGAAAAGGTGTCCATGGGCGACATCGTGGCCCTGACCGGCCTTCCGGATATCGAGATCGGCGACACCGTCTGCTCCCCCGACCGGGTGGAACCCCTGCCCTTCGTGGCCATCACCGAGCCCACCGTTACCATGACTTTCTCGGTCAACGATTCCCCCTTCGCGGGCAGGGAAGGCTCGTTCGTCACCAGCCGCCACCTGCGCGCCCGGCTGTACCGGGAGATCGAGACTGACGTATCCCTCAGGGTAAAGGACGGCGTCACCCCCGACTGCTTCGAGGTGTGCGGCAGGGGCGAACTGCACCTGAGCATCCTTATCGAAAACATGCGCCGCGAGGGCTACGAATTCCAGGTAAGCAAGCCAGAGGTCATTTTCAAGGTAGAGAACGGCAAAAAAATGGAGCCGGTGGAACTGATGGTTGCCGACGTTCCCCAGGCTTACGCCGGCGCCGTGATCGAAAAGATCGGCCGCCGCCGCGGGAACCTGGTCAGCATGGACGGCGGCGACAGGGTCAGGCTGGAATTCATGGTGCCTTCCCGCGGCCTCTTCGGCTACCGCAGCGAATTTATGACCGACACCCGCGGCGAGGGCGTCATGAGCGCCGTTTACGACCATTACGAGGAATTCAAGGGGGACATCCCCCACCGCAGCGTCGGCGCCCTGGTGTGCTACGAGACCGGCGAGACCACCCAGTACGCACTGTATTATGTCCAGGAGCGCGGCACGCTGTTCATCAGCAGCCAGACCCCGGTGTACGCCGGCATGATCTGCGGCGAATCCAGCCGCCCGGGAGACATCGTGGTCAACGTATGCAAGGCCAAGCACGTCACCAACATGCGCAACTCCTCCGCCGCCGAGGACAGCCTCCGCCTTGTCAGCGTGCATCCCCTGACTCTGGAGGAATGCCTGGAGTTCATCGACGACGACGAGCTCCTGGAGATCACCCCCAAATCCCTGCGCATGCGCAAAAGGACCCTGAGCCACGAGCAGCGCATGAAGAACGCCAATCGCGCGAAGCTGGCGGGGGAAATGCAGTAAACAAATATACAGTGAGGCGTCCGGACCATCAGCTGCCCGGACGCCGTTTTCATGTGCTTTCGCTCTCCGCTTCTTTTGTTCCGTTGCGTAAACGGCCGATCAGCGCTTCCTTTTCCCTGCGGGTAAGACGCTTGACGGCGGCTTCCCGCCGCATGGCTTCGCTTTTTGTTTCAAACGCCTCGTGCCACACCAGGCGCACCGGCAGGCGGGCGCGGGTGTATTTTGACCCGGCTCCGCGTTTGTGTGCGGCCAGGCGCTTTTCAAGGTCGTTGGTCCAGCCGCAGTACAGCGTGCCGTCCGCGCACTCCAGAAGATAGGTGTAGTTCATCCGCCGCCCCTTTCTCCCGTCCCTGCGCTTCGGACGGGTTCGCCGCCATTATACCGTAAAATCCGGGCACGGCCAAATATATTGCGAAAACATTGCGAAAATGTTTCGAATATGATAAAATGCCTCCGTTCCCTGGTTCAGGGCGCGGCCCGCGGCGGCGTCTCCTTCGTGATGCCGGGCGCCGGGGGACCGGGGAGGCCCTTTGCGGAGATGGACGAAAGGCGGCGGAGCGGATGAAGAAGATCCTGTTTGTGTGCACCGGCAACACCTGCCGCAGCCCGATGGCCGCAGCTATCTGGCGGCAGATGGGCGGGGAGGCGGAGTCCGCGGGGCTCAGGGCCCCCTCCGGCGCCTGGGCCAGCGACAATTCGGTGCGGGTGATGGACGAGGAAGGCATCGACCTGAGGGACCACCGTTCCTCTCCGGTGACGGAGGACATGCTCCGCTGGGCGGACCTTGTCTATTGCATGACGGAGGAACATGCCCTCCGGCTGGGGATGTTCTTTCCCGCGTTCGCGGACAAGGTACGGGTGATGCCCGTCGAGGTGCCCGACCCCTACGGCGGGAGCCTGGACGATTACCGCCTGGCGGCCGGGAGGATCCGCGAGGGGCTGGGGATCATCGCGCAAAACGCTGCCGCCGACTGACTTTCGGGAGGGCCTGCCTTCTGAAGGCGCGCCTCTCCTACCGGGTGAATGATATGGATATCCGTCCCATTGCCAGGGTGCACAACGATTTTCCCGAAAAGTTCGGCCTGCCGCGCCAGGCAGCGCTGCTGTCCCGCATCCCCTCCCTGGTGGTGTTTGAAGAGGGATTCAGGGACAAAAACGCCCTGAGGGGCATCGAGGGTTTCGACCGGCTTTGGCTCATCTGGGGCTTTGACCCGCTGGGGAAGGGCGGCTTTTCGCCGACGGTGCGGCCGCCGCGGCTGGGCGGCAACGTCCGCCTGGGGGTCTTCGCCACCCGTTCGCCCAACCGGCCCAACCCCCTGGCCCTGTCCTGCGTCGTCCTGGAGCGGGTGGAATGGGATACCCCCCAGGGACCGGTGCTGCACATCCTCGGGGCGGACATGACCGACGGTTCGGCGGTGTACGATATCAAGCCCTACCTGCCCGCGGCCGACGCCTTTCCGGACGCCCGGTGCGGGTTTGCCGGCGCCGCGCCGGAAAGGGACCTGAAGGTACTTTTTGCCGGGGACACAGAGAAGCTGGTGCCGGAGGACAAGCGCGGCATCCTGCGGGAGGTGCTGCGGCAGGACCCCCGGCCCGCCTACCGGGAGGGCGGGGACTACGGGCTGAGCTATGCGGATATGAACATCCGCTTCACGGTGGACGGGGACAGGCTCACCGTCACCGGGATACAAAAAAAGGAGCCGGGACAAACCGGCACACGGGAATGATGGGAAGCCGCGTTTCATGAACGCGGTTTCCTTACATAAATACGCGCCTTGAAAAAAGGCGCGGCGGAGGAAAGAAATGAACAAGAAGGACCTGAACGAGATCCGGCGGCGCCTGAATTTTGAACACAACGCGATCACCTGCATCCGCGGCTGCTATGTGCAGAAGGACGGGGAGATCATCTCCTCCTTCACAAGGCCCATGCAGGCCCTGCCAAGGGAGGAGGCTGAAAAATACCTGGCCATCTTCCGCCGCATCCTGTCGGGGGAACACGGGCAGAACCTGCTGGACGTGGATTTTTCCCCGGAACAGGTGATGAACGGGGCGGAGCACCGCCTCCTTACCAGGCTGCGGGACAGCGCCCTCAGGGACGACGAAACGGCGGAGGAAATGTACCGCGGCATCATATCGTCGCTCCGTTTTGACGACAACTGCCTGATACTGATGCTGCACGACGGTTACGACGTGCCCTTCAAGGGGGCCGACGGCGAAAACGACCCGGAGCGCAGCGACGAAGTGTTCCATTACATCCTGTGCGCCGTGTGCCCGGTGAAGCTGACCAAACCCGTTCTGACCTATTCTGCGGCGGACGGGGAGTTCCATGCCCGGGAATCCGACTGGGCGGTATCCGCCCCGGTGCTGGGCTTCATGTTCCCCGCCTTCGACGAGCGCGCCTGCAACATCTACGGGGCCCTTATGTATACCAAAGACACCGGGGACGCCAACGAGGATTTCGTCACCCGCGTCATGGGCACCGAGCCCTCCATGCCTGCCGACGTCCAGAAGGAGACCTTCGGCCAGCTGCTTGAAAAATCCCTGGGGGAGGAATGCAGCCTGGAGGCCATGCAGTCCGTCCAGGACATGGTGCTGGAAAGGACCGAGGAAATGAAAAAGGACAAAAAAGCCGCCCCGCCGGTGTTCTCGGCCCTGGACGTCCGGGACGCTTTGGTGGACGGGGGCGTATCCATGGAGAAGGCCGACGCCTTTACCGACGCCTACGGGGCGGAATTCGGTCCCCGTACGGTGCTCAGCGCCGCCAACGTGGCCCCGAAAAAACAGTTTGAGGTACGCACCCCGGCAGTTACCATCCGGGTGGACCCGGAGCGCAGCGACCTGGTGGAGACCCGGGTGATCGACGGGCACAGCTACATCCTGATCCGCGCCGACGAGGACGTGACCGTCAACGGCGTGGCTGTCAGGCTGTGATGCTCTCAGGGGCCTCCGCGGCCCCTGAAACCCCGCGGCAGGGGCGTTTGCCCCTGCACCCCGATCCGGCGATGGGGCAAAACGCGGACAACCGGCTTATTCCGCCTGTTTGTGAAATGCCGCCCGGTGAGTTCCCGGGCATGGGAAAACGCGGATACGCCCGCGGGAGAAAATTCGCTTTCTCCCGCGGGCGTATCCGCGTTTTCCGGAAACGGCTGCCGGCGTCCAAGGATGGTGGGTCCAGGGAGGACACTCCCTGGTTCGGGGGTTTGGGGGCTGAAGAAGCCCCCAAAGAGTTCCTTTTCCGCATTCGCCGGGGAAAGGCGAATCATTCCCGTCCGGTCCAGCAGTAGGTGCACAGTTTGTCTTCGCCGATGCCCACGGCCCGGATCAGGTCGTCCAGGCGGTTGAATGCGAGGCTGGTAAAGCCCAGGCGCTCCCGCATCCTCTCCAGCATCCGGTGATAGCGGTCGCTGTCGGGGCAGCAGTAATCGTCCAGCACCGTCCGGTCCACCTTGCCGCCCTCCTCCTCGGAGATCACCTGCCGGGCAATCAGTTCCATATCGCTGTTGGAGCGGGAGAAATTGATGTATTTGCACCCGAACATGATGGGCGGACAGGCGGGCCGCACGTGGACCTCCCGGGCGCCGCTTTCGTAAAGGAAGGCGGTGGTCTCCCTGAGCTGGGTGCCCCGGACGATGGAATCGTCGATCAGGAGGATCCGCCGGCCGGAGATCAGTTCGTGCACCGGGATCAGCTTCATCCGGGCGATCAGGTCGCGCTGTTTCTGGATGGTGGGCATGAAGGAGCGGGGCCAGGTGGGGGTGTACTTGATGAAGGGCCGGGAGAAGGGCACGCCGCTTTCGTTGGCGTAGCCGATGGCATGGGCGGTGCCGCTGTCGGGCACCCCGGCGGCGATGTCCACGTTTTCCCGGGTGATGCCGTCGCGCCGGGCCATCTCCCTGCCGCAGCGGTAGCGCATCTCTTCCACGCTGACGCCCTCGTACTGGCTGGAGGGATAGCCGTAATACACCCACAGGAAGGTGCAGATGCGCATTTTATCCCCGGGAGGGCACAGCACCGTCACGCCGTCGGGAGTGACGATGTCGATCTCGCCCGGGCCCAATTGCTTGTATTCGTGATACCCCAGGTTCAGGAAAGCGAAGGACTCGAAGGAGCAGCAGAAGCCCTCTTCCTTGCGCCCGATGATCAGCGGCGTGCGGCCCAGGCGGTCCCTGGCGCAGTAAATGCCCGCGGGGGTCAGGAGCAGGATGGTCATGGAGCCGTCGATCTCCTGCTGGGCGTAGCGGATGCCGTCGATCAGGTTGTCCCTGCGGTTGATCAGGGCGGCCACCAGCTCGGTGGCGTTGATGGTGCCCGAGGACATCTCCATAAAGTGGGAGGAGGAGGAGCGGACGATCTTGTCCGCCAGGGCGTCCAGGTTGTTGATCTTCCCGACGGTGGCGATGGCGTAGGTGCCGTGATGGCTGCGCACGATCAGGGGCTGGGGCTCGTAATCCGAGATGATCCCCAGGCCCATGTATCCTTTCATCTCCCTGAGGTCGCTTTCAAACTTGGTGCGGAAGGGAGAGCTTTCGATGTTGTGGATGGCCCGGTTGAAGCCGTCCTCCCCCCAGACCGCCATGCCCGCCCGGCGTGTGCCCAGGTGGGAATGATAGTCCGTCCCGAAATACAGGTCGAATACACAGTCTCCTTTCAGCGCCGAAGCAAAAAACCCGCTCATACAGCCTTCCTTTCGTCAAAACACGAACATTAAAAAACACAAACGAGAGTATATCATATATAAAGCCAAACTTAAAGCCGAAAAGATGGGAAAATGTTTGCCAAATCCGTCGGGATCTGTTTTTCCCCTGTTCCTGCGCCAGCCGGGCCGGGGGACAAGCGGGCCCGCCTTTTCGTTCAGTCGAAAAGGGCCAGGATGTCCCTGTCGGTCAGGCGGGCGGGCATTTCCTCGCCGGGTGTGATCAATCGGTCGAACATCCGGCGCTTGCGCTCGCTCATGCTGAGCACCTGTTCCTCGATGGAGGAGTGCATGATCAGCTTCCATACCTCCACCGTGCGGGTTTGGCCGATGCGGTGGGCGCGGCCGGTGGCCTGTTCTTCGGCTGTGGGGTTCCACCAGGGGTCGTAATGGATCACCATGTCGGCGCCGGTCAGGTTCAGCCCCGTGCCGCCGGCCTTGAGGCTGATCAGGAACACCTCTCCCTCGCCGGAATTGAAGCGCTCGGTCAGGTCCAGGCGCTCGGCGGCGGGGGTATCTCCGTCCAGGTACAGCGTCCGGTAGCCCTCCTCCTCCAGGCGTACCCGGATGAAATGCAGCATGGAGGTGAACTGGCTGAACAGCAGGATGCGTTTTTTCATCGCCACGGCTTCGGGCAGGAGGTCCATCAGCATTTCCAGTTTGCCGCTGGCGCCCCGGTATTCGGGGAGGCACAGGCGGGGATGGCAGCAGATCTGCCTCAGTTCCGTAATGGCGCTGAGCACCTCGCCCCGCCCCCGGCCCAGGCCCTTGTCCGATAGGATCCGGCGGATGCGGTCTTTTTTCTGCAGCAGGGCCGCGTCGTAGATCTGCCGCTGTTCCTGGCTCATTTCGGCCATCAGGACGGTCTCCTGTTTTTCGGGAAGCTCGCCCAGGACGTCCTTTTTGACGCGGCGCATCAGGAAGGGCCGGATGCGGCGGCGCAGGCTTTCCTCGTTGCTCCCGTCGCCCCAGCGGTGCATGAATTCGTTGTAATCCGGAAGGTATCCCGGCAGGACGAAATCAAACAGGCTCCACAGTTCGCCGGCGTGGTTTTCCATGGGCGTACCGGTCAGGGCCACCCGGGTGCGGGCCTGGATGCGCTTGACGGCGTGGGCCCCCACGCTTTGGGCGTTCTTGACGTGCTGCGCCTCGTCCAGCACCGCGTAGCGGAAAGTGATCCCGCCGAGCAGGTCGATGTCCCTGCGGATCAGCGGGTAGGAAGTGATCACCACGTCGGGGCCGCCGGGCAGGAGGATCTTTTCTATCTGCTCCCTGCGGGCGTTCTGGCTTCCGCTGATCAGCATCACGCTGAGGGACGGCGCAAAGCGGCGGATCTCGCTGAGCCAGTTATAGGTCAGGGTGGTGGGGGTCACAACCAGGGACGGCAGGCGTTCCTCCTCGTCCATACGGCTGCGCAGCATGGCGCTGATCATCTGCACGGTCGTGCCCAGGCCCATCTCGTCGGCCAGGATGCCGCCCAGGCCCATGGTGTGCAGCGTCCACAGCCAGGAAAAGCCCCGCTTCTGGTATTCCCTGAGGCAGGAAAGGGGCGGCTCCGGGGCTTCGCAGCGCATTTCGGACAGGTTCCTTGCGGCGCTGTCTTCCTCCACCGGCAGGGCTTTCTCCCGGATCAGCGCGGCGAAATAGGCGGCGCGGCATGCCCCCAGGTCGTCCTCCCGGCCGGTGCGCTCCGCCGCTTCGGTGACGGCCTCCGCCATCTCCTGCCAGCTTTCGGTGCCCTCCAGGTCGATGAAGGTGCCGTCCCGGAAACGGAAATACCTGCGCCTCCTGCGCAGTGCCTCCATCAGGGGGAGCAGTTCATCGATCCTGTCCTCGCCGTTTTGCATCTCCAGGCTGAGCCTGCCCCCGGAAAAACTCAAAAAACCCTTCAGGGCAGGCTTCCGGACGGTGATGCGCCGGAAATCCCGGCTCATGAACACGTCGCATATCCCGCAAAGGCGCGCGGCGCCTGCGGTGATGAAATCCCATATCCTTTCCGGCATGCGCAGGTAGACCTTTCCGCCCTGGACGTGGAAGCCATCCCGGGCCAGTTCGTCCAGGACGGCGTATTCTTTTTTGACGTCGCGGATGATCAGCATGCGTTTTTCGTCGTTGGCCGGATTGAAGGGGTCGATCTCCATTTCGCCGTAGCGGAATACCGTGCGGCAGGTGATATCGTTTCCCTCCCGGTCCAGGTATACCTCGGCCTTGAGGGGCAGGCGGACCATGCGCTTTTCCAGGTCCCCGCCGATGACCACCCGCTTGGTCTGCAGAAGGCCGGGCAGCAGTTCGGACAGGACCCGGGGCGAGTCCTCCGGGGAGAACAGGAACAGCGCTTTTCCGTTCTTCGAAAACCGGGAAAGCACCTCCACCAGGGGGCGGTCCTTTTCATTTACATACCGGATGGCGCCGTCGGCCCATACGAATTCGCTGCCGCACCTGAGGATGCGCAGGTCCGGCGGCACCTCGCAGGTCAGGCGGATCTCCCGGGGGGAGCCGGAAAAGAAAAACGAAAAATCACTCTGCAATTCGGGGATCCCGGGACACAGGACGCTTTCCTCCTCGGTCTTCATTTCGAATTCGGTGTTCCTCAGGGACTCCAGCACCCGCCTTCCCGTCAGCGGCTTCAGGTGAAGGATCTTTCCGGCGCTTTCGGCGGC
Organism: Clostridia bacterium; assembly: GCA_017524725.1. Taxonomy (GTDB): domain Bacteria; phylum Bacillota; class Clostridia; order Christensenellales; family Aristaeellaceae; genus RUG756. The sequence continues at coordinate 25,703 of JAFXUZ010000060.1, read as the reverse complement.
GCTGTCCGAGGATTGGGCGCAGTATTCCGACAGGATGTCCAACAGGTTCTCGCAGTCGTGGGAAAAGCGCATCCAGGAGGGCTTGTAGGTGAAGCCCTTGCCGAAGGACAGGTCTTCGCGGTTTTCCCGGGCTTCCAGGAAGCGGGGGATGGACCGTACCACGTACAGCCTTTCCTCGCCCGCCTTCAGGGCGATGTAGAGCTCACGGTTTTTGATCAGCAGCACGGGCCGGAGCAGCATCGTGTCGGAAACGGGCAGGAGCCCCGTGACCGCGTCCAGGAGGGCGGGGGCGGAGGCGCGCATCAGGCTGCGCTCCATCTCTACCGCCGCGCCGGAGCGGTTGGCGGCCAGGACCGCGGCCACGCAGTGCCTGCACCAGGGGACGCCGCAGGTGCACTGGGCTCCCTGCGGAGTGACCGAGACCTGAAAGCGGCTGCCGTCCATGGCCGTATAGCGGGTCTCCTCCCCGGTCCGGGAGTTCTCCCTGACCATGGCCCGGCGGTACAGGAGCGCTCCGGCGGCAAATTCCTTTTCGCCGGCTTCTTCTCTCAGGGTGTCGTATGTCAGCATAACAATCCTCCGAATGCAAAAAAAGCGGGACCCGGCCGCGCCTGCCGGAAAAAACTTTCCTGGATCCCCGTGCTCAGGACGGCGTGAAAGCCCGCCTTCCGGCGGGATCAGGCAGTCCAAAAAGACGCGCAAATCATTATAATTCGACGCGTTTCCCCGTTTTCCTTCCGGACGGTCATATATTACCGCCTTGACATCGGGGAGAGGGTGTGGCATTCTTTTAATGGGCATTTATGCCTGACCGGACCGGGGATCATTGGGCCCGGCTCGGACCCTTTCGGAAATAACGGAGATACGGACATATGATGATGGATTTTGGGCCGAAGCCCGAGGAACGGCAGCGGAAGATCCTGGGGATCGCGGTGATCGCCGCGATCCTGATCGTGGTGGGAGCATTCGCGCTGACCTTCCTGGGCGTCATCAATCCTTCCACGTCGATGAAAGCGGTGCACCTGAGGTGCACTTCCACCCAGAAAGTGACGCCCTTCGGCAATTCGATCCTGTATTACGACGGGACCACGCTCTTCTGCCTGAACGCGAACGGCACCGAAAAATGGTCCTTCACCCTGGGCTCCAACGCCGGCTTCAGCTGCGAGGGCGGAACATTGGCCGCGTGGGTGGACAACCAGCTGTTTATTTTTGACGCCAACGGCCGGTCTACCTACAACGACCACATTGCCGCCGGGAACGTGCAGTTTGTCAGGGCCGGGAGAAGGTATGTGGCCGCGGTGGTCGGCGACGGTACCAGCCCGACGCTGATCGTCAAGGACCTGGACGGACTCACGGTGGACGAGGAGTACGAGGCCTACCAGGACATGATCATCCTGGACGCCGGCTTTTTCAGCTCCGGCGATTACCTGTGGGTCACGTCCCTGGACGTCTACGGCACGGTGCCCGCCACCACCATGCATACCATACGGGTCGGTCAGCTGAACACGGGCGAGGTATCCCTGGGAGAAAGCCTGTGCTACGCGGTCAGGTACGCCGGAGGCAAACTGAATGTGGTCACCACCAGGCAGATGCTGGTTTACGATTACCAGTGCACCCAGGATAAAAACGCCACGGTGCTGGTGTACGGCTGGCGCCTGGCGGACTGGGCGGAATCGTCCGGCATGGCGGAAATGCTGTTTGCGCCTTCCCGCCAGCTGGAGGAGGACGCGGCCGTCACCGAACTGCGCCTGGTCCGCGGTTCCCGCGACGTGAGGATGACCCTGCCCACGGGCTGCGTGGGCGCCGCGCTGCACAATTCCAGGATATACGCTTTTTCCGGGGATACGGTTTACCGGGCTTCCTACCGGGACAATCATTTTACGGCGCTGCCCCTGCCGCTTTCGCGCCAGGTGACGGGGTACCTGGGCATGCTTGACAACGGCACGGCCCTCCTGTGCTGCGGCAACGACGTTTACGCGGTGACCATGCCGTGAGGGAGATCGGGCTTTACCTTCACATCCCCTTCTGCCTGAAAAAATGCGTCTACTGCGATTTTGCCTCCATGGGCGGAGGGGAGGAGTTCTTTGCGCCTTACGAGGCCCGCGTGCTGGAGGAGATAAGCCTGCGCGCGCGGCGGGACGTGACGGTCCGCACGCTGTATGTGGGCGGCGGGACACCGTCCGTGGTCCCCGCGAGGATGATCCGGTCCTTATTGGCGGCGCTGAGGGAGGCGTTCCCCTTTGCTCCCGGGGCTGAGTGCAGCATGGAAATGAATCCCGGGACCGTCCGGAAGGACATGCTGGAGGCGATGCGCGAGGGGGGCGTGAACCGGGTGTCCATGGGCATGCAGTGCGCCCAGGACCGCCTCCTTCGGATGCTGGGCCGCCCCCACCGCTTTTCGGACGTGGCCGAGGGGGTCAGGATGCTCCGCCGATATGGATTTGACAACCTGAACCTGGACCTGATGCTGGGCCTTCCGGGGCAGACCGAGGACGACGTTGGGGAAAGCCTCCGAAAGGCCCTGGACCTGGGCGTATCCCACCTGAGCTGCTACGGGCTCATCGTGGAGGAGGGGACGGAGATGGCGCGCCGTGTCCGGGACGGGGAGTGGACCCTGCCGGATGAGGACACCGAAAGGAACATGTATGATATGTGCCTTGCGGAGACTTCACGGCGCGGCATGAGGCAGTACGAGATCAGCAATTTCGCCTATCCCGGCAGGGAATGCAGGCACAACGTGGATATATGGAAGCGCGGCGAATATATCGGCATCGGCTGCGCCGCGGCCGGCTTTATGGACGGCGTCCGCCGGCAGAACCCTTCCTCCCTCAGCGCGTACCTCCGGGGTGAAAACCCGCAGGAGGAAGCCATCGGGGAGGAGGACGCCATGTTTGAAAGCGTGATGCTCGGGCTCAGGCTCACCGAAGGGATCACGGACAGCGAGTTTTATTCAAGGCACGGGCGGACCCTTTTCGAGGTTTTCGGCCGCAGGTGGCAGAAGGCCGTGGACCATGGGCTGCTCATCTACCGTAACGGGCGCCTTCAATTGACGCGCCGGGGCATGGACGTGCAGAACAGCGTCCTTGTGGACCTGATGCCCGACTGATCAAAGGCGCGGGGAACGATAAAAAACGGGAAGAAAACACGGTCCGTGTTCGTTTTTTGTATAAAGGAAGACAGGGGAGGGTGGAAAATGAAAAAAGGAACTGCTTTGTTTCTGGCTTTGATCCTTGCGATCGGCCTTGCTTTTTCGGCGGCGCCCGCACTGGCGGCGGGGGAATATGCCGTGGTCGTCAATACAGGATACCTGAACGTGCGGAGCCAGCCGTCGGCCTCGTCCCAGTGGCTGGGCTCGGCAGTCCGGTCCTCCTGGGTGGAGGTGATCTCCTCCGCCGCCGGCGGCTGGTATTACTGCCGGGTGGTCGACAGCGGCGTAAGAGGCTATATGAGCGGCACTTACCTTGCCATGGCAGATTCACCCCACGGCGGCGCAGGCGTCGGCGGGGACGGGACGGTCTCCAACAACGGCAGCTATGTGAACATGCGTTCCTACCCCAGTTACGGCGGCGCGGTCCTGGGCCAGGTGCCCAGCGGCACCACGGTGCATATCCTGGCTGAGGAGAACGGCTGGTTTTATGTGCAGATGAACGGCGTTTACGGCTATATGCGCTCCGAATTCATCACGGCGGCCTCCGTCACACCGGGCGGGACCGCGGCCCGGGTCAAGGCGGGCAGCCTCCGCCTCCGCTCCGCCCCTTCCACGTCGTCTTCGGTCCTGGGGACCTACGGGACCGGGACGCTTGTTACGGTGCTCCTGAAGGGGAAAGTATTCTGGCAGGTCCGGGTCAACGGCAAAACGGGCTTCATGGATTCCTCCTTCCTTACCGAGGACACTTCCCTCGACCCGTTCCCTCCGGTGCCCGTTCCTCCCGTGCCCGTTCCGGTTTCCGAACCTTATGCCGTCGTGGGGGGCGCCGCCGGGCTGAACCTGAGGGTGACCCCCTCCGCCTCGGCCTCCGTGGCGGCGGTGCTCAGCCCCGGGACCAGGCTGGACCTGCTTTTCCAGGGCGAAAGCTGGTGCAAGGTCAGGGTGAACGGCGGCGGCAAAACGGGCTATGTGATGACCAAGTACATCACCCTTTACAACGCACCGGCAACGGCTTCGAAGACGGTGACCAATCCCGGGTCCTACGTCAACCTCCGCAAGGGCGCCGGACAGTCCTACGGCGTGATGGAAAAGGTGTGGGACGGATCCTATGTGACGGTGATCATCCCCGGCGACGTCTGGTGCCAGGTGCGTTGGGGAAGCATGACGGGGTATATGATGACGCGCTTTCTGAAATGACTTTCGGCACGTCCGCCGCGGAAAGCAAATATAAAACAGGGCTCCCGGAACGTGGTCCGTCCGGGAGCCCTGACGCATGGTGGCGGGAACACCGCAATTTGGAATGATGACTTTGCCCCTCGGGAGCGGCGCGGTCAGCAGCCCTTCCGGCCGCTTTTGTGGTCCTCCACCGAGCAGGCGTTCGGCGAACCGTATTCGATCAGCCCCGCGTCGGCCGGGTCGATGGACACCCTCCCGTCCTCAAACACGAAGGCAGGGATGCCGATATCACCGATCTCCTTCATCCGGTCAAAAACGGGGTCCGTGTCCCTGAGGCGCATAAAGGCGCTCAGGTTCCGGACATGTTCGCCGATGTTGATGTATTCAAATTCGTCTTCCCGCCCCGCGATCTGTTCATGGATAAAATCACAGTAGGGACAGGTGGGCATTCCGTAGATCCTGATCATGCTCGTTTGCTCCTTTCCGTCATTCAAGGCAGGGCCGGTAGACGATCTTCCGCCCCAGTTCCGCGGCTTTTTCCCCGCCGAGGAACCAGGCCGCGATGGCCAGGCCGAAGGAGATCGATGTGCCCATGCCCCGGGAGGTGATGATGTTCCCGTCCGTAACGGCGTTCTCCCGGAGGATCTGGGCGCCGCCGGCGGCCACTTTTTCCTCCCAGGAGGGATTGCAGGCGGCCTTGCGGCCTTTCAGGAGGCCCAGGTCGCTAAGGATGGAGGGCGCGGCGCAGATGGCCGCCACCGCCCGGTCCTCCCTCGCGGCGTGGGCGAGGATGGCTTCCTCCAGCTTTTTACAGGCCTTCAGGTTCAGCGTGCCGGGAATGCCGCCCGGCAGGATGAGCATGTCGTAATCCTCAAGGTCTTCGTCATCGATGACTGAATCGCACAGGAAGGTGATCCCGTGGCTGGATGTCACCTGGGGCGTGTCCGAAACGGAGATCTTTTTAAGCGGGATCCCGGCGCGGAAGCAAAGGTCCGCCACGGTCAGCGCTTCGATCTCCTCGCAGCCGTCGGCCATAAATATGGCGCCTTTTTTTTGTTCTGACATGGTTCTGCCTCCCAAAGAAAAAATGATATGCGGCGGTCAACGAAAACATTATACCAGCAAAAGGCGGCGCAGGGCAAGTGCGCCCGGGCGTGAGGGGCGGCGCGCATGAACGTGGCGGGAAAAAACCATCTGTTCAACCATGATCTTTTGTGGTATAATAGCCGGGAAATTCTGTGCGGTGAAAACCGTCAAAAGGAGAATCGGGACATGAAAAAAATGCTGTCGCTGACCCTGTCCGTGGCCATGGCCGCGTCCTGCCTGCCCGCCGCCCTGGCGGAGGAAACGGGCGCGTACGCCGTCGGAGACACCGAGTCCGGCTTTACCGTGACCCGTGTGGACGCCTACGATCTGATCGGCGCGGACGTGTACACGTTCGTTCACGACCAAACCGGCGCGCAGGTCCTCTTCATCAAGAACGAGGACAACAACCGGCTGTTTACCATCGGTTTCCGCACCCCCGCCGAGGATGACACCGGAACGCCCCATGTGTTCGAGCATTCCACCCTGGACGGCTCAAAGAAGTATCCCTACGCGACCATGTTCTTCGCCCTGGACAACCAGAGCTACAACACCTATATGAACGCTTCGACCTACTCCCTGGGCTTTACCTGCTATCCCCATTCCTCGATGAGCGAGGAACAGCTTCTGGCTACCACCGACTTTTACGTCGACAGCGTGTTCAACCCGATGGTGACCGAAGACAAGGCCCTTTTCGAAGAGGAAGCCTGGCGCTATGCCCTGGACAGCATGGACGGCGAGCTCAGGTACGAGGGCACCGTGTACAGCGAGATGACCTCCTCCTACAAGATCAACCATGCCCATAACCAGAACCGGGTCCGGACAAGCTACCCCGGAAGCCTGCAGGGCAACACCACCGGCGGCAATCCCGTGTATATCCCGGACATGACCTGGGAGAGCATCAGGGATTTCCACGACCGGTATTACCATCCCTCCAATTCCGTCACCCTCCTCTACGGCAACATCGAGGAGCCCGGCAAGTTCCTTTCCCTGCTGAACGGCTATTTCTCCGCCTATGAGCGCGCCGAATTCGATTTCACGGACAAGGGCACGGCTGCGGCGGAAAGCGGCACCTTCTATTTTTCCTTCCCCGCGCCTGCCGATACCGATACCAAAGGCGGCTCCCTGATATCCATCGTGTGGCCGCTGGAAAAGGCCACCGCGGAGCAGATGGACGTGCTGGACCTTCTGACCACGGTCCTGATGTCTCCCGCCAGCCCCATGGCCGAAAAGCTGCGTGAAAAGCTGCCCAACGCGGACGTTTCGGTGTACGTGTCCACCGGCGGGACCGGATACGCCCTGGAACTGGACGCCTCCAACGTGGATCCCGGCGACGAAAAAGTCCTGAACGAGATCATGGCCGAGGTCTTTGCACAGATCGCCGGGAACCCCTTCACCGACAGCCTGATCGATACCGTGGCCCACACCGAGCAGATGAACGAGCTGCTTGCCACCGAAAGCGCCACCATCGGCCAGGACCTCATGTTCTCGATCTATTACGACTTCTTCCTGACCAACGATCCCTATCAGTTCACCGAGCGGGTCTACACCCGTGAAAAGTTCGAAAGCTACAACGCCGGCCCCTTCGCCGAAACGGTCAGGGATCTTTTCCTCGGTGAGGACACGGTGGCCGTGACGGTCGTCACCAGCCCCGAGGCCGGCGGCAAGGAAAAACAGGACGCCGAGACCAAAGAGAAGCTGGCCGCCATCAAGGCCGGGATGACCGAGGAAGAGCTGCAGGCCATCGTTGACGCCACCGCCGCCCGCGCCGACATGGGCGAGAGCGACAGCGAAGGCTTCCAGGCCGCGCTGCGCAGCCTGCGGGCCGTCAGCGTGGACACCCTGCCCGAGGAAGTGCGCGAATATAACATCACCGACACCACTGACGAAAAAGGCGTCCGCCGTCTCTGGGCCGAGGCTTCCTCCGAAGGCCTGGGCGTGGGCTACCTGCTGCTTGACGCCGCGGGCATCCCCCAGGAAGACCTGCTGTGGTACCGCCTGTATGTCCAGCTGCTTGGCAACGTGGACACCGAGCACTATGACCGCACCTCCCTGGCGGCGGCCTTCACCCGGTACCTGTACAACTATTCCTCCAATACCGCCTATTACACTCCCGATGGGGTCAACGGGCATCCGTACATGAGGATCAACTTCTTTGCCCTCAACGATGAGATGGACAAGGCCTACGAGCTCCTGGACGAAGTGCTGTTCCACACCGACTTCAGCCATATGGACCAGGTGCTGGACCGTGTGAAGGCCATGAGGACCGCCCTGAAGAACAGCCTGAACGGGTCTCCCATCGACGTCGCCTATTACACCGCGGTCAGCCGCTTCTCCGACTCCATGGCGTATGTGAGCTATACCCAGATGCTTCCCTACTACCAGTTCCTGTGCGAGGTTGAACAGCTGATGGAAACTGACCCGGACAGCGCCGCTGCCAGGCTCGCCGACATCGCGGTGCAGCTGCACCACTATTCCGGCGCCGTCAGCGGCTACTGCGGAAGCGCTGAGGGCATGGCGGCCCACAGCGCCGCGGCCGATAAGTTCCTTGCCGGCCTGGAGGACGGGCAGGCCGAGGCCCAGACCTATGACCTGGGCACCGTGACCGGGGCCGAAGCCATCATCATGGACACCGGCAACAATTTCAACGTGCTTACCGCCTCCTGGCAGGAGATCGGCATGGAGGAATACACTGCCGACATGGAAGTCATCGACACCCTGGTGACCGACGCTTACCTGCTGCCCAATCTCAGGGACCAGTACGGCTGCTACGGCACCTACGCGGTGGCGCTGGACGACGGCCTCCTGGTGTACTCCTACGCCGACCCCAACGTGGGCAAGACATATGAGATCTACGGCGGCATCGGCGATTTCCTGGAGACGATCTCCGTGGACCAGGACACCCTGGACGGCTATATCCTTTCCGCATATTCCAGCTATACCTCTTCCGCCGGCGAGCTGAGCGGCGCTTACAGCGCCATGACCGACATCGTGAACTGCGAAACGGTGCAGGACAAACTGGAGTACATGCGCCAGGTGAAGGCCGTCAAGTCCGATACCGTGGCCTCCTACGCGGAGCGCTTCAGGATGCTTTGTGAAAACGGCGGCATCGTTACCGCCGGCAGCGCCGGCGCCATCAACGCCGAGGCGGGGATCTTCCAGAACATTTCCAATCCCTTCGGTTCCGTGGACGCCTCCCAGGTGGCCTTCGAGGACCTGCCCGAGGATCATCCGTATTACGACGCGGTGCGTTTCGCCTTTGAAAACTACCTGATGGCGCCCAGCAGCGAAAGCGCCTTCGGCGTGGACAACGAAATGACCTTCGGCGAGTTTGCCGGCGCGATCTACGCCGCCCTTGGCGGCAGCGCCGACGCGCAGGCCGACGCGGTGGCGTTCCTGTCGGGCTACGGCATCCTGCCGGCCGACAAGCCCCTGGACAGCACCATGACCCGCGAGGAGATGTGCGTGTACACCGGCAATCTGCTGACCGTGGCCTTCGGCATCCCCATGGAGCCCCAGACCGACATTTCCCAGTACGCTGACGTGGCGGCATTCACCGAGGACTGCGCGCCCTATGCGGCCCTCTGCCTGGATTACGAGCTGATCGCTCCGGACGCCGACGGGAACCTCCGTCCCCAGGATACGGCGACCCGCGGCGACGGCGCCAATGTGATGTACGTCTGCTTCTCCGAATGACCTGAACATGGCACTTGGGGCCGCGCGCTTTTACGGCGCGCGGCCCGTTATCGTTTTCCGCTGTCCCCGGGAGAAGATAAAGGGGGAACAAGCCTGTTTTCGCCGTGTTCCCGCCGCGGCGGGGGGCGAAAACAGAAAACAGCTTGACGGAAGCCCCGGAGATGTGATACTCTGCCGGGAAGGGCGGATCGAAGGGAGAGCGGGAGCCCTTTTTGGCGTACACGGGAAAAAGTGACCGTTTTTTCATCCAAAGTGGCGGGGAAATCGCTTATTTTTTGATCAAAAGGGAAAAAAGTGGGGAGAAAGTGCCTGCCGCGGGCCTGAAAAGAGGAATTACGGCACATCCTGTCGAATAATGAAGCAGTATGTCATGAAATCCGGCTTTCGGCAGTCGTTTTCCTCCGCCGGAAGCTTGTAAAGGAGATCGGAACATGCCTCAATTGGACATCGGCGTTGATCTTGGTACGGCCAGCGTTGTCATTTACGGAAAAGGCAACGGCATTGTGCTGGATCAGCCTGCGGTCATCGCCATCGACCGCTCCTCCCGGAGTATCCTTGCCGTAGGGGAAGAGGCGCGCCGGATGCTCGGCCGCACGCCGGGCAATATCGTGGCCATGCGGCCGCTGCAGAACGGGACGGTCGCGGACCTGAACCTGACCTGCCTGATGCTGAATACCTTTGTAAAAAAAGTGACCAGCCGCAGGCTTCGCCTGTTCGGCGGCCCCCGGATCATCCTGTCCCTGCCGGAAGGCGTCAACGAGGTGGAACGCCGCTCCATCACCGGCGCCCTGTTTGAAGCCGGCGCCCGCCGCACCCAGCTGATGGAAAGGCCCATTGCGTCGGCCATCGGCGCCAACCTGAAGATCAGGGAAGCCACGGGCTCGATGATCGTGGACGTGGGAGGCGGACTTACGGAGATCGCCGTCATTTCCATGGGACGATGTATCGTGCGGGAAAGCTGCCCCTTCGCCGGAGACCAGTTTGACGAGGCGATCATCAGGTATATCCGCCGAAAACATAACCTGCTGATCGGCGAACTGACCGCCGAGGACCTGAAGATCAATATCGGCTCGGCCCTGGAGCGGACGGACCAGCTTTATATGGAGGTCACCGGCCGCAACCTGATCTCGGGCCTGCCCAAGGTGATGCGCATCTATTCCGACGAGATCACCGAAGCCCTGCAGGACCCGCTGGACAAACTGATCGAAGCGCTCCACGGCGTCCTGGAGCAGACCCCCGCGGAACTTGCATCCGATATATTCGACAGGGGTGTCACCCTGACCGGCGGCGGCGGCCAGCTGGCCCTCCTTCCCGAGGCCATCGGCCGGTCGCTGGACGTGGAATGCTACCTGGCGGAGAACCCCCACGAGACCGTGGCCCGCGGCTGCGGACAGACCCTGGAGCACTGGAACGAGTTCGGCCAGTTCATCGGGAACAGGAGGCGCTGATGCTTATCCATCGCCTGTGGGGCCACCTGGCCACCGTCATGCGCCACAAGGCCCTGGTGGGCGGCATGTGCTTCCGGGTGGGCCTCTGGCGACAGGGGATCACCCATGACCTGAGCAAGTTTTCACCCACGGAGTTCATCCCGTCGGTCAGGTATTACCAGGAGGGCAAAAGGAGCCCTGTCGGGGCCGAACGCCGGGGCAGGGGATACTCCGGGTGCTGGATGCACCACAAGGGCAGGAACAGGCACCATTTTGAATACTGGCTGGATTACGCTCCCGACAGTCCCCTGCGCCTGGTAGGTTATAAAATGCCGCCGAAGTTTTTTGCCGAGATGATCATCGACCGCATCGCCGCTTCCATGGTCTATCTGGGCGGGGATTACACCGACGGGGCGCCCCTCGAATATTTCATGGAACGCACCGACCGGGACCTGATCCATCCGGAAACGCTGGCCATGATGGAAAAAATGTTCGTCCTGCTCAAGCGGGAGGGGAAGGAAAGCCTCTTTGCCGCGCTGAGGGAGATCGTTAGAAACGGGTATTAAAACCCGTTTTTTTATTGTATTTTTTTTCATCCCGGAAGGACACCATGATATTATCCGGTCGAAATTTGTCTGTTTTCTGCATTTTTACCGCATTGACACATTGAAATTTTGTGATATACTGTTATATGTGGGAAATTGGTGTCCCACGACCATTGTACACAGAAAGAGGTATTTGTATGTCTTGCATCAATCTTGAGAAGTACGGCATCACCGACACCAGGGAGATCATCTACAATCCCTCCTACGAAACCCTCTTTAACGACGAAATGGACCCCGCCCTCGAAGGCTTTGACAAGGGCCAGCTGACGGAACTTGGCGCAGTCAACGTCATGACCGGCATCTACACCGGCCGTTCCCCCAAAGACAAGTACATCGTTATGGACGACATGTCCAAGGACACCGTTTGGTGGACCACCGAAGGCTACAAGAACGACAACCATCCCATGACCCAGGAGACCTGGGAAGCTGTCAGGGAAATGGCCCGCAAGCAGCTCTCCGGCAAAAAACTGTATGTGGTGGACGCTTTCTGCGGCGCCAACAAGGACACCCGCATGGCCGTGCGCTTCATGATGGAAGTTGCCTGGCAGGCCCATTTTGTCCGCAACATGTTCATCAAGCCCACCGAGGAAGAACTGAAGGATTTCACCCCCGACTTCGTCGTTTACACCGCTTCCAAGGCCAAGTGCGAAAACTATAAGGAACTGGGCCTGAACAGCGAGACCGTGGTGGCCTTCAACGTGACCAGCCGTGAGCAGGTGATCCTGAACACCTGGTACGGCGGCGAAATGAAGAAGGGCATGTTCTCCATGATGAACTACTACCTGCCCCTCAAGGGCATGGCTTCCATGCACTGCTCCGCCAACACCGATATGAACGGCGAAAACACCGCCATTTTCTTCGGTCTGTCCGGTACCGGCAAGACCACCCTGTCCACCGACCCCAAGCGCCTTTTGATCGGCGACGACGAGCACGGCTGGGACGACAACGGCGTCTTCAATTTCGAGGGCGGCTGCTATGCCAAGGTCATCAACCTGGACAAGGATTCCGAGCCCGACATCTACAACGCCATCCGCCGCGACGCGCTGCTTGAGAACGTGACCGTGGACGGCGAAGGCAAGATCGACTTTGCCGACAAGTCCGTCACCGAGAACACCCGCGTTTCCTATCCCATCGAGCATATCGAAAACATCGTCAAGAAGGTGCGCCCCGTTTCCTCCGGCCCCGACGCCAGGAACGTCATCTTCCTGTCCGCCGACGCCTTCGGCGTGCTGCCCCCCGTGTCCGTGCTGACGCCCGAACAGACCAAGTATTACTTCCTGTCCGGCTTCACCGCCAAGCTGGCCGGCACCGAGCGCGGCATCACCGAGCCCACCCCCACCTTCTCCGCCTGCTTCGGCCAGGCCTTCCTGGAGCTCCATCCCACCAAGTACGCCGAGGAACTTGTCAGGAAGATGCAGAAGAGCGGCGCCAAGGCCTACCTGGTCAACACCGGCTGGAACGGCACCGGCAAGCGCATCTCCATCAAGGATACCCGCGGCATCATCGACGCCATCCTGAGCGGCGCCATCCTGACCGCCCCCACCAAGAAGATCCCCTACTTCGATTTCGAGGTCCCCACGGCCCTGCCCGGTGTGGATCCGGCCATCCTGGACCCCAGGGACACCTACGCCGATCCTTCCGAATGGGAGAAGAAGGCCCGCGACCTGGCTTCCCGCTTTGTGAAGAACTTCGTCAAGTACGAGACCAACGAAGCCGGCAAGGCGCTGGTCGCCGCAGGCCCCAAGGCCGAGTAAGGCTGACCCGTTCAGAAATAACAGCATAATGACCGGCCCCGGAGCGTTTGTTCCGGGGCCGGATTTGTTCATCGAAGAACTCGGGGGTTTTGCAAACCGCACGCTTTGTCCTATACTACTCATCAGGGAGGGCAAAGGGGGACGCATGCCGGCAAAAACCGGTCCGTTCCTCCTGGACCTGCTCCCAATATCATGAGGAGGAAGACGGAATGAAAAGATGGATCGCGGTCCTGCTGACGCTGGTGTTGGCGCTGGCCATGCTCCCGGTATCGGCGGAGGAGGGCGAGGCGTATTTTGCGGATTGGAACCCTGACGCTCCCGCGCTGAAAGCCCTGATCGAATATGTGGAAGATGTGACCGATGAAGCTTCGGCCAACTACATCCCGGTGGGCGACCGGATCGCCACCTTTGATATGGACGGCACCCTGTGCGCCGAACTGTATCCCACGTATCTGGAATACTATATGCTGGCGCGGAGGATCTTCTGCGATCCGAGTTACCGGCCGGACGAAGAAATGCTGGAGTTTGGCCGGATGCTGCGGGATCACGCGCCGGACAAATCCTTCCCGGAAGGCATGGATGTGCTTCACGCGACCCATGCCGCAAAAGCCTATGCCGGCATGAGCCTGACCCAGTTCAATGACTTTGTCACGGTGCAATTGGTCCGGGAAGCGGACGGCTTTGAAGGCATGACCTATGCCAACAGCTTCTATCTCCCGATGATCGAGGTGGTGGAATACCTGCAGGACCACGACTTCAAGGTATATGTTGTCAGCGGCAGCGACCGTTTTCTCTGCCGGACCTTTATCGAGGGTGTGCTGGATATCCCTTATGAGCAGATCATCGGCATGGACGTGGACGTGGAAGCGGCCAATGAGGACGGCGTCGACGGGCTGAAGTACGTTTACACCAAGGATGATTGCATTATCCGAACGGACAGGCTGCTGATCAAGAACCTGAAAATGAACAAAGTCAAAGCGATCGTCAAGGAGATCGGCCGCCAACCGGTGCTCTCCTTCGGCAATACCAGCGGTGATGTGAGCATGCATAATTACACGATCTTCAACAACCGGTACAGGAGCGCCGCCTTCATGCTGATCGCCGACGATGAGACGCGGGACTACGGCAACACGGAAAAGGCGCAGCCGCTGAGGAAGCAATGGGAAGAAAGCGGATACCATGTGATCTCCATGAAGGACGATTTCCGGACGATCTACGGGGACGACGTCAGGAAGACCGGCGCCTTCCGCTGGATGGAGGAATTCGCCGATCCCAATGCGGCCGCAGATAAGCCCGCGGCGGAAACGGCGGCGGCTGAAAGCTCCCAGGCGCCCGGCCCTGAAGCGGAAGAAAAGAAGGACGTCCAGTATGTGCTGTTCCTTGGCACCAATGACAAGGACACCAACAAGCCGGTATTTACCCAGGCGGAAGCCCTGGAGAAGGCCAAGGAGATCCTGATCAGGCACTTTGGCGGATATACCATTCAGGAAGCCCACGGCGGCTGGGTAGATAACGGAACGGTCTACCAGGAATACACCCTGGTGATATACCTGAGCGATACCACGCTGGACCTGGTGCATGAAGCCGCGGCGGAGATGGTGGACACATTCCGCCAGAGCTCGGTGCTGATCCAGGCCAACGAGACCCAGACGGAGTTCTATGCTCCGTAAAGGCGGTTTTTCAAAAAGCTGGTTTCACCCGGGTTATACCCGGGTGAAACGATTTTTTCCACGACCATTCAGCCGGCTTCGGTCAGCTTTTTTTCTTTTGTGCTATCCACCGAGTTTGCCCATTCCCGATTGGGCCCTTATCGCAGGTGCGGCATGAATGTGGTCAGCTTCCTGTTAAGTGCGAAAATCCTTGCCTTGCCCAATAAGAAAGAGAACCGACCGGGCCTGGTCGATCCTCTTGCCTATTACCTGAGAAATACTTGAAACCATGTTGCGATGTAGCGCCGTATACCCGACCGGTACGTACGGTGCAACGGGAGAGGCGAGGGCTAGCGCCCTCCCTCTACCCTATTACGCTGTATTGCCCAAAGTTCAGAAAGACCTCTTTCCTCAAACGGGTATTTTTTTATGTGTTCATCATGTGCCAGGGGCGGCGGTGAGAGACCAGTTTATGCCGTGCTGCTGGGCATACTGCCCGATCCGCTCACTGTCTGTGTAGATGGTCAGGCTTTCCGGGCAGCCCGTAAAGGCATCAGGGGAAATGCTTGTGACAGTGCCGGGTACGAAGACCCAGACAAGCTTCCTGCAGCCGGCAAAGGCTCTGATTCCGATGGTCCTGCATGTGTCCGGAATGGTCACGGCCACCAGAGAAGAACCCCTGAAAGCCTCTTTCTCGATCTCCGTCAGGGCTTCAGGCAGCCAAACCATATGGGCATCAAGGTCCACTGTCTTAAACGAAAGGGACCAGGACACATCCGGCTTCTTTGCAAGGGACACAGTCACAGACGCGCTGCCGTCGCCGTAGGCGATCAGGTAACCGTCCCGGATCCGGAGCACGGAACTGTCCGAAACCAGCTGCAGGTCATCCATCGTGAGGCCCGACAGCGAAGGGTCGATGAATTCTGTCAGTGCGTAGCGGCGTCCGGTAAAGAGCACCCCGGAGTCGCGGATGACGATATCCTCTACCCGGATCTCCTCCCATATGGCATAGAGCATGACATGGTCCTCTTCGGTATCGGTCGAGTACCTGCCTCCCGGCAGATAATCGGGCTGTGTGCCTGTGCTGTTCAGTGACCAGCCCACAAAGCGGTAACCCGTCTTCTCAGGAATATCTTCAGGAAGGGAGATGGGGACGCCCCAGGTTTTCCATACGGCCTCAATGGAGAAGGTGCCGCCGTTGGGGTGGAAGACGATGAGCCATTTCCGCAGCTGCCAGCTGGCGGTGAGGGTATGGTTCTCGTTCTTAACGGGGGTATAGCTGTATACCCGGACAGAAGAGGCATCGTCAGGCTGCCCCCTGTACCATCCTTTGAATTCATATCCTGTGCGCTTCACGCTGGGGAGGCTGCCATAGGTCCCGCCGTGGGTGACCTGTATGGGCGCCACGGCCGCATCCGCCCCGTTGACATCAAAGCTTACCGTGTACTGAAGGGGCGACCATACAGCGTAAAGCGTGGTCCTCTCATTGCGGGAGAAGGCCGTCTCGGCAGCATAATCAGCTGTGGTGCTGCCGGGATCCAGGGCCCAGCCGGAAAAGACGTGACCCTCCTTGGCAAAGGTACAGCCAGGCAAAATAATGTCCTCGTTATGGTTCTTCCAGAGGGTAAAGGCTGTCCCGCTGCCTGTGCCGGGGGAGAAAATGATGGCGTACTGCTTCGGTGTCCATTGGGCGATGACCGTCGTATCAAAGGGAGTTGTAAAGATGGTCTGTTCGTTGATGGTCAGCCCGCCGTAGCGCCAGCCGGAGAACACATAGCCTTCTTTGTAAGCTACGGGAAGTTCCCCATAGGGGGAGCCGAAGACAACGGTTTTGCTTTCCGGGCTGACCGTGCCGCCGTTGGCAGCGAAGTGCAGGGTAAAGGACATGGGGGTCCAGTGCGCATAAAGGACGGTATCAGCAAGGATGGAAACGGTGGTGGTTTCGGTGATCAGGCTCCCGCCCTCCGGCTGGGTGTACCAGCCGTCAAAGGTATGGCCTCTCTTTGTGGAGGACGGCAGGGTGCCGTAGGTCTCGCCATAGGATACCGTTATGGAAGACGCGGACGAGCCGCCCAAAGGATCAAAACTGACGGTAAAGGACAGAGGGTCCCATTTTGCACGCAGTTCATGGTCCCGGGCGGTGGAAACCAGTGTGTCTGCCGTCACGATGCTGCCGTTCTCCAGCATCCAGCCGCCGAAGGTGTACCCCTCTTTGATTGCCCAGGGAAGCGTGCCATAGGGTTTTCCGTACGTGACAGTGGTCTGGAGGACATCACCTGTGCCGTAGCCGTATTTAAAGAGGACCTGATAGGTGTTGGGCGTCCACCTGCCATACACGGTATGGTCCCTGGCAAGGACAAGCGTGGTGCTGCCTGTGACGGATACGCCGTTTTCCGTTTCCCATCCTGCGAAGGTATAGCCCGTGCGGCCGAGAATGGAAAAGGGCATCTCATAGAAGTAAAACGGCGGATCGCCAAGCTTATCGCCGTATGTGTCCCCGTAGCTGCGTATACGGGTCGTCCTGTTGGTGCCGTCATAATCATAGGTGATGGTGTAGGAAAGGGGCGTGTAAACAGCATAGAGGGTATGGTCCTGATAGTGGACAACGATGGTATCCCGTGTCACTTCTTTGTTGACGGGAATCGTGATATTAGGGAGACTGCGGAGCTCCCAGTGGTCAAAAAGGCAACCCTCCTTGACAGGCTCGGGTAATACGCCGTAGGGAAGCCCCTGGACCACGGTTTTCTGAAGACTGCCGACGGGCAGTGTCCCGCCGCAGGGATCAAAGGTAGCGATGGAGGAGGCCCCCCGCCATCTTGCCGTGAGGGTGTGGTCGACGGAAACATTCACAATGGATGTGGAGGTAATGAGGTTGTCTTCATAGTACCATCCGTCGAAGATGTCCCCGGTAACCAACGCCTGAACAGGTACGGGAAGGGCACCGTAGGCACCGCCGGGCGTGACCGTCTTGCTTTCGGGCGACACGGTGGTCATGGCCCCGGCGTCAAAGGTAACGGTGCAGCTGTTCACGGCCCAGTGGGCATAAACGGTCCGGTCCGCGTGGGGCTGATCAGGCGCGTTTGTGGACGCGGTGACTAACGTCCCGCCGCTTTTCTGGGTGTACCAGCCTTCAAAAAGGTAGCCGCTGCGCACGGGGACCGGAAGGGACCCATAGGGCCTTCCTGTTGTGATCTCTATACTGGAGGGGGACACAGAGCCGCCGTTGGGATCAAACACAAGGTGCAGCCTGGCGTTGGCGATCCGGCCCTCGCTGCGCCCACAGTTGATGTAGTGGGCATAGTAATCATAGTTGTTGCTTTCAAATGCGTTCTGCAGGTCGCCGTAATTGGCCTTGTACTTGTCAAAATGGAACTCCTCACAGCTGGAGCGCCCCTCGGCTATGCCGAAATCGACAAAGTGGCGGATGGCGCCGATGTAGTTGCTGCCATATGTGGACTTCAGATCATAATGGTAGTTCACATATTCCGAGACCCTGAAAACGGCGCTGGAGCGGCGGCCCTCATAGACACCGTTATTCTTCCAGTGGGACCTGAGCTGGTCATCTGTGAAGGAACCGAGGTCAGAATAATTGGCAGCACGGTAGAAATTGACATCAAAAACGAGGGGGTGGAAAAGATAGGAATCGTCGCCGCCGGGGTTCGGGTCAGGCTGATTAAGGGTAAGATAGCTGAGTTTCACGCAGCCTTCGGCCCCGTCATAGGTGGTATGCGCCCATTCCCCGTCCGATTTGGTCACATAGAGCGTGGTGCCATTGGGAATGCTCCTCAGGGAGGCAAAGTTCGTCCCGTGGCCGTCGCGGAGGTGCAGTGTGCTGTTGACGTTCACGGTATAGTACCCGGCATAGGAAGTGGAGCAATTGCAGTTGTCAGGAATGACCGGGTTGACATTGACCTTGGTCAGATAGTTTTCACTGTTCTTGTTGTACGTCATGCTGCCCTGGCTTAAGCCGCCCACCATGAACTCCAGGTGCAGATGGGCGCCCTTGGTGTTGCCTGCGTTGCCGGATAGAGCAATGAGCTGTCCCTGCGAGACGGTCTGGTTCACGCTGACGCGAAAGCTGCCTGTCTTCAGATGGGCATAGAGGGAATAGACGTTGTTGCCGTGGCTGATCACAATGTAGTTGCCATAACTCCCCCCGCACCCCGCCTTGGTGCATACCGGCGCATAAGCGGAGCCGTTGTGCGAGCCGGTGCAGCCGTTATCGATGGCCTTGATGACTGTCCCTGAAGCGATGGAATAGATTTCTGTGCCAATGGAGGCATGGAAATCCGTGCCGATATGCTTGGATGAGAAGGAGTTGGTCACATAGCCCGTGGAAACAGGAAGCGGCCATGTATAGGCATATGTATCAGCTTCTGCCCTCGTAAATACCAAGCCAGTCAGCAGCAGGCAGAAGACAAGGACCGCGCAGACAGGATGCAGTTTTCGGACATTTTTCATGATTCCCTCGTTTCTGTGCCTGGAAAATGAGCACGGTTTATTTGGTGTAGGTTTTGTCGCCGTTCAGAATCGCATTGATGGTGGATTCGTAACAGATCCCGCCGGAGGTGTATTTATTGCGCACGAAGTTCCTGAAGGCGGTGGAATGCTCATAGCCGTATTTCCGGCTCACAATGACAGTGACGTCGCAGTTCTTGCCGCCGTAGGCGCCGCTTACGGAAGCGGTGGGGACACCGGAATCGTTGGTAATTTCGGCGAACCCGGCAGCAGCTGCAAATCGCGCATAATCATCCTGGTATACGTTGATGCAGCCTGCGGAATCAGGTATGCTGCCCTCGGAGCGGATCGAGGCAATGGTTGACTTGTGGATGTTGATCCCTGTATGGACCAGCGACATTTCCTGGTAGCCGAAGAGCGTGGGGCATTTGCAGGAGCCGTTGTTGTTCTTTGAGCCCATGTCGTGCTGGGAAGATGATGTGGACCCCACGTGGATGCGCACGGCATATGCACCCTTGACATTCAGGGCAGGATAGGAACTCTTGTGGTACGTGTTCTTTGCCGTATAGGTCCCATCCACCAGCGTACCGATATCGGTCGACCTGGAATCGGAACTGGTATGGTTGCCCGCTGAATCGAACGGCCGGTCGGGCAGCGTGCTGGCCTGGTCGCTGGCGAAGATGACTTTGCCGTAGCTGAACACCACGCACAGTGCCGTGCGCTTGCTGCCGTCGGACACGTTGTACCCGTAGCCGTCAAGGAACACGATGAGCTTCCTGATCTGGGAAAGGCTTGAAGCGGTGTACCCTTTTTCCCTGAGCATGGCATTGAGGGCTTCCTGTCTGTCAGCGTGGTCCTTCAGGGCGCTGTAGGCATAGCTCATCCCGCTTTTACCGAAGGCTGTATAGGAATCCGATGCGGCGGCGAATGAGAAAATCAGGTCTGTGACCGGGTCAGGGTCCTTTTTGATGTTGTTGTATTCGTCGGACGTGCACCAGGCGATCCGGTAGGAGCCGCTTACGAGGGTGTACATGATCTGGCAGCTGTCTCCCATCCTGGTCAAAAGATAGACGTCATCGCCGGGCTCCACATAGTGGTTCGGGTTGGTGCCCTCACCCGGACGGTCCGAGACGGTGTAGGTGATCGTTGACTTGTGGTGCTCATCGGACGTGCCGGGTATGAGATCGGAGAGATATACGTAGGCATGGTAGCGTGTGTTGCCCACCGGATAGGTGAGATAGGCCCATGTCTTTCCGTTTGTGGTGCCCACATCAAAGATCTGCAGGTCGTCGGTGTGCGGGGTGATCCCGGCTTTACTGTAGGCGCCGCGTTCTTCGTTGCCGCGGCTTGTCAGGTTTTTGTCCGTATACGTGACCACGGTGCTGCTGCCGGGAGCGTAGCCATAGGCCGGACGGGAGGCGGAGAGGAGATCCAGGCCGCTGTTATAGTCACCGTGGACATCCCCGCCGGTGCGCTGCCAGGCAATGCGGTACTTACCGCCCGAGACCGGGTAAAGGATCTGTCTGCAGGCGTCACTGTAGGCGAGGGTGTAGACCGTGTCACCGGGGGTCACATAATGGGCCTCATTGATCTGAGCATCTTTCCGGTCACAGACATAATAGGTTTCGGAAGAAACTTCGGATGTGAGGACCCGTCCGTAGACGATCTCATCAAGGGGTATGTAAGCTGTGTAACGCTGACCGGTCTCGGATCTGGGATAGGAGACTTTGGCCCAGTGCCGGTACCCGCTCACGCCGACCCCAAGCAGCCACAGCTCATCATGGGCGCCGTCAATATAGTGCGACGTCCCGGCGCCCGTGTCAACGGTGCCCCTTGTGGTCAGTTCTTTGCTGGTATACACATCAATGCTTCCCTTACTGAGGGCATAGCAGTAGGCATAAGCCGTATTACTCAGGTCCAGGAGCCCCCTATTGAAGGCAAAATCTGTCTGGGGTATATAATCTTCCTCTTTGCCGCCTGCCTCCTCAGGGATCCAGCCTTCGGGCACATCGTCACCGACTTCGCCCGGCTTGAGCCAGGATGGCACGATCCAGTCTGTCTTCATGGAGTAGTTGCCGGAGATGAACAAGGAGGCCTCATCCATTCTGCGGTTGAACAGGCCATACATGTCGATGTACTGGCCGCTGGCGTTTTCGTAGTTGTGCCAGGTTGCGAAGCATTCCCAGACTTTCTCTGAGGGAATGGTGCCGGGACTGTTTTTGTAGGCTGTCAGAAGGCGCGTGAGACGGTAATCACCGCCCAGCGGGTTGGTGCGCAGGTTGAAGACCAGTGAGACAAGGGCGTCATACTGGTTCTGCAGGAGGGAAATGTTGTTATTTTTCAGGAAATTATCCACCCGGCCGATTTTTCTGGCGATATCTTCCATCAGATACGCTTCCGCCTGTTCTTTTGTGATGGGCGGCGTGGAGGCGGTCACACCGTAGGTATGGCCATAGCCGATGGTGTAAACGCCGGTGCCGTCGTCGTAGACCGTTTCGCTGAAGCCTTCGTGGTCCCGGATGAACTGTATGCCCATTTCAGATATGCCCAGTTCGTCATTGTCCATGACAACGGGATCCTCCACGGTAACGGGGATCACAGCATGGCTGTTGCCGTCCGCAGAGTGGATCAGGATCTGCGCTGTCCCTTCTCTCAGGGCGGCCACTGTCATGGCGGTCTGGTCAAAGCGGATGACCGAGCTGTCTGTCACAGAATAAGTCACGCCGCGGTTAGTGACATTGGCCGGTTCTATGGTGACAGAGAAGTTGGCGCTGGTGCCGGTGAGCAGGTGAAGTTCGCTGACGCTCGGCACGACTCGGGTGGACAGGACCTGGCCCACGGTAAGGGACGGGGAGTCTTTTGAGGAGGTCTGCTCTGTGGCGTCCATGACGGTGGCACGGATGAAATAGATGCCGGAGGCCGTGGGACAGATGCCGGTCCAGGTATAGTCTGCGTCAGTCCCCTGGAAAGTGCGGCTGTCTGTCACCTCATTGCCCCGGAAAAGTTCCATGGTCACGGTGTAGGGCGATTGCCCGCCTCTCACAGAAACAGAGGCGGATATGGATTCCCCTGCCTGAACGGATGTGGAGGAGAGATTGACAGAAGGGATGAAGACGCCTGAGAGGACAGTAATGTCCGGTGAGGTTTTACTCACGCTGCGGCCCTCTGCATCCGTCACTTCGGCCACCAGGAAATAGACGCCGGGTTCAGAGAACTC
Source organism: Clostridia bacterium (assembly GCA_017524725.1). Lineage (GTDB taxonomy): Bacteria > Bacillota > Clostridia > Christensenellales > Aristaeellaceae > RUG756. The sequence continues at coordinate 3,490 of JAFXUZ010000060.1, read as the reverse complement.
TGTGTTGACATGCCAGTCCGTGTCCCAGCTGTCCATAATACTGGCGGAGCCTGTCACTTCGCCGTTGTCGCGGCGCACAAGCTCATACCGGAAGGAATAGGGGGCCACGCCGCCCGAGATGGTGAAGTCGTAGCCGCAGTCGGAAGAGAACACGTTCACCGTGCTCTTTCTGGGCGTGATGTCGCTGATGGCAAGGGGATCACAAACTGTCACCTGGCACTGTGCCGTGTAGTTCCCGTCAGGGGACGTGGCCGTGATGACGGCTCTGCCCGCGTGCAGGGCAGAGACGGAGCCGCCGCTGACCCGGGCCACGCTTGTGTCGCTGCTTGCCCATGTGACGCCGGCGGCGCTTGCGCCGACGGGAAGCACAGTGGCAACGAGTCTGGACGAAGAACCTGTCTCAAGGACCAGTTTTTCCCGGCTGAGGAGGATCCCGCTGACTGCCTCAGCAACGTTCACCGTACAGGAGGCCTGGTACCCGCCGTCCTGTGTGGTCACTGTAACTTTGGCCGTGCCCTTGCCTGTCGCCCGGACCTCGCCGTTTTCCACACTGACGACGTGAGGGTCACTGCTGGACCAGACCAGGGCGGGATTGGAAGCGTCTGTGGGGAAAATATCCGCCTTCAGGGTGCGGACCTGTCCGACAATCAGGTTCATGGACGTTTCACTGAGTGACACGCCCTGAACGGGTACGGTGACAAAGACTGTGCAGTGACGGGTAAAACCGCCGTCTTCCGAGGTGGCGGATATGATGGTCTGTCCGCCGCTGCGGGCCACCACGAGGCCGTCCGTACAAGTGGCCACCTCAGGATTGAGCACGTTCCAGGCTACCCCCTGATTGCTGGCGTCCGCGGGAAGCACGGTGGCTGTCAGCGTGGCGTGCCCATTGACAGTAAGGTGAAGCGTGCTGTCGCTGAGTTGTAGCGCCGTGACAGGCCGTATGACAGTCACATATGCTGACGTGCCGGTGGCGCCCACAAGGTCGGCATCCGCCACCTTGCACGACAGGTAATACACACCGGGCTGGCTCACGGTAAAGGTATCTGTAAAGCGGTCCGAGCTGCCGCTGTATGTCCTGGTGAGTACAGGACTGCTGCTGCCCAGGCGCATGAGGCTGCTTGTCACAGTGAAGGGCTTGACGCCGCCTGTGATGTCCAGGATCCAGCTGAGGCCTTCCCCGCATTCCATCCGTGTCACGGAAGGGGTGATGGCGGCGATGTTCAGGTTGTCAAATACCGTGACGGTACAGGAAGCGGTAAAGCCTCCGTCAAGGGTGATCGCTGTGACCACGGCGATCCCTTCATGATTGCCTGCGGTGAGAAGACCGTTGCCTGTCACTGCGACGATGTCCGGCCGGCTGCTTGTCCATGTCACGCGCCTGTCGGAGGCCAGATAGGGCTGGACCGTTGCCGTGAGCTGTGTAATGGAACCGGTTTCCATGCGTATCATGCTTTGCACGGAAACACCCGTCACAGGGACATGCACCGACAGCAGTGCTGCGCGGGAAATCTGCACGGCGCCTGAAGAGTCCCGGCACACGCAGCGGTATCGGTTGCCATCCATATATGCGGTAGCGGTAAATGCGATCCTGCGCGTATTCGAGCCGTATGAGGCGCCCAGGTCGCGCCAGACCGTCTCACCCGCATAGCATACCTGCCAGAACAGTGTAAGGTCCTCTCCGCTGACCGTGACTTCAAAGACGGCATTCCCGCCTGCATCCACCGACAAGTCCTCCGGGTCCGACATGGAAATGTCCAGACGGATGCCGGCGAGTATGCTCTTGGCCGTATTGCCGTATGTGTCTTTGATCAGACAGCGGTAGACTTTGCTGCTGTTCTCCACAAGGATGGTCAGGCTCGGGCTGTGTGCCCCGACAACGTTCCGCCAGTCGTCCTCTGAGTAGGACGTGGACAGTCTGTACTGCCAGAAGTATTCAAGCCCGTCCCCTTCGGCTTCGATGGAGAAGGTCGCCGTGTCGCCGGCACGTGCACGCACGTACTCCGGATGCCGGGTGACCTTTGCCGTTTTGCGCAGCGAAAGGACAGCCGGCTGCGTCGTCAGGGTGTTCCCGCGCTCATCGGTCACCGTACAGCGGTAGCGCCACCCATCCATGTCATAATCCATGGTATCGGCATAGGTGTCTGTAAGGGAGAGGGGATCAATGGTAGGATATAGACTGTAAATGGTATAGAACTTGTCGCTTCCGCGGGGGCAGCGTTCCCAGAAGTAGGTCAGCCCGTCGCCGAGGGCATCAACGTGAAGGGAGACCTCCTCGAGGTCGAAGAACCTGACCACGTCAGGGAAGGAAATGATCTCAAGCTTCTTCCGGAAATTGTGGTGCTGCCCGTTTGCCCACTCCTGGGCATAGGAGCCGCTCCTGCCTGACACGGTAAAAGTAGCCGGGACGCCGCTGAAGGCTGAGCGCCCGATATAATATAGACTGTCCGGAAGGACTGCTTCCTGAAGGGCACTGCAGCCTTCGAAAGCTCTCGCGGCGATGGTTTCCACACCGTCCTCCGCCACGATCTTGCGGATCAGGTCCCGGACATGGTACCAGGGATATCCGGCGGCAGAAGATTTCATGGCCATTCCCGTATTACCCGACAGGGTCAGGATGCCGTCGCTGAGACTGTAGCGGAGGCCGGAGGCATCCGTACCCGAGATCTGTCCGTCCCTGTTCATATAGGGAATGCCGTGGGACAGGGCATAGGAACAGGCATAGGCATGTTCGCTGGAACGGATGGAAAGCAGGGGGCAGCCATCAAAAGCGTCATCGGCAATGGAGCTTACGCTGTCGGGAATGACCACGCACCACAGGGACCTGCACCCGGCAAAGGCCCTCGGGCCAATGGAGGTGGCCCCGTCGGGAATGACGACTTTTTCCAGGGAAGTATTGCCCGAAAAAGCTTCCGCTTCGATCAGGTCCAGATCGGCGGGAAGCACCAGGGCATGCTCGGCAAAAGCCGGTACGAACCACATGGTGCAGAGTATGAGGAACAGGACAGGCAGCAGCCTGGTGCATGATCTGTATATGCAGGACACGGAGACCCCCCGCCTTTCAGGACAGTCGGTCGATAAATGCGTTCAGTCAGTAAATAGTATAAACGATAGAGGGGAAATATTCAACAACAGAACAGACAAAGTTCAGTATGATTACGGGAAAAGTATCCATTTCCGCACAACCGTCGTTCCAACTTATTCCTGCCCTCGTATTTATCAGGCGGATATTGCCGGCCGGTCAGGACCGGACCGATCGCCAAATCGGGGTGCAGGGGCGTTTGCCCCATATGCACTAACATAAACTTGACAACAATCAATACACCAATTATAATGACCGTAGAATAGTACGGGGGGAAGACCGAATGGAAATGGTTGGTGTAGCGAGTTTGTTGCGAATGATGCCGGAAGGATATGAGGAGGCATGCTATACAACAAAGGCGATAGTGAGAAATCGAGGCATAAAAGATCCAAACGATCTAATGATGTTGGC
>JAFXUZ010000059.1 GCA_017524725.1 Clostridia bacterium | reverse complement strand
GGTTAAATTGCGGAGCAATTTTTCCTTACGGCTTTGCCGCCCGGGAGCCCCGTAGGGGCGACAGGCAAAGCCGCCGGGGGGTCTCACAGGGGGGACGTTGAGTCCCCCCTGTGGGCTCACGCATTCATGCGTGAGCCGTGCCGGGATGCGTTCTTCCGAATATCATATGAACAGGCATTCGCATTCGAGCCTGCCGTTGTAAAAGCGCGTCTTTTTCAAGGCGCGGCGGCGGAATATCCTTTCAAAAGAAGGACAGGACGTGATGACCGTCATCCTGCTCCCCGGGCTGCGGTCCCACAGCGCGCGCATGTCAGCATACAGCTTTTCCGCGTCCCTGATCTCCCCCATCCTCTCCCCGTAGGGCGGATTGGCGATGAAAGTCAGGAATCGCCCGGGTCCCGGATCGACCGTCAGGGTCCGCAGATCTTTCACTTCGGCATGGATCCGTCCTTTTAGGCCGGCCTGTTCGATATGTTTCCAGCACAGCCCGACCGCCTCGGGAGAGATATCGCTCCCCGAGATATCGTGAATCAGGGACGGGTCGTATATTTCCTCCGCTTCGGTGCGAAGTGCTTGTACTTCAGCGCAAAAATGCCAGGCTTCCATGGCGAAGCGCCTCCTGAGACCCGGGGCCCGGTGGGACTGCATCATCGCTGCCTCGATCAGAAAAGTACCCGTACCGCAGCACGGGTCGTACAGGACGTCCCTCCCGCTGTCCGGCCTCCAGGGGGACAGCCTGAGTATGGCAGCCGCCAGGGTCTCCCTGATCGGCGCTTCCCCAGTCCAGGTGCGGTAACCCCTTTTGTTCAGCGCCTCGCCGCTGGTATCCAGCGTGATGCGGCAGACATCCCCGTGGATCGCCGCCTCCAGCTGAAAGACCGCTCCGGTCTCGGGACACCAGTTCATGCGGTGCTTTTTGCACATGGACTGGGCTGCAGCCTTCTTGACGATGGCCTGGCAATCCCTTACGCTCATCAGGGCGGAGCGGGCGCATTTCCCCTTGACCGGGAACGCGGCGTCCGGGGGCAGAAGATCGCCGATGCCGCAATTGAGTGTCAGCTGGAACAGGTCCTCAAAGGTCTCCGTCCGGCCTTCTCCCAGGAGGATGAGCACCCGGTCGGCGCATCTGAGCCACAGATTGGCCCTGAAGACGCCCTCCCACCCTGCGCTGAAGCGGACACAGCCCTGATCGCATCTTGCGTCCGCGAAGCCAAGATCGTTAAGCTCCCTTTTAACGATGCCCTCCATGGCAAAGGCACAAACCGCCAAGCACTGCATAGCAAGTCCTCCCTTTTGATATCATACCAGAGAAACGGCTTTCTTGCAAGAATCCGCGCCGCATATTGCATTTATATCATCTTTTCGGTTTGATGCGAACAGCCCGTTCATCCGGGATCCATATCGGGGCTTTTCAAAAATCACTTTTCAGTGTAAAATAATTATGAAGCAGTTCTGTCATACCCGATATCCGCAGTCCCCTCCTGAAGTTCAGATTTCGGGGACATATCAATAAAGGAGCGATATGCCATGAAAAAAGCTGTTCTGATCGTATTGGATTCCGTAGGCGCCGGATATCTTCCCGACGCGGCGGCCTATGGCGACGAGGGAGCCAACACCCTGCGCCATGTGGCTGAAAGTATGGACCTGAAGGTCCCCAACATGCGCCACATGGGTCTTGGTCACCTGCCGGGGCTCAATATCCCGCCGGATGAAACCGCGGTGGGCGCCTGGGGCCGGGCCGCGGAGTGCTCCTCCGGGAAAGACACCACCACCGGCCACTGGGAGATCGCGGGTGTTACCCTGCCCACGCCCTTCCCAACGTTCCCGAATGGTTTCCCCGAAGAGGTCATCCGATCCTTTGAGGAGGCCATCGGCACCCGTGTCATCGGCAACAAACCGGCCAGCGGCACAGCCATCCTGGACGAGCTCGGAGAGGAACACCTGAGGACCGGATATCCCATCGTCTATACGTCGGCCGACAGCGTTTTCCAGATCGCCTGCCACGAAGGTATCTGCCCCCTCAGCCGCCTGTATGAGATGTGTCGGATCGCCCGGGCCCAGCTGCAGGGCAAATACGGCGTTGGCCGGGTCATCGCCCGCCCGTTCATCGGCGAGGGCCGGGGCAGCTTCACCCGGACCCCGGGCCGCAAGGATTTTTCCCTGGAACCCATCGGCCCCACTATCCTGGACGTGCTGAAGGATAACGGCTACGACACCCTGGCGGTAGGAAAGATCGAGGACATTTTTGCCCTGCGCGGCATCACCTCTTCGGTCCACAGCGCGGGCAACCCCGCCTGCATCCAAAGCACCCTGGATTACCTGCATACCGATTTCAACGGGCTCCTTTTCGTGAACCTGGTGGATACCGACATGATCTACGGCCACCGCAGGGATCCCCTGGGGTACGGCAACGCCCTGATGGCCTTTGACCAAAAACTGCCCGAGATCCTGGAATTGCTGAACGACGGCGACCTGATCATCATCACCGCGGACCACGGGTGCGATCCCACCTTCCGTGGCACCGACCATACCCGCGAGTATATACCTATCCTCTGCCTTGTCAAGGGCACGAAGCAGCTCCGTTCCCTGGGCGACCGCAGGACCTTTGCGGATATCGCTGCAACCATCGCCGATTACTTCGGCCTGAGCGAGCGCTTCGGCGCCGATTCCTTCCTCAGCCGTCTTGAGTAACGACCGCCCGGTCCTAATGCAGGGTCATTCCCGCTATCATCAGCGGACGAACATCACGGGAGGCTGTTTTATTTGAAGCCTCCTTATGAACAGGAGAATCAATATGACGTATCAGGAACGCATCCTTGCCGCCGTCGAATACCTGCGTCCTTTTGCACAGGGCTGTGTATGCGCCCTGACCCTTGGCAGCGGCCTTTCAGGCTTCACGGAGCGTGCAAGCGGCACGACAGTCATCCCCTACGGCGACATTCCCGGCTTCCCGGTCTCCACCGTCCCGGGACACGCCGGAAAAATGATCATCGGCACGGTCGCCGGGAAAAAAATCTTGATCATGAACGGCCGGTTCCATTTTTACGAAGGCCACGCCCCCGCCGAGATCGCCCTTCCGGTTCGCGTGATGAAGCGTCTGGGTATCCGCACGCTGATCCTGACCAACGCGGCCGGCGGCGTGAACACCGCCCTGTCCCCCGGAAGCATGATGCTGATATCGGACCATATCAACCTGTCCGGGATGAATCCCCTGATCGGGCCCAATGACGAAAAGGACGGTCCCCGTTTTCCCGACATCTCCCATCTGTACGATCCCAGGCTCCTGTCCCTGGCGGAGGAGACTGCCTCCTCCCTGGGGATCCCTCTCAAACGGGGCGTTTACTGCATGATGAGCGGCCCCTCCTACGAGACCCCGGCGGAGATCCGCATGATCCGCCTGCTCGGAGGCGATGCTGTCGGGATGTCGACCGTGCCTGAAGCCATCGCGGCATGCCATGCGGGCATAAGATGCCTGGCCATCTCCTGCATCACCAACATGGCCGCCGGCATCCTGGACCAGCCCATCACCCATGAGGAGGTCCTGGAAGCCGGGCGCAGCGGCGCGGCCAGGTTCCAGTCGCTTTTGGAGGGGATCATAGGCAAATTGAGCATTGCCGACTGAGCCGATCTGGTTTATAATAATTTTCGGTTTTCCCGGAAAGGATGTGTCTTCCCATGAAACTGCTGATCGCCATTGTCCAGGACGAAGACGCCGGAAGGCTCATTTCCGGCCTGCTCAGCGAAGGCTTCAGCGCCACCAAGCTCGCCACCACCGGCGGATTCCTCAGAAGCGGCAACACTACGCTTTTATTAGGTGTAGAGGAAGACCGGTGCCAGCGCTGCCTTGAGATCATCGAAAAGATAGGCAAAAGCCGCCGCCAGATCGCAGCCAATCCCGTTACCCTGTCGGTCGGCGGCGAAGCCATGACTTCCTTCCCGATGGAGGTCACGGTGGGCGGCGCAACGGTGTTCATCCTCAATGTCGAGCAATTCGTCAAGTACTGATACCGAAAGGGCAGCCTCAGGCATATGACAAAGGAAACGGAACGGTCCAGGGAGGACGCCCTGAGGGCAGACTTCGCTTCGGGGCACCTTCCCCACGCTGTTCTTCTGTGCGGGCCCAGGGGCATCGGCAAAAAGACCCTTGCGCATGAGATCGCCATGGGCATCCTGTGCACCTCGGAAGGAAAACGTCCCTGCGGGCAATGCAAAAACTGCCGAAGGTACCAGAGCCGCAGCCTGCCTGACCTTCTCCTCCCGGCGCCAAAGGCCGGAGAGAAAACCATCAAAACCGAGACCATACGCTCCCTGTTGGATACGCTGGCTTCCGCCCCCCTTGAGGGGCGCCGCAGGGCGGTGGTGATCGAAAACGCCGAGCGCATGACGCCGGCCGCTCAGAACGTACTGCTCAAGACCCTCGAGGAAGTGGATGACAGCACCTGGTTTTTCCTGACCGCCGACAGTCTGAACGCCATCCTGCCCACCATCCTTTCCCGCTGCAGGATATGCCGTCTGGCTCCCTGGAGCGACGAACGCATGCGTTCCGTCCTGAAAGGGGCGATGATCTCCGATGAAGAGATCTCCCGGCTCGTCCCCCTCAGCGGCGGCTGCATCGGCAAAGCCCTCAGGATCCACACCGACCTGGCCTTCTATGAGGACCTGGATGTCGTCAAAAAAACCTTTTTCGCCGTCCGCCGGCCCGCGGATATCCCTTCCGCCCTGAAGCTCCTCCGGGAAGCCCTGAAAGATAAAAAGGAGCGGGATTCCCGCCTGCTGGATATCCTGGAGGAACAGGCGGAGCTGCTGCTTCGCTCCCCGGAGGATTCGGATGCCCCGGAGGCTTGGAGATCGGCGGAGGAACGCAGCCTGAAAAGGATCATGGAAGCCGTGATCCGCGCCAAAGCCTTCCGCGCGTCCAATGTGCTTTTCCCCGGGTGCGCGGAAAACATCATGTCTGTCATTGCGGAGGAAATTACATTATGGCAACTGTAATCGGTGTCCGCTTCAGGAACGCGGGCAAGCTGTACTATTTTGATCCCGGCTCCCTCTGGCCCACGGCCGGGGACGCCGTGATTGTGGAAACGGTGCGCGGCATCGAATACGGTGAGGTCGTTACCGGCGTCAGCCAGATCGCTGACGAACTGATCACCCCGCCCCTTAAAAACGTTATCCGCATCGCCACCGCGGAGGATGCCGCCCACGAAGAAGAAAACCGTTCCAGGGAATCCTCCGCCATGGAGATCTGTGAAAAAAAGATCGCCGAGCACAAGCTCCCGATGAAGCTGGTCAAGTGCGAATATACATTCGACAACAGCAAGATCCTCTTTTACTTCACCTCCGACAAGCGGGTCGACTTCCGCAGCCTGGTCAAGGACCTGGCCGCCATTTTCCGCACCCGGATCGAACTCAGGCAGATCGGCGTCCGTGACGAGGCCAAGATGCTGGGCGGCCTGGGCATGTGCGGGCGGCCTCTGTGCTGCACGACGTTCCTTGGCGATTTCCAGCCCGTCTCCATCAAGATGGCCAAGGAGCAGAGCCTCAGCCTGAACCCCACCAAGATCTCCGGTGTCTGCGGCAGGCTCATGTGCTGCCTTAAATACGAGGAGGACACCTACGAAGCGATCCGTAAAAAGATGCCCCGGCTCGGCAAGGACGTCATCACCCCCGACGGGAGAGGCACCGTGACGGACCTGAACATCCTCAGGGAAACCGTCCGGGTGCGCATCCCCAAGGGAGATGAGACCGAAATCCGGGAATATCCGCTTTCAGACATCAGGCGCCTCGGCCAGGCGGAAGGAAACGGCGACAGCGTCAGGAAGGACCCGTGCGCCAACCAGGAATCCGAGGAACATAACGAGATCGTCCGCAGCCTGGAGGAAGAAGACGGGCTCACGGAAGACGAAGCCAACCTTGAGGCCGACGAGCTTCTGGAGGGTGAGAACGAAGAAACCGGCGGTGAGGACTGATCTCTTTCCGCCAGGGAGGATTTGCTATGGTCATCCAATCCCTTTCGGGTGCCTGGCGCATGCGGCGAACAGACGAGAGCACCTGGCGCGAGGCTGTCGTTCCCGGTTCCGTCTGCGCGGACCTGATGCGCTGCGGTGTACTGCCCGACCCCTTTTTCAGGGAAAATGAATTTCTCTTCCTTGACGCGATGGAAAAGGATTACGTCTACACCCGCACCTTTATCCCATCCGAGCAGCTCCTTTCCTCTCCCCGCATCCGCCTGAGGTGTTTCGGCGTGGATACCCTGGCAGCGGTTTCCCTCAACGGCAGGGATATCGGACGCTGCGACAATATGCATGTCGTCTTTGCCTTTGATATTCGATCTGCGCTCACCCCCGGGGAAAACACCCTGACCTTTACTTTTTCTTCCCCGATCGCAGCCGCCCGGAAAGCTTACCGCGAAGACCCCATGTGGGGATCGAGCGATGCCATGCCGGGCTTTTTTGCCCTGAGGAAGGCGCACTGCATGTTCGGCTGGGACTGGGGCCCCCGGATCCCGGACGCCGGCATCTGGCAGGAGATCCGCCTGGAAGGGGACGAGGGGGTCTGTTTTGACAGCGTATACGTTTCCCAGCGGCATGAACACGGCCGCGTCACCCTCCGACTCAGCCCGTCCTATGACGGATGCGCCGACGGATGCGATTTCCGGGCCCGGCTCGTCGCGCCGGACGGAGCGGTCCTGCCCTTTGAGGACGGGAACTGCGCCGTAGACGACCCGAAGCTGTGGTGGCCCCGGGGCTACGGAGACCAGCCGCTTTACAAAGTGGAATGCGTCCTTTCGCGCGGAGATACGGTACTTGACACCTGGGAAAGGAACGTCGGTCTCAGGACCCTCACCGTATCCCACGAAAAGGACGCCTGGGGCGAATCCTTCACCCACGTGTGCAACGGCACGCCCATCTTCGCCATGGGCGCCGATTATATCCCCCAGGACAACATCCTGTCCCGGATCACCCCGGAAAAAATCGTCCGTCTGCTGGAGGATGCGGCCCTGGCCAATTACAATACCATCCGGGTGTGGGGCGGCGGATATTATCCCGGCGAGGTTTTTTACGACACCTGCGACCGCCTGGGCATCCTCGTCTGGCAGGACCTGATGTACGCCTGTTCCTTCTACGCGCTGACCGATGATTTCGAGCGGAACATCCGCCTGGAAACGGAGCAGCAGGTCCGCCGGATGCGCAGCCATGCCTGCCTTGCCCTGATCTGCGGGAACAACGAGGACGAGGGGTTTGTCTCTTCCGCCCAGGACGGCCTGGTGCGCGGAATTCAGCCTCCGCCCTTCTCCCCCGTCAGCCGCAGGAACATTTCCGACTACGTCAAAATGTACGAATACATCCTGCCCTCGGTGGTACGCCGGGAAGCGCCCCAGACCTTCTGGTGGCCCTCCAGTCCCTCCGACGGCGGTGCCTTCGACCACACCAACGACCCCGACCGGGGGGACGTGCATTACTGGGACGTATGGCACGGTGAAAAGCCATTTACCGAATACCGGAAGTTCTATTTCCGCTACGCGTCGGAATTCGGCTTCCAGTCCTTCCCCTGCCTTAAAACGGTGGAGAGCTTCACCCTGCCCGGGGACAGGAACATCTTCAGCCGCGTGATGGAGCGGCACCAGCGCAACCGCTCCGCCAACGGAAAGATCCTCAGTTACCTGAGCCGTACCCTCCTCTATCCCTCGTCCTTCGACAACCTGCTGTTTGCCAGCCAGCTTTTGCAAAGCGAAGCCATCCGTTACGGGGTGGAGCACTGGCGCCGCAACCGCGGGCGCTGCATGGGTGCCATTGTCTGGCAGCTCAACGACATCTGGCCCGCCGCCTCCTGGTCTTCCATCGACTGGTACGGCCGGTGGAAGGTGCTCCACTATACGGAAAAACGGATCTTCGCGCCGGTCCTCCTCTCCGTCGAGGAGCACGGCGAAATGGACCAGAAGCCGGATATCAACGAACTGGAACCCGAAACCATCGAGAAAAGCTGCCGGATGAACCTGTGCAACGAAAGCTCCTCCCCCGTTTCGGGCAGGATAACCTGGCAGCTCCGTGCCCCGGACGCCTCCGTGGAACGCCGGGGGGAATTCGACGTCTGTGTTCCCCCGCATTCTGCCGAGTGGCTGCCCATGCTGTCTTTTGACGACATCGACGTAACGGACAGGTATTTTTCCTGCAGCTTTGAGCAGCATGGCGAAGAGGTCTCCTCCTCCACCGTGCTCTTCTGCGCCCCGAAACATTTCCGCTTTACGGATCCGGGCCTTTCCTGCGCCGTGGAAGGGGACAGGATCACCGTCAGCGCCAAAGCTTACGCCCGCACGGTTTTCATCGAAAGCGACGATCCGGACCTGCTTCTTTCGGACAACGGCTTCGACATGAACGGCGGCAGCCGCACCGTGCACGTCCTTCGGGGAAAAGCAGACAATATCCGCCTGAGGAGCGTTTATTCCATCGACAAATGACCGGCATGACCATAAAACCGCCTGAAAAGGATCTTCTCGTCCTTCTCAGGCGGTTTTATCGTCTTTCCCGTAAGATTTTATCCGCAGGATATTATTCCGCTTCAAGTCTTGCTTCGCCGTTTTTATCCCGGAAGAAGAGGGCAAGTGTGCCCGGACCGGAATGGGCGCCGATCACAGGGCCGATCAATGAGATCATCACATCCCTGACGCCCAGCTCCGACTGCAGCTTGTCCCTGAGCCACTCGGCGTCCTCCAGGCAGTCACCGTGCCCGATGAACATGGTCTGATCCGCGGGATCCAAGGCAAATTCCTTCGCCCTGTCCAAAAGCGCCTTGACACTGCGCCTGCGGCCGACCACCTTTTCCCTGCCCACCAGATGCCCGTTGGGGTCCACGTTCAAAACCGGCTTGATCTTGAGCATGCTCGCCGCGAAGTAGCTGGCGGCTGAGATCCTGCCGCCGCGCTTGAGGTATACCAGGTCGTCGACGGTGAACCAGTGGATGGTGTTCTGCACGTTTTTCTCAGCCCATTCGGCGCATTCGTCAAATCCCATTCCGGCGTCCCTCTGCATGAGTACCCGGTGCACGAAAAGGCCTTCTCCCAGGCTGGCCGAGAGGGAATCCACCGTACGGACCTTCCTGTCGGGATATTTTTCCTTCAGCGCTTCGGCCGCCATGGCAGCCTGCGAGGCCGTGTTGCTGAGTCCCGAGGAAAATACCAGGATCAGCGCGTCCTCCCCGCCCTTTAAGATGGGCTCCACGTACTCGATCCATGAGGCTTCGTTGATCGCGGAGGTCTTGGTAACTGCGCCTGCGCGCATTTTGTCATAAAAGGCCTTCGTTTCCTTTCCGGCATCCCTGCTCTCCAGGTCCAGCAAATGGGCTTCACCGTCCGCCTGGTAAAGCATCGGAACAACTTTCAGGTTGGTATGGCTGTGAATGTATTCCTCGGGAAGATCACAGCATGCGTCCGTCACGATCCAGAAAGGCATAGGGGCCTCCTTCAGCAAACACTTGATGGCGATCCGCACGTTTGGCAGACAGCGATATATTTTAGCATTTTAACCTGTCCGCGTCAAGTTTGTTATGCTGTGTAAACCCTGAATGGTACCAAGCCGCAGTTTCCCCGGTGATTCCCTGCTCCCTACCGCACAAACATCACGGTTCCGCCGTCCATCCGTCGTCAATTGCCACGAAGGTGTATCCGTGATTGATGGCAAAGGTCTCCGCCGCGGTGCCGGGATACCCGTAGATATAGCGCATGCTGTTTCCTCCGAAGGGATCGCCGGAAATGACAGCCACAGTTTTCGGGATCACCGTCGCCTCGGCGTCTGTACCGCTGAAAGCGTCTTCCTTAATGGCCGTAAGGGAAGCGGGAAAAATGAGTACTTTTTCAGGCAGTTGGAGATAGAAGGGCATATTCATGTCGGCTGCGTATACCTGCGCAGTTGAAGCGGGATATCCGTACAGGACCAGATTGGGGCAATCGTAGAAACGCCCCCATTGAAGAGTGCCTCTCTGTTTAGGACCACTGTTTTCGTCAAACCACTGCAGTACGCAAACGCGTAATTACCGCTGTTTTTTACAATGTTCCGGATCGTCAATCCCCCATTAAACAGCTGCATCCATCATATGCATTGTTTCCGATGGCTGTAATACCGTTTTCGATCACCGGGGTATTCATAGTCTTTTGGGGTCACGGAACCGGTGAATCGTATGAATAATCGGGTATCGGCCCTGACCCTGAGATCGTAAGCACGCTGCTTTCCAGAGGCGCAGGCACGCCGTCCCCCCCGGCATTATATCTGCGTCGTACACATATCCATAAGTGTCATCATTTCCGGACGAACTGAATATGTAAGCCCCGCTTTCCACCGGAGTGAACATAAACAGGGTGGTTTTTTCCGCGTCTCAGGCGTTCGCCTCCCCGTTGAGTAACGTTGCCTCAGTCAGGCAACCGCATACTGAAATGAGCCCATACCGACCTCACCATTTTAGCCGGGATCGGTATGGGCACAATGATACCGGAGCTTTACGGCAGGGTGCGCATCCCTTCGGAAGAGATGAATCTTCGCTCCGTGCGACGGACCATGGGATCATATGTCCCGGTCCGGGAAAGACAGCCGGACCGGGACATAAAACAAATCTTTTATTCAGCGGGATCGATCGCCGCTGCGAAAGCGCTCCTCGCGCCAACGGTCACCACGGTACCGCCCGTCAGTGTGCGGTCCTCCGGGAATTCGCCGCCGGACAGGATCACCCGGGCCCCGTCCAGGGCGGCGTCGATGTCCACGCCGGCAGGAGCGGGATTGGGATTGATCCATGCCGCGCCCTGGATACGTCCATCCTTCACATACTTAACATAGATCACCTGCCCGGACAGGATCTCGCATTCCGCGGTGACCTCGGGATCGGTCAGGAAAGCATTGTCTTTGCGCATCCGGATCAAACCGGCATAGAACCCGGAGGTCTCCAGGGCAAGGCTATCCTCGGTCAGCGCCTCCCAGTTGATGTTGTTGACCTCGTCGGAACTGCGGTAGCTGTTTCCGTCCCCCTGCTTGGTCCTGAGCATTTCCTCACCGGCTAGGAAGAAGGGCATGCCTTTGGACAGCATCACCGCCGAAGCGCCCAGTTTCACCATATCGGTGCGGATCCTGTCGCTTGCGTCCGGATTGGAAAGCAGCAGTTTGTCCCACAGGGTATGGTTATCGTGGGAGGTCATATAATTGACCACCATGGCGTTCCGGGCCTTCCATCCCGCGCCGTTGGATGTGCCGCCGGTGATGCCGAAGACCACCCGGGCAGCGTTGGTCTTGGTGGCCGCGCCGGAGATATAGCCTTTTTCGGTCTGGCTGAACACGCTTCCCTTCAGCCCGTCCCGGATGGCGTCGTTGAACACTGCGATGGCGCCTGCGGCTCCCGGAGAAGCCGTGATCTTGCCGGTGTTGGCCTGGGTCGTCTGGAACGCCGCGTTCAGTTGCGACGTGCCGCCGGTCCAACCCTCCCCGTAGATCAGCGCTGAGGGGTTGATCCCATGAACAGCCTGCTCGATCATCTGCATGGTCTCCACATCGTGCAGGGCCATCAGGTCAAAGCGGAAACCGTCCAGGTGATACTCCTTAAGCCAGTAGGTCACGCTGTCCACCATGTACTTGCGGAACATCACCCGTTCGGACGCAGTCTCGTTGCCGCAGCCCGACCCGTTGGAGGGATCGCCGCCCGACGTCCAGCGGTAGTAATAATACGGCACGATGCGGTTGAGGAAAGAATCCAGCGCGTAAGTGTGATTGTACACCACGTCCATCACGACGCCGATCCCCTGACGATGCAGGGCCTGCACCATCTTTTTGACCTCCGCGACGCGTACCTCGCCGTGGTACGGGTCCGTGGAATAGCTCCCCTCGGGCACGTTGTAGTTCTTGGGATCGTATCCCCAGTTGAACTGCGGCTCGGACAGCCGGTTTTCATCGACGGTGGCAAAATCATAGATCGGCTGGAGATGCACATGGGTGATCCCCAGGTCTTTCAGGTAATCCACGCCGACAGCCTGGCCGGCGGCGTTTGTCAGGCCGGTCTCGGTGAATGCCAGGTACTTGCCGGGATAAGCCGTTCCGGCCATGGCATTGGAGAAATCCCGGACATGGACTTCCCACACCACCGCGTCCTGATAGGTCGAGATCGAGGAGATCGGCTTGTCCTCCCCGAAGCCTTCGGGATCTGTGAGGGCCAGGTCGATCACCATGCCCCTGTCGCCATTGACGCCGGCGGCGCGGGCATAGGGATCCACCGCTTCCTGGGTCCCCAGGGCGGTGGTGACGGAATAGGTGTAGTAGGTGCCGTTCCCGCACTGTGCCGTGGCCTCCCATACACCCCTGTTCTTTTTCTCCATTGGCATGGAAAGGTACGCGCTGCCGCCGTCGCCGTTTTCAAACAGGTTCAGGACCACCGCGGAAGCAGTGGGCGCCCAGACCTTGAACGTGGTCTCGCTCCCGTGGATAACCGCGCCCAGGTCGTCCCCGTCATAGGTACAGTTCGTGATAAATTCCTCGGAATCGAAAATGGCGGTGGGGACCGCCGTTTTCCTTCCGTATCCTTCGATCTCCATTTCGTAAGCGCTGGCCAGATCGATCTCCTCCTCCAGGGTCACGATTCCCGTGATCACCTTGTTGTTCAAGCTGGAAAGGCCGCTGACCGGGATCTTCCTTCCGTCCCGGTACACAGTCACCTGGGAGGACGATGTCAGCCGCGCGGCGGGGGAAATGAAATACCTGATCTCATTTCCGGAAACGATGGCCGCCATGGAAAAATTACGGATGCTCTCCAGCGTCTTTCCGCCGTCGTGGCTTGTATACTGGTCTCCGTCGCCGCTCTTCAGGTAAATGACCGTATCCCTCCCGGTAATGACGGCGAACCGGTCCGCCTCAAAATCCTTGGAGGCGCTGCCCCAGGAGTTCCCGCCGGGCTCCGAGCAGCCGGTCCGAACGATGAACCCCACCTGCTCCACATCCGCGGGTACGTTGATGACCACTTTGCCGCCGTATTCGCATTCATGGAACAGATAACCGCGTCCGTCGGCATTCGGGAACCATATCCACATGTCTGACGTGGCATAATCGGCCCCTTCCTTTGTCCAGTAGAAGGTGACCCTGTTCATGCCCTCTTCCATCGGAAGGGTATATTCCTCCGCCTGGGCCATGGACAGACATGTGAACGCAAGCGCGATGACCAGAAGCATGCTTATCTTTCTTTTCATCTCAGCCTCCCCGCCGGCTCAGGCCGGCAAAAAACATCGTATTCACATTACCGCGTATCAATAATATACCGCAGTCCGCCTGTTTTGTCCAGTATGGAAGAATAGTTCACAAGACGAAATAAAACAAAAAGGATGAAAAAAACGGAACCCGACGATCCGTTTTCCCATCCTTCTGTACCCGGGGTTCAGTACCCGATGCTCTTAAGGGGCCGACAGGCTTTTTTGCCCTGCTCCGCCGTCCGGCCTCCCCCGCGCCGCATCAGGCTGCGCCATGTGCGTACAAAGCAGGGGAACAGGAAGACGTCCGCCATCACCCACGCCAGGGGATTTGCAAAGCATGCGGCGTCAAAGCCGAACCGGGGCACCAGCGCCACAGCCACCAGGGTCCTGGCTACCATTTCAAACACGCCGGCAACCATCGCAAGGCGCGTAAAGCCCATGCCCTGGATGCTGAAGCGCACGATATTCACAAACAGCAGCGGAACGAAGAACGCCACATTGGTGACCATATACCTCATGGCCATCGCCGCCACAGGCCCGTCCGTATCGTCGCCAAGGAAGATCCCCAGCATCCTCCCGCCCAGCAGGCACACCAGTCCCAGCACCAGGAAGGAGTACACCGTACCGATCACCCCGGCAGCCCGGAGCCCCGCGGGGATCCTTTCCGCCCTGGCAGCCCCCACATGCTGTCCGCAGAAGGTAGCCATGGCCGTCGCCAGGGCGTCAAACACGCAGGTAAAAAAGCTGTACAGTTTGCCCGCAGCGGTCACGGCGGCCACGGCGCCTGTCCCAAGGCCGTTTACCGCGGTCTGCATCACAATGGAACCCACCGCCGTGATGGAATACTGCAGGCCCATAGGGACCCCCATGGCGGCTGTTTTCAGCACATAGCGCTTGCGGAATTTCAGGTCGTCAGGGCATTCGGTCAGCATCGGGAGATGCTTAAGCACGGTCCTTACGCACCCGATCCCGGCAAAAAGCTGACTGATGACCGTGGCCCAGGCGGCCCCGGTCACACCCATATGGAATATCAGGATGAACACAAGGTCCAGGGCGATGTTGATCAGCGACGCCGCCACCAGGAAAAGCACAGGCGTCCTGGAATCACCCACCGCGCGCAGTACGCTGCCCGCCAGGTTATACACCACCGTCACCGGGATCGCAAAAAAGATGATGCGGATATATGCGGCTGCCTCATTCAGGATATCCGCGGGCGTATTCATCGCCCGAAGCGCCGCGGTGCTGCACAGGCCCGTACCGACGGCAAAGAGGACGGAGATACCCAGGGCCAGATAGCAGGCGCTGGCCGTATAGCGGCGCAGCGCTCTTTCATCGCCGGCCCCGAAGGCCTGGGAGATCGGGATGCCGAATCCCGAGCAGATCCCCATGCAGAAACCAAGCACCAGGAAATTGACCGATCCGGTGGATCCCACCGCGGCCAGGGCCGAAGTACCCAGAAAACGGCCGACAATGGCCGCGTCCACAAAACTGTACAGCTGCTGGAAAAAAAGTCCGAACATCAGCGGAACGGAAAAGGCGAGGATCAGCTTCAGAGGGTCGCCTTCCGTCATGTTCCGCGTCACATTGTTCCTAGTCATCGCAAAATGAACTCCTTTCAGAAACAACGTGTGTTATATCACTTTATCTTTCCCCGTTCAATATCCCGCATGTCTATTTTTTCACCAGTTTGGGAGGGTCGGCAGCCGTGCCGCTCATCCCCTGAGCTCAGGGGCCAAAGAGCAAAAAAAGGCTGCCTCGCCGGGCAGCCCAATGAGTGTTCAGCGCGATTTTTCATATGTGATCGGAAGCGACACGCTGGGCGCGTCCTTCCCCGTGGGCGTGAAGGAGATCATCCCGTCCTTCATACGGATCACCCCGGTGGAGCCTGGGACCTCGCCCTTTTCAAGGATCAGCCGGACGATCTTTTCGTTCAGCGCAGGGCCTCCGCCCCGGGTAAGGCAGTCCTTCCACAGGGTAAAACGGCACCCGTTCTTCCAGTCGGAGCACCCGAAAGCCCGCTGCGTCTCCATTATCCCCTTTCCGCAAAGGGGACACGCGAGGTCCCTGACAGCCGCTGATGCGCTTTTTCGTCCTTTTTTGCCGCCACGCTGCTCCTGGGGGAAATTCACCTCGGTGGTGGTGGTCTTCGCGTAATCCACCAGGAACGCGCTCAGGCGGCGGATGCCTTCCATGAACCGCTCCGTGTCCCTCCTGTTTTCGGCGATCTCGCTCAGCGCCAGCTCCCATTTGCCGGTGGTCTCGGGGCTGGACGCTTCCTTCGGGGCGACGGCGATCAGCTGTACGCCTTTTTCCGTCGCCTCGATGGCCCGCCCGCGCCTGAGGGCGTAGCCCACCTGCACCAGCCTTTCGATGATCTGGGCGCGGGTGGCCGGGGTGCCCAGGCCGGAGCCCTTCATCTGTTCCCTCAGCGCTTCATCCTCCAGTTCACGCCCCGCATTCTCCATCGCGGAAAGCAGGCTGGCGTCCGTATGGGGTGGCGGAGGTTTGGTGGTTTCCTTTTTGACCGCAGCTTTCAGGACGGTCCTTTTGTCCCCTTCCTTCAGGTCCGGAAGGGGGGCTTCGTCTTCCTTCGGTTTTTTCTTTTTCGGCGTTTCGTCACTCCCGGCATAGACGCTCTTCCACCCCAGTTCCCTGACGGTGCGGCCTGTGGAACGGAAGTTTTCCCCTTCGCACACCGTGATCACTTTTGCCGCGTCGTACACAAAGGGAGGATAAAAAACAGCGACGGTCCGTCTGGCGATCAGGTCGAACACTTTTTTCAGGTCCTCGGACATCTGGTCCAGCCGTGCAGTCTGGGGCGTCGGGATGATGGCGTGATGGTCGCTGACCTTGGCATTGTCAAATATCCTTTTGGAAAAAGGCAGCTTCCCATCCTTCTGCCAGGGTATCTTTTTAACAAAGTCCGCATAGACAGGCGGAAGTTTCTCCAGAGTCTGTTTTGTGCGTGGGATCATATCCAACGGCAGGTACCTGGAATCCGTCCGGGGATAGGTGACTGCCTTCCATTTTTCGTACAGCTCCTGGGTAAGCCTCAGGGTCTTGTCCGCCGTGAAACCCAGCCGCTGGTTCGCGTCCCTCTGCAGGCTGGTCAGGTCGTACAGTTGGGGCGGCAGTTCCCGTTTCTCCTCGTGCGCTACCGAATCGACGGCCGCTTCCTTTCCCTTCACCTTCAGGGCGATGGCGTCGGCTTTCTCCCTGTCGGGGATCCGTACCGCGTTTTTTTCTTCCTTCACATCGGGAGAAAACCACATCCCGCTGTAATCCCCGAACTGCGCGGTCAGGGTGTAATACTCCTCCGGACGAAAGTTCTCGATTTCCATCCGCCTTTTCACCAGGATAGCCAGTGTGGGCGTCTGTACCCGGCCGACGGACAAAAGGGTGTTGTACCTGAGGGTAAAAGCCCTGCTGGCGTTCATCCCCACCAGCCAGTCCGCCAGGGACCTGCATTTGGCGCTGCGGTATAATCCGTCGTATTCGCACGAATCCTTCAAAGCGGCGAAACCATCCCTGATCGCCGCGTCGGTCATGGAGGATATCCACAGCCGCTGCACGGGCTTTTTGCATTTGGCTTCCTCATAGATCAGCCGGAAGATCAGTTCACCCTCACGCCCGGCGTCCGTAGCGCAGATCAGGGATGCGGTCTCGGAAGCATTGATGTATTTCTTCACCAGCTGGTACTGTTTTTTGGTTTTCGGCAGCACCTTCAGGGGGATCTCCTCAGGCAATATCGGCAGGTCGTCCATCCGCCAGCGCTTGTATTTTTCGTCCAGTTCATCCGGCTCACACAGGGAAACCAGATGGCCCATGGCCCAGGTCACCAGGTATTCGCTGTTTTTAAGGCACCCGTCCCCCCGTTCCCGGCATCCCAGCACCCGGGCGATATCCCTGCCCACGCTGGGTTTTTCTGCCACAACGACGATCATCCGTTTATCCTCCGACTTTTCTGTTTTTCCCCGCATAACCGGATATGGCGCTTTCCATCAGCCTGTGCCCCGCAGGCCCGCGGCGGAATATGATCTTGATCATCTGGGGCGTCGCGCCGATCCTTACTGGCAAAAGCGACGTGCCGATCCCGTTGCTGATCAGGATATCCGCGCCGTTTTCCCTTTTCCAGCCGGTAAGATACCTTCCGCGGTATATGGATGACGAAAAGATGGGCTGTCCAAACAGCGTGACCTGTCCGCCGTGGGTATGCCCGCACAGCGCCAGTTGATAAAACGGCGGGACGATATCCGCAAGCGCGTCGGGATTGTGGCAAAGAAAAACAACAAAGGCCGAGCCCTGTGCCTGCCGTTTCAACGCTTCCGCATCCGGGGCACCTTCCCTGAAATCGTCCAGCCCCGCCAATGCCGCACCGCCGGTCAGCGGAACACAGGCGTTTACCGGCATCTCCCATCCGGCGCCTTTCACCGCCGCTTCCAGAGCCCCCCTGTATATGCCGTCGCATATGTCATGGTTCCCGGGCACCGCGATCACCCGTCTCCCCCGAAGGATGGGGGCCAGAAGGCATATGCACTTGGGTGAATCCTCGGGGTCTTCCCCAAAGTCCCCGCCCAGCAGGACACAGTCGCTTTCAAGCGTCGCCAGAGCCCCGGTCATGCGGTCAAACTGTTCCCGGCTCAGAAGCTTCCCATAATGGATATCGGACACAAACAGGACCGAATAACCGTCCGAGGCCTCAGGCCACTCCGGATGGCTGTATTCCCACACCTGCGTTTCCAGTCGTTCGGTCCCATTGATCCTCCGGATGAGCCCCAGGCGGCTGACAGGCAGCATGGCCCTTCCGACGGAACGCGCCAGCCTCCTGACGATCCCTTCGGGATGATTCCTGACGTTCACTTTATATCCTTTCCCATGTCCAGTATGACAGGAGGCATCACCCTGACGCCGCCCGGCCTTCCTTTATAAACCAATTCCGTCAGCACACGTTTGGCGCAGGCGTTCCTGTGGGCGTGCACCGCCTGCAGTCGCTTGAGGGCAAAGTCGTGCCCAAAGGCACAGGCAAGGAAGCCGTCCGTTTTTTCCGCCGGGATGATCACGCACAGGCGGCCCTTCAGGCGCAGCGAACGGGCAGCCGCTCCGAAAAGGTCCTCCCAGCTGAAATATTTCCAGGTGCGGGCCCCGTCGTCCTCAAACCTGTCCGTACCCCAGTAGGGCGGATTGCATACGCACAGGTCGAACCCGCCCCGCTCCACATTTTCCGGAAGCTCGCGTATATCACAGCACAGAACGGTGATATATTCCTCCAGGCTGTTCATGCGGACGCTTCTCTGTGCCCGGTCGCAGGCGTCGCTCCGGATCTCCGCCCCCACAAAATGAAGGCTGTGGTCCTTTGACCACATGAGCAGCGGCAGCACGCCGTCGCCGCAGCCCAGGTCCAGCACCTTCTCCCCCCGCCGGGGAGAGGCGAACTCCGCCAGACGGACACTGTCGCTCCCGAATCGGTAGGTATCCCGCCCCTGGATGATCATCAGCCCGTCTGAGAGGAGATCGTCCAGGGTCTCCCCCTCCTTCAGCATATCCTCCCGCAGCATCCGTTCCATCCTTTATGGTGGTGCCGGCGTGTCTTTCAGCGCTTCCCGCCCCTCCGGCCCGGCTTTTATCATACCAGTGTACCCGGAAGATTGCAATCCCCCGGCAGAACGCGTTCTACGGGCAAAAAATTGACAGTCGATTCGAAAAAAGCTATACTGTAAAGTGTCATCTGACCGATATATAACACTGCCCCCATCCCGGCATTATCCGGCCCGATGCCTTTCCGAAGGGAGTTGATCATGATGAAGAGTTTTGTATCTTCGGATCAGTTGGTCATTTGCCTTGAAGGCCGTCTCGATTCCGAGCATTCCGCCGCCGCCGGCATTTTCATCAGGCAGGCCGTCGCGGAACACCCGGGGCTGCCCATATGCCTGGACGCGGACGGGCTTGAATATATCTCGTCCTCCGGGCTGCGAATCCTCCTGGCGCTGCGCCAGCAGGTCACCGTCCCGATCGTTCTTAAAAACGCGTCCCCGGAGGTATACCACACCCTGGATCTCACGGGGTTCACGTCGCTGATAGACGTGCGGCAAAAACTCAGGGAGGTCTCCCTGGAAGGCTGCAGGCTCATCGGCAGGGGCGCTTTCCGCACGGTCTACCGACTGGACGGCGACACGGTGGTGAAGGTCTTCCGCGGCGGGGAGGAAACGCTTCCGCTGATCGCGGCGGAGCGGGAGCAGGCCCGGGACGCATTCCTGCGCGGCGTTCCCACCGCCATTCCTTTCGATACGGTTAAGACCGAAAAAGGGTACGGCGCCATATTCGAGCTGGTAGACGCCCAAAGCCTGGGGGACCTGGCGGCTGCCGATCCCGCCTGTGTTCCGGAGCTCGCCAAACGGTACGCGTCCTTCCTTCACGGTATCCATGCCCTGACTTTAAGCCCCGGCGAGCTTCCGGACGCCCGGGAAAGGTTCCTGGATTTCCTCACCCGTATTTCCCCGGTGCTGGATGAACAAACGCAGGAAAAAACCAGGGCGCTGCTTCGCGCCATGCCGGAGGACCTGCATCTCCTGCACGGGGACGCGCACTGGAAAAACGTGATGGATTCAAAAGGCACCCTGATGGTCATCGATATGGATACCCTGTGCACCGGGGACCCGGTGTTCGAGTTTGCAGGGCTGTATATGACCTATGTCGCCTTTGAGGAGGACGATCCCGGAAACACCCTGCAATTCCACGACATCGATGCGGAAACGGCGCGGAGCATCTTTTTCAGCGCCATGAAAAACTATCTCGGGGATCCCGGCGAAGGTGTCCTCCGGGCTGCCGAAGACAGGATCCGAATACCCGGCCTGCTGATCTACATATATAACCTGATAGTCCTGGAACTGGATAAAGAAAACAAACGGATCCCGCGGGCAGCGAAAAGGATGAAGGCGGCCGTTCTCAGGGCGGACGGCCTGGCCCTGCGGGAAGCGGATTGACAAATAAAGACCCGCTCCATATAATTGAAATGTGTCCCGGGGACGGCACCCATCATAAAAAACAGCGGACAGATCACTGCAAGGGGGATGACACCCATCGAAAAAAACATCATTGTGGTGGATGAAGCGGGAAACACTATCGGAAGGACCTGGCCCAAACGGGCCGAGGGCCTGATCAAAAAAGGCAGGGCACGCCGGCTGGACCCAGCGACCGTCTGCCTTGCGTGTCCGCCGGAAAATACGGAGGACCTACTTATGGATAAGTACACCCTTCAAAGCCCGGAGACCCCGGCCGTCTCCCTTACCCCGGAAGACCTGCTCCGACGGATGGACGCCATCCGCGGAGAAATGCAGAGCCTTTCCGACGCCATCCGAGCCGTCGACGCGCTGCCGGAAGACAGCGAAGCCGGATCGCGGGCGGAAGCCATCGGGCGGATGTTCTGCGAGCGGGAGATCACCTGCCGCCAGCAGCTTTCCTTCCTGGAGCGCGTTTACAGCGACCGCTTTTCCGGCGCTTCGGAGGACAAAAAGGCTGAAAGGATCCGCATGATGCTGGACCAGATGAACTCCGCGCTGTCCGGCTCCCGCGATATTCCGGACGCCGCCGAGGCCCTGATCCGTTTCTACAGGGATCTGATGACGACTGCCTGAAGACCCTTAGAATAAAGTGGAGAGTGAAGAGTGAAGATGGAAATGGTTTTCATCTCGAACTCTTCCTGCCGCCTTCAATAATGCACAAAAGTTAAGTCAATGGGTGCCGGCCGCAGGCCGGCACCTTTTGATAAGCTCCCGGAAGAGCGTTTGCGCTTCCGCGGCGCAGCTGTTATCCACAGACCGCCATCTCAACTCTCAATTCTGTTTTCACTCCTCGTCCCCGGCCTTGAAGTTGTAAATGGGCTTTATCACCCGGTCGATCCGGACCGTATCGGAGATATTGTTCACAATGGCCTCCATGGGCTTGTAAGCCATCGGCGCTTCGTCCAGTGTGCCCTGATTGACGGAAGTGGTGTAGATCCCCTCCATCTCCTTTTTCATTTGCGATACGGTAAGGGATGACCGGGCCTCGCTGCGGCTCATGATCCGTCCGGCGCCGTGAGGCGCGGAACAGTTCCAGTCCTCGTTTCCCTTCCCTGTGCATATCAGGCTGCCGTCCCGCATGTTCATGGGAATGATCAGCCTCTCCCCTTCCCGGGCAGAAGTGGCCCCTTTCCTTAGGATCATGGCGTCGGTGTCGATGTAATTGTGAACCGACGTAAACCGGTCCTCCACATGGAACTTCATTCCGCGGACGATCTCATCCATCATCGCCTGACGGTTGAGCGTGGCGAATTCCTGCACGATGCGCATGTCGTGGATATAATCGTCAAAAAGGTACCCGGCGCAGTACGCAAACTGTTTAGGCACGTCCCCTTCCTTTTCCCGGGATCCCCTTGCATCCCGCAGGACTTTGGCCAGTTCCGTTTCCCGTCCCTGCGCCTTATATTCGGCGATCAGCGCGTTCCGCTCTTCCTCTATTGAGCGCTTATCCTTCCCTGTCATTTGGAGCACAGCCTGCTTCTGGTAGAATCCTGCCACCTCCAGGCCCAAATGGCGGCTCCCGGAGTGGATCACCAGATAGATCTCCCCGTCCTCTCCCCTGTCGGCTTCGATGAAATGATTGCCTCCTCCCAGGCTGCCCAGGGACAGTACGGCGTTTTCCATCCGTATATGCTTCGCGCATTTGAGCGCCGACAGGTCCACACGGTCGGCATATTTATGGGCCGTTTTCCGCCTTTCAAATCCGGCGGGTACCGTTTCGCGCACCACCCTGTCCAGCTTTGCCGGTTCCAGGCGGGTCTCCCTAAGCCGCGCCACCTCCATGCCGCAGCCGATATCCACCCCCACCAGGTTGGGGACCACCCGGTCCTTCACGGTCATCGTGGTGCCCACGGTGCAGCCCGCCCCGGCGTGCACGTCCGGCATCATCCGAATGCGCAGTCCCCGAATAAATTCCTGGTCCAACAGGCCCCGGATCTGGGCGATGCTGGCGTCATCCACCAGGTCCGTAAAGACCTTGGCAGTATTGTATTGCCCTGTCAGTTCGATCATTAATGTCCTCCCATTGGCTTATGGGCGTGCAGCCTCTTTCCTCCACTCGATCTTCACTGTTTATCGCCCACTGCTTTAGGCCGTATACGGTATTGATCAGGCAGTTCTGCTGCATCACAGTCATCAGCCGTTTTAAGCTTTCCAAAAATCACAGAATTTGTGAAAACAGCTCTTTCGTGTTTTCGTTACATCCATGTTTGCCGCAAAACACTTCTTTGATTCCTTCCAGATCAAGAATATTATTTACATATGCTTTTCTAAGCAATACATCCGGCAGAAGGTAATCATACTTATCAAATCTATTATTCGGATCCGGAGGAACAAACGGTAACAGATTCTCACCCCTGATTCCGAATATCTCATTTTTAAGCGTTTGTACAAACACCTCTGCGGGAAGTTCAGACACCACATGAATCGCCGGTGATCCATAGCAATACAGTCCCTGAATTTCCAATTTTTCTTTTAACAAATAATGTAAGATAAACAAAAGGGTTCTTGTCTTTTTACTCCCGCACCATGGGTGCAAAACAAATGATTTATCGCTTTCTATGGTATACAGATTTTGCAAATCATAATTTTCCGCGGTTTTTCTGGCAAAAGCCAAGGCATCCCGGGCTGTTTCATCAAGATAAGCATATTCTTCCGTCCCTAACAGAATTGTTTGGATTTTCTGAACGATTCGATCATGCACACTCACCCCGAAGCGCGGAAACCAAAGGTTTTTCGTGTGCTTTTTGGATGGAACAACATACACCTGTTTTCTTTCCTTGTCTATCTCCGATACTCTCCAGTTCTTTCCGGCCAAGGCAATGTCGGAATCAACTTCTGGGAAGAAATCCACTTCACCGAGTGTTTTTTGATTATAAATAACCGGATATCCCTTTAAGTCATAGAAAACACCGTAAAAAGTATAATTGTCGACCAGCTTTCCTCCTGCCAACCCAATAATCAGAGTCCCTTTTTCAGTCTTTTCAAGCAATTCCGTCTTCAGCATATATTTGAGCAGTATCAAATAATCCTCAGGTGTGACTGTCCTAAATGGAGGCAGATTCAGGACATATTTAGCCAGTTCCTTTGCAGTGCATTCTTTTCTCATCAAGTAACTCAGGGTCTGATGAAGTAAAACACTATATGGACATGGCTTCACCGAAAAAGGCTCCACCCATCTTTCTTCCAAATACAATTGAATAATTGCAATGTTTTGCAGCATTTCCCACGGAATATCCTCAAACGGGTTTTTACCGTCAGGTTTATTCGTGGTAATGAATCCCATCACAGCAGGGGAACCTCTGCGGCCAGTTCGCCCCAGACGCTGGACAAAGCTCGAACAGTTTCCCGGCGACCCCAATTGAATTACTCTTTCCAGGTATCCCAGATCTATGCCTAATTCCAGCGTTTTCGTTGCCACAGCTGTAACAGGTTGATTGCCGGACCTTAACGACATCTCCGCTTCTTCACGAAGCATTGCAGAAATGCTGCCATGGTGAACAAAAAAGCGATCCGGTTCTCCGTTTTTTTCCGCTATTTCTCGAAGCGCAGTAGCCGTTTCTTCTGCTCCCATTCTGCTATTTGTAAACACAAGACATTTATGTCCGTTTACTTGTTCATACAAATATCGGTCCCGTTCAGCTTCTATTGCTCTTTGTTTCTTTTCATCTGCATCTGCAGGGATTTCACAGTGATGGAATGCCAGTTTCAGTTGCCTTCCACCCCCATGACTTGAAATGATCTGAACATCCAATGGAGACCCGTCTTTAAGCCATTGGCCGGCATCCACAATATTTTGTATTGTGGCAGAAAGTCCAATTCGCCTTACATTCCGATTTAAAAGTCGGTCCAGATGGGTCAGCTGGCATTGAAGCTGTATCCCTCTATCAGTCCCCATGAAAGCGTGAATCTCGTCAATAACAATAAACCTCAGGTCTTTGAAAATACGCACAGCATCGCCGCTATGATTCATGATCAAAGCTTCCAGAGATTCCGGTGTGATCTGCAGAATTCCTTCCGGATATAAAAGTGCCTTTTTCTTTTCAGATTGGGACCGATCCCCATGCCAGGCATATATTGGGATGTTCGCTTCCTTTAGCAGCAGATTGATCCGATCAAATTGATCATTGATCAGTGCTTTCAATGGGCCAATATAAACCGCACCGATAGAATCCTTGGGAAAGTTATTATACAGTTCTGTCAGCACAGGGAAAAAGGCCGCTTCAGTCTTTCCCGAAGCAGTCCCGGATGAAATCAGTATATGGCCATCAAAATTCAAGACAGCATTTATAGCCCGCTCCTGAATATCTCTCAATTCTGTCCAATGATTTTGATAGATAAACTCCTGAATAAAAGGGGCCAGCTGGTTAAATGCATTTGTCATAAGTCGTCAAAAGCGGCATATTTGCCATCATCCAATTCATCCGGATTGTTTTTTTCTGCCTGCACCTGAACTTTCCCGGCTTGTAGCAGGCTTTCAAATGTCTCATCCGGATTCTGATAAAGTACATTCAGTAATGCAAGATAACCTCTTGTCACTTCACGAGGAGTCAGCAATTTATCTGCTCCAATTCGATTGACGCACATCTCCATAAACGTGAGCAATTGATCTTCTGTCAGGCATTCAGGGATTTTATTATGCGCACAAAACACATCCCTTATGCGTTCCAGCAGAACAAATATCTCTTCATGGGTAAGAGTATTCAAATGAATGATAGGTGCTGTATAGTCAACCAAACCTTCCCGTAGCATTTTGCTTTTTTGCAGTCTTGTTTTTAAAGCCTCATAGCTGAACAACCCCCTTCTTTCATCTTCTACTGCCTGAGGCGTTCCACCAACCAACATGCCCAGATACGCGGCTTTCCCTTGCATAATGTCATTGAACATGCTTAGTATTTTTTCATAGTTATTGTTTCTGGACACGCTGTTTGTTATTTTATACAGGTTTACTTCTTCATCAATCAGGACCAGCATTCCTTTATAGCCCAGCTTAACAGACAATCGTGCAATCAGCTTGATGAATTCATACCATGTTTCATCACTTATGATCTGCGAAACGCCCAGTCCCCTGGCTTCAGCTTTCTTTTCATATTCCCCTCGAATCCATTTTAGTGCGCTTTGCTGCAGTTCATCGTTTCCGTCTCGATACCCCTGCCAGTACTTCAACAGCACTTTGGCCAAATCATGTCCATACAGATAGGTCTGCATCTCGAAAGCAGTATCTTTAATTCTCCTTTCGAGGGCATTCAGGAATTCCGGAACACTTTCCGCAATTCCTTCTTTTTCAACTTCACGTTTCAGGTCCATGATCCATTTCTGCAGCAAGAGTTCGAGCGCATTGCCTTCCGGACGGTTTTTAGTGGAAAGATGGGATATCAATTCACGATACGTGTTCAGTCCCTGGCCTTTTGTTCCCGTCAAACGCCTTTCGGGAGACAGATCCGCGTCAGCAACAATAAAGTTTCTTTCCAGTGCGTTGTTTCTGGCCAACTGAAGCAGAAAGCTTTTTCCACTCCCATACTGCCCTACAACAAAGCGAAACGCTCCTCCGCCATTTTCGATGTTTTCCAAATCGCGAAGAATGGCTTCGACTTCCCTTTTCCTGCCGACAGCAATATACTCAAGCCCAATAGGCGGCACTACGCCAGCACTTAAAGAACTCAGAATAACAGTCGAACATCTACGCGGTATTTTCATGTCCTTACTCCTTCGTCAAGTGAGATTCTATGATATCCGAGTATTCTTCATAAATGGCATCTTGTCCATCTATCAACAAATCACCAATAGTATCATTCGCAACAGTGTTTATATCGTCAATCAGCACATCCGGCATAACACCGCGTTTCTTTGCATATTTGTCCAACGCTGCTCTTCCTTGCATAATTGCTGCCACAGAATCGATATCAACAGTTTCAAAAAAACTAATCCATTCTTCATTTAACCCTTCTTTTCTATATGACCAATTTGGTCCTTTTCGGGCTGTAGAGATTAATGGTGTTTGCTCTTCTTTATATCGTTCGTCCCCAATTATACGCTTACCTTCTGCACTAATCAAGCTTTCTCCTATGGGTCCCATTAATTCATATCTTCCATATGTTTCTTCCTGGTCTGGCTCCTCTTCCTGTGCATCTACATCCCGTGTCGTTGCCAAAATGGCTTCCAACACTTCATCAGTTTCCCTTCTCAGGTTGGCCAGACTGTCCCGATTGATAGAAATGCGAGCACCGCTGCCTGTTCTTACTTCTTGAACATCCGGACTGATTGATGCTTTTTTCGCCTCTGATGCTTTCACAACCGTTCTGTAGCTCTGCGATTCTTCTGCTGCTTTTTCACCCAAGTTTGCGGCCAAAAGAGTATCCCTTACCAAATCTGATTCTTGCCTCAGTATCGCGAGACGATCCCGATTGATAAAAACAGCTTTCTTTTCCTTCACAGCTTCAGCAACGGCATCGGGGCGTTGCGATATTTCTTCGTTCTCATCGCTATTATTTCTGTTTACAGCCCATATGTCGGCATTGGCCGGATTTGATTCTTGCCTCATCTGCACCACATGATCTGAATCAAATGCAGGCTTTGTGATCAGTGATGAAGAATTTCCCTTTTTATCTCCACTCTGGTTTATGGCTGCAGCAAGCTTTTCTCCGGGTGGTATAGGGGTCCCTTTACTTTCAGGGCCATCTAATGTAATTTGCACAAACGGGTCATGCTGAATATCCATGGTGTTATGTTCATTTGTATCAATGTACCGTGCTCTGTCATTGCTAAGGTCTGCATTAACACTTGTGTTTGTTTCAAGCTCGTTTGGGACATCTGACTGCTTGTTTGCATTTGCAGATATTTTGCCAAACAATTCATTCTCAGGCAACTGATCCGGAAACACATATGGATCAGGCAGGGATTGCCTCTTTCTGCAATCACGAATCAAATAGTTTTCAAAACGTGAGTTTTCTTTGTACCCCAACAAGTCTGTCATCCACTGATGAGTACTTCCCTTTTGATTAGCTATTTCATACGGAAAACACAAAATGCAGGATGCCATGATCCTTATTCTCCCAGAATACCCATTTCTTGACAATTCAGTGAAAAAAATTTCAGGCTCTATTACAGCAACTATGTCCCATGTTTTATATCGGTCGTCTTTGAAGACAATATGGTCATATGATTCAACATGTATTCGCATGTCATACTGTGAAAGTCTAAGATGTTCTTGTTTGAATCTTTCAATATCCTCTGTACTTCCCAAAATTAGCATTTCACAATCAGGATACTTTTTTATGTGCTCATACAATACCGGCATGCCATATGTTACAAACGTTTCATATCCACCAATCAGCCCGCCATTCAGGCCCCAGTAAATCAAATACTGAAGATGCTTTTCCGCACATTCATGTTTGTTCCCCTCAGCAGTCCATGCCATACCATCAATAACCATCCCTCTCCATGGACCGTCAATATCGCGGTTACCCTGATACAGCATTTGCGCAGTATTCAGCTGAAACGGCTCGGAAGAGCCTTTTTGTATGCGTAAACCATTTGTATTTAAACCAAGTGTTTTCAGGTCTTCCTGCAAAGCCCATCCTGTCGGCAAATGAAAATATTCTTTCTTTTGTGCTTTTTCCAGTTCGTCTACGCTCAACCGTTCCAATGGCATTTAGATAAGAAAAATCCGAAAAAAATTCAAATAATTATGCAAAAAGCACTTGACAAATATGCAATTTTGTGCGGCCTCGTTCGCTGCTGTTAAAACAGCAGCGAACGAGGCCCTTTAAGTGAGGAATT
>JAFXUZ010000058.1 GCA_017524725.1 Clostridia bacterium | reverse complement strand
GACCAGGGCGGATCCCCTGAAAAACTCGTCGGGGATGGTCTCCACGCCGGCGCTCCAGCGGAAGGTATCCGCTTCGTTCAGGTCGAAGGCCCTGTATCCGATGTTAGTCACGGTGTCGGGCAGTATGATGGTGTGCAGCGGGCCGTTCACTGCCCAGCTCCCGATGCTCTCCAGTCCGGAGGGAAAGCCGTTCACACTGCGCCAGGAACCGCAGTTGGTGAAAGCGCTGTCCCCGATCGTCTTGAGGCCCGATCCGAAGACCACCTCTTCCAGTCCGGTGCAGTAAGCAAAAGCGCTGTTTCCGATCGTCTGAACGCTGTCGGGGAACGTGACGCTGACCAGCGACTGAAGACCGGAAAAAGCATTTGAACCAATTTCCAGCACGATTTTGCCGTCGATCGTCTCGGGAATGACCAGATCGACATCATTCCCCTGATATCCCGTGATGGCGCAGTGCGTTTCATCCAGCATCTGGATCGTAAACGCCTGTTCGGCGAAAGACAGCGCATGAATTCCCCATAGTATGAACATGATAAAAAGGGCCGCCATGCAATTCATGATCCAGGTTTTGCGCATACTGTTTCCCTCCGGTGTACAGCCTTCTTATTATGATTATACATTCGATGATAAAAATTCCAAGTTCGTCTGCGGATGACATTACGCCGTTGGAACAAGCTTAAAATACCACAAGTTGCTTGAATATTCAACGAGCAAAAGAGGGTGTCAGTAAGAACCGTACCCGACGGCACGTTGTTTCCTTTCTCTCCGGTCCCATACCGCCGCGCTCAGGGGCCTCCGCGGCCCCTGAAACCCCATGGCATGGGCGTTGCCCCTGCAACCCCGATCCACACGCTCCGCATGTTCCACACAGAGGGGGGCACGGAGCCTGCGGCGAAAATATCGGCCGGCGCGCAGCGGGCCCCGCGCGTCATCGAGATCGGTACCGACGGCACGTTTCCATAGGGCGCCGCCGAAAAGGGCGCAGCACATGGCATTTCATATCGGTCACACCGGTTTGATGAGTATCAGATCACATCGCTTTCATAGGGCATAGCTGTCCCGATAAACCGTTTCCGGGGCAATATCGATCTCACCGTTATTCCACGTGATCACACCGTGAAACAAAACAGGTTCGTTAAAACCTTTTCATCCCGGAGCGGTTCAAAAGCAGGTCCTTTTCAGCAGCGTGGTATCAAGCAACCGTCTTTCACCTGTTGAAAAAGTACCCAGTATCATACCGACCCGCAGCGGTTTTGCTTCTGTCACCTTGATGCCTTCCCGCAATTCCCCGGCATAGCAGATATCATTCAAAATATGCATAACCGGCTCCTTAATCCATGGAAGGAAATAGTACTGACCATGTAGGAACGAGAGGATACAATTTTGATAACAGCTTCTGCATTTTCATTATGCACCAATTGCATCAACAGAAAACTGTTTATTTTGTTTTCTCATTCTCCGCTGCCCGGATCGTCCTTGCTCAAAGCCGAGACAGATGGACCGCGGATACCCGCATTCGCCGTGAATATGGAAGAAGCGCTTTCCTTCCGCGTCCTGATAGCGGCGAAGGCTGTAGATCGTCTCTTTAGTATTTTGTTTATGCTTAAAGTCCGGTTCTGCCGCACGTTCCAAAGCATAGCCGTAATTGGTGGTCAGGATGGTGTTGACAGGCAGCGATATGAAATAGATCGAGTTCTGCCCGGGAGCCAGGAAAGCTCCTCTTTTGCTGAAAGGCCAAAGGAGATTTTTCAATGTGGTTATTGAAGCGATGAATCGGATATTGCGGTAGCCAGTATAACGTCATTGAAGAGCGCGCTGATCTATGCTAAAATAAAAAAAGGAAAAGAAATGATTTTGTTTGATGATCCAACGAAAATAATGTTTTACAATTATTTGTATACCGGATATCGTTCAGGTAGTCCCGCATGAAAACTATACGGTCTCGGTTTTCTTTTGCGACGGGAAAACGGTGCTTTACGATGTCAGACCGAAACTGGAACAGGGAGTTTTTCAAAAACTGAAGGATCTTTCATTTTTTATGGAAAGATGCACGATCATGAACGATACGCTGGCCTGGGATCTGTCCGGCTGCAGGGACGAGACAAACTGCATCGATATAGACCCCGATACGCTGTATGGGCTGGAAGTGATCGACGATCCGGGCGTTGCGTGAGAATAGCCGGATCGCACGATACCAACTCCGTTTCCTCTGCAGGATCAGCAAAAGCCGAGCTGTTGACCGAAGGGATATATATTCGAATCCTGCCCGGGGAGCCGGGAAAAGGCGCTGCCGCAGTTTTTCATGCGGCAGCGCCTTCCTGTTATCCCCTTTCCGCCGCCATGCCCTCGTCCTCGGAGAGCACCTCGTACATGGCGGCCGCGTCCTCCTTGCGGACGACTTCCCTGACGTCGGTGATCCGGTACCGGCCCATGCGGGAGCCGAAGCGGATCTCCAGGACGTCGCCGGCCTTCACCTCGGTGCCGGCCTTGGCGATCTTCCCGCCGACGGTGACCCGGCCCCCGTCGCAGGCCTCCTTGGCCACGGTCCGGCGCTTGATGATCCGGGATACCTTCAGATATTTGTCGAGCCTCATATTTGACCTCCGTTTACTGTTTCATTCACCCAGTCGGCGGCCATCTCCCGGGCCACGTGGACGCCGCTGGCCGAAGCGTGGGACAGGGAATGGGTGACGCCGCTGCCGTCGCCGATGACGAACAGCCCGGGATAGCGGGTCTCCAGGCGCTCGTTCAGCTTGACCTCCATATTGTAGAACTTCACCTCCACCCCGTAGAGCAGGGTGTCGTCGTTGGCCGTGCCGGGGGCGATCTTGTCCAGGGCATAGATCATTTCGACGATGCCGTCCAGGATGCGCTTGGGCAGCACCAGGCTCAGGTCCCCGGGCGTGGCGCTCAGGGTGGGCCTTACCGTTCCCTCCCCGATGCGGCCGGGGGTGGACCTGCGGCCCCGCTCCAGGTCACCGAAGCGCTGGACGATGACGCCGCCGCCCAGCATGTTGCCCAGGCGGGCGATGCTCTCGCCGTAGCCGTTGCTGTCCTTGAAGGGTTCGGAAAAATGCTTGGAGACCAGCAGGGCAAAATTGGTGTTCTCGGTTTTGCGCTTCGGATCCTCAAAGCTGTGGCCGTTCACGGTGATGATGCCGTTGGTGTTCTCGTTCACCACGATGCCGTTGGGGTTCATGCAGAAGGTGCGCACCTGGTCCTCGAATTTTCCGGTGCGGTAAACGATCTTGCTTTCGTACAGTTCGTCGGTCAGGTGGGAAAAGATGACCGCGGGAAGTTCCACCCTCACGCCGATGTCCACCCGGTTCGAGGAGGTGGGGATGTCCAGCTCACGGCAGGTCTTTTCCATCCATTTGCTTCCGCTGCGGCCCACGGAGACGACGCATTTCCTGCCGTCGGCGAAGCCGCCCTCAAAATGCACCCGGAACGCCCCGTCAAGCACCTCCACGGATTCCGCGGGGGTGTCGAAGCGGAATTCCACCCGGTCCTTCATTTCCGCAAAAAGGGATTTAAGGACCACGTAATTCCTGTCGGTCCCCAGGTGGCGCACCGAGGCGTCCAGCAGGGTGAGCCTGTTCTGCAGGCACAGCTTTTTGAAGGCGGTGCCCGCCGTGGAATACTTTTTCGTGCCGGCGCCGCCGTGGGCCATGTTGATCCCGTCCACGTACTCCATCAGCTCCAGGGCCCTGTCCCGGCCGATGTAGCGGTGCAGCGTGCCGCCGAAATTGTTGGTGATGTTGTATTTGCCGTCGGAGAATGCCCCGGCCCCGCCGAAGCCGTTCATGATGGCGCATTTTTCGCAGCGCACACAGGTTTTGATCTTTTCCCCGTCAATGGGGCAGATCCGCTTTTCCAGCGGGCGGCCGCTTTCCAGCACCAGGATCTTCCTGTCCGGGCAGAGCTTCATCAGCTCATAAGCCGTATAAACGCCGCCGGGGCCCGCCCCGATGATGATAACGTCGTACATGTTTCCTTCCTTGATCCGCGGGGCGCGCCGCCGGGGGCGTCCCGTGATGATATATGTCCTTCGATGAAAACAGAAAATCCCTTACAGGTCCTCGCCGTTTGTGCGGATCACCCGGGAGTACCAGGCCAGGCTATCCTTGGGGATGCGCCTTTGGGTGGCGTAATCCACATACACCAGGCCGAACCTTTCGTTGTAGCCGCTGTTCCATTCAAAATTGTCCAACAGGCTCCAGGCGAAATAGCCCCGGGCGTCCACCCCGTCCTCCGCCGCCCGGCGGAACTGGAGCAGGTAGCGGTGCATGTAGTCCTCCCGGTTGGGGTCGTGCACCTTCCCGTCCAGGGACACCGCGTCGTGGCAGGACATGCCGTTTTCGCTGATCACAAAGGGCACGCGGTACCTTTCGTACAGGAAGCGGGGGCCCCAGTACAGGCTTTCCGGCTCGGTCATCCACTGGCAGGCGGTCTTGGTCTGCCCCACTTTGGGCTCCAGGGTCTCATAGCCCCGTTCGTTGTCCGCGCGGCGCACCCGGGAACCGTAATAGATGTTCTGGCAGTAGAAATCCAGGGGCCGGGCGATCCTGGGCATATCCTCCTCCCAGCCGCGGGGCAGGTATTTTTCCAGTTGCTTCAGGGCTTTTTCGGGATAGACCCCCAGCACCGCGGGATCGGACCACCAGGAGACGCTCATGATATAGCGGGAGACGTCGGCGATGTCGAAATACGCCTTCCTGGCGGCTTCCACGTCCGCGGGATCATCGCTTGCCGGGATGCTGGGCCCGCCGCAGGGGGCATAGCCCACCTCCGCGCCCCTGACGTTCCGGCGGATCACGTCCGCCGCCGCGCCGTGGGACAGGAGCACCCTATGGCACATGGGCACGGTGGCTTCAAGGGGCAGCTGGACCCCGGGAGCCATGGCGCCCACGGCGTAGCCCAGGCCCAGGAAACACTGGGGCTCGTTGAAGGTGATGTATTTCTTTACCCGGTCCCCCAGGCGCCGGGTCACGATATCCGTATAATCCTCAAACCATTTCACGCTGTCGGGGTTGCGCCAGCCGCCCAGGTCCTCCAGAGCGGAGGGATAATCCCAATGGAACAGGGTCATCCACGGCGTGATGCCCTTTGCGAGAAGCTCGTCGACCAGCCGGGAATAAAAATCCATGCCCTTTTCATTCACGGCGCCTTTGCCCCCGGGAATCACCCGGGGCCAGGCCACCGAAAAACGGTAATTGGGGATGCCGTACTGCGCCATCAGGGCCACGTCCTCTTTCCAGCGGTGGTAATGGTCGCAGGCCGTGTCGCCGTTATGGTTCCCGAATACCTTGCCGGGGGTGTGGCTGTAATCGTCCCACACGCACCTTGAGCGCCCGTCCTCATCCCAGGCGCCTTCGATCTGAAAAGCTGCCGTGGCGGCGCCGAACGCAAAATCCTTTCTGAATCCCATCTTTTTTCCCTCCCGGATCATCGTATATTCAGAACGATCCTTCAATAATAAACGTGGTGACGGAATTTGGCGCGAGCGCCGCGTCGAACCCGGTCCCGTCGGCCTCAAGGGGCTCAAGCCGCTGCCAGTGCTCGCCGTTTGCCATGCTTCCGGAGGTCCGGACGCCAGCAACAGGCCCGGATACGGGGCCGAAGGCGCTCAGGTCCACCCGAAGGGCTTTCCTTCCGCCGGCGTTGACGCAAACCAGGACGATCCTGCCGTCCCCCAGGGCGCACAGCATATCCTCACCGCAGGCAAAGACCCGCATGCCCGGCCGTATGAACCTGGTGAACTGGCCAAGGGCGTAGTACTTCTGTGTCAGGATGATCTCGCCCCGGTCATGGTCCGCCGTCGCCGTGCCCCAGAAGCCGCGTGTCACGTCCGGCATGCCGCTGTCCTGCCGTCCCTGCCATCCTTCCCGGGATATGTGGGTATCGATCACCTGCCACAATACCCAGGCCGAGGGATCCAGCAGGGCGAAATCGGATATGATCTTGCGCCCGAGCCACAGCCCCGCGCCCATCTCGCCCGTGTCCTTTCCATAGGTCTCCCCGCCGTCCGTTTCGCTCATCCACAGGGCCATGCCGTCCTCACGGCAGGTTTTCCCCAGGAGTTCGGCGCGGCTGGTGCCGTAGGTGTGGGTGTTGATCCTGCCGATCACCGCCCGGGCTTCGGGAGTGTAGCTGTGGTATTCGTCCAGCTGCCTCCCCGTGTCGGTCTCGTCGGAGGCGGCGACGATCACCCCGTCCAGGCCGTACTCCTCCAGCTTTTTGCCGCATGAAACGATCAGGCGGGACTGGGAAACCCCCGGATCGAAATGGCATCCTTCCTGCTTGGGACTCATGGCGCCCCAGTAAGCCGTTCCCGGCTCGTTCATCGGGGACAGGCTGACCAGGTTCAAATGCATTTCGTTCTTCAGCCATGCCGCGGCGGAGCACAGGTAATCCGCAAAATCCTCCACCGCGTCCTCCCGCAGGTTGTCCCTGCCGGCGATGGCGTTCCCCGAGGAGCAGCCGCTCACCGTCATATAATACGGCGGCGAATTGGAAAAGGCCTCCACCATGGCTTCGCTTCCGGCAGCCGCGTGGCACAGTTCAAGGACGTTCAGCTGCCTTGCATCGGCCGTGGGATCGAAAACATGCTTTCCGGCCGCTTCGTCCCAGGTATACCAGCCCGGCACGTCGGAATCCGTGCGGGTGATGTGGTTGTGGGACGGGTCGTCCCCGCCGCCGATATTGTAGCGCATGATGTTCATCCCGAGGCCCTCCGCCCCGAAGAACAGGTCCGCGGCTTTCCGGGACAGGCTGTCCGAATAGCCGATGCGGTTGGCCCACCAGCAAAGGCTGGTGCCCCATCCCTCGAAAACCCTTTCCCGGCCCGTCATGGCCGGCCTCACCGTCTCCCCAGTCACGCCCGCACACCCCCCAAGCACGGCGCACACGCACAGGGCCGAGGCAAGCGCCGTCCATTTTCCGTATCCATGGGACTTTGCCGCTCTGACCCGGGCCGGGGCCGGAAAAGACGGCCTCCCCCGACGTCCGAAAGAAAGGAAAGTCACAAGGCATTCCTCCGTTCACAAGCGAAAAAAAAACAGGTCCCCCGGCTGCTGCCGAAAGACCTGTCCGTATCCGTTACTCGTTGACGGCGTCCTTCAGGGCCTTGCCGGCCTTGAAAGAAGCGGCCTTGGAAGCGGGAACGAGGACCTTTTCCTGGGTCCTGGGGTTCATGGTCTCGCGGGCGGCGCGTTCCTTGCACTCGAAGGTGCCGAAGCCGATCATCTGGACCTTCTCGCCGGCCTTCAGGGTTTCTTTTACAACTTCAACAAAAGCGCTGATCACTTCTTCGGTGTCCTTTTTTGTTACGCCGGTCTTATTGGCGATCGCGGCGATCAGTTCGGACTTGTTCATGGTTTACCTCCTAAGTTTAGATCGGCACGCCTTGATCGGGCGCCGGTTCATTTCAAGTATAACGCCATTTCATCAATTGTCAAGTGTTTTGCTGAGCCTGCGGCGCTTTCAGCCTCTTCCACCCGTCGAATAAAGCGTTCACAGGCACTCTGGAGGCAGGTTTCGGCGTCCACGCCCGTTTTCCGGGCGCAAAGAACGCACAGGATGAGCATCCTGCCGATCACGTCCTCCCTTTCCCGACGGTCGGCCTCTCCGGAAAGGGGCAGCCGGTCCATGAGGACCCGCAAACCGTCCAGGGCATCCCCGAGGGGAATATCGACCCCCGAACGGGCCGCCCGCTCCTGCACCTTGCAGGTCCGCATCAGCTGCGGCAGGGTGGCGGGCAGGTCCCTGAGCGTCTGGGAAAGAGTGGAAAATCCCCGCTCTTCCCGCTTGATCCGGTCCCAGTTCTTCGACACGGCCTCCCCGTCCCCGCATTTGTCGCCCCCGAAGATGTGCCGGTGCCGGCGGATCATCTTGTCGGTAATGGCCGTGGTGATATCGCCCAGGCCGAAGGTGCCGTATTCCCGGCCGATATTTGCCTGGAAGACCACCTGCAGGAGCACGTCCCCCAGTTCGTCCGCCACATGGTCCCACTCCTCCGCGTCGACGGCCGCCGCGGTCTCATAGGCCTCCTCCACCAGGTAATTGCGCAGGGACCGGTGGGTCTGCTCCCGGTCCCAGGGGCACCCGCCGGGGGCGCGCAGCACGTCCATCACCCGTTTCAGGTCCTCAAAATCGTGGCGTTTTTTGTCCGTCACCGCCTTTTCCGGGATCACCGCGGCGCACAGGTGCCCGTATTTAGCGTCTTTCTGCCGGTCCAGGTCCTCCAGGGCGATCACCTCCGGCCGGGGAAGGCGCTTTTCGTCCTGGGCAAAAAACCACACCGGCGTATCCATGGCATAGATCTCCGCCAGCTTCATCTTGCATTCGCCCGCCAGCAGGCGGGAGTCGATCTCCGTCAGGCACAGCGTCCCCTGGGAGGACGCCGTATCCAGGTCCGACGCGGCGAAAAAGCGCACCTCCCCCACGGGAAGGGCCGCGTCCGCGGCGGCGGCGCCTGCGTTTACCCCGGGGATCACCCGGTCCACCTTGTCCCTGATCAGGCGGACCGTGCCGTCCCGGGAGGGGTCGAACACCGCGAAGCACACTTTTTCCTTTTCCGCGGCCTCCAGGATCCTCCGGGCCCCCAGTAAGTGCAGTTCGTCAAAATCCTCGGCTTCCTCGTAAAGGTCGTCCAGGGTATCGAAAGCGATCCCCTCCCTGAGCAAAAGGGCGGCCGCGCCGCATTTTTCCGTGCGCAGGATCAGCCTGTCCCCCGCCTTCATGGCGCGGAGCGCCCCGAGGGTCACGTCGTCCTCCCGCCCGCTGCCCAGGGCTATGACCGTAATGGATCCCATCTTTTTTCCTCTCCTTTGCGGGCCTCATTTCGCTGCCGGGAAAGTCCCGGGCCCGCACAGCAAGTATAACCCGATCTCTCCGCAGGGACAAGGCATCAGGATCATCCCGGAACGCCCAACCGGTATAATTCCACGTCGCAGACTTTCAGATTGTCCCTGCATACCATGACCTGAACGATCCACTCGTCTGTCAGCGCGGTGACAACAGCGCAGTCCGCAGCCAGATACGGAACATTTTCACCGGTAATACTCCAGTCCAGAGCATCCTGTCCGGAAAACAGCAGATGATCGGCAGCCCATGCCCGCGCGGAATCCACATACGATCCGGGCGCGTTGTAATCGCGTTTTTCATCATGCCATTCGGTAAGAAAACCGTAATCGACAAACCATCGGATCCTCTCGGGGATCAGGTCATCGTTCCGAACAAAGCACATGATCTGAAGCTGTCCGAACAAATCCGCGTCCGTCCAGTCAAAACCGGCCATGCTGCCGTCCGCCTCATCAGACTCTGTGATCTGCCGGACTTCCCCGCTCATGTCAAGCACATAGGACGCGGAAAAGGTCAGCGGGGTTAGAAACCTGATCTTCATGCCTAACGGCATTTTTATCACTTCGTTGATGATCGTCCTCGCGCGGCGTTCGGTATCGTCAAAGCTCATCTGTCCGTTGTCGAATGCCTGCGCGCCATCTATAAAACACTTCGCCGCGATTTCCATATCCGTGAGCCGGCGATAAGGGAGAAAAGTAAATTCCTCCAGTCCGCAATGATAGAAGGGATCCAGTGCGGGCATGGGAGGAACGCTGACATCCTTCACCTGTTCTCCCGTTATCATTCCGCGTGAGATCAGCAAACGAATATCGGCGCTGCGTTTTCCCTCTTCTTCCGTAAGAAAACGGCTGGATTCGATTCCGCCGCCGCGCATACAGTTGCGGCAGTCCAGCGCGGACGGATCAAACCTCTTCCCCGCCTGATGCCAGGCATCGATAACGGCAAGCAGCATATCATCGCTCAAACAGCATGACGGCAGAATGACAAACAGGGATTCGCCGTCATAATCGGCAGGATCAAGAGTGTATACTCCGACTGCCACGTCTTTCATCCTGTTCAAAACAGACTCGCCGGTATATGAGATCTCCCCGCTTTCAAACCGTTCCAGCAGGAGATCCGCGCGCCGCCGTTCACCTGCCGTAAGGCAGGGGATACGAACAATATCTTCATCCGCGAAGATCTTGCCGTCATTGGGCGATATCGCATATTCGTCGCTGTCGGCCCATGACGGCTGATCATTTTCATAGACGGCATAGCAGCCGGCATCCGGCAAATACACGGCCCTGTCGTTGTCCGTTTCTGCCATGTCCGCCGAAATATCGGACGCGTCGATGACCGTTGTTTCGTTTATTGCACATGCGGAAACAGGAAGCATCGCCGCCGCCAGAAAAAGCAGCGCCGCGTTCATGACCGGGTGTTTCCGTTTCACGGGATCGCCTCCTTATCAGATACAAGGATACCTGTTTTACGGCGCCGTGGCAAGCGGTTTTTCCGCCGGCCCGCTTATCCGGGCATGAGAAGGACCCAGGGCTTACACACGAAGCAAAAGAACACGAATCAAACACGACACAGGGGGGTTATCAGGGGGAACACCCCCTGATTGAAATCCGAGGGAGCGGCGTGTACGTGACCGAGGTTAAATTGCGGAGCAATTTTTCCTTACGGCTTTGCCGCCCGGG
>JAFXUZ010000057.1 GCA_017524725.1 Clostridia bacterium | reverse complement strand
TTTTGCACTGCTTTACTTTCGCCTGTCAAAGTGACATTTGCTGACAGGCTTGTTTGTGTTTGCTTTTTTTGACGAGTTTTTCCATATTTGCATATGAAAAAGGGCGCTGCTGCAGTTTTCTTGCTTCTGCAACAGCGCCGTGTCCACTGGATCGGCCAATGGTGACAGGCCCGAAAAAATGATGGTACAATACAGGGAACGGGGTGTAACATTTTCCTTTCCGGAGCGTATCGTTATATGAAAAGGGCAGGTGAGTGGGATGGAGGACAGGGAAGCGGTGGTATTGCTGAAGGCCGGGAGCACGGATGCGCTGGAGAAGCTGATCGAATGCTGGCGCTCCAGGGCCGAAGCGTACGCAGACGGCATCCTTCACGATCCCCACGCCGCGCAGGACGCGGTGCAGGAGGCCTTCTCCAGGATCTGGGCGCTGCGGACCGGGCTGGACGAACGCTTTGGGTTTTCGCCGTACCTGTTCACCATCGTCCGGCGGATATGCATTGACGAACTGCGCAGGCGAAAGCGCCGACCCGATCTTCCGGGGGATCTCCCGGATCTGCCGGAAGGATCCGCGGAAGCGGATTACATCGAACGCTGGGAACGGCTGCGCCGGATGCAGGCTTTGGGGGAACTGGACGAAAGGGACA
Organism: Clostridia bacterium; assembly: GCA_017524725.1. Classification (GTDB taxonomy): domain Bacteria; phylum Bacillota; class Clostridia; order Christensenellales; family Aristaeellaceae; genus RUG756. Next base: position 20,608 of record JAFXUZ010000057.1, on the reverse strand, counting down.
GAAAGCTGCTGCTGGCGTTTTCGCTGGAAGGGAAGCCCACAAAACAGATCGCGGGCGAAATGGGTCTTTCCGACGTCCAGGTGCGTGTGAGGCTGCACCGGATCCGCAGGAAGCTGAAGAAAGGGATGAACGATGATGCGTGAGGACTATCTTGATCAGGTCATTCGGCGCGGGAGGGAGCTCGCTTCCCTGGAGCGGGCGGCGGATTCTTTTGCCTCGGCGGGGAACGGAGCCCTGCGCTGGATCGTGGCCGCGGCCTTCGGTCTCCTGGTGGCACTGTTCCCCTCCGTCTGCGCGGCACATACCCTGCTGCAGAATATATGAAAGGCGGCAATGAATGATGAAAAAGGATTTGAAAGTGAAAAAGAAAAAAACACCGGCGAGGGAGATCCTTGAATGGGTCCTGACAGTCGCGGCCGCACTGGTGATCGCCCTGCCTGTCCGGGCGTTCGGTTTTGAACTGATGCGGGTGGACGGCAGTTCCATGGAAAGCACCCTTGCCGACGGGGAGATCATGTTCGTTTCCAAATTCGACTATGCCTCGTCATGGCTCGCGCTGCCGTGGGCGGACGACCAAACGAAGGAGAACGCCCCGCGCATTGTAACGGGCGGCGCTCCGGAGCGCTTCGACGTGGTCGCCTGCAGGTATCCCGGCCGGGGCGGCACCGTATTTGTGAAGCGGGTCGTGGGCCTGCCGGGGGACGCGGTGGAATTAAGGCACGGGATCCTGTACGTCAACGGGGAAAAATATGACGAGCCCTATGTGAAGGATGAGTACCGAACCGGCAGGATAAACGATTTCGGGCCGGTCACCGTTCCGGAAGGCAGATATTTTGTGCTGGGTGATCACAGGAACTCTTCCAACGACAGCCGCTTTGTGGGGGCCATATCCCGGGACATGATCCTGGGACATGTGCGCACGGTGGTTTTCCCCTTTGGCAGCGCCCGCGGGATCGGCCCCCGATGAACTAAAAACCGACCCGCCGGGCGTGTCCGCCCATGATAAAGGCGGAAAACTCAAAAAAACAATCAGGAAACAATAAACCTATTGACATAGTAGGTGAAAGGTGATATCTTCTTTTCAGGCTTCACCAAGAAGCCGATCCGAAGGAAAGGAGGCATGGGCATGACTGTCAGTCAAAAGGAAAATATCCTGAGCACCATGTGTCGAATGCTGATCTCCCGGGCGCAAATGATGACCGGGGCGTCGGCATGGTTGTGTCCGCGCTCTGAATGATCTTCGGCAAGGATCATACGGTGATCAACACGCCCGGGAGCTGATCAAGCGGCTGCCGGGTTTTTTACTGGAAGTCTTTTTGCCGGTCAGTCAATTCAGTTGGAGGAAACGCGGTGGATTGGGCGTATATCGGGCGGGTGCTTCCGCTTTACGGGAAAGCCGCATGGCTGACCTTCCGCACGGGCACGGCAGGGATCCTGCTGGCGGCAGCCGTCGGCCTTCTTGGGGCTGCGGCGCTCAGATGGCGTGTTCCCGTCATCCGGCGGATCGTATCGGCATATGTGGAAGTGAGCCGGAATACGCCCCTCCTGGTGCAGCTGTTCTTCATCTATTACGGCCTGCCGAAGATCGGCATCCGGACGGACCCCGAGTTTTGCGGGATCGCGGGACTGGCGTTCCTGGGCGGCGGATACATGACGGAGGCCTTCCGCAGCGGCATCGAAGCGGTGGACAGCCTCCAGGAAGAAAGCGCCCTGAGCCTCGGGCTCACCCAGAGCCAGGCCTTCATCCATGTGATCCTGCCCCAGGCGGCGGCCGTCAGCGCACCGGCGGTAATGGCCAACGTGGTCTTCCTGATGAAGGAGACCAGCGTATTCTCCGCAGTGAGCCTGATGGACCTGATGTTCACCGCCAAGGATCAGATCGGCCTGTACTACCGGACCGCGGAAAGCCTTTTGCTGCTGGTAGGCGCGTACCTGATGATCCTCCTGCCGCTGTCGATGCTGGGAACTTTCCTTGAAAGGAGGCTGCGGCATGCCGGATCTGGGACTTGAGGTCCTCTGGAAGGGGAGGAATTTCATCCGGCTGCTGGAGGGGCTGTGGACGGCACTGCGCATCAGCCTGGTATCAGCCCTGATCAGTATCCTGGCCGGTATCCTGCTGGGCGTGCTTGCCGGGCGGAAAAGATCCGTCTTCCGGTTTATCCTCAGGGGCTGGCTGGCCGTCATCCACATCATGCCCCAGATGGTGCTTTTGTTCCTGATGTACTTCGGCACTTCCCGCGCCTTTGGCTGGAACCTGTCCGGCGAGGCGTCCGCGATCATTGTCTTTTCCCTCTGGGGGACCGCGGAAATGGGGGACCTGGTCCGGGGTGCGGTCGGAAGCGTTCCCGTGATCCAGCGCGAAAGCGCGGAAGCCCTGGGACTGAAGCCCCCGCAGGTCTACCTTATGATCATCCTGCCGCAGGCGGTCCGGCGCCTGATCCCCCAGGCGATCAACCTGGTCACCCGGATGATCAAGACCACAAGCCTGGTGACCCTCATCGGCGTGGTAGAGATCCTGAAGGTCGCTCAGCAGATCATCGAGGCGAACCGTCGGGCCAGCCCGAACGCGGCGTTCGGAGTGTACCTCACCGTCTTCGTAATGTATTACCTTGCGTGCCGGCCGCTGACGCTCATGTCGAAACAGCTGGAAAAACACTGGAGGTGAACCCATGCCGGAAGCGGTCCTGAAGATATCGCACCTGACAAAACGGTTTGATGACCAGACCGTATTGGATGACCTTTCCCTGGAAGTCCGGGAAGGTGAAACGGTGGTCATCGTCGGGCCCAGCGGCTGCGGGAAAAGCACGCTGCTAAGGTGCGTAAACGCCCTGGAGGACATCCAGGGGGGTGAGATCAGGATCCGGGGTGAAGAGATCCGCCATGACGGGAAAAACCTGCCCGAAATGCGCAGGAAGGTCGGTATGGTTTTCCAGAACTACGAGCTGTTTCCCCACCTGACCGTCATCGAAAACATCCTCCTGGCCCCCGTGAAAGCGCAAAAGCGTCGGCGGGAGGAGGTCCGGGCGGAAGCCATGGAGCTTCTTGAACGGGTCGGCCTGAAGGAGAAGGCGGACAGCCTGCCGCGGCAGCTGTCCGGCGGGCAGAAGCAGCGGGTCGCCATCGTGCGGGCGCTGTGCGTACATCCGGACATCCTGCTCTTTGACGAGGTGACCGCAGCCCTGGACCCGGAAATGGTCCGGGAGGTGCTGGATGTCATCATCGGCCTGGCCGAGAGGGGAAAAACCATGCTCATCGTTACCCATGAAATGTCCTTTGCCCGGGCTGTTGCCGACAGGATCATCCTGCTTTCTGACTGCCGCATCCTGGAAGAAAGCAGCCCGGAGGAGTTCTTTACCGCTCCAAAGACGGAGCAGGCGAAGAAATTCCTGCAGTCGTTTGAATTCAGGCGTTCCAGGTAAGCCTAAAGAACGCCTTAAGAAAAAACATAAGATCAATAGGCCTGAAAACCGAAAGGAGGATCCCCATGAAAAATATCCGTCGTTTCTTTGCCGCCGCGCTGGTCCTTGCTTTGTTTGTTTCCGTTTCCGTTTCCATCTCCGGTTCCGCTTCCGCGGACGCCGTTTACCGCACACTGGACGAGATCCTCGCCGACGGCACCGTCAACATCGGTGTCTTTTCCGACAAGTATCCCTTCGGTTTTGTGGATGAAAACGGCGAATACCAGGGGTACGACGTTTACTTTGCCCGCCGTATCGGTGAGGACCTGGGCGTGAAAGTCAATTTTGTTTCCACGGAAGCCGCCAACCGGGTGGAATACCTGGAGACCGGCAAGGTGGACATCATCCTGGCTAACTTTACCGTTACTCCCGAGCGGGCCGAAAAGGTGGACTTTGCCCTTCCCTACATGAATGTGGCCCTGGGCGTCGTTTCTCCGGACAGCCGCGTCATCACGGATCTGAAACAGCTTGGACCGGAAGACAGGGTCATCGTCATTTCCGGGACCACCGCCGAGGATTACCTGATCAAGAACAATCCCGAGATCACCCTGCAGAAATACGACACCTACGCCAACGCGAAGAACGCCCTGGAAAACGGGAACGCCGCGGCCTGGGCCAACGACAATACCGAGGTGATCGCCTTTGCGCTGGAAAACGAAGGCTATACGGTGGGCATCCCTTCCCTGGGGAGCCAGGATACCATCGCGCCCGCTGTCAGCAAGGGCAACGAGACGCTGCTGAACTGGCTGAACGACGAGATCCGCGCTTTGGCCGGGGAGCAGTTCTTCCACAAAGATTATGAAGAGACCCTGGTGGCTGTCTACGGCCTGGAATATGAGGACAGCCTGGTGCTGGAGGGCGGGGGACTTACGGAATAAGCGCCGCGCATTGACCAAAGAAGGGACTGACGTGATCCTGCTTCGCGTCAGTCCCTTCTTTGTATTTTTCGCGGCGCTTTATTCCGTAATGGCAAGGGATACGTCCCCGCGGGAAAGCAGGACGGCCATTTCCTCAGGGGAGAGGTTCACATGGCCCAGCCTTGTGTAAGTCCAGGAATTGGAGCCGTAGAACAGGACGATCTGGTTCCCGGAATACAGGACGATGTCCCCGGGGGCGGTCACGGTCTGCTTATCGTCCCGGGGGAGGCTCTGCCCCAGGGGCCCCACCTGCTCGAAGCCGCCGTACATGGACATTTTTACCGTCAGGGGAAGAAGGCGGCGCAGGGCAGCCACGGAATCGTTGTGTTCCCAGGTCACGGGCACTTGAGTCCCGTCGACAAACAGCTTCATGCTTTCATCCTCGCTTTCCGCACGCAGGAATTTTTCCATATCCGATACCTTCACATAGGGGAAGGGGTCTGACCAGTCTGAAAGATATACGAGCGCCCCGTCCTCGACGCCGAAGGTGAACGACAGGCTGAAACCGTTTTTTTCCTCCAGTTCCACGGCGTTCAGGTATACCCACCACGTACCGCCGCCCATGTAGCTGCTGAGGGTTCCTTCGTAAAAGGTGTAGCTGCCGTCCGCGTTCAGCGTCAGGGTAAAATCGCCGCCGAAGCCCTCGCCCTCGTACCGGTAGACGCCGGCGATGCGTGACATCACCGCTTTTTCAAAAATACCGTCCAGCCGGGAGGAGGCTTCCCGATAGCCGTCCGGGAAGGAGTTTTCTCCGGAGGCGTGCACCTTTGTCCCGTCCGCGAATTCCATGATCAGGGAAAAGCTTTCCCCGTCCAGCACATGCGGGTTTGAGCCGCGGAACCCGTCCCAGCGCTTCATGCCCTGATCCTCGACGACCTGCGTCAGTTCCTTTGACAGGGAAGGATCCAGGATCCACGGCTTTCCTTCGTTTTCCGTGATGGCATAACCGTCCCCGGTCAGGGTCACCTCATAGGAATGGGGAGCCATGTAGCCGCCCCGCATGAAATAAAACCGTGTAAGAACGCTTCCGCTGTCCTCCGACCGGGCGAAGGAAAACAAGCAGCACACAAGCACGGCTGCGGCCGATAATAACCTCTTCATCCTGATCACTCCTTTTTTGTCCGCAAATATCCCGCCGCCCGTGAGGGCGTCAGTCGCCGGCATTTCCGGGCTGCGGCGGCGCTCTTCTGCGTTTGGATCCTCTCATGTCAGGAAGGCTTCCCCGGGGGCGGCAGGCTGATCCTGAGCCCGTCCCAGGCGATTTCGTATCCCCGGGATCGGGCGTACTCCGTCAGTTCGCTGTGGGGCGGCATCCCTTCATGAGAGATATGCGCGGCAAAGGCCAGCCCTTCCGGCTTCAGGATCCCCTCGGAGCGGAGGCGGGCGATCTCTTCGGCTGCCTGTTCGGCATTCAGGTGACCGCCGCCGGAAACACCGGGCCCGTAAGTGTGGTCTATGGCGACCATATCCAGGCGAAACCCCTTCAGCAGGTCCATGGCCCTGTCCGTCAGGCGGACGGTGTCCGTGGCGTAAAGGAAAGCGGCTGCGCCGTCGCTGACCGCGTACAGGAGCGCCCCGGAGTCGTGGGCGCTTTCCACGGCGGTCACCAAACGCCCGGAAAGCGTCACGCTGTCGCCGTGCCGAAGGGGATGGACCCGAAGCTTCAGCCGCTCCAGCCATTCCGCCTTTTCCAGGGATGCTCCGGGTTCCTCCATGGACAGCCTTTCAGACATGCGGCGGATGGTTTCCGGGGACGCGGCCAGGTCCAGGGGACGGAGCCCTTCCGGGGCGTAATCCGACCAGCGGGTGATCAGGTGTCCGGCGTCAAAGTGATCGGAATGGGCATGGGTCTGCAGTAAGACGCGGACCTGCCTGATGTCGGCGCCGAAGTCGAAGGCCGCGGTCATGACGTCCGGGCCCAGGTCGATGAGCATATCGCCGTCCACCAGCGCGCTGGAGCGCCGCCTGAGGTCCTTTCCCCCGCGCTTCCACGCGGCGGAGCACATCGGGCAGGAGCAGAACACCATAGGGCAGGCTGTGGCCGCGGCGGTGCCGAGAAAAGTCACTTCCATGGTCGATTTCCTTTCCTGCACAGGGGACGGTTCTCTGTGCAGAACATGGATCTTCGTCCGTTTGCTCCGCCTTCGTCCCACAGGCGCTCCGGCGGTCCCACGGCATGTACGCAGGGCAGGTTTATCGTGACGATCAGTCAGGACCGTCTCCGATGAAGCTCTTCAGGTTCTGTTCTTTTTCAAAGAACGCTTTCTTCAGCCGGCCGTATTCTTCCTCTGTGCAGACCAGGCGGGCTTTCGGCTCAAATGATTTTGTGACTTTAAAGCATTCTTTCATAATATCGCAGGGAAAGAGTCTGCACTGTGAGCAGTTTTTGATCCCACTGTCGCTGCAGCATTTGACAGCGTGGTACCTGCACCGGTTTTCCGGCCTGCATCCCGCACAGGAGATCTCTTCATTCGCCGCGATATCATTCCTGTAACCGATCTTCATCCACAATTCGGCTGTATGCCGCAATTCCTCTTCTGCTTTTTCATATGGATGTGCCGTATACCTCGGACACGAGGCGCAATTGTTCCCGCAGGCTGCAATGATCCTGTCCATTTTGATACTCCTCGGAAGATAGTTTCGAATGCCGCGGTTTCAGGCGTCACTCGGGGATATACTCGATCCATTTTCCGTCCCGAAACGTTTCGAATCTGCCCCATTCCGGTTTTCCGGCATCCCGCCCCTTCACCCGGAGAGGTATAAACGCATCTTGCTGACAACCCGGCAGGGGATCGTCCATCCCGATCCAGCCCCTGTCGTCGAGCAGGTCATTCCATTCTTCATATACGGTCCCGATCGAATCGTATAAGCGGTCAGAGACACACTGAATATCATCCGGACCGGAATACAGAAAAAGACAGACTCCTTCCCCCGTGTCATAAAGCATGATCCTGCGGACAACGATATGATCAGATGTAAGATATGGCTCTTTGAGCCAGGCATATTTTCTCATGGCTCCATCCTTACAGGCCGGGATCGGCGGGCAGAACATTTTTATTTTGGGATCCGCATAAAATAGTGTTCGCTGTCCTCGCCGGCTATTCGGGCGCCGTTATTCAGCATGACTTTTTGTGATGCGATATTGTCTTTGTTCACACGCAGATAGATCTCTTCCTCCGGAATGACGCTCCGTGCGATATCCAGCGTCATACCCAGGCCCGCGGTCCCGTAGCCTTTGCCGCGCATATCCTTCCGTATGCTGTAACCGATATGCCCGGCGCCGCTGCGCAGCGCATCCGTAAGGCGGTGCCGGAAACGGAATTCGCCGACCAAATTGTTATTGTCCCAAAGGTAGTAATAAGTTTCAGGTACAAACCAGTCCGGCATATTTACGGGGTGCTCATGGGATATCATCTCCGGAAGCACCCTGTCGATGTAATCGTCATAAGTTACCCCGTGATATGGATTCGTTAATCCGTTCTCGTCCGCGGGCAGCGCTGAAGTGTACTCCCATTGGGCAAAAGCGTCCCTCTTGTTGATTTTCCGCAGTTCCATCACAAATACCCCTTCAGGTCCCGAATTGAAAAATGACCATGTCACGCCGGGCAGGGCTTTCGATCGGCTTTCATTATATCAGAATTCCTTTCAGTTATCCCGCAAGTTTCCGGATTTTGTGAATTTCTCCAGCCTGTACAGGCGCTCTTCATCCAATTCTTCTTTTCCGCCCTTGAAGTCATAGCCCATCCGCCGGTAAAACTTCAGGCCGGTAATGGAGGCGGGGACCTCGATGCGCCGTGCCCGCAGGGCATATTCGTCCCGTTCCAGCGTTTCCACGATGGCCCGCCCTATGCCCTTTCCCTGGTGGTCCGGATGGATGAAGATGCTGAACAGGCTGCTTTCATCCTCCCTGCCCCAGTAAGGACCGATGGCGCCGCAGCCGACGACGGCACCGGTCCCCGTCTCCTCGGCGACATAGAAATGGGTCCATGAAGCCCTTTGGAGCACGTGGGCGGGGGTCTGCGTTTTGATCAGCTCTTCCATCAGATCCGCCGGGTAATCGCCGACATTGGATATCCGGATGGTAACGGTGATCAGGTCCGATACTGCCGGGGCGTCCCGCTCTGTCAGCCTCCGGATGGAATACAGCGTGCCGGGGCGGTCCAGGTATGGCTTGTACCGCGGATACTGCATCCGTGTGACCGGCCCTTCACGGAGGCAGCCGAGGAAAGCGAGGGGTTTCATCCATTGGTAACCGGACGTTTCGCCTGCCTGCAGCCGCACCGAATCCTTGCCGCAGGATACGACGGCCAGCCAGGCATACAGGACGGAACGGCTCTCCGGCCGCCATGTGACGCCGATCAGGTCCAGGCTGTCCGCTGTCAGGCCTGTTTCCTCCCACAGCTCCCTTCGGGCAGCTTCCTCCGGGGTCTCCCCGGCCAGGGCGGACCCGCCGGCGCCGGCCTCCCAGCAGCCGGGATACAGGTCTTTGCCGGGGTCCCGGAGGGTCAGAAGGAAATCGCCGTCACGGTGGCGGACCAGGACGTCGCAGACGATATGAAACCTGCCTTCAGGGATTTCTTTTGCCCGGGAACGCTCCCAGGTCTCCCCGGTTTTGTTCCCGTCGGCGTCATACAGATCCCAAAGCTCCAATGTGATCCCTCCGTTCTTTTTTTGCGTGCCCACAGTTTTTTTGCGCTGCCCACAGGTTTTTTTTGTGCCGCCCACAGGTTTTTTTGCGCCGCCCAAAGGGCCTTTTTCCCTGCTCCTTCCCCGTGTCCCGGCACAGTTTTTTTGCGCCTGCCCACAGGGGGATTTTCCATGCTTGTGCTTTGCATTCAGACACAGAGAACCGTCCCCTGTGTTTGCTATCTCCGGATCTCCCGGATCATGGAATATTCGTTCAGCAGCGTTCCGTTCTTCAGGCGGATCGCGTTGGGGCGGACGCCGGTGAGGCGGAAGCCCATTTTTTCATACAGTGCCCGGGCCCGGGTGTTGCCTTCCACAAAGTCAAGCTCCACCTGCAGGATGTTTTCGTTTTCCTCCGCGATGCGGATCATTTCCCGGAACATCCGGGTGCCGATGCCCTGGCCCCAGTATTCCTTCAGCAGAGCGATCGCGACGCTTGCCCGATGCCGCGTTTTGATCCCCCGGCTCCACATGATCTGACTGTTCCCTGCTACCTTTCCCTCCACCAGGCACACCAGCATGGCCTCGTTGTCGGCGGCGTTGACCCTGTCAAACAGGGCTTTTTCTCCTTCGGGAGTGTACTTGCCGCACTCTTCGGGGTAGCGAAGGATAAACTCCGTCTCACCCGCGGATTTATACAGGTAATCCAGCATCCCGGGGATATCCTCGTCCCTGGGGCTGCGGATCAGGGCGGATCTGCCGTCCTTCAGGGTGAATTCCACATCCGGTATGATCATTCAAAGAACCTCCCCTCATGACTGTGCCTTCTTTTCAGGTGTCTGACGGATATGAAAAAAACGCTATATACACCGGGACTCCGCAGCATGTCAAGAGGGCATTTGCGTGCGTGCCGGATGCGCCCGGATGAAATGGGAGCGCCGGCAGCCGTTATGTGATGGGGAATGTCCGGTTTACCGGTGCTTTCGCATGTATTCCACGGTTTTATACAGCGTTTCCCCATGAAAAATGCGTTCCAGGTTCTCTTTGAAGTCCAGGCCGTAACGTGCTTTCATCCGATCGAGTCCTTCCATGACCGCCCGGTCCCGGAGGACCATATTTTCCGGCAGGATATCGTCAAAGCTCACCTGCCTGCCGTTTTCCCCCCTCAGGTAATGGAGGCCCGCGCCGATGAGCCGCACGGGCCTTATGGGGAGCGTGTCCAATAGATTTCCCGCCTCCTGCCATATGACGGCGGCTGACCGGGTGGAAGGGACCATCCGGGAGCGAGTGAGGCTTTTCATGTCCCCGTAGGTCACTTTCAATGTCACGCCTTCGCCGTAAAGACCGTAACGCGCGGCCCTGCGCTCCACGCTGAGGGACAGGAGCAGCAGGACATCCTTCAGGAAACCGTTGTCTTCCACGTCCTTCTGGAAGGTCAATTCCCGGCTGACGGATTTGGCGTCCTCCGGGCGGAAGGGCGTGACGGCCCGGTCGTCCTCCCCGAAGGCCACCCGGGTGATCCACTCGCCCTGCCTGCCCAGCAGCCGTACGACGTCCCCCGGCCGGTCGTGGATGTCCCGGACAGTGCGGATCCCCGCCCGCTTCAGCTTTTCTTTTGTTTTTGCCCCGACGGTATACAAAACGCCCACATCCCGGTCGATGATCAGGCTGACGAAATCCCGGGGCGTGCGGAGCTCGAAATAGCCGTCCGGCTTTTTTTCTTCGCTGGCTGTCTTCGCGGCGGTTTTGGAATATGCCACCCCCACGGAGCAGGTCAGGCGGAGCTCCTCAAGCGTCCGCCGCTTGATCTCCCTTGCAAAGGTACAGGCGTTCTCCCAGGAGCCCGCCTTTTGAGTCACGTCAAGATACGCCTCGTCCAGGGCCACGGTCTCCAGGGCCGAGGCGTAACCGCTCCATATCCCGCGAAGACGCTGCGACACGGCGCGGTATTTGTCGAAATTCGGATGCATATAGATGCCGTCCGGACACAGGCGCCAGGCTTCCTTGATATTCATGGCGGAATGGACGCCGTATCTGCGGGCTTCGTAGCTGCAGGTGGCTACCACGCCGCGCTCGTGGGGGAGGGATCCGATGATCAGCGGCTTTCCGGCCAGGGACGGGTCGTCCCGCACCTCCACGGAGGCGTAGAAGGCGTCCATGTCCACATGGATGATGATCCTGTCCGTATCCCGCGCCTCCCTTCGCCTGTGAGTTCACGTCAGCCCGTACGGGGTCATTGCGGTTTGCCATGGCATTTTTTGTACTTTTTTCCGCTTCCGCAGGGACATGGATCGTTCCTGCCGACAGCGCGGCGGAGGCCCGGCATTCCTTTGCCTTCCCGTACCGCAGGTTTTCCCGGCTCACCGCCGGGCATGTTTTCCTGCAAATTACGGAACAGGGCCGAAAACTGTTCGACTATTTCGTGCGAGTCCGGGATATCCCCGTCTTTTTCCGGGATATCGTCAGGAATATGGGGCGGGTCCTCCAGTTCGCACGGCTTCCATCCCCTGAGCACGGGATTGGGAAATGTCTGATAAAAGCGGTTTCCCAGATCCCGGAGCTTTTTTACCTGGGCGACGGTCCTGAAACGAATCTTTCCGTATCTTTCCGCGTTGAGGAGGGACATGACCCAGGATTTGTTTGCGGACAGGGCATCCCCCTGGAACAGGGCGCATTCGTCGATCAGCTGGGTCGCAAATTCATCGTCCAGGTGCATATCGTTTACCGCAAAGCGGTAAAGCGCTTCTGTTTCCGGTGAAGGATATCCGGCGGTGCGGTCCGCGATCAGCCGGATCGTTTCTTCATCCATGTCCCGGTACTGTTTGCGGATACGGGCCGCAAGGAAATCGTCAAGGGAAGTGCCGCCAAGTGCGAACAGGTGTTCCACAACGATCTCCGGTTCTTCAAAGCCGTCTTTTAAAAGGCTGCAATGATAACGGAAAACATGGCTGTTGCATATCTCGAATACTTCCGCAAGCTGTTTTTCCGTCACTTCCGGGTGCCGCTCCATGATCCTGCCGCATACGTATTGTGCGGATACCGACCAGTAAACATGGGCGTAACAACCCAGGAGAACGCCAAGCTGTTCGTTTGTCATGCCATCACCTTATTTCGAGTAGACTGACTTAAGTCCTCCCGGCGGGGGAAAAAAGCATCTGACATATAAGACCGTCAGGCGCCCTGGACGAAACGAATGAACTCCTGCGCCTCTTCAAATGTCTTCAGGCGGGCGGTGTACATGTACCGTCCCATCTGCGGCCAGTTCATCGGGGGCATCTCTTCCTGCATCATCATGCTGGTCCCGTACTTTTCCATGATCTCCTCATGGGTGCGGGCGTAGGTGTGCCCGTCCTTGCGGCTGGCGTAAACGCAGTAGAAATGCTCTTTGGATTCGGGGACCTTTCGGGTGTCAAAGGCAACCATATCGGCGTAGATCCGATAAACGTCCGTGGAATGGGCGAAGTCCATCATATCCGGGGTATAGCCTCCGGCAGGGCGCATATTGACCTCCAGGGCGACGAAATCCCCCACGTCCCCCAGGCCCATGCGTTTTTCAGTGAGGCGGAAAAACTCCAGGTGTACGAACCGGCGGTCTACCCGGAAGGCCTTCACCGTTTTCCTGCCCAGCATCCTCAGCGCTTCAGGCACTTCCGGGCAGGTATAATACATCAGGTCCAGGTCCTTGTTCACGATATCCATTACCGGAGGCCAGACCGTCATGCTTTCAAACAGCGGCTCGCACCGGGAATCCAGGATCGCGTCGTAGGAACAGATCTCTCCCTTGATGAATTCCTCCATCACATAGGGCACGTGGGGGAGATCGTCATAGAACGCATCCAGGTCGGCGTCGTTTTCTATTTTCCATGTATGGGTCGCGCCGACGCCGATGTCCGGCTTGACGATCACAGGGTATCCGACCTTAAGGACGAAGGTCTTCCCCGCTTCACGGTCGGATACCACGTGCTGGCGGGCGGTAGGGATCCCGGCCTCCAGGTACTTTTCCTTCATCAGGCGCTTTTCCTTGATGAAGCCGATCCTGTCCGAGCGGATCCCGGTGGTCACGTTGAAATCCGTGCGCAGCCGGGCGTCCTGCTCCAGCCAGTATTCGTTCATGGATTCGATCCAGTCCGGTTTTCCGTATTTGAAGGCAAAAAACGCGGCCGCCCGGTAAACCTGATCGTAATCCTCCAGGCTGCCGACCCGGTAATACTCCGTCAGCGCCGCTTTCAGCGGCTCTTCAAGGCTTTCGTACGGCGCGTCACCGATGCCCAGCACGTTGATCCCGTTTTTGTTCAGCCGGTCGCAGAACTGCCAGTAGGTATGCGGGAAATGGGGTGAAATGAACAAAAAATTCATGGCTGCTGCCTCCTAAGTGTCATTGCGGTGTCGGGGCTTCCCGGGAAAGATCGTATCTTTCGGGCGAGGGAGGGGACGGCTGGGTAAAAAGCGAGCGGTCCTGTGCCCTGTGGGGTCGATTGAATAGTACGACAGTTTACCGGCCGTGTCAATGCACGGAACCGGATGGCCTGCCTTTTCTGACGGAAAGAACAGATAAAAGAAATGGCGCACATCCGGGATCTGTGTTATACTCGTTTGGAACTGCCTGCTATGCCAAACGTTGTTTATAAACCGTGCGGGACCTGTCCCGCCGGGCGTTTCAGGCCGGAACCGAAGCCCGGCGCGAAGAAGGAGGGGGATCGGAGAATGTTTGGGGATTATTATGGGAAGCTCCTTGCGCAGCTGGCGCTGGATTACAACTGTGCCCCGGAGGACCTGGAGGGGAAGGAGAATGTCGTCACCGTTTCCCGGCTGAACGAGGGGAGAAGAAGCTATACCCGGGAGGCTCCCTTCCTGCAGATGGCCACGACGGGAGGGAATACGGTGGTCATGGCGGACGAGCGCCTGCACGCATTCCTCGGGGAATTCGTAAAAGGAGTGGAAGGACACCGGCTTTTTGAACTCGGGAAGCTGTCGGAGCTGGACGCGGAACTGAAAAAGTACGGATACCGTATGGCCCCGACACACCATATGTTCCTGCCCTGCCGGGACGTGGCGCCACAGGGAGAATGGCGTGTGGAATGGTTCGATGAAAACGGGATCCGTCCGTTTTACGGCGATGAGCGGTTCCCGAACGCCATCAGCTATCCCGAGCCCTGTCCTGCCCGGCCCGACATTCTTGCCGTAGCCGCCTTTGACGGCGGCACCGTCATGGGCATGGCGGGCTGCTCGGAGGACGCCCCTCACTGGCAGCAGATCGGCATCGACGTGCTGCCGCCGTACCGTTCGATGGGGCTGGGCACCTGCCTTGTGACGATGCTGAAAAACAGGATCATCGAAATGGGGGACGTTCCGTTCTACGGCACGGCGGCCGCGAATATCCGTTCGCAGAATATCGCGCTGAACAGCGGCTTCAGGCCCGCGTGGGTGGAGACGGAGGCACACCCAGTCGGGGAGTGACCTGACCCCGGCGGGGCTGTTATCGCCGATCGGGATAAAGAGGACAAAAGTTTGAAAGTTCTGTTTCATGACACATTGGTCAATGTGAGATTGGGGGTATAAACATGAAAAAAAGGTACGACGAGGAATACAGGTTCACGGTGGAGGTCACCGGTTTCCTGCACGGCGATCACACCGAAAGATACTGCCGCAACGGCGAAGAGATCGGCGATATGTACACCTGCACCTACGGGTGCCCGGTGAATCAGGACGGCTTCGGGATCTGCTCGAAGACCATGATGATGCTCTTTCCCCTGATGGACGCCGTCAGGAGCGGGGGAGACCTCAGGAACCTCGGCGGTGTCGGCCAATATGAAAAAACCGTCGTCTGCCCCGACGGCTGTGTGATATTCAGCCTGAAAGCCACACCCCTCGGAAACGAAAACTTCCACAGGGGCGGTTTCTATGACTATCCGGACCAGACCGAAAAAGGATCGTGAGCGGCCGCCGATCCTGAGAGCGGCGGCCGTATAAAGCCCACGGAACCGAAGGGCCCGGACAGCGGCTTCGCGGTACGGAAAACAGCGGATAACGCCGATCACCTGTTCGGCATCCGGCAATCAGGAGGACCGCCGGACCGTTTTCCGCTTTTTTCTGTTTTTTTGCTTTGCGCTGTTTTCGCGAATCGTTATTTTACAGGCCCGTTGTACTCCAGACACAGCATGGTCAGGTCGTCGAACTGTTCCGCGCCGCCTACGAAGCTGTCCACACACTCCCGCACCCCTTTCAGGATGTCCCGGGGGCTTTCATCCGCATGCCTGTTCAGCGCGGAGAGCATCCGATCCGTCCCAAACAGTTCGTGGCTGCCGTTGGTCGCTTCGGGAACGCCGTCCGTATACAGGAAGAGCTTGTCGCCTTGCCGCAGGAACAATTCGAATTCCCTGTAGCGGATCCCTTCCATGCCGCCGATCACGAGGCCGTGTCTGTTTTTGACCAGCGCAAAATGTCCTCCGGCCCTGCAGACCGCCGGGTATTCATGCCCCGCGTTGGCCGCGGTGACTTTCCCCGTGCTGATCTCCAGGATCCCCAGCCAGGCGGTCACGAACATCTGGGACTGGTTGTTGGCGCAGATCGTTTCGTTGACCGACGAGAGGATCTCGCCCGGCGACCTGCCGGTCATCGCGTTGTTTTCCAGAATGGCCTTGGAAACCATCATAAACAGGGCGGCGGGGACGCCCTTGCCGCTGACGTCCGCGATCACGATGGCCAGGTGGTCCTCGTCCACCAGGAAGAAGTCATAGAAATCGCCCCCCACCTCACGTGCCGGATCCATGTCGGCATAAAGGCTGAATTCCGTCCGTTTCGGGAACGGAGAGAACACGTGGGGCAACGCGTCCTCCTGGATCTGCGTTGCCAGGTTGAGCTCGGTAAGGATCCTTTCCTTGTCCGCCGCGGCTTTCTTGACGGTTTCCTCGTGTTCGGCAAGGTCACGCTCCATATCCGCCATGGTATGGCAGAGGTTTTCGATCTCGGTGCTCGAGCGGATATCCAGGACTGAAAAATGGTCGGACGAGGCAGAACCGTCCTTTTTGTCCTGTACATAGGCCGCGGCGGCGTTACCATACCGCGGTCAGGTCTTACAGGATGCCGTGACGGTTCCATTTCAGCACCGTCCTGTATCCCAGCTTGTGATACCATGGCGCGACGCCGGTAAAATGGATATAGCTGAAGTCGAAGCCCTCTTCTTTCAGGATCCGCGTTACGTCCCTTACCATCGTCATGCCGATGCCCTTGTTCCTGTATTCCGGAACTGTTCCGACGCAGCCGGGACCGCCGATGCGTACCGTGCGTCCGTCCAGGGTGTGTGTTCCCATGTCCTCAATAATGCAGAAGCTGGCGATCCTGCCGTCGATAAAGCCGCAGTACACCCTGCTTTTGCCGTCGTACAGATTGACCCATGCGGGGACGACCTTTTCGACGGCGGCGTGCAGATCATCCGGACTTCCGCGGAAACAGCCGAATGAGACGCTGCCGCCGAAGGACCTTTGGTATACCCCGGGATCGAACCCGTCCAACGGCAGGATCATCTCTTCGCATACCTGGTCTTCGGGGAGGGAGAGGATGTACTCTCTTTCAAAAAAACCCGGATGCATTTCGAAAAACAGCGCTTCGAGGTCCTTTTTGTCTGCCATGGTTCTTCTTCCTTTCATTCCGCCGCCCGGCAGCGCGTATTTTCCGTTCAGGTCACTGACTGAAGCCTGCCGGAGTATATATCGTTTGTCTTGCGCCGGGCCGCCATTTTGGATATATTATCAGATTTCCGTTTTCCTGAAAAGCCCGGTTTTTAAACGGAAGAGCAAAACCGTAATCTGTGCGTAGGACCGGAGACCTTAAATGAAAAAGCCCCGCTGCGCGCCGGCGCGAGGCAGGACTTTTGCTGCCGGGATCCCGCGTTCCGCCGGGTATCAGCGTATGCGCAGGATATGCTCGTATGCGGTTTTCAAACGCATCGGATAGAGCAGAAGGATGGAAACGACGGCCCCGAATCCGGCCTGCAGAAATTCAAACGGCAGTTTGATGACCGCGTATTCCGGGGTCGAATACACCCAGGCCCTGCCGAAAGTGTATCCGGCGACCATGACCACAGAGCCGACCAGGACGGCGGCAGAGGACGCCAGCGCCGGCTTCCGGGGGAAGATCCTGTGCGAAATGACGGAAACGATCACGGCCTGCAGGCCGTGGGCGACCAGGGACACGAACATCGGCGCGGGATAGAAGAAAAAATCCCCCAGGAAGGAACCGATGCCCCCGACGGCAAAAGCGGCGGCGGGATCCAGCAGGATGGCCGCCGTATTGATCACCGCGTCGCAAAAATAGAGATGGCCGCCGGGAACGGGAATACTGAACACGCTGAGGGAAAGGATGATGTTCATCCCCATGAACAGCGCTGCGGATGTCAGGCGGGCAACGGAGTGGCGGCGGACGGAGATCGTTTTTCCGGACATTTTTTTCACCTCGCAGAATCGATCCGGAAGACCGGACGGCGTTCTTTTTTCTGCCGGCGGACGGTTTCTTTTTTTTCCGGCCCGGCCCGCCGGATAAAAAACAATCGGCAATGGCCGCGTTTTTGCCTGCCGATGCCGAAAATGCACGGGATCGAAAATGCAGGCGGGAGACCGTGTCCCCGCCTGCGGCAATGCTTTAAAAGCGTTTCTGCGCGCGGATGGGCACAGCGCGGACCATACACATGCACATCGTCCGGCAGCACAAATACTCATAACGCGACATGCGGGCGGCCTCCTTGAAAGAATGAAATTATTCTAAGGTATATAGTCTATGTTGTCAATAGACATTTCTGTATTATTCGACCTGTCCGGCTTCGCGGCAAGACCGATTTCCCGAGGACCGCTTCTTTTTGCGGACGGATGGTCCTTTACCACTCCGCGGCTTTTTCAACGTCCTTCAGGATGCGTTCGGCGGCGCCGGGGGCGGGGAAGAGGGATACATACCCCTCCAGCGTGCGGGCTTTTGCGCGCAGGATGCGGGAGCGGGCGTCCACATGGATGGCGCAGGGATATTTTCCGTTGCGGGCTTCCTGGATCATATTGCACGCGGCGCTGTTGCCGTCGAAAGCCACTAGCACCGACGGGCGGCGCTTGAAGATCTCGTATGCGAAGCTCTTGTACACGCCCATGGCTGAGGGCTCAATGGCCACCCGCACCCTCAGGCCGCTTTCAAGGACACGCTTTTTTTCCCGTGCCGTGACGAGGGCGGGAACAAAACAGTACGTCCTCAGGCGTTCCGCCGCCCGCTCGGCCAGGTATTTTTCCTGGCCCCTCAATTTCGGGCCGATCACCAAGAACACTTTTTCCGGGTCGCAGCCTTCAAGGATGGCGTCCAGGAGCTCCCGGTCCTCTTTCCTTATGGCGCTGCGGCGCCGGTCGCTTGAGAAACTGCCGCCGACGATCACCAGCGGGACCCCTTCGCCGGGCAGTTCCTCCACCGCTTCACTCAGCGCCGAGGCGCTGGGATAGCGCTT
The DNA here is from genome assembly GCA_017524725.1 of Clostridia bacterium. Classification (GTDB taxonomy): domain Bacteria; phylum Bacillota; class Clostridia; order Christensenellales; family Aristaeellaceae; genus RUG756. The sequence continues at coordinate 2,132 of JAFXUZ010000057.1, read as the reverse complement.
TTCGCCGGGCAGGGGGATCTGCATGGCGGCTGCGTGGGCGATCCGGTCCCGGTACCAGCTTTCGACGGCGGCTTCATCTGTAAGTCCCGGGAAACGGGCGGTTTTTTCACGGAAGGCGGCAAGGCCCTCTTCCATGGCCTGCCTTTCCGCCTCGCACATTCGTACCTGGTCCCCGTCCGTCAGGGAGAGGAGCTTGGCCAGGGCCAATTGCTCGTCGATGGAGTCGGTGCCGTAGAGGGCGCCTCCGTCGGTGCCCTGGACGCACCTTACCCCCGCCGCCAGGTACTGCTTCAGGGGATGATGTTCCAAAGCGGAAAGGTTATTGAGGCGCACGTTGGAGGTCAATTGGAATTCCAGCACCACGTTGGTCTCCCGGAGCAGCGCTGTCAATTGACGTCCCTTGCGGGAGGAAAGATTGGCTGTATACAGGCCGTGGCCGATACGCATGCGCGGCATTTCCTTTCCCGGGGAGACGGATTCCATGACGCACATCAGGGAATTGTACACGTTGTCCCTCAGGCTGTCGTTTTCCCCGGCGTGGATGCGGATCACAAATCCTTTTTCCTCCTCCGCGAGCTTTACGATCTCCCGGATGACGCCCCGGAGTTCCCGGATGTCGTTGATCTCCTCGCCGATGATGTCGCTTCCGGCCACGTACGGGTCGGAAGCCACGGCCCGCAGCACCGAAAGGCTGCGGTGCAGGGCGTCGGCCTCGGCCACGCTGTCCCTGACGATGGTCAGGGGCGTACGCCGGATGGCGGCCAGGAAACGCAGCGTCACCCCGGTCTCGGCCGTCACCCGGGGCATGACCGCGTGGACGGCGGCGAGCGTCGCCGCGGCACGGTCGGGATGCACCAGGGAGGTATCGGAGATCTCGGCGTAGCGGATGCCCCGGCGGGCATAGGAGCGGGCGATCCATAACAGCTTGTCCATAAACAGCGAGTTCCCCCGGTAGATCCCCCGGTGGTCCTCTTCCATACGCCGGACGGCGGCGGCGATATCCGCGTCCGGAAGGGCGTCCGGATCCCCGTCGGTCCATTTTTCCTCCGCCGGGATCCCCCGGGTGAAGACGTAACGGTAGAGGTATACCTTTTCAAGGTTGGTGAACACGGCCTGCCCGTCCTTCATGACGGCCAGGGACGCGCGGATGTGGGAGATGTTCCATGCGGCGTCCCCGGGATTGCCCAGCAGCAGGTCCGCGAAGTCGATGAAGGTGTTGTCGTCGATGCGGCGGGTGAGATATTTGCCCGTGAGGGAGGAGTCCGCGAATCGCCGGGCGGAGACTGCCCGGCGCGCGTCCAATAAGGCGCTCTGGCGGGCGTTGACCCTGAGGCCCAGCTTTTTGATATAGTAGAGGGGATAGGCGATGTGGTGAAAAATGCCCAGGGCGATCAGCAGGTCCCCGTCCAGGTTGGCGTTCATGTGGGTGTGAAGGTCAGTGCGGAACTTGCATTCCGCCGGGATGTAGGTCTTGACCACGGTGCGGGCGAAATCCAGGTGGTAGTCCTTGGTCTGGCTCATCAGCGTCTTGGATATGGCCGGGATGGAGGCCTTGCGTTCCACGGTGCCGTCGGTGAAAATGTTGGCCACCTTGGTGTCCCGCAGGCGGAAAATATAGACCGGTCGGTTGTCCGCGTTGATGTAGCATGGGACCCTTCCGCGGATGACCGCAAGGCCGGAGGAATCCCTGCTGATGGGAAGGCCGCACAGGGCGGCCAGATTTGTGATCAGGTTGCCCGTTTTGTGGTTCGGGGTGGAGAGGGTGTATTCCATACGGTCGCCCTCCAGGCTGAGATCGACGATGATGTCCTTTTCCTTGTCCAGATAAAACCGCCTGAACCAGCCCATTGCCGCACCTCCCCGGATTTTTTATCCATTATACAGAAACGGCGGCGGAAACGCAATGCCGAAGGGGTCCTTCTCCACGGCTCACGCATGAATGCGTGAGCCCACAGGGGGGACTCAACGTCCCCCCTGTGAGAGACCCCCCAGCGGCTTTGCCTGTCGCCCCTACGGGGCTCCCGGGCGGCAAAGCCGTAAGGAAAAATTGCTCCGCAATTTAACCTCGGTCACGTACACGCCGCTCCCTCGGATTTCAATCAGGGGGTGTTCCCCCTGATAACCCCCCTGTG
>JAFXUZ010000056.1 GCA_017524725.1 Clostridia bacterium | reverse complement strand
TATCATTCCAGATAGTTCGATAGCGTCATGATCGGTCTCATTTGGTTCCCTTTCGTTTCGGAGCTATATCATTCCAGATAGTTCGATAGCATATGCTTCTGCAACTGAAGGAATATGTGAGTTTCGGAGCTATATCATTCCAGATAGTTCGATAGCCCGCACAAGGTGGTGTGTTCCAAAATATGGGTTTCGGAGCTATATCATTCCAGATAGTTCGATAGCCGATACACCGTTTATCGATATCGCTTATTCGTTTCGGAGCTACACGTGAACAAGGGACGGTTCCAATGGCATTAAGATAAGGGAACAGAAGAAACAGGGGACGGTTCTCTGTATTGACAGAAAAGCAAAAAAAAGTTATAATGAACCGGGTGATGCGAAATGCCGAGAACAGCAAGAATAACGGGAGACAGCGGGATCTATCATGTGATGCTTCGGGGGATCAACCGGCAAAGGATCTTCGAAGATGACGAGGACCGGGAGCGGTTTCTTGAGATCCTGAAAAAGTCAAAGGAAAAAGACAGGTTCGATCTACTTGCATGGTGCCTGATGCCGAATCATGTCCACTTGCTTATCCATGAGAACGAAGTGAAACTGGGGTCGATTTTCAGGCGCATCGGGGCGTCGTATGTTTACTGGTACAACGGTAAATATGAACGGACGGGACATTTGTTCCAGGACCGGTTCAAAAGCGAACCCGTGGAGGATGACGCATATTTCCTGACGGTGATCCGGTATATTCATCGGAATCCCGTTAAGGCCGGGCTGTGCGAAAGGCCTGAAGACTACGCGTACAGCAGCCTGAAGAAGTACTTTGAAGAAGATGGGCTCCATGACAGCAATATGGTACGGGAAATGATGGACGAAGAGCAGTTCATGGAGTGGAACGCGCAAGCGGTTGAGGAAAAGTGCATGGATATGGCGGAACAACCACGAAAGCGCCTGACTGACAGCCGGGCATGGGAGCTGATCCGGAGGAGCAGCGGATGTGAAACCATGGCTGAGTTTCAAAGATTGGAAAGAGGCAAACGGGACGCTGTCCTTCGCAAAGCGATGAAGGGCGGCGTATCGATCCGACAGGCGTCCCGGCTGACGGGGATCAGTATCGGCGTGATATACAGGGTCGTCAGCGGCTGATAAAGTGAACATAGAATCGTCCCCTGTTTGCATCCCCTTGCAAAACCACTGATGAGCAGAGGACGGCAGCGATCCTCTTCAAATTGACCGCACTTGCGGTCATTTTTGCCTGAAAAGTCACACTTCTCAGGCCCCTGTCTCCGGCCCGGGCCATTTAATGAAACCGTTTCGGTTCTCCGTTTTTCCATTCCCGGGCGGAATGTTTCCTGTACTTTCCCCTGAATTCAGGGGTCTCCTGCTCCTGCCTCTTCATATAAAAGTATGGGGCGGATGCACTGACCCGGAGTTTCTTTGCTTTTGTCTTCCTTTTACCCATGCATTGAATGCTCATTTGCGTATGTACATTTGCCCCGGAATCTGCTATACTGTCCGTGCAAGGGCAAAGGAGCCGAACGGCTTCCTTTGCTTTTTCTTATTTGGCAGAAAACAGATCGCGACGAGGGGGTGCAGGCATGGCTGCTTTTGACAGAGTGAGATCCGGTATACACGGCCTGGATCAGGCCCTGGATCAGATCCGCCTGGGAGACAACGTGGTGTGGCGCGTCTCCGACCTGGATGAGTTCCGCTGCTTCGCGGGCCCGTTTGTGGAGCAGGCGAAGCGGGACGGGCGGAACATCATCTACATCCGTTTCGCCGATCACCCGGAGCTGCTGCCCGAATGCCCGGAGGTCAAGCGCGTATCCATTCCGCTCTCCCACCGGTTTGAAACCTTCACTGTGGATATCCACCGGGTGATCGAACGGGAAGGCCGGGACGCGTTCTATGTCTTCGACTGCCTGTCCGAATTGCAGACCGCCTGGGCGACAGACCTGATGATGGGCAATTTCTTTCGGGTCACCTGTCCGTTTCTGTTCATCCTGGACACGGTGGCTTTCTTCCCCGTGATCCGGGGAAGGCACTCCTTCGGCGCGATCAACAAGATCATGAACACCACGCAGCTGTTCCTGGACGTCTACGCGGACCCGGAACAGGACGTCCTCTACATCCGGCCGCAGAAGGTATGGGAGCGGTCCTCCGAAACCATGTTTCTTCCGCATCTTTACCGTCCGGCCACGGGAGAGGTCAGCCCCCTGAGGGACGGCATCATGACCAGCCGCTTCTATCAGGTGATGAACCGCCTCCAGCGCCCGCTGGAGGAACAGCAGGGAGATTCCTGGGATCATTTCTTCAGCCGCACCCGGGTGCTGCACGAAAACGGGATCCCCATAACGGAAGAATGCGCGCGCATGTGCAACATCATGATGACCCGGGACGAGCGGCTGCGCCAGCTGGTCCGGAAGCATTTCCGTCCGGAGGACTATTTTGGGGTCCGGGATCACATGGTGGGGACGGGCATGGTGGGCGGGAAGACCTGCGGCATGCTGCTGGCCCGGGCCATCCTGCGGAATCTCGCCCCGGAGATCGACCGGATCCTGGAACCCCACGACTCCTTCTATGTCGGATCGGATGTGTTTTACACCTACATCGTTGACAACGGCTTCTGGGACCTTCGCGTCCGCCAGCGCACGGAGGCGGGATACTTTGATCTGGCCGGGGAACTGGCGGAGGGGCTCAGGAACGGGACTTTCTCCCGGGAGATCCGGGACCGGTTCACGCACATCCTGGAATACTACGGGCACGACCCATACATCGTCCGCTCCAGCAGCATTCTGGAGGACGGCTTCGACAACGCCTTTGCCGGGAAATATGAGTCTGTCTTCTGCTCCAACTGCGGCACGCCGGAGGAGCGGCTGGAGGAATTTGAAAACGCGGTCCGGACCGTGTACGCCAGCACTGCCGGACTTTCGGCGCTGGTCTACCGCAGGCAGCGCGGCCTGGATCGCCGGGACGAGCAGATGGCGCTGCTGATCATGCGGGTATCCGGCTCCGCCTTCGGATCCTGGTACATGCCCTGCGCCGCCGGCGTCGGGTATTCCTTCAGCCCCTACAGGTTTTTGCCGGATATCGATCCCTCCGCGGGCATGCTCCGCCTGGTAATGGGCCTGGGCACCTCGGCGGTGGACCGGACGGAGGGATCCTATCCGCGGCTGGTCAGTCTGGACAAGCCCGAGGCCACGAACTTCACCACGTCCGCGGAGAAGCACCGCTATTCCCAGCGCCAGGCGGAGGCCGTGGACCTGAAAGACCGCTGCTTAAGGCGGGTACCCCTGAATACGCTGGAACCGCTGCTGCCCCGCGAAGTGAAAAACCTGGTGCTGGAGCACGACGCGGAGGCGGAGGAATCCTTCCGGGACCGGGGGATCAGCCGGGATATCTGCTTCATCTCCTGCCTTGGCCTTGCCCGCAGCCGCGGGATGATGGAAGCCCTGCAGCGCATGATGCACCTGATCCAGGAGGAATACGGCGAGCCGGTGGACATCGAGTTCACGATCAATGTTTCCGCGCATGAAGAATACATGATCAACCTGCTGCAGTGCAGGCCGCTGCAGGTTTTCCACGACACCGGAAGCGTCTGCGTTCCGGCGGACGTTCCCCCGGAGGAGGTCCTGCTGGAGACCTGCGGCGCGTCCATGGGACTGTCCCGGGTGATCGATCCGGACTTCATCGTCTGGGTGGATCCGATCGCCTACTATCGCCTGCCCTACGCGGAGAAGGGAGAGATCGCGTCTCTCATCGGGCGGATCAACTGGACATACCGGGATCAGGGAAAGCATCTGATCCTGATGGCGCCGGGACGACTCGGGACTTCCTCGCCTGAGCTGGGCGTGCCGACCGAGTTCTCGGATATCAGCGGCTTCGACGCAGTATGTGAGATCGCGGAGAGCCGGGCCGGCTACAATCCGGAATTGTCCTATGGCAGCCACATGTTCCAGGACCTGGTGGAAGCGCAGATCCTCTACATGGCCGTCTTCTCAAACGAAAAGACCCGGCGCTATCGGCCTGAGCTGATCCGGGCCCTGCCCAACCGGATCGCGTCCGTTTCTGGCGGCGGGAAGTATCAGGAGGCGGTCCGCCTCATCAATGTGAGCGGCTGCTGCAGGCTGTACTTCGATCTGACCGACGGGCACGCGCTGATCCGTCTTGCTTTGGACAGAGCCGAATGACGCGTAGCAAATGCCCATCAGGAGTGATTTTTCTTCTGAACATTCTCCCATGCCATCCCGCCTTGCGCATATCCGTATAAAAAACGTCCTCAGGTCCGCCAACGTAAACGATCATCGCCTTCGGGAAGGCATTCAAAAAAAGTTCGGCCGGTCCGGTGTGTTTCCCGTTTCCGGGCATGAATACGGAAAAGCGCCGCGAATCGGGTTTTCCCCCTCACCCCGCAGCGCTTTTCCCAATAAACACGGATAAAGTCCCGCATCCGGACCCTTCGGGCCCGTCTCCCTCTCAGCTCCCGACTCTTATTTCTCTCCCATCGCCGCGATCAGGTTTTTATAAAAATCGACGCATCCCGGCAGGCAGTTGTATTCGATGTTCTCGTTGACGCCGTGCATGCCCTTCATCTGCTCCGGCCCGTAGATGACCGGGGCGAAGCGGACCACGTTTTCGGCGATGCGCTCGTAATTGCGGGCGTCGGTGGCGCCGGTCATCACATGTGAACCGGAGACGGTTCTGTGTTTACTTTATCAAACATTGACGAACCTGTATATCACGCCAACACTGATCCCCATCAGCCGGAACGAGCACTGGGACGGGGATACGGTTCCTTTTGTACCATTGCAGCGGACTCCTGCACATAGAACCGTCCCCTATGTTTCGCCGGGTGAAAACAGGAGAGGGGAAGCTTCTTATACTTTAGCCTTGTCAAAAAGCCGGTTCCCTGTCCCGGAAAATGTCCCGACCATTTTCGTGCTGAATATACCGAATTTGTTGGTCATGGCAGCGACACAGAAATCTTCTGCAAGCGAGAATTTCAGGAACGTAATGAAGCCGGCATTTACTCCCATGTGATGAGCAGTGCCTTTGGTGCATTCCAGGCAAAGTCCGTAATGATCCATGACCGGGGTCATCATGCGAACTGCGGTCTCTTTGGAGAGCAAGGCTCCATCCCGGAAACTCCGGGAGAGGGAAATACCGATTTTCGCCAGCTCGGCCGGCGTTGACCAAAGGCCTGCCGCCGCATGCTCCGGATGATAGCGATAGCCGTGCCTGCGATCTTCCCATATTCCAAGCTGTCCGCCGAAAGCGGCGTTATCAATTCTGTCT
>JAFXUZ010000055.1 GCA_017524725.1 Clostridia bacterium | reverse complement strand
CGTTTCTCCGTTGGTCAAACAGCATCAATCCCCACACCACATCTGGGTACACAACAGGGATAAGCTTATGATCAGCGAAAGAACCATCTATACTTTGATTTCATCACGGGCTATTTCCGCTATGAATTTGGATCTTCCAAGTAAATTCAGCCCGGCCTTCGGCATATATACAGAAGGTGGTTGGTGTGTCCGAGAAGTTCCCGTTTTTCCGAAAACGCGAGATACCACTTCACAAACGCCTGAAAATCCCGATCGCTGATCTCAAAATCCGATCGGTCCTCAATCGGTTCCAATATACCGTCCGTGCCGGCGGTCGCGACCCATTGCACCGGTTTCCCCTCGAACAGTTTCTCGAATTCAGTTACGTCATATCCGGTAAACAGCTGTTCCTTAAAATGCCGCACCCTGTAATCCTTTGTAAAATTTTCTTCCTGTCCGGCAGCCCAGTTGCCCTGAAGGTAATTGGCGTACATGATCCCGAATACGGAAATGAAGGCAAAGAAGATGGCCCCGTTTTTCTTCGTGACCCGAACGGCTTCATCGATCGCCTTATGGATATCTTCCTGTTCATAAAGATGGTACAGCGGCCCGAGCACAAGCGTTAAGTCAAAGGACTGATCGGAAAACATGCTCAGATCCGTCGCATCACCCCGGATCGCCTGCAGGTTCCCAATGCTTTCGCTGTTTTTCCGCAGGATGGAAAAATTGCTTTCCACCGGTTCAACGGCAGTCACATGGAAGCCCTCCTCAGCCAATGCGACGGAGTACCTGCCGGTCCCGGCGCCGACATCGAGCACACGGGATCCGACAGACGAAAAACGATGAATATAATCCATGGTCACGGCATATTCCAGCTGTCCGTGCCTGCTTCTCTTCAGCCTGCTGTCCTCATCAGCCTGATCATAAAACCTGCTGATGATCTCCATTCTCGTGCTCATCGTTTATTCTCCTTACCCATCAAACCAAATCGGACGAAACATGGATCCGATAAGGAAACCGCCGCATTCCGGCGGTTTCTGGCCCTCTTCACTCTTTCCGCGGGGATTCACTTTTGCAGGAGCCCGAAGAAGAAGCGCTTTAATCTGCCTTCCGTAATCACATGAAGCGGCTTGATCTGATTCGGGGAAGCGCCTCCCATCACTTTCAGATCCCTGTACAGGGCATAGGTCTGTGGCTGGACAAAAAAGACTTTCAGGGGCATCATTGTTTTCTCGTTGATCTTTTTGCGATACGAATCATGGATCTCGCAAAGCCTGCGGTTCAGGATCTCCGAATAATACGGGCACGCGTCCGGCGTGATCTCGCGGTCGCTTTCCATCAGAACGGTATAATGGCCCGGGACGGTTTCCGTGTCGGCATATACGCTGTATTCCAGTATCTCCGTTTGGGACTCCTCCTCCATCGCTTTTACCGCTGTGCGAAGCACGGTTTCGGTTACTTTTTCCCCATACATGCTGATCAGCTGGTTTTTTCGATAAGAGAAAACGATCATCGGGCATTCATTGTGATAGCCGGTCACCCGGATCACATCACCCAGGCGATAGCGGTAAAAACCGGACAGGTTGGTGACCACCAGCTCATATTCCTTGCCGATCTCCAGCTGATCCATCAGCAAAGGCTGCTCTGCCGCGCCTTCCTCCACCGGGATGAACTCGTAAAAACCTCCGTAGGGGAGCAGCATACAGGCGGGGTCGTTCTCGCGGAGGGGCGCCGCAACGGTGGCCTCGGAACAGACATACCCCAGGTAATCCACGGCGATCTCCGTTCCCAGCGCCGGACGCAGCCTGTCAATAAACGGCGCGAATGTGGCGGTGCCCACCGTGGCTATCCACTTAAGCTCGGGCCACAGCAGGGGAACAAACGCGCCGTCTTCATTTTTTTCCATGATCGCCCTGACCTCTGACGCCCGTTCCGGATCAGGGATCAGTTTTGCTTCCAGCCGCTTCCGCAATTGCGGATCGATCGCCACATCCGCATTGATCTTCCCTGTTTCCATATCATCACACAAAGACCGCCAGTGCTGACGGATGTAGACGATCATATCATACAGCGTCGGTGAAAAAGTGCACATGAAAAAACTCAGGCGCCTTTCACGCAGCGCAAACAGCATCTTCAGGTGACGCCGGTCAAATTCCGCAACGGGATAAACCAGTTCATCCGGAAGGATGTTGTAAAAGGGCGTATCCTCCGGATGATTCAATGTTTCGGAAACAGCGCCGTGCGCAACACCGTAGGGCGTGTAGCCGATCCTTGATTCCATCAGGTTGACGCCTTTCCGATCCGGCGTGCCGCCTTCCGCCCTGCCGCCTTCCGCCCTGCCGCAGGTCGATTCATAAAGGCCGAACACACGCTGAAACACCGTGGTGAACAGGAGATCCAACGCTCTTTGAGTACATGGGATCATCTTGGATAACCCGGACGTACCGGAGGTATGGGCAAAATAAACGACTTCGTCTGCCGTGATCTGGTTTTTCCGGTTAAGGAGGAGCATCCGCTCGATGTACGGTTCATAATCCTCAAAAACCGAAAACGGCACTTTTTCAGCATAATCGGCGTAGGAGCGGATGTCGCGGAAATGAAATTTTTTACCGTATTCGGTGTCCTCGTTTGCCCGGATCAGGCGCATCAGCGTTTCCTCAGAAATGCGTTTGCCCTGCCTGCTGGAATCCTCCATGCGCTCCAGCGCGCGGATCCCTTCGGCGATATATTTTTCCATCAATTCGGCGCTCATTGTCTTCCTCCTGAAATCATCCACACCAAAGCGTCATTAAACAATCCGCAGAATCTCTCCGCCAGAGCCGGCGTATACAGTTCGGAATCATAATTGAGATAAAACGGAAACGGAGCATTCGGATCGGAAACGCTGAAGATAATGATCTGAGCTCTTGTAAACAGTCCGTTCAGCCTGTCGTAAGCATAGGTCGCCTCGGTCCCCTCGGGCAGGGCCGCGTTCATATCAAATCCGGATTCATATACGACGATCATCCTGTCCCGCTCTCCGGGGGTCACTCCGTTATTGCCGAGCGAAAGGTCCGAATAGCGCATGCCCTGCTCGTTCTGTTCGTCGATTTCCCTTAGCAGTGCCCGCGGTGATGAGACGGCGGCCATATCAACTGCAACCGGAACGGAGGAGATCGTCATTCCGATCAGGTCCTTTTTCCAGTTTTCATCCCGCCCGTGATAAGTCCATTCCACCGTCACTTTGGATTCGCCGCTGAGATCGGACAGCGCGATGAGACCGGCTGCGACAAAAAGCTTGCCCATGCTTGTCCGAAGCTTTTCGCATTCCCTTAAGAACTCGCCCGAAGTCCGGGACGTGGCGCTCATAAACCGTCCGTTCCCGGTCCGCCTGGAGGTCCGCTCGGGCTTTGGATTGCACAGGTATTCTTCACGGCTGAACCGCTTCATCAGCAGCACGGCGTCCGCTTCCTGCTCCAGCTCCCTGCGCCTGCGGTACTGGCTTTCCAGGTAATAGTAATAATGGTCGTGCCGGAGCTCCTCTCCGCGATATGCCTTAAAAAGCTCGGACATGAAATTCGCCATAGCCGATCCGTCGCTGATCAGGTGGCATGTGTCCAGATCCAGGAATACATGGGCCGGTGTTTTGTATATCCTGCACCGGTACATTAGTTCCCCCTTCATCCGGTATGGCTGCACCAGCTCCATCAGCATATCGATCGTGTGTTCCCGGACCTCCCGGATCTCCGGACGGACGATCCTGCCGGGTACATAGCGCATAACGGGGATCCCTTCCCCGTCGTGGGACATGACCGTACCGAAGACGGCATAGTTGGCAAACACAGTTTCAAGGGCGCTTTTCAGCCGGACCGCATCGACCGCTTCCCCGGGAAAGCACAGGCTGACCGGGTTGTTCATGGTGGTCTGCCCGGGCGAATACAGGAGCGCGTCGTAAAAGTATGTCTGGTAAGGCGTCAGGTACTGATCCCGTTTGAGTGCGGCGCCGCTCAGCGTATCCAGGTCGATCTGGCCTTTTTCGGAAAGCCTGGCGGCGATCGCCCGCGGCGTTTTCCATGTGTAAATATCCTTGTAATCCACCTGCATTCCTTCCAGCTCCGCCGCTGCCAGCGCGGTGGACAGGGAATCGCCTCCCAGCTCAAAGAAATCGTCGTTCGCGCCAACCCGGTCAACGTGCAGCACTTTTTCATAAGCCCTGCAGATCGCCTCTTCCCGGGGCGTCTCGGGGGCGGTATAGGCCCTGGCTTTTGCGTTGATATCCGGCCTGGGCAGGGCGAAACGATCCACCTTGCCGTTGCTGTTGAGCGGAATATGAGGAAGCCGCATGAAATAAGCAGGGATCATATAGTGCGGCAGGGACTGCTTCAGACAGGCCCGCAGCATTGCTTCGTCAATATCCTTTTCGGCGACATAATAGGCGCACAGGAAGACCTGACGTCGATCCCCCTGAAAATCCCGCACAGCGGCGTTCTGTATTCCCGGTATCCTGCGCATTGCCGCTTCGATCTCTCCGGGCTCCACACGGTTGCCGTTGATCTTTACCATCGTATTCAGCCGGCCGGTCACCGCAATGTTTCCGTCCGGAAGGCGTTTTCCCATATCGCCGGAATGGAAAACGCCGTTCCGCAGCACTTTGGCTGTCTCTTCCGGCAGGTTTACATATCCCCGGAAAAAAGGATTGTCAAAACAGATCTCACCCGCCTGCCCGTCCGGCACCTCCTGCCCGTCCTCATCCAGCAGCTGAATGTGAATATCCTCGAAAACAGGCTTCCCGATAGGCGTGATGTCGTACATACGGTCTATTTCAAACTGTGCCACATGAAATCCGGCTTCGCTCATACCATAATTATTGATCAGCCGGACCCCTTCAAACCATACGCCATTCGCCGCTTCACTTCCGGTCACCAGTATTTTCAGGCTTTGAGCCGGGCCGCTCGACATGACGCGAAGAATGGAGGGGGAAAGGAAGGCCAGGTTCACCTGATACCGTTCGAAAAGCTCATTCAGACGCACGGGATTGCGGGTGGTCTCCGTCGAAAAGATCACCAGGCGCATACCCGAATACAGCGCGTTCAGAAAGATCTTGACGGCCGCGATGAAGTTCAGGGGCGCGCATTGGGCCATACATGTATCCGCATTGATCAAATCGCCCGGATGGCGTTCCAGGGAAGCCTGATTCAGCCTGATCTTGCCGTATTCCTGCAGCACGCCTTTAGGTTTCCCGGTGCTTCCGGATGTATAGATGGCAAAACATGCGTCGTGATCATCCGCGGGGCGGAAACCCGGCATGGGTTCGGTTTTCAGGATCTCATCCCATGCGGTGCCATCGATCACCGTACGGCAGCCGCAGTCCTTTTCGATCGCCTCTATCCTTTCCGGCGCATAATCGTCTTCCACTACGGTAAACGCCGCACCTGCTTTCCAGACGCCCAGCATGACAATGAAAGGCCTTACGTCCCTTGGAAGCCGGATCAAAACAAAGTCTTCGGTGCCGATTCCTTTGCCCGCCAGATAAGCATAAACGCGGGCGGATAAATCATCGGCCTGTCTGCGTGTAAGGCTTTCTCCGGTCACCTCTGCTGTCAGGAATACTGCATCCGGCTCCTGCCGCACCACGTTCGCCCAGCATTCACATACATACGGTATGGTGTTCAAAAAATTCAGTTTCATCGCTTTTCCTTCCCTGTCGGCAGTTACTGTATGGTCCGATGAGCAAGCATCCCCATCATCGCGCCGGAAATGTAAAACACATGCCTGATCCGCTGCCCCATTCCTGTACTATCTATCGTCCGTATGAGCGCTGCCTCCCTGTTTATACATAGTTTATACTTAAGCGGGCTGCACGTCAAGGCGATCAAACAGCCGCCTGACCCGGTTTAATTGACAATAAAGGTGCAAAAAGCAAATAAACAGTCAGGAGGGAACAATGAAAACCCCGGCACGCTCCCAAATGCGGGACGCATGCCGGGCCTGGTATGATCATATTTACATATGAACGGGCATCGCTTTGACGTTCTATGCGCCGCAGACGATGCGTATCCGGGCGGCCTTGATATCAGTTGACAGCCGTGCCGTTCACATACAGGGTATGACCGTTGCCGATCACATTGGAGATATCGCCTTCAAAGCCGGTGATGTATGTATCCGCTGTCAATGTCCATGTGCTTGTGCTGTCCAGTGCGACATTGACCGTTCCGATCTCGGTGGAAACCGTGCCGCCCTTCGCGTTGGTGATCTCGCCGCTGAACGTGCCCTCAAAGGAGGAGCCGTTCCGCAGCGTCAGGGTCATGGCGGAATTATCTCCCACCAGGATCGTGCCGCTCAGGGCCTGCGCGTCCGCGGCCAGCTCCGCCGTGTTGGAAGCGCCGCTCCAGCCGTCGTCGCACACCGAGAGGAGCACGTCGCTGCCTTCGTTCACCAGTGTCACGCCGGACAGGGTAATGACCGCATGGGTGTTGGTGACATGGAACATGTGCCCGGAGAGGCTGGTCAGGCTGCCGCCCGTCATGGTGAAGGACGAAGTGCCGCTGTCCGCGTCACCGCTCATGGACTGGTAGATCATAATGGTGTCCAGAAAGGTGGCATTGCCGTTCATGGACGTATTGTCGGCGGTCATGCCGCAGTTTTCCAGCGTGATGGAGTTCATGCCCTCGATGCACACGCCCTCGGACAGGTTGGACACCAGCGTCGCATTCTTCACGGTGATGTCCGCTGTGGAGTAGATCGCCGGAGAACCCAGGCCGTTCGTAGTATAGGTGCCGCCGTCTGCGACCACTGTGCCGCCGCCCCGGTCTGTACGGATCGCCGCCGAGGATCTGCCGGCGGTTTCGACTGTCAGGCTGCGGGCATAAGTGATACCGCCGCCCGTGGTCATGATGCCGCCGGAACCGTCGCCGGTCGTAGTGATGGCCGTATCGGAGATGATGACGGTCGTGCCGTCGCCGTCAGCGCCGTTTCTGCCGCTGTTGCCGCCGTAGCAGAACACACCGTTCGCGCCGGAGGCCGAGGATCGGACTGTGCCGCCCGTGATCGTCGCTGTGGAACCGCCCATGACCAGCAGGGCGGCGTTCAGGCCGTAAAAGTTGCAGTTGTCGCCTCCGTCGGAAGAACCGGTCTTGATGACGGTGGGATCGGTGATGGTCACCGCATCGGCCGTGTTCACGATCAGCGCGCTTTCATCTGCGGTCTCGGACAAAAAAGTCTGTTCGGTCACCTCCGCCGCTTCGGTGATCTCGGCTGCCGCAGTATACTCGAAAGACGAAGTCCCGCCTCCCGGTGGTGTGCCGCCGCCGAAACCGCCGCTGCCGGGCATCCCGCCGTCGGGCCTGTCCGGAGGAACGCCCATGCCGCCGGGCATTCCGCCTTCCGGCGGTTCAGGAGGAGCCATGCCATCCATGAAGCCGCTTTCCCGCTGCCCTCCGGCGCTCCCTTCTTCGGAAAACGCGGATATCGTAACGCTTGATGCAAGTATCACTGCAAGGATCAGAGCAAGGATTCGTTTCATTCTGAACACCCCCGTGTTTTTCTGCCGGCTGATGGGGAAGCGGCCGACCGGCTTCCCGCTTTTTTCAAAAAAGGAAACCTCCCTCGCAGCCGACGATGCCATTGTAAGGGAGGCTGATTGAAATAATATTGAAAAATGCTTTTGCTTACCGATAATGGGCACGGTTCCCGTATGAAAAGCTGCCCAGATAATTCAAACTCGCCTTTGGCGTTCTTTCCTGGGTGGCGCGATCGACTTTAATCAAGCCAAAGGTCATGGAGAATCCTTTTTGCCATTCAAAATTATCCATCAGGCTCCAATGGCAATAGCCTTTCACGGGGATGCCGTCATTCAGGCAGTTTTCCACCCCAAGCAAAGCCCTGCGGATGAATTCCACCCGGCGGGTATCGTCGGCTGTGGCGATGCCGTTTTCGGTGACGATGAGATCGCCGTGAAAGTCCTCATGCACCTTGCGGATCACGTGCTCCAGGGCTTCGGGATAGAATTCATAATCCATCTGGGTCAGTTCCGCGCCTTCAGGACAGGGGAGCTGTCCCTCGGGCCCGTACTGTGTGCGGGTGTAGTTTTGCACGCCGAGGAAATCATCGCCCTGAATGTAGGGGAGATAGTGCCGGAATTCCTCTTCCCAGGCTTTCTCCGCGAAAGCTTCGCCCCCCGGAAGGGCCTGCAGATCATGGAGCGACAGGGTGATGCCAACCTGGATTTCAGGATGAATGGCTTTGATGGCTTCCCTGGCCGCCTGATGGGCACGGAATACCAGGATGTCGCCTTCCGGGGTACGTGAGGAAACAAAAATCTGCGGCTGCGGGGTGCCGAAAACAGCGGCGTTTTCCCGGGCGGCGAATTTCATGTTTTCCATCATTTTCTGGAAATTCATGCCCACCTGCACCGTGCCTTCCGCCTTCTGCGCGTTCTTCTGGGCCTGCTGTGCCATCAGCTGAAAGCGTTTGGCGATGGCCGCCAGCTGCAGACCCATATTGGCCTCGTTGATGGTGCAGATGTATTTGATTTCATTGCCCAGCTTTTCGGTGACATAGGCGGCATAGCGCCGGAAATATTCAATGGTCGTTTCCGCTTCCCAGCCGCCTTTTCGGATGAGCCACACCGGGCTGGTAAAATGCATCAGTGTCACCAGGGGTTCCACGCCGTTTTCACGGCAGCAGCGGATCACCTTCCGGTAATGCTCAATTGCATCCTCGTTAAAGCACCCTTCCTCCGGCTCGATCCGCGCCCATTCGACGGAGAAACGGTAGGCATTCAGCCCAGCCTGCGCCATAAGGCGGATATCCTCTTCATAGCGGTTATAATGATCGCAGGCCAGGCCGCTGGGCTCCGTAAAGCTGGAATGGGGCATCTGCTCCTGCGCCCAGTAATCGCTGTGTATATTGTTGCCCTCCACCTGATGGGCAGCGGTGGAAGCGCCGATCAAAAAGCCCTTCGGGAATGACATATCGAACTCCTCCTTACAGTCGGATACAGGTCCCCTGGGTAATACCGGTCTCGTTGAAAGCGTCTACACGTACAAAATAATTCCTGCCTTTGATCAACGCGCCGACGCGCTTTTCTCCCGCTTTGAATGTCATATAGCTGTGATACAGTTTTTCCGGACTGTTTCCGAACAGAATGTTGTAGCCCAGGGTATTTTCCTGTGCTTCAATGGACACCGTCATATCCAGATCGCTGTCCCGCCTGGCTGTGAAAACGGGCACGGCGGGTTTCTCACCCCGGCCCAGCCCGAACACCCGCAGACCCGAGATGCATGGCTGTTGGCCATAGGGCACAGCCAGATCGGAAAGACGCAGAAAGCGTACCCGGAAGCCTTCTTCCCGGATGATCAGGTCGTGGGTCAGATCGGTCCGCGCTTCGGACTTGTCTTCAACCACAAACCAGTTCTTCCCGTCGACGCTGCCCGTCAGTTTCCATTGGGTGGCCAGATCCCGCTCCTCGATATACCGTGCCTGGCTGCCGCCCCTCACAGGTCCGGGACAGGGGATATCGATTTTATCATCGGCGAAATTGATCTGAACGGCATGCACGCTGAATTCCCTGCCCAGGTCGATCTGCAGCCATTCGCTGCGGTCGGTGGATGCGGCCCGCCACCAGGTCCGCACGTTTTCCTCGGTGGCCTTTTCCGGCTCATGGCCGTCCGTAAAGGAAGAAGCCGCGGCGTTCTTTCCCACGCTCAGCAGCATCCAGGCGGGATCGCGCCAGGGATCTCCCTCCGTGGTCATGGGCCAGTCTCCGTAACGCTGGTTGCAGAAAAGCTCGCCGTCCGCGTCGAAGCCCGCGGGCCAGATGCCCACACGGCGTTCGAAATCATGGTTCACGCTGATGCGCATGGTGGATGTGTGCCACCAGTTTTCCCGCATGTCCCGCATGGTGCTGCCGTGTCCCGCGCCGGGCAGGAATCCGCCGGGCTTATAGGAATATGGATTGTTTTCCGCCAGGGTGAACGGTCCCAGCGGTTTGTCCGCCACATAGACACCGTCGGAATAGATATTGTACTGTGCGCCCGGGCTGGCGTACTGCAGATAATACCTGCCGTTCTTCTTGTCCATCCAGGCGCCTTCAATGTAGGGCCTGCGGGAGAACATGCCCCGGATCAGCGGTTTCAAATGCTCCGGGACCCGATCGTCTGAAATGCCCTGCCGCTTATGGAACGCTGCGTAAGCCGCGTCGATTTCGGCTTCGGAGGCAGGGAACTGACTGTTATCTTCGCCCACGCGTTCATAACCGATATCATAGGGGTGTCCTTCCACCAGCGCGGTCTTGTCACCCAGCGGCCTCATGGTCAGGGGATCCAGCTCCACGCCCCAGATGGGTGTGATATTGGAGCAGCCCCAGTAGAAATAAACCCTTCCGTCATCATCGATAAAGAGGTTGGGATCCCAGAAAGGGAAACTGCCCTCGATCTTTTCATAGGGGCCGTTCAGGATGTCCTTCGTACGGTACCGGTCGCAGTTTTCCTCCCGCCGGGAGGCGCAGAAATATACCCAGTCACCCATTACCCGCACGTCCGGGGCGTAATCGTATAAAGGCAATTCCTTTGGAAGCCGGTGGTTTTCCCAGTTCGACAGGTCATCGGATACCCACACACCCAGCGTCATGGAAGCAAAGATGTAATACCGGCCGTGGAAAAGGATCATGGAAGGGTCGGCGGCTTCCCGGCAGATCTGCATTTTTCCGTGCAGACGGGGGTCCATATTGAACTGGTAGCGATAATTGATGTTGACAGGATTACAGAGAAACTTCATAACTGTATTCACCTGCTTTCACCTGATATTCTCTGCCGTCCGGCAAAATGATCTCAGCCGGAACGGGGACGGCGATATCCATTAGAACCTTATCTTTTTCATACCGCCATCCGCTGCGGATCTCGCCCACGGGGGACAGCCGTTTTGCCTCCGCGTGCCCCAGGGAGGGATGCGGATAAGGACGGATCGAAAGCTTGCCCGCTTCCAGGTGAATGCCGCATACGCCGTCAAACAGCCACCCGCAGACCGCCCCGTAGGAATAATGATTCAGGGAATCGTGCACGGTGCCGTCAGGCCGTACGCCGTCCCAGGTTTCCCAGATGGTAGTCGCGCCTCGCTTCACTTCATACAGCCAGCCGGGACAATCCGTCTGCAGGAGCAGTCTGTAGGCGGTATCAACGTGACCGTTTTCCGCCAGCACCCGGCACAGGTCCGGGGTGGACAGGAAGCCCGTGTTCAAATGATATCCGTTTTTGATCACCAGCTCATTCAGCGCGTCCGCCGCCTGCCGGTTTTCGTCTCCGTCCAGCAATCCAAAGGCAATGGGACGCACGTATTCGCACTGGCGGCCGGATTCGATCCGTCCATCCTTCAGGCAGCAGAAGCGATAGGCTTTTTTTGCGTTTTCAGCAATTTCAGCGTAACGTGAAGCATCCTCCGGTTTCCCAAGGATCTCGGCGATCCGTGCCAGAAGCAAAGCGGAGCGGAAATAATACGCGGTGGCCACTTCCGGCGCGCCTTCCATGGCGTTTTTCCGCATGGCCAGCATATTGTCCGCATCCGGTTCGCACCATTCGCCGAAGTGGAAGCCCTGGTCCGCCAGGTATTCCTTCCAGGGGTTGCTTTCGTTCTGAGGCCTGGTGTTCTCCCTTGCCCGCTTTTCGCTAAATGCCAGCCAGCGGGTCATCATATCGTAGTTTTCTTCCAAAATTTCGTTGACGCCGTACGCCTGATACAGCGCCCAGGGCACCAGGATGCAGGCGTCGCCCCATCCGGCGCTGCCCTGCAGCATCATGGCGATCTGATCCCGCTTGTCGTTGACAGGCGCGATGTTGGCGATCAGGCCGTTTTCCGCTTGAGCCAGCCGGCATTCGCCCAGCCATTTCCGCAGCACGGGATAGCAGTCCATCAGACACACGGCTGTGGGAGCAAACACGCCCGCGTCGCCCGTCCAGCCCGCGCGCTCCCTTGTAGGGCAGTCGGTGGGGATATCGCAGAAATTGGAGCGCATGCTCCACAGGCTGTTTTGGAACAGGCGGTTCACATCCGCGTTTCCGCAGGTAAAGAAACCCGTTTGGGGCATCCGGGAATACACGGCAATGGCGGTGAATCGGGCGTCCGCCGGGTCCACGTCCGTTTCCAAACGGGCATAACGGAAACCATGGATGGTGAAACAGGGCTTATACACATTCAGGCCGTCCTTGCAGGTATATTCGATTTTCTGGGGAATGCCGCCGTTTTTGTTGCGATCCCCGGGTTCAAAGTTGCTTTGGGTGAAATTGCCGTTTTCATCCAGGGTTTCCCCGTGCCAAAGGGTGATTTTCTGTCCGGCTTTGGCGGTGACGCGCAGCTCCGTATACCCGGCCAGGTTCTGGCCGAAATCAACGACCGTTTCGCCGTTCGGCGTTTTGATGATCCTGCCGGGAAAGCGCTCCTGCTCCAGAATGGGCACGCTTTCCGTGGGCGTCAGATTGGAAAAACCGAAATCCCGCACCGTGACATCGTGCCATGCCGTAATTGTTTCCAGCCTGGCGTCACAGGTTTCGCCGATTTCCGGGTCGTTCTCACGGATGGGGCCCCGCTGGGAGGCTTCCCAGCTTTCATCGCTCCAAAGGATCGGCTTTCCATCCGATTCCAACTGACACAGGAGAGCCAGGTCGCTGCCGTAGTAATTGCGTAAGCCGTCGATGCCCACGCCGCCCCGATACCAGCCGTCGCCCAGAATGACGGTCAGCTCGTTTTCACCGGTTTTCAGCATCCTGGTCACATCATAGCACTGCACTGTCAGCCGCCTGCGGTAATCCCCGGTACCGGGAGCCAATACAAAATCACCAACCCGCTTCCCGTTCAGGAAAGCGGCGTACAGACCGTGGCAGGTGATATACAGACAGGCGCTGCCGGAATCGCCGGCAGGAAAACGCTTGCGCAGGTAGGAGGCGGGCCGGCGGGTCCCGGCGTCGTGGGGCAATTCCGGGTCGATCCATTTTGCCTGCCAGTCAGGCAGGACCGCGTTCCTGATCATCATTTCAGCATCTCTCCTTCAGCCATTTTGCGCTGAGCTCCAGGCTTTTGACAGGGTCCTTATCGATCCAGTTTCTATGGCTCTCCAGCACGACCGCCTCAATGCCGTTCTGAAGGGCAATGTCTTTCAGCCCTTCCAGGTCCATGTTGCCCGTGCCCAATTCCATGCTGTCCTGCTTTAGAATGGGCGTCATCGCCGGTCCGCTCTGACGGCAGCCCCGGTCCGTGATATGCCACAGCTTCATACGGTTTCCAAGGCGGCGCATCCAGTCCTTTGCGTCCGCGCCGCCATCCGTGAACCAAAAGCTGTCAAACTCAAAGCCAACATGAGCAGGATCAGTTTCGGAAAGCAACAGGTCGTAAGCCCGAAGGCCGGGTTTCACCTGCAGCAGCTCCACATTGTGATTATGGTACAAAAGGGAAAGGCCGTGTTTTTGCAGCGCTTCTCCGGCTTTATTCAGGCGCTGGGCCAGCTCCCGAACGGCCTTTTCATCTCCGTAATCAAACCGGTACATGCCAGTGATGACCAGCTTGTCCGTGCCGTATTCCCTGGCTTCCTCCGCCACGGCGTCCGGTTCTCTTTCCAGGCTGCCCAGGTCCGTGTGCAGGCTGATCACGGACAGGCCCGTTTCCCGCATGAGGTTTTTCCAATTCAGATTTCCGCCTTTGCCGGTGGGCATACCTGCCGCTCGGGTCATCAGCCGTACCATCAGGGAAGAAGGATGAATCATGAAGCGATTGAGTTCAAGGCCGTCGTAACCGGCGGCCTTGATGCGCTGCAGGGTACTGCGGGCAGCGGTTTCGTTGCCCGTCACAGTCCCCAGCATGATTTGTTGTACTGCTTTTCTCATTTTTTGATCCCTTGCAAAATGCGGTTCAGTTGTTTGATGTTCTCCTCATCCGCGCCGCCCTGCTTGAGCAGGCTCAGCATGGTCATGCGACCCATCATGCGCTGCAGCGCAGGGTTATCCTTCACCGCGTCGGCGACATCGCCCCGCTCGGATGCTCCTTTGGCCATCATCTGGTTCACAATGGCCCCGGCCTGGGGATGCTGACGGATTTCGCCCAGGGTGTCCATGATGGAGAAACAGGTCGGGTCAATATCATCGCTGTCAAACCAGTTGGTGACGGAAACGGCAGCTTTGTTGAAAATGTAGCTCTCATCGGGCTCAGAAACCCGACGGATACACATGCTGTCGTGTGCGTCACCCGCGAAGGCTTCAATCAGGTGTTCACCCATCAGCGGGATGCGGAAGCGGAACACGGTCTGTCCGTCCTGTTCGCCGACGAACGCCCCATCCACATACAGCTTCACATGCGGCTGATTGGAATACACCCTGATTTCGGTCTCCTCCTCGCAGCGGTTGATATATCGCTTGCCGCACAGATGGACGAAGGGCTCTTTTTTGTTCCAGGCAGCCTTATAGAGATAGAAGGCATCCTTGCGCAGCATCCGGTCAAAAGTAACCAGGCCCTTCTGGTTTTCACCGTGTTTGCCGCCCTCATCGCGCCCATCTGCGGCGAAGTCGAACAGGTTCCACACATGGGTGGCCCAGAGGTATGGGCGTTCTTCGATCATGCGCAGCATATGCTCGTGGTAAAGCGCCTGGTATTCCTCGGTATAATCCCCTTTTTCGGGACGGGAGGAATGAAAGGCGGGATTGGCGTCGGCTCCGTACTCCGAAAAGCCGATCACGCGGTCAGGGTATTTTTCGTGGTACTCATCGAAGAATTCGTCCGTCTGCGAAAGTTCTCCCAGATACCAGCCAAAGTACAGGTTATAGCTGTTGATGTCGGGAATCTCCAGGATCGGACTGTCGATCTCCAGCATGAACACGTCGGCCATGGTGGTCAGGCGGGTCCTGTCCATCCGGTGGCAGAGATCGTTCAGCAGCCGGTGATTCTCCAGCAGATCGTCATTGACCGCGCTGGCGGCGGTGATCTCGTTGCTCAGGCCCCACACGGCGATACAGGGATGGTTATAGCATTGGGTGATCAGCTCCCGCATCTGGCTGAGCGTATTTTCCCGGCCGTTTTTCATGTGCATGGTGATATAGGGGATTTCCGCCCACACCACAATGCCGTTTTCATCGCACAGATCGTAGAATTCCTGAGCGTGCTGGTAGTGGGCCAGGCGCAGGGTGTTGGCCCCGATTTCCCGGATGATGGCCATATCGGCGTCGTGGTCTTCTTTCGACAGAGCGTTGCCTTTTCCCTTCAAATCCTGATGGCGGCTGACGCCCCGCAGGGGGTAGCTGCGCCCATTCAGGAAAAAGCCCTTTTGCGGGTCGCACCGGAATTCCCGGCAGCCAAAGCGGGCGCTGATTTCATCCCCGCTCTCCAGCTTTGCCGCTGCGGTGTACAGATAGGGATCGTCCACACCATCCCACAGGTGGACATTTTCGATGACAAATTCCGCCTGGGCATGGCCGTTTTCAGAGGAGACTGTTTTGCTTTCGCCGTTTACGGTCACGGTGACGGCCGCCGCGTTCTGCCAGGTTTCCACGGTTACGGAAGCGCTGCGCTTTTCCAGGTCCACGACAGGCGTCACCTTGATGCCGGGTGTGCCGTCCCTGAGCAGCTCAAAATGCTCCTTGGGTACCGCGATCAGCCTGACTTCCCGGTACAGACCGCCGTAGAAGGTGAAGTCTGCCTTCTGCGGATACACATGATCGTTATCTTCGTTGCTGACAGAAATCTCCAGCAGGTTCGTTTCCAGCAGATTCCCGGTCAGCTCCAACCGGAAAGCGGAGTAACCGCCCTCGTGGTGGCAAAGTTTTTCACCATTCAGAAACACTTCACAGGTGTGGGCCGCGCCGTTCAGCTCCAGAAATATGCAGTCGCCTGACAGCTCTTCCTTTGTCAGTTCCCGGCAATACCAGCAGGTGCCACGGTAATAATCGTTGCCGCCGTCCTGACCGTCCACAGCGTTCCAGGTGTGGGGCAGGGAAACAGCTTCCAGGGCGGTGTCCCGGCTTTTGCCGAAACGCCAGCCATCCTTCAGCACAGTGATTTTACGCATTGGCATGATCTCCCTTGTGCAGTTCTTTTTCAAACAGTTCATTCTGAGCCGAGGCTTTCTTCTCCTCAATCCGCTTCTGCACATGGACCATTTCGTTCTTGTCCAGCTTGCAGACGCGCATGGCGATCAGGGTGACGATCCAGCCCAGGATGGCCAGGCCGTAGCGCAGGAACATGGTCATCCAGAACACACCGGAGGTAGCGGGATCGCCGGGCTGGGGCATGGTGGCGGTGTAACCGATCAGGGCTACGCAGCCGGTGGCGATGGCCGCGGAGAAGGAGGAAACGATCTTGTCCACCAGACTGTAGGCGCCGGTAACGACTGCCGGGATATACTTGCCGCTGCGATCCAGTTCGTAGTCGATGATATCCGCCATGAAGCCGGTATTCGCCGTTGTCACGCACATGGCGAAGCCGTTGGTGATGAAGGTGAGGGCTACAAAGAGGATCATGGTCACGCCCATGTTGGCAATGGTTTCTGTGCCCACCGTATGGCGGGTGATGATGAAGAAAGCGATGAGAACCAGATTGGCCAGGATGCAGTTCCGGGTCCAGGTGACAATG
>JAFXUZ010000054.1 GCA_017524725.1 Clostridia bacterium | reverse complement strand
GCGGTGCCGCTTGGACGCAGGAAACCGGCGCCGCCGGCGGGTTGGGGACTCGGGGAAGGGGTTTCCCTTCCCCGGACTCCGTCCTTCGCCCGGGGGGCTCGCGGGGGGTACGGGTACCCCCCGCGGTATCTGTTCTGTCCGAAGGACTGAACAGATACGGCTTTTCTCGTTATTCCTCCCGGAACAGGGCGGTGGAAAGATACCTGTCGCCGGTGTCGGGCAGAAGGACCACGATGGTCCTGCCCTCGTTTTCCCTGCGTTTTGCCACTTCCAGGGCGGCAAAAAGCGCGGCCCCGGAGGAAATACCCACCAGCACGCCCTCTTTTTTGCCGATCAGCCTTCCGGCCTCGAAGGCGTCGCGGTCCGTGACCGGGAAGACCTCGTCGTAGATGCCGGTATCGAGCACTTGGGGCACGAAGCCCGCGCCGATGCCCTGAAGGCCGTGCTTCCCGGCGGGCCCGCCGGAAAGCACCGCGGAGGTCGCGGGCTCCACGGCCACGACGCTGACATCGGGCTTTACGGACCTGAGGTACTGGCCGACGCCTGTCAGTGTGCCGCCGGTGCCGACGCCCGCGACGAAGATATCCACTTTGCCGTCGGTGTCCCGCCAGATCTCGGGGCCCGTGGTCTCCCGGTGGACTTTGGGGTTGGCCGGGTTGACGAACTGGCCGGGGATGAAGGCGCCGGGGATCTCTTTTTGCAGTTCCTCGGCTTTTTCGATGGCGCCCGTCATGCCCTTTGAGCCGTCGGAGAGCACCAGCTCCGCGCCGTAAGCCGCCATCAGAAGGCGGCGCTCCATGCTCATGGTGTCGGGCATCACGATGATCAGCCGGTAGCCCCTGGCGGCGGCCACCGACGCGAGGCCTATTCCGGTGTTCCCGCTGGTCGGCTCAATGATGACGGAGCCGGGGGACAAAAGGCCCCTTTCCTCGGCGTCGTCGATCATGGCCCTGGCCACCCGGTCCTTGACGGAACCGGCCGGGTTCAGGTATTCCAGCTTGGCGAGGACGCGGGCCTTCAGGCCCAAAAGGGATTCGATGCGGGTGAGTTCAAGCAGCGGGGTGTTGCCGATCATCCGGTCCGCTGAAGTGTATAAAGCCATGTGATCCTCCGTTTCACCCGCCCCGGGGCGGGGTCGTTGAAATGCCGGAATTATACTACCCCCCTCCGGCCGATATGTCAATTGCATGTTATTTGCTGTTTTTTGTTCACAAATATGACTTATTTATGGAGTATAATGGACTTGGAGAGAGGGAAACGGCCCGTTTGGCCAGTTTTACGGCTGCGCGTCGTGAGGGGACCTTTTATACGGCCCGCCAGTACAGCCGTTATATTCAGAAAGAAGGGATCACGGGATATGGATCACGGGATCTACGGACCATACGCGGATAAACTGAAGGACGTCCTTGATATCGTCATCGGCGCCGTAAAGTCCTGCGGCGACAGCGCCGCCGGGCCCCACGGCGAAAAACGCTACGAGCATATCGAGGGGCGCGTGAAAACGGAAGAGAGCATGCTGGGCAAGCTCAGTCGCCGCTGCCTTGAGGCCACGGCGGAGAACGCCCTGACGGCGGTGTACGACGCCGTGGGCGTCCGGGTGGTGTGCCGGTTCATCGACGACGTTTACCTGATGGCGGACCTGATCAGCCGCCGGGAAGGCATCCGGGCGGTGGAGCGCAAGGATTACATCCTCCGGGCCAAGGAAAACGGCTACCGCAGCTACCATATGATCGTGGAGGCGGACACCCCTTTCCCCGGACCGGTGGGTGGAAAGGCGTTTTACGCCGAGGTGCAGCTGAGGACCATCGCCATGGATACCTGGGCGGCGCTGGAGCATGAGATCACCTACAAGAGGGACATCTCCCGCCGGGACCTGATATGGGAGGAGCTCAAGCGCTGCGCGGACGAGCTGGCCGCCTGCGACGTATCGATGCAGGCCATCAGGGACATGATCCGCGAAAGCGGGGAAAGGACGGACGGATGAGGATTCTGATCGCCGAGGACGAGGACGATATGCGGGACGTCCTGGAGGCGTACCTGACCATATCGGGTTATGAAGCCGTGACCGCAAAAAACGGCGCCGAAGCCCTTGATAAAGTACGCGAAGGCGGGTTTGACGCGGCGGTGATGGACATCATGATGCCCGTGATGGACGGAGTGGAAGCACTCAAAAGGATGCGGGACGAGGGGAACACCGTTCCTGTGCTCCTTTTGACGGCCAAGGCCGAGGTGCGGGACCGGGTGGCCGGGCTGGACGCCGGCGCCGACGATTACCTGACCAAGCCTTTTGCCATGGAGGAGCTGCTGGCCAGGCTGCGCAGCCTGATCCGCCGGGGGACGCCCGGCGCGCCGGATACGGTGCGGCTGGGGGATATGGTCCTGGACACCAGGCAGGGGATACTCAAATGCGTCAATTCCATCGCCCTGGTCAGCCGGGAGACCGAACTGCTTGCGCTTTTGATGCGTTCCACGGACCGGGACCTGAAAGAAAGCGAGATCCTTTCCCGGGTGTGGAAGGACTTTGAAGGCGCGGACGGTGAAGCGCTGAAGCTGTATGTGCGCTACATCAACGGCAAGCTTCTCAGCGTCGGGGCCTGCTTCCGGGTGGAGCACCGTCCGGGCGGCATGCGGCTATGCCGGGAGGCGGAAAAATGATCAGGCGGCTGAGGTACAGGTTCATCCTGGTGGCGACGGCTGCGCTGGTCATCGCGGTGTCCCTGACATTGTCGGCGGTGCTGCTTTTGTCGTCCCGCAGGATCGACATCCAGTACGGCGCCGTGCTGGAGGCCATCCTGGAAAACGGCGGCCGCCTGCCCGGGAGACTGCCGGACGACGAGCGCATCGACGTGGAGGAGATCCCCGAGCTGTTGTACGAGCTGCGGTTTTTCTCGGTCGTCGTGGACGGGGACGGGAACGTTTCCGGCCGCGATACCGGGCACATCGCCACGGTGGACAGGCAGACGGCCGACAGGGCGGTGGGGACGGCCGTCCGGTCGGGGCGGCCGGAGGGCCGGGTGCGGGCGGAGCGGTTTTATTTCAATTACGCTTCCCGCCAGACGGAAGAAGGCAGGCTGTACGTGTTCATCGACGTGAGCAGCCGGGCGTGGATCCTGAGGGAGATCACGTCCTATATGTGGATCGTCGGGCTGTGCATCGCGGCCATTTTCCTTTTGATCATTTTCTTTTATTCCAGGGAAGTCATCGCGCCTTATGTGGAAAGCATGGAAAAACAGCAGCAGTTCATCACCAACGCTTCCCATGAGCTCAAGACGCCCCTGGCGGTCATCAGCGCGAACACCGAAATGACCGAAAAACTTTCCGGCGAGACCAGGTGGACCCGGAGCACCCTAAAGCAGGTGGAGCGCCTGAACGGGCTTGTGGCGCGGCTGGTGACCCTGGCCCGGATGCGGGAGAAAAAACCCGAGGACCTGATGCCGGTGGATATGAGCCGCGTGGTTTCGGAGGAAGCGGACAATTTTGAGGACGTGGTGACCGTATCCGGCAAGCGGTTCTCCAAATCCGTGGAGACGGGCGTGACGGTAAAAGGCGACGAAAAATCCCTGCGCGAACTGTGCGCCATTCTGCTGGACAACGCCGCCAAGTACTGCGACGAGGGCGGGTGCGTTTCCATTTCCCTCGCCGGCGGGCGGCATCCGGTGCTCACGGTATCCAACACCTATGCCGGGGAAGGCAAGGTGGACACCAGCCGGTTCTTTGAACGCTTCTATCGCCAGGACGGATCCCATAACAGCCAGAAGCAGGGCTACGGCATCGGATTGTCCATCGCCCGGGACATTGCCTTCCATATGGAAGCGAACCTGCGCTGTACCTTCAGGGGCGGCGTGATCAGCTTTGCGGTGACGATGAAACGGGACGGCCCGGGAACCGGCGGGGCGGGGGCGAACCCCAATTCAAACACGGCGGATAAAGGATGAGGGGACTGGGGCGGCAGCGCCGGGGATGCGGGCTGCCGCCTGATTTGAGCGGAAAACAGTCCACCGGACTGTTTTCCGGGGGTTCCGGGCCCCAAACCGGGGAAGGCAATACGGGCTGCCGCCCGCATTCCTGAAGGGGAGGCATCTGTGACAAAGGCGATCCATCAGTATGACGGAGGAGGCGGTTATCGTGCCCCGGATACGATACAATAACAGTTACAGGCCTCTGGCACAAAAATTACGAAGGGAAATGACAGAAGAGGAAAACCGTCTGTGGTATGATTTTCTTCGGGAACTGCCTGTACAGGTCCGAAGGCAGAAGCAGTTTGGAGATTATATTGTTGATTTTTACTGCAGCAGTGCGAAGCTTGTGATAGAGCTGGACGGAGATCAGCATTATAAGGGTGAAATGCCCGAAAAAGACAGAAAAAGGGATGCGTGGCTGGAAAGCCTTGGCCTGCGGGTCGTTCGCATCGATAATCTTGAGATCAAAAAGAATTTTAACGGAGTCTGCGCATATCTTTGGGAATTGATGGGGTGTGGGAGCAAACAGAACAAATGATGCGGGCGATCTGCTGTGTTTGGAGGGGGAGTATCATCCGGAGGCTTTGTCGCAACCGTCCGGGGCTGCCGCCCGCCTTTCGCTGAAAACAGTCCACCGGACTGGTTTTAGACACTGCGGCATTGTCATGGGTGCAGCAAGGAAGACTTCGTAAGCCTTCCCCGGGTTGGGGAAGGTGGATCCGAGCGCTAGCGAGGAGACGGATGAGGTCGTCTGCCTGGTATGCGCCTGTGGCAGGATAGGAAGCGATGATGGGGTCTCCTCTGCAGGTGAAGGCACTTTGCCGGGGGGCGACGACCTCATCCGGCCGCTTCGCGGCCACCGTCCGGGGCTGCCGCCCGCCTTTCGCTGAAAACAGTCCACCGGACTTTTTTCCGGGCGCTCCGGGCCCCCAACCGGGGGAAGGCAATACGGGCTGCCGCCCGCCCTACGCTGAAAATAATGCATTGCACTTTTTCCGGGTGTTTCGGGCCCCGGTGCGCGTGGAATGCTTGCAGGTGGACATGCTGCGAACGCGGGACGGGGCGACGACCTCATCCGGCCGCTTCGCGGCCACCTTCCCCAACCCGGGGAAGGCAACACGGGCTGCCGCCCGGCCTTCACTGAGGACATTCCGCCGGAATAGTCATAGAAACTGTGGCTTATTTAGGCT
>JAFXUZ010000053.1 GCA_017524725.1 Clostridia bacterium | reverse complement strand
ATCTGAGATTCTATTCCCCAGACTGAATCTACCATGATATCCGGATCGTTCAGCGCCAGGGTATGATTGGCGGGATCGTACTGCGCCTTTCCCCCGTCGCCCAGGATATCGTCCTGGTTGGAGGATCTGACCCGTATGCCGTCGACCCAGAGATTGCAGATACTGCCGCCGGTATATCCCGGCCCGATGATGGCATGATAGTCGGTCGTATCGGGGGAAACGCCAATGTTTCCTTCCAGGAACAGGGCACCGAGATTTGTGATAACGTTATTATTTCTACATGACAGATCAACGCCGGTGACGTCGGCCCCGATGGTTATGGCTTCGCCTCCATAAGCGATGGCGCTGGCCGTCGCCTGGGAGATCACCAGCGAACCCGACTGGATAAAGAGATGTTTAGCGTAGATGCCGACCCTTGGCTGTAACATAGCAAAATCGCCCGCAAGCCTGAGTGTCTTTTGCGCATTGATCCCGGATGGGATTCCAGTTGTCCAGCTTCCGGTGATGGTCAGATCGTCCAGCAGCGATCTGATGCCAAACGAGAATTGACCGCTGACCCGGATATCCGGATTATTCAGCGTCAGCGTGCTGGTGGCAGGGTCGAATACCGCCTTTCCCCCATCGCCCAGAATATCGTTCTGGTTGGAGGTCGTGACCTGTACGCCGGCTACATACAGGTCGTAGGTTTCAGCCTGCGCCGCGGCGCAGTACAGCAAGAGCAGACCCGCCAGGGCCAGGGCTATCCAGATTGCGCGCCTCATTTTCTTTTCCCTCCCATGTGCCGGTCCGCCGCACGGCAGGCCGGACTGTCATCCGGGCGGTCCATCGCTGCAGACCGCTTCCGGGAACCGTGTGGAACCAGTAAACGCGAAAAAGGCAGACCAAAGCTGCCTGCCGAGGCTGTCCGTTCACCTTCTCCCGGACCAGCCGGGGCGTTTGTATCAGTCTGAAAAAAGTACATAATTCAACACATTTATTCTACATAAAAAAGAGCGTAGTGTCAAGCAAAAAAGCACCACGACCAAGGCTTACGCATGAAGCAAAAGAACACAAATCAAACACGACACAGGGCGGTATCAGGGGGAACACCCCCTGATTGAGATCCGACGGAGCGGCGTGTACATGCCTGGGGGACGAAACGGAATGTCAGCTGGTGGGCTGTTCGCCGAAGGGGCCGAAGCTGAGCGGTGCCCCAGCGGGGCATTCGCCGAAGTCGAAAGCGAGGCGGAGGCCCAATGAGCAAGGAAGCACAGTGAGCGGCAGTGATGCTGTGTGACCATTGCGAATTGCGGCCGGAAGCAAAGTGACGTGAAGTCCCAGTGGGGTTCGGAGGGCCCGGAAAACAGTCCGGTGGACTGTTTTCTGCGAAGGGCGGGCGGCAGCCCCGGGCCTCCGGCTTTACGCGCTAAGCACAAAGAGCTGTCCCCTGTGTTCTTTCGGCCGACACAAAGAACCTCCCAAGAAAAGAAGGACTCAGCCAGGCCCTCAGGCCCGGTCGAGTCCTTCTTTCTTTGTCGGGGCTATTTACAGCCCCCTGGTCATCTCCTGCCGCGGAACGGTGCGCCCCGCGGCAGGAAGGTTATCCGTCAGGGATTATCCGTACATCCGGATCAGTTCCAGGGAACAAAGGGAATGCCATGATCCGCGGCATAGGATTCGGCATAGGTGCCCGGCTGGCCGAAGATCATAACGTTATCGTTTTCAAAGGCATTTCCGGCAATGGATGTCACGTTGGAAGGAATGTAGATCTGCCGCAGGGCCGGGGCGTCCGCAAAGGCCCTTGCGCCGATATCGGTCACCCTGCCGGGGATCAGCACCACTTCCGCCGTAAAGCCGCAGAAGGCTTCTTCTTCAATGGAGGTCAGGAAGTCGGGCAGCACGAAGGTGGGCGTATCCAGGACGGCCTCCACCACCTGCACGGAAACGTTCAGGGAGCTGGCTTCGTAGCCGAACGCCCAGTTCTCCACCTCCACCCGGTAGGTTCTGCCGATCTGGAACATCTGAGCCGGGAACGTCACGAAGTCGGCAAAGCCGTTATCGTGGGAATTGATAAACGCCAGTTCCTCATCGGTCTCCTGGTCAATGAGTTTCACGTGGTACCAGGCTCCGGCCAGCAGGTTCTCGGTCAGGTTCCGGACGATCAGGTCGCTGCCCGCGGGCACCTCTGTCGGGACCTGTGCGCGGGAAACGTCCAGCTCGCCCAGCTCCACCATGGTCAGCGACAGAGCCGTCCCAAAGTTCTTCCAGGAAGAGCCGTTGTAGTACTGCGCCCTCAGCGTATAATCGCCCTCCGGCAGGTCCCAGGTGCTCCGCCGTTCATCCCATTCCTCCTGCGCTATGCCTGTGGAAGAAGGCCAGTAAGTGTAAGGCGAAACGCTGCCAACGCGGATACGAAGCTTTTCGGCGCCGGGATAGCGCACAACAAAGTGCACATCCTCGCCGCAGAGCAGATTCGGGTTCTCCACCGCGAACACGTTCGCAGACTCTGCCGTCACGGTAAAGGAATGGTCATAGGGCGTGCCGCTGCCGTCGTAGCCGCTGCTCATGGCCGAGACTGCCCAGAAATAGGTTTTGCCCTCTTCATACTCGTCGTCGATATAGACAGGGACGATCAGGTTTCCGTTCTCCCTGCTTCCCCAACCGCCGGGCATCTGCCGCCCGTTTTCATCGATGATGTCCACGATGAACTGGTCGCCGCCGGGCAATTCGCCGATGCTGACCTGCAGATACTGGTGCAGGGGCACGGAAGCGGCGGCGGAGGCCTGCGGCATATCCAGGCGGCCCTGGTTGTGGAAGGTGACGGTGCGGATATCCGTCGTCACCCACTCATTGCCGAAGCGGGCGCTGCCCCAGATGGAATAGGTGCCTTCGTCGTAGTACAGGTACAGCGTGGCGCAGTCGCCGCTTCCGCGGGGATGCCGGTCTCCGTTGCAGTAGATGATGATCTCATCCGCGTCCGGGGCGTCCACCCAGGGGGAATAATCCCCGCCGGGGTAAACGTCCGTTACGTCCGGCGCCACCAGCTGCACCCGGCTGTCCGACGTGCCGGAAAGCACCCCAAAGCGGCGTCCGTACACGTCATCGGCTTCCAGGTTCTGGCCCCTGACACGCAGATCCACACGGTAGGTATGGCCCGTCTTCAGGTACTGGGCGGGAAGCACGAAATTGCCGTTTTCACTGTGCAGCGGGGGATTGCCGCCGGCCCATTCGCCGGTGTCCGTGTCGAAGTAATCAAAATCACTCTCCCGGCCGGCATCCCAGTTCATCCAGTAGATTTCCGTGCCGCCGGTGGTTTCATCATACACATTGGCCATGGTGCTGGATGCGGCGGACAGGTCCAGGACCAGATCCTGCCCCGCGGGAACGGACACCGGGATCATGGCGTTCAGGTCGTACACCACGTCCGCCGTAACGGTCACCGTCCTGCTGACGCCGGTATACTGCCAGGGGCCGTCGCCGAAGCGGGCATACAGCTTCACCGTGTACACGCCGCTGTTGCCAAACACCAGCGCGTCGCCGCTGGTGACGTCTCCCTGCCAGGGGCCGAACTGCCACACATTGTCCCAGTTATCCGGCTGCCAGCCCTCCGGCTCGTTGATGGTGGTGGTGATCTCCGACGCTCCGGGCACCCGCGCCGAGTTGGTGAAGCGCTCGTTCACCTGCACCTGGTATTTGCTGAAGTTGAGCATGCCGTTTGCGGAGTCGGTCACGGTCACGATGGGTTCGTTGCCCCCGTTATTGTTGCCGTAGAAGCCCACCTTGCCGCCGGCGTTCACACGTACGCGCCATTCACCCGGCTCCAGATCCACCGTGGGAATGCGGATGATATCGCCGTCCTGTTCATACCATCTGTTCAGGGGCCAGAATTCTTCCCCTGCGCCGTCCGGCCACCACACGCTGGCGTCGTAGTGGGCCTCGGGATCCATGTTCAGCAGCTGCACCTCAATGAATTCGCCCCTGGCCACCGTGCCGGCCAGCAGCACGGCCTCCGGCCGGTCCAGCCCGTCGACCCCGTAGTGGTTCAGGACGATCTGATTGCTCCGTCCTCCCCACACAAAGCCGCACGCGTTCCAGTCCCATTCGTCCCAGTTTACGCCGTCCCAGGACCAGGTATCGTCGTAGCAGGCCTCCGCGAACAGGGTATGAAGGCCGTCCGAACCGTCATTCCAATAATGGGTGACCCGGTCTCCGGCGCTGTAATGCCATTCATGGCCGTTATAGACGCGGATGGCGGTGGCGTCAGGCGCGGACACTTCCACCCGGTAATCTTCGCACAAAAGCATCTGCCTGTCCTCCGCGGTACCGTCGACGGTGATGCTCACATTGCCGTCGGTCTGCCCGCTGACGATGACGAGAGGAATATTCCAGCAGATCCGGCCGAACACGCCCAGGTTCGAATAGACTTCGATATCCATATGATACGCGTGTCCCCGCTTCAGGTACGCATGGGGAACGCGGACCTCATACCCGTCGGTATCTTCCGGCTCCAGCCAGTAGTTCTCGCCCTCCATGGCGGGATCG
Source organism: Clostridia bacterium (assembly GCA_017524725.1). GTDB lineage: Bacteria > Bacillota > Clostridia > Christensenellales > Aristaeellaceae > RUG756. The sequence goes on along the minus strand of JAFXUZ010000053.1, from coordinate 3,871 downwards.
TCCACGTCATGCAGAACGTGCCACGTCCGTCCGGTGTCGTGGTCGCCCTCAGCCCTGTACACCTCACAGCCGCCGCAGGTATCGTCAAAGAGGACAGCCCACAAGCCCCCGATGTTCGGGGACAGGGAGAACACCAGGTCCTCTCCTTCGCTCACCACAGACGGCACCAGAGCGCGCAGATGCGCCTCATCGTAATTATTCATCACGGTCACGTTCACGGTCTGCTGGCCGATCAGCTGCCAGGCGCCGTTGTACAGCCCCTCGGCCCGGACCGTCGTCTGCCCCGCCGGCCAGTCCCACCGGAGGTCCTCCTGGCGCCAGTTGTCCGTCTCCCAGCCGTTTTCATCCCACCAGTTGGGGTTGTCCTGGTTTTCGTAGCAGTGGGTGAAGCGGATGCGCTCTGCCCCCGGCGCGTAAACGGAAGCGACGATCATCTCGTTGATCAGCACCTCGGTCTTCTGCAGCCAGAGACTGCCGCTGCCCTCCGTAACGGTAAAGCGGACGGCGTCGGCGGCTTCGGGTTCATTCCAGTACATGCCCGGCGCGCCGGTGCTGATGATCACAAAGTATTCTCCGGGCGCCAGGTTTTCCGTGGGCAGCAGGCAGACGCCCGCGGTCTCCAGGCGGAAATAGCAGTACTCGTTAAAGCGGTTGTCCCGGATGCGCACGTCATACCACACGGTCTCGCTGGCTTCGCTGTAGCTGATCTCCAGCATCTGGCCCCTGGGCACGCTGGTCTGCGCGGGAATGGCATAGGTGACGCCGCACTGACCGGTGCCGCGCACGCGGAAGGGAATATCCACGCCGGTCTGGGAATAGCCAAGCTCACCCGCCACATACACATTCAGTCTGTAATCGCCGGGATCAAGCGGGGTGGTATCGTAATCAAAGCTGCCCGGACCGTCCAGCTCAAAGAACGCGCGCTCCCAGTTGTCCCACTGGCTGTACACCCGCACGTGGTACCAGGCTGCGCCCGTGGCCGCTCCAACGGTCACATGCAGCGTATCGCCCCAGTCCACCTCCGCGGGCACGCCGCTCACCTCGGGCTGACCCGCCTCTCCGTTCGGCGCGGTCACCTCCAGGACGTGCACGGCGCTGATGGGCCCCCAGTTCAGGTCCTCCCGCCAGTTGTCCCAGTTGAAGTTGTCCCAGTCGATGGGATCATAGCACGCCCGGGCATAGACGATGGCAGTTTCCGCCCCGCGGATGTTGGTGCTGTCTTCATAATGGCTTCCCATGCCTATGCGCTCGTCATAGTTGGGGATCCACCAGCTGACGGCCGTGGCCCCGGGAGCGTCCACCGTGATCTGGAATTCCTCGGAGCACTGCACCCGGGCTTTCGACAGCGTCAGGGTGATGTCGCTCTGCCGGCCGGTCAGGGCAAACGTGCCTTCCATGTGCATGTATTCATAGCCCGGGGCGGACATGTCCAGCCCGTAGTGATAAATGTCCTCTTCCCAGTCCGCGCAGGGAACGGTGATCACGCTGTCTTCGCCGTCATAACCCCATTCCCAGTTTCCGTCGTGTTCTCTCCACAGATGTAAACCGAACCGCTCGGCGGGGGTGGAGGAAAAGTCCAGCGTCATATCCCCGCCCGCCTGATGCTCATAAGGCAGGTTCACGCCGGACAGGCTGATGTCGCCGTGAGGCGCGTTCACCCGGACGGTGACCGTATCGATCACGGTCCAGTCCTCCCAGGATTCCCAGCCGTCCGCGTACAGGGCAGCCAGCGTGAGGGCATAATCACCGCTCCTGTCGAAACGCAGCCATGTGTCGGTAAAGCGGTCTCCCTCCCAGAAGCCGCGTTCCTCTTCCGGATCTCCGTTGACATACACCCGCAGGAAACGGGCGCCGGGTACATAGCCCAGATACGTGAAATTCTGTTCCGTATCCACTTCCGCCCTGGTCACGGCAAACTGCGGATCGCTGGAGGGGCTTCCCGCCGCCGTAAAGCAGCGCTGAGAGTAGGGGCTGTCGATCCAGCCGGGCGCGCTGCAGGACAACGACACGATATACACCCGGCCCGGCTCCATCATACCGGTGGGCAGATAGATATGTCCGTCCTCGATATCGCCGTGGGCCACCCAGGAGGAGGAGCCGCCCTCTTCTTTGACTTCCACGTCGGCCCAGCACCATATGGCGTTCTCATCCAGCTCCGTCACTTCCACGTCCAGCACGCTGCCCACCTGCACAGTCGCGGGCACCGTGAACTGGGGCGGGGCGAGGCGGTCTTCCGCGGTGACATGGACGATCAGCGGCGCGCTGCAGACCCATTCGGCGTTTTCGTTCTCAAAATCCGGGTCGTAGCACACTTCCAGATACAGCGAAACCGTTTCTTCCGTCCAGTAGTTCCAGTCGTAATAGATATCTTCATAATATCCGTTCCGGTCGCCCCAGTAGTCCCAGTCGTCATCGCCGCCCTTGAACAGGTGGATGGCGGTGGCGCCCGGGGCGTGGATGGTCAGCACGGCGTTTTCATGGGTGGCGAGGGTTATTTCGCTCTGGCCGTTCACCGTCAGGCTGAGGTCTTCCGTCTGGGATGCGGCGGCAAAAATATTCCGCTCGATCTGCCGGATCGGGAAGCCGGAGCTGTTCTCCGCGAAAGTGTACAGGTACGCGGTGTACCGGTGGGGAGACACCAGCGCGCTGCCGGGAACGGTCACGCTGCCGGTCCGGGTCAGGTCCTCCGAGAAAAAAACATCTTCCCCGGTATCCCGGTCAAAAAGCTCAAAGGCATACCGGACCGTCACGCCGTTCGCCCCCGTGGCATTCCCGAAGGAATAATTCACCGTCAGGTCCTGCCCCGCCGGCACGGCGCCTGCCTGCAGGTCCATCTCGGGTTCGCCCAGCTCGCCGTCGGCGGTATGCGTCAGCACCACGGTGTCAGTGCCCGTCACGCTTCCGTCCGGGCCGTAGCCCTCAGCGGAAAAGTGATACTCTCCCGGGGCGCCCATAAAAATATTGTACGCCCAGGCGTCGCTCTGGCTCCACCAGTCCAGGTCCGGTTCCTCCTCGCAGAACAGGCGGATGAACGAAGCGCCGGGAATATAAAAGCTCAGCTGCACGTATTCCCGCACCTTCGCGGTGTTTTTGCTCAGGCGGACCACGGGGGCGCTGCCCGTATAGGCCGTCACCGTGAAGCTCAGCAGCGGGCTGTGCTCGCCTTCGTTTTCATTGTTGGCGTAGGCCTTCACCGTGTAGGTGCCGGGCTCCAGGCGCGCCGTGGGCACGCACAGAACGCCCGGAACCGAGGAATAGCCTCCCACCAATGGGTCGCCTTCCCCGTCCGCGTTGTAGACGCGGGCCCAATAACCGTTCGCACCCGGCACTTCGCCTACATTGACCCGCAGGAATTCTCCGCGCGTCACGCTGGATGAAACCAGCGACAGCGCCGGCGCGCTCAGCATGTTTTCATCGGCCAGCGCCATGCCGGAAAGCATCAGCGCCGCGATGAGAACAAGCGTCAGGAAAAAAGCTCTTTTCGTCATTTGGCAGGCCTCCGTTTCTTGTTCAGTTCTCCTGTGTTCCTGTACAGTAAATATTTCTTCAATCTCTTTTTGAGTGTATCACAGGTTCCGCCTCCTGTAAATGGAAAAGTTGATTTCGCGCCCGAAAAGCGCGGCCCGGCGGAGGAAGGATGCCGGGCCTCGGCCCTCCCGCCGCGCTGTGCGTACCGGCCGGGTATACGGCGCCGCATCGAGGCATGGTTTTCCCGGCCCAGAGAACCGTCCCAATGGCATTTAGATAAGAAAAATCCGAAAAAAAAATCAAATAATTATGCAAAAAGCACTTGACAAATATGCAATTTTGTGCGGCCTCGTTCGCTGCTGTTAAAACAGCAGCGAACGAGGCCCTTTAAGTGAGGAATTAT
>JAFXUZ010000052.1 GCA_017524725.1 Clostridia bacterium | reverse complement strand
GGCTTTGCCGCCCGGGGGCCAAAGCCGAACGTCAGCCCAGTGGGCTGTTCGCCGAAGGCGAAAGCGAGGCGGAGGCCCAGTGAGCAAAACGTTATGCGGAGCGACAGCGACAGCATAACGTTATTGCGAACTGTGGGCCGATGGCCCCGTAGGGGTGACAGGCAAAGCCGCCGGGGGGTCTCACAGGGGGGACGTTGAGCCCCCCTGTGGGCTCACGCATTCATGCGTGAGCCGTGCTGCGGCCCATCTTTTTTGTGGCGCGGGAAAAGGAAATGTGGTATACTGGTCAGGACCTGGATATCAGGCCTTTCGTTCACCCGGAAAGACCGCGCACCCGAATAACCAAAGGAGTGGATAGGATATGGGCAAGATCAAAAGGATCGGCGTACTGACCAGCGGCGGCGACGCTCCCGGCATGAACGCGGTGGTCCGCGCCGTCACGCGCACCGCCCTCGCCAACGGGATCGACTGCATCGGCATCCGCAGGGGCTGGCAGGGACTGATCAACGGCGATTTCATCCAGCTTTCCCGCGCCAGCGTCGGCCACCTGCTCTCCAAGGGCGGTACCATCCTGTACACGGCGCGCAGCGAGGAATTCATGACTGAGGCAGGCCGCCAGAAGGCGGTGTACACCTGCAAGATGCTGGGCCTGGAGGGCATCGTGGCCATCGGCGGCGACGGCACCTTCCGCGGCGCCCTGGAGCTGTCCCGCCTGGGCGTTCCGGTGGTCGGCGTGCCCGCCACCATCGACAACGACGTGGGCTGCACCAATTACACCATCGGTTTCGACTCCGCCTGCAACACGGCCATCGAATGCATCGACAAACTGCGCGACACCATGCAGTCCCACGAGCGCTGCTCGGTGGTGGAGGTCATGGGCCGCAACGCCGGCTTCCTGGCCCTGTACGTGGGCACGGCCGTCGGCGCCACCGCCGTGCTTGTGCCGGAGCACAAGATGAACTTTGAGGAAGACGTACTGGAGCGCATCCGCGAATCCCGCCTGGCGGGCTACACCCATTTCATGATCGTGGTGGCCGAAGGCGCCGGCAATGCCTTTGAGATCGGCGACCGGATCAAGGAAGCCCTGGGGATCAATCCCCGTGTCACCATCCTGGGCCATATCCAGCGCGGCGGCGCTCCCACCGGGCGCGACCGCGAAACGGCTACCCGCATGGGTTTTTACGCGGTGCAGGCCTTTGCCGAAGGCCGGGGCAACTGCATCATCGCCACCCAGGAAGGCAGCATCGTGGAGCTCCCCATCGAGGAAGCCCTCACCCGCACGAAACACCTGCAGATGGACCGCTACAAGATCATGCAGGTCATGCAGTTCGGCACCAGCCATCCCTTCGACGAATTCTGATATCACCGGGATCTGTCCCGGGCTCCGGGAAGCAGCCCCCTTCAGGGAGCGCCGCTTCCCGGTTTTTTCATGCCTCGGGATGGGGAAAATCCACAAAAAACAGGCGCTTTTTTATACGTTTCTTGACACCCGGGCGGCCGCGTGATACAATTTTACTATCTTCAGGCGGAGCCTGATCAAAGGAGCATCGGTATGCATATTTTGCTGGAGATCTGCTGCGGTTCGGCGGACGACGTTATTGAGGCGGCCCGCGGCGGTGCGGACCGCGTGGAATTGAATTCCAACCTGTTCCAGGGGGGGCTGACCCCCACCCTGGGCACCCTCCGGGTGGTCAAAAAGCATGTTTCCATCCCGGTGATGACCATGGTCCGGCCCCGGGCTGGGGGATTTTTGTATACCGACGCGGAATTTGAAACCGCGAAGGAGGACGCCCGCATCCTTCTGGAGGGCGGCGCGGACGGGATCGTGTTCGGCTTTCTGCATGAGGACGGCACGGTGGATGCGGACCGCACCCGGGAGATGGTGGCCATCGCCGGCGGCAGGCCCACGGTGTTCCACCGCGCCCTGGACGTTACCCCGGACTGGAAGCGCGCCCTGGACACCCTGATAAGCCTCGGCGTCACCAGGGTGCTGACCAGCGGGCAGGAGAGCGACGTGTTTTTTGCCCTGGATACCATCGCGGAGATGATCCGCTTTGCCGGCGGCGCCATCGAGATCCTGCCCGGCGCGGGCATTACGAAACGGAACGTGAAAAAAGTGGTGGAAGCCACCGGCTGCAGCCAGATCCACCTGGCCTGCCATAAGCAGCTGCCGGAGCCTTCGGTGAAAAACAACCGCAGCATCTATTACGGCGGCGCGCTGTATCCGCCGGAGGACCGCTTTGATATGATCGACAGCGCCTATGTGGCGGATATTCGCGGAAAGGTGGACTGAACTTAAGTGACAGCCATCATCGGAACATGGAAAATGAGCTTTGCCGGCGTCGGGAACGCCTGGGCCCTTTTGAAGGACGGCGCCCCGGCGGGGGACGGGGTGGTGCGCGCGATCACCCCGGTGGAGGATGAACCCGCTTTCTGCTCGGTGGGCTACGGCGGCCTGCCGGACAGGGAAGGCCGGGTGATGACCGACGCCGCCTTCATGGACGGCTCCACGCTCCGCATGGGCGCGGTAATGAGCGCGGAGGGCATCAAAAACCCAATCCTCGCCGCGCGCCTTTTGTGCGGGCGGGAGACCAACTGCCTGCTGGCGGGCCGCGGCGCGGAGCGCTTCGCCCTGGAAAAAGGCCTTGAGATGCGGGATATGCTCACCGAATCCTCCCGCGCCCGCTGGCTGGACGCCCTGGCGGAGGGACGCAAAAAGCTGACCGCCTATGCCGGGCACGATACGGTGTGCGTCCTGGCCCTGGACCGGGAAGGACATATGGCCGCCGGCACCTCCACGTCGGGCCTTTTCATGAAGGACCCCGGACGGGTGGGGGATTCCCCGGTGATCGGCTCGGGCTTTTACTGCGACGACCGCTACGGCGCCGCCGCGGCCACGGGCCTGGGGGAGGACATCATGCGCGGCTGCCTTTCCTATGAGATCGTATCCCTGATGAAGCGGGGCGCGTCCCCCCGGGACGCCTGCCGGGAGGCGGTGGAAGGCCTGTCCCGCCGCAAAAAGGAACTTGGTGAGGACGGGGGCAGTTTCAGCGTGATCGCGCTGGCCCCGGACGGAAGCTTTGGCGCCGCCACCACCCTGGATCTTTTCCCCTTTGCCGCGGGGAATGACGATGACGTCGCCCTTTACCGCGTGGCCTTTTCCCCGGCCCCTATGGAAAAGGCCCTCCTTACGGACCTGGAGGGGGTCGACTGAGGTTGGATATCGCGTCTTGGAAAGACGCCGAGATATCAAAATAAAAGGAGGAATGTATCATGAAGAAACTCATCGCGATCCTGATGGCTGTCCTGATGTGCATGCTTCCCCTGGTCTCCCTGGCGGAAGTGGAACTGACCATGGGCTCCTGGCGTACGGAGGATACCGACCAGGTGCAGGCCCTGCTGGACAAGTACTGCGAGATGAGCGGCGTGAAGATCACCTTCCTGCCCACCACCTCCACCCAGTACAACGCCACCCTGCGTCAGCAGCTGGACGGCGGCATCGGCCCCGACCTGTTCTACAGCCGCTCCTACGCCACCGGCGCGGAACTGTATGACAACGGCTTCAACGTCCGCTGCAACGAGATCCCCGGCGTGATGGAGAACTTCACCGACACCGCCCGCAGCGCGTTCACCTCGGCCGACGGCAGCGTGTTCGCCGTTCCCTTCGCGGCTGTGAGCCACTTTGTGTATTACAACAAGGCCGTTTTCGCCGAGCAGGGCATCGAGGTCCCCAAGACCTTTGAGGAATTCCTGGCCGTCTGCGAGAAGCTGAAGGCCGCCGGCATCACCCCCCTGTCCAACGGCATCGCCGCCAACTGGGACATCCTGGAGTGCGTCCTGTGCGGCATGATCCCCAACTACATCACCGCCGAAGAGCGCCTGGCCTATGAATCCGGCGAAAAGAAGATGAACGACGAGACCTGGGTCCGCATCTATACCGATTTCGCCAAGCTGGTGCCCTATTTCCCCGAAGCCTTCGCGTCCATCGACAACGACCAGGCCAACGTGCTGTTCGGCATCGGCGATACCGCCATGCTGATCGACGGCTCCTGGAGCTACGGCACCCTGTCCGGCGACGATTATGACATCGACGTGGGCTTCTTCTCCATCCCCGCTCCCGAAGGCTTCGCCCCCGGCTTCAGCCTGCATCCTGACTTCGGTATCGCCGGCAACGCCGCTTCCGCCCATCCCGAAGAGGTGAAGGCCTTCCTGGCCTGGCTGGCCACGCCCGAAGGCGCCAAAGTCGCCGCCGCCGGCGTCCCCGCCGGTTTCCTGCCCTCCATCAGCGCCGACGTGGCTCCCGAGGGAGGCATCGTTTCCCAGATGTTCGCCGAGGGCGAAGGCAAGAACGCCGATATGCGCTTCGTGTGGAGCAAGATGATGGCCCTGTACACCCCCATGGTGGACCAGCTCAACGCCATTTGCCGCGGCGAGCAGACCCCCCAGGGTGCGGCGGACGCCATCAACGCCCTGTGGGAAGCTGAACTTGCCAAATAATCAGATCCGAATCTCCGGCAGGGCAGGCTTCGCCTGCCCTGCCCTTTCAGGAACGGGGCCTTTTGCCCGCGCCTTAAACGGCGATCCCCTGACCCGCTTATGAGGAGTGAACGACCTATGACGGCAAAACCCAGGAAAAACCCGGCCTTCCAGGGCGGCGGCAGCATCCGCCCCGGGGGGATCTACTGGATGCGCTATGTGATCCCGGCGCTGGTGTTCTATGTGATCTTCATGGCCTACCCGATGCTGGATTCCGTGCGCCTTTCCCTGTATGAGGGCACGGCGGGCACCCGGCAGTTTGTGGGCTTTGCCAACTATGTGCGCCTGTTCACGGACGAGGTGGTGTCCACCCGTTTCTGGAACGCCTTCAAAAACAACTGGGTCTTTTTTGCCTACCACATGATATTGCAGAACGCCCTGGGCATCACCTTCGCGGCGATCCTTACCAACCGCACCATGCGCGGCCGGCAGTTCTACCAGACCCTGATCTTCATCCCCTGCACGGTGGCCGTCCTGGTGACGGGCTACCTGTTCAAGATCATGATGAACCCCCAGTGGGCCAAGGCCCCCCTGGAAAACGTGGGCCTGGGCTTCCTGGTCCATTCCCCCCAGGGCTGGCTGGGCGATCCCGGCACGGCCCTGTCCGCGGTGTCCATGGTATCCGTATGGCAGTGGGTGGGCATCCCCACCATGATGTTCGTGGCCGCCTTCCAGGGCATCGACGACGATTTGATCGAGGCCGCCTCCATCGAAGGCGCCAACCCCTGGCAGCAGTTCACCCGCATCCGTATCCCGCTGATCATCCCGGTGATCGGCATGGTCGCGATCATGACCTTCGTGGCCAATTTCAACGCATTTGACGTGGTATTTTCCATGGAGACCCTGGACGGCGCGCCGAATTATTCCACCGACCTCATCGGCACCCTGTTCTACCGCTACGGCGTCGCGGGCCAGCATCCCGTGGGCATCCCGGAGCCGGGCGTGGGGTCCGCCATTTCCACATCCATATTCGTCATGCTCCTGTGCGGGGTCATCCCCGTGCTGGTCAAGACCCAGGGGAAGGAGTGACGGCGCATGGATAAAAAGAACGTTTCCTCCGTAAAAACGGATAAAACGGAGAAAAAGACCCGCTCCCTCAGGATCATGAACATGCACATCCCCTACCATATCATCATGGTCCTGTGGTCCTTCATCGCCATGTTCCCCATGTGGTTCCTTTTGATCAACACCTTCAAGAAAAAAACGGAGATCTACAAAAACTTCTTCGGCCTGCCCAAGGTGTGGACGCTGGCCAATTACGAAGCCCTGTTCTCCGGCAGCGATTTTTTGACCTATTTCCGCAATTCCTTTCTGGTGGTGGTCATCAGCCTGTTCATGATCCTGTTTGTGGGTTCGCTGTGCGCCTACGCCCTGGCCCACTGGCGCACCAAAACCTCCCGGGCCATCTACTACTTTTTCGTTATCGGCATGATGCTGCCCATCAAGATCGCCACCATCCGCCTTTTGCAGATCATGAAGGCCCTGAACGCCCTGAATACCCTGTTCAGTTTGTATCCCGTGTACATCGCCATGGGCCTGCCCACCGCCGTGTTCATCCTGACGGAGTTCATCCACGGGCTGCCCGGCGAAATGTACGAGGCGGGCTATATGGACGGCGCGAGCCGCTTCCGCATCTGGTACCGCATCGTCATCCCGCTGATCCGCCCCGCCCTGGCCACCGTGGCCATCTATAACCTGGTGCCCATCTGGAACGATCTGTGGTTCCCGCTGATCTTCATCACCCGGGAGGACCAGAAGACCGTCCTGCTTGCGGTCACCCGCCTGCAGGGACAGTACTCCACCGACTGGCCCAAGCTGCTCACCATCCTCGCCATGAGCGCCCTGCCCGTCATCATATTGTACCTGACCATGTCCAAGCAATTCGTCAAAGGCCTGACCGCCGGCGCCGTCAAGGGGTAGACAGGGAAAGATGTAAAGGACCGGGACACTGGCGTCCCGGTCCTTTACAGTTCCACGGTATAGTCCCCGTCCGGGCCGATCAAAAGGCGCAGGTCCGCGGGAAGGGTCTTTTCAAGGCAAAGCCTCACGTTGGGCATGTCGCTGAAATCGACGAACCGGACGGCACGTTCCCTGTCGACTTTGGTTTTTATCCGCCTGTCGATCAGCCGTGCGCGCAGAATGCTTTCGTCTGCGCGGACGGAAACGGTATAGTCCGCGAAAGCCTTCAGGTCCCGCCAGCCATCCTTGTCCAGCAGAAGGTAATTGCCCTCCAGCAGCACGATATCCCCGTCCACGGTTACCGCGTTTTCGATGGGGTCGTGCAGCATCCTGTCGTAGGCCGGCCATGGGCATCTTTCGCCCGAGGCCGCTTTTTTTACCGCTTCGGTAAGCTTTTCAAGGTCGAAGGTCTCCGGCGCGCCCTTGACCTCCACCATCGGGATGCTCTTGCCGTCCCTTATGGTCACATGGCTCGTGAGGTACGCCTGAGGGCGGTGGAAGCCGTCCATCCCGATGGCCTGGATGGGGGACACCCCCGCCTCCTCCCGGGAAAGGCGGCTGAGGAAGGTATTCAGCGTGGTCTTTCCGGCCCCCGGCGGGGCAGCGAGCATCACCAGGATCCGCCGGCCCTTTTCCTTTTTAAGTTCCGTCATCCTTCTCAGGAAGGGCAGGAAAATGCCGTCGACCGCGTTTTGTGAATACCGCGCGTGTACGTCGATACCGTTGACGGTGACCCGGTGGTCGATCATAAGGTGACCTCGATCCATGATTTATGTTTGCGCAGGGCGGGCTTTGCGCGTTTTATACAAAGGGCGGGAAAGCGCTGCGCCGGGCGGCGATGCCAGTGATCCGCAGGCGGTCCTCATAGTCCAGGAAAAAGCGGCTGCCGCCCTGCCATTTGATCGGCGCGTCCAAATGCAGGACGGCCTCGGAGCATTCGCCACTGCGCAGGAAGGCTTTCTGCCGGCGTTTTTCCTCAGGACCGGAGCGCAGCTCCATCACGGCGCCGACAGCGGCGCTTTCGCCCCGGAAGCGGAGGCTGACCCGGCTCCGGTCCGGTACCGAAAGCACGCTGCTCAATGTGCCCTCCAGGTTGAGCATCAGGCAGTTCACCTGCGTGCCCTCCAGCGCCTGGGGCGCGTCCGGGGAGGTGTCCAGGGCCCCCAGGGTTTCTGCCAGGGGATCCAGGAAGGAACGGAAAAGGCCATGGGGGCGGTCCGCCATGTCCCTCACCGCGTCAAGGTAGTTCCCGGACAGGGTCTTCACCGGCCAGCGCCCCAGGTAATCCTGCACCAGGCGTTCCGTTTCGATCTGCACCGTCCTGACGCGCAGGGACTCCCTGTCCTGCCCGAACAGGTTGATATAGACGATGACGTTGGGAATGCCCAGGACGCCGCAGGCGCGGACCTGGCGGATCCCCTCCCGTCCCAGGCCGGTGCGGGCGCTGACGGCGATCACAGCGGCGTCGGGCCGGCGGGGTTCGGCCGCGAGGTAAGCCAGGTGGTCGTATCCCGCCAAGTCGGTCAGGCGCCAGACCTGCCCGCCGCCGCTCACCTCGGCCGTCACTGCCCGGACGTCCGCCCCGCCCGGCCATGGGTCCTTTTCCTCGCTGTCGCCGCCGATGTGGCGGCGGTGGGGCTCGTTCAGGTCCTCATAATAATAATCGTTGGGCATCCCGGTCAGGGCCAGGTACCGGAGCAGGGTCGCGAGAAGGGTGGTTTTGCCGGCGCCCTCGTCCCCAAGGAAGACCGCCCTGAGTTCTTTTTGAGAAGGCATACAAGGCTCCTTTGAAGCGCGTAATTATTCACGATAACACGGCTTATTATACCCGGGCGGCCGGGAGGGTGTCAAGGCATGGGTGATGAGCGTGCACGGCTCACGCATGAATGCGTGAGCCCACAGGGGGGACTCAACGTCCCCCCTGTGAGACCCCCCGGCGGCTTTGCCTGTCGCCCCTACGGGGCCTTCGGCCCACAGTTCGCAATAACGTTATGCTGTCGCTGTCGCTCC
>JAFXUZ010000003.1 GCA_017524725.1 Clostridia bacterium | reverse complement strand
CTGCTGAACACGGGGAAAAAACGCGGCCCGTTCCTTCTGAGGGCCGCCGTCACGCTGGCCGTCATGTGCCTGTGCAGCTGGCTGTTTCGCACAATATCCGATGAGCGCAGCGCGAACGCGTATGTACAGGCCGCATGCTTCAGCGCGCAGATCATGGCGACTCACCTGCTGTTTGTGGGAGGCTGTTTTTTCTGCTATAAAACCAATCGTGCCGAGGCGTGGTATAACGGGCTGCTGGGCCTGACGATTCTGAAGATCGCCTGGAATGCCTTTAAAACCGGTGCCAGCCTGCTTTTGATCAACGGGATGCCCGCGCCGTGGGAGCGCTACAGCGTCGCCGGGTCGCTGGTTTCTTATGTCGTATATTTCAGCGTATGTTCCGCTCTGTATTATCTGTACAAAAAACTGGTCAGGGAACCGCCTTACCATGCCCCTGTTCCTCTGATGATCCAATTGACAGCCGTGTTTGTGCCGCTGCAGATGGTGCTGGAATTCTGCGGGCACCTCTTCACCGCGGAAAAAAACGCGCTGTTTCTGTATTACCTGTGCACATTTCTGTACACCGTTTTGAACTATGCCGCCCTGCTGATGATCGCGGAGCTGGACAGCTTCCGCCACGAAAACCGGACCATGCATGATTTCATAAGCAACAAAATGCGCTACTATGAAATGAGCCATGAAGGCATCGTGTCCCTACAGACCAAATGCCACGACCTGAAGCATCAGATCCGCGCCATCCGTTCCGAAGCGGGAAAGGCGAGGTTTAATGAATATCTGGATGAGCTGGAGGATTCCATCAACGAATATTCCACCGTCGTCGAATGTGGCAACCCCACGATCGACATTGTACTGACTGAAAAGAATATCCTCTGCTATTCCAACCGGGTAAAGTTCTCCTACATGATCGACGGCCGGCTTTTCGGTTTTCTGACCGAGCGGGAGATCTATTCCCTGTTCGGGAACGCTTTGGACAACGCGCTGGAAGCTGTTACGAAAATCGATGACCCCGAGCGCCGCATGATCACCCTGAAAAGCAGCACCCGCGGGGGATTGGCTGTGCTGCAGGTCGAAAACACATATGCCGGCGATATGAGCCTGACAGACAATATGCTGCCGCATACGACCAAGACCGGCTCCGGCCATGGTTTCGGCCTGCGCTCCATACAGAGGATCGCGGAAAAGCACGGCGGCACGATGACGCTGCGCACGGACGGCGGCGTATTCCGGCTGACGGTCGTCATGCAGCCCCAAAGCGCCTGAGGGGTTTCATTTTTCTGCGTGGGCGGATAATCCGTTCACGTTCTTTTTTTGTCGTGAACGGACGCATAGGTGCTTTACGGTCTACAGAAGCGTGTTCATGCCAAACGCCTTTTTCTTCACATTTTTTTGTGCTATGATTGGACCGTGAAAAAGGTTGGGCGGCCAGCGCGCGGCGGCCCGCACACTGATTCGATCAAGAAAAGGAGAATGGAACATGAAGAGATTCGTCAGCATTCTTGCAGTCCTGGCGCTCGTTCTGAGCCTCTCTCCCGCAGTGTTTGCGGAAGACAGCTACATCCCGGCTCCCTATGATCCCAACGAAGTGGATCCCACCGTCACCTATCTTGAACCTGTTTTCTACCAGAACGAAAACGGCCCGACCATCGGCGTCACCACCGTCGGCGTCATCGTGCGGGACGGCCTGTATTTCAAGGATCTGAACAACAACAAGGCGCTGGACCCCGCTGAAGACTGGCGTCTGGATGCCCGGACCCGTGCAGCCGACCTGGTGGCCGGCCTGTCCCTGGAAGACCAGGCGGGCTTCCTGTTCAACGCCCTGGCGATTACTCCCGGCGTGCCGAAGCTCGACCTGGCCAGGAACGAGGACGGCACCATCAATCCCGCCGCCATCGTGACCATCCTTGGCGAGGGTGAAGAATCCAGGAACGCTTTCTCCAACAGCTTCGCCGGACTCGATTCCTTCGTCATCAATACCCAGAAAGTCCGCGCCGGCGTGTATCGCGGCGGCCTCAACTTTGACGCTTCCACCGTGGCGCTGTACAACAACGTCGTGACCGAGATGGCAGAGGCCGATGCCGCCGTGCGCGGCGTGCCCGGCATCCCCATGACCATCCTCTCCAACCCCATTTCCGCCGGCTTCCCGGATGCTCCGGGCCTGGCTGCCGCCGTGATGGGCGACGGAAACTATGACGCGATCCGCGACTACGCCGAGGTCGACCGCCAGATGTGGGTCGCCCAGGGTATCAACGCGATGTACGGCCCGCAGGTCGACCTGGTGACCGATCCCCGCTGGCCCCGCAACTTTGAGACCCTCACCGAACGTCCCGAAGTCGCCGCCGGCATCATCACCGCCCTGGTGGACGGCTATCACATGGGCACCGACGGCCTGAAGCCCGGTGCAGTGGCGCTTTCCGTCAAGCACTTCCCCGGCGACGGCGCTGCCGAAAACGGCTTTGAATCCCATACCGCCCAGGGTCAGTGGCGTCTGTATCCCACCGCGGGCTCTCTGGAAAAGTACCAGCTGGTCGCTTTCCAGGCTGCCATTGACGCCAAGTGCGGCTCCATCATGCCCTGCTACTCCCGTGACGCCGCCGACGGCCGCTCTGTCGTGCAGACCTACCGTGGCCACGAAGTCCAGGTCAACCAGCTCGGCTCCGCCTATAATAAGGAAATCATCACCACCCTGCTTCGCGAAGTCATGGGTTTTGACGGCTATGTCAACACCGACTCCGGCATCGTCACCGGGCAGACCTTCGGCGTCGAAGACAAGACCATGACCGAACGCTATGCCCTCCTGATCGCCGCCGGCAGCGACGCGATCGGCTCCGGCCTGCGCACAGACCTCGTGATCGAAGCTGTCGAGACCGGCATCCTCGCCAAGGAAGACCTGGACCGCGCCAACATCAACCGCGCCGTTTCCATCTTCGAACAGGGCCGCTTCGACAACCCCTATCTCGATTACCTCAAGGCCGACGAAGTCCGCGCCACCAATCTCCAGACCGCGGCCGGCCAGGCTTACGCCCTGCACCAGAAGGCTGTCGTCCTCATGAAGAACCATGAGAACGCCCTGCCCCTTGCCCCGAACGCCGGCACCAAGCTCTTTATCGCTTCCTATACCGGAACCGGCGAAGACGAGGATATGCTCGCCGCGCTGACCGAGCTGTTCACCGCCCAGGGATTCGAGATCGTCGATAAGGCGAAGGACGCTGAAGTCGCGTACTTCTATGTCCAGCCCAAGGCCACCAACTCCACCAACGGCACTGCGTCCGAAGGCGTCCTCAGCCTGGTGGAAGATTTCGAAGTCGACGAACGCGAGATGTCCGGCGGCGGGGGCGGCTTCGGCCAGGGTGTCACCGCCTCCCAGAAGAAGACCGGCGACAAGATCGAAGTCACCACGGTTGCCGACATGAAGAAACTTGTCAAGGCGGCGGATACCGTTCACGAGAACGGCGGCAAGGTCATCGCCACCGTCGTGTGCACTTCTCCCTGGATCCTTGAGAACCTGGAGCCCTACTGCGACGCGCTCCTTGCCCAGTACACCACTTCCGGCGCTTCTCTCGACAATGCCCGCAAAGCCCAGGTCGACGTCATCACCGGCGCCTATAATCCCACCGGCAAGCTGGCTGTGACCATGGTCTCCTCCGAGAATGTCATCGCGCTGACCTATGTCGAGAACGAGGACGGCACATATCTTGAAACCTGCGCTTCCCCCAACGACGTGCCCGGCTATGACAAGGACCAGTACATCGATCCGGCCATCCTGGCAAATGTCAGGGGCGGCAGCTACGCCTATCAGGATGCGGACGGCAACTACTACCTGTCCGGATTCGGCCTGAGCTATTGAGTTCGGGATCGGTAAACCGACTCATCCATAAACCCTGGGGCTGTGAAAGAAGGGCATTGAAAAATGCCCGGGCGTCACAGCCCCTTTTGAACAGAAACAAACCGGACAGGCATGATTGAAATCCGTCTGCGCTGCGGGTATAATGGGACCGGACGGGGCCTTTGCGGAGGGACGTGAGCAGAGGCAGTCGTTTACCGGTTTCACCGGAGGCCGGGCAGCAGGAGAGGTTTTCCTTTGCGGGTTTTGCCTCTCCCGAATAAGAAAGGACGGTGTCATGATGGCCCATCTGCGCGTTTTTCATATTGACAGCGGAAGGAAATATTTTTCCCCGGAGGATATCAGGGACCTGATCGGCGTCCTTGCGGAAAACGGATTTGACGAAATGGAGATCGCCATAGGCAACGAGGGCTGGCGGCTGCTTCTGGACGACATGACCGTCGAGACCCCGGTCGGGAGCTATACGGACAAAGATGTCCGGAACGCCCTGAAGGCGGGCAACCGGCGCTACTGCGATTCCGGAGCCAACGAATGGACTGAGGAAGAGATGGACGGTATCCTTTCCTTTGCGGCGGAGAAGGGCGTCGGGATCATCCCGCTCCTGGACGTGCCGGGTCATATGTCGTCCGTCGTCACGGCCATGACCCTCCTTGGCATCCCGTCGCCTTCCCTGAAGGGCTCCGCCTCGGCGGTGGACCCGGATAATGCGGAGGCCATCGGTTTCGCCGGGGCGCTGGTGAGGAAATACATCGACTATTTTACTTCCCGCTCCTGCCGGTACATCAACTTCGGCGCCGACGAATACGGCATCGATCTGGACGGCGTCACCGGCTTTGCGCGTCTGCAGGATAAGTCGAATTACGCTTACGGCCGCTTTATCGATTTTGCCAACGGCATCGCGGACCATATCATCGCAAAAGGCGCGGTGCCGGTGATGTACAACGACGGGATGTATTACGCCTGCGACCTGGGCGGCGGGATGCTGAGGCGTGAGATCGTCTGCTCCTACTGGACGGCCGGATGGAAGGGTTACGACCTGGCGCCGGCGTCCTTTATTGCCGGGAAAGGTCACGCCATCCTTACCACCCACCGGGAATGGTATTACGTCCTGGGACGCGAGGGCATGGGAAAGGGGACGCCGAGCTTCACCTATGAAAAAGCCCTCAAAGGTATCGAAACCATTCCCGAGGGCACGGTCATCGGCGGCGGGGAGGCCATGGGAAGCATGCTGTGCGTTTGGTGCGACGAGCCGGACGTCCCCTACGGCGACAGGGAGAAGGAGCGGGTCCGGTCAATGATCCGCCTGTTCGCGGAAAAGAACGCGAAGGGATGAAGCGGCCGTCGCTGCCCGGCCCCCGCGTTCCCCACGGATCCCTGATGTTTCGGGGCGGGGCCGGCAGCAAAAAAGTATAAAAAATGCCCTCCCCCGGGCTGCGGGGGAGGGTTCGTGCTTTGGAATGGGATCATTCGACAAAAACGGGATATGAAACGCCGTTCAGGGTCACGGTCTCGGGAAGATCTTCGGGGTCTTCATCGTCTTCGGTCTGGCCGTATTCGTTCGAATTGTAGTAATCTACGAAATCGGGGACGCCCCATTCCGCGGGGTCGAAATCGCCGACTTCAGTCTTGCCGTAGGCGGTGGCAGAGGCTGTCAGCTTCATGGTGACGGGATGGACGCTGCCGTCCCGGTTGACGAAGTCCAGGGCGACGTCGGCGCTGACGGCGGTGATGCGGCCCTCGGCGTCCAGGTCGAAGACGGCCTCGCAGTCCCCGATGTTTACCCGGGCTTTGTTTACCAGCGCGCTGTTGGCAATGGAAACGATGCCCTCATCGAAGCCGGGGGAAGAAAAAGCATAGAAGCTGTCGATGTCGTCCACGGGCACCAGCACCCCGTCCGGGCCGACATAGCCCAGGGGATGGCTGCCAAGCATGCTGAGGTAATGATCCTGCATCTGGGCGGACAGTTCCGTATAGGCGTCCCACAGGTCCATATTGTCGCTCCAGAAGATGGCGCGGATATCGTTTTCGGTAATGGTTTCTCCGGTCGTTTCCTTTACGTAGGCGATGAAGGCCGCGATCTCATCGGCATAAGTGACGGAGCGCAGGTCCCGGTCCAGGATCATCTCCTCCCGGGAGGCGTACCATTGGCTGCTCCCGTCGGCGGCGACATACACGATTCCTCCGACGTGCTCCTCGGCGGCCTCTGCCGCGATCGCGTTCATGGCGTCGTAAGCTTCGCTGACCAGGGGGTCGTCCTGGTCATACATGTCGTAAAGGTCCTCCTCCGTCACTTTTTCCCCTTTAAGGTCCGAAAGCACCTTCAGCAGCAGGAGGTAATCATCCTCGAAAAAGTACTCGGCGGACCCGTAACTGTCACCGTACATGTCCACGGGGAACCCTTCGTCGTTGTAGCCGCTGTAGGTCAGGTCCAGGGACATATAGCGCCAGGCCGCCTCGTTGATCAGAAGGTCCGCGACGCTGCTCAGGTAGGCAGGGACCTGGCCCTTCTTCAGGGAAATCGTGATCCGCTTCCCGCCGGCGGTCTCCTGGATTCCGGAAATGGACGGCATGGCCAGGTCCACCAGTTCCATGGCGGTACCGGTCATGGCGATCAGGGTGTCGTCGTCCCCGTCGTGGCTCACCACGCTGTTGGAGGGTTCGCAGTAGTTCTCCGAGTAGTATTTGCCGTCATGGCTGTCATAGGACCACACCTCGTCTCCTACGGCGTGGACCTTCCAGAAGGTGGAGTAGGATGAGCCGTCGGGGCGGACGGTGAAATAGTCTGCTTCGATGGCGGTGTTGTAATCGTCCTGCTTCAGGTCCCCGTGGATGGTCTTGAACCGGACGCCGTCATAGGTGAAGGAGGCGTCCATTTCCACAGTTACGTTGTCGGTCCGGAAAAGCAGTTGGGCGAGGGCCCGGGTGGCTTCCGAAACGCCCCCGTTGGCGGCGCCTGCGCTGACGGCGGGCAGTGCGGCGCAGGCCACGCCCGCGGCGCACAGGAGGGAAGAAACGCGTTTAAGGTCCATAAGTCAGTTCACACGGCTTTCGCCGCGCCGGCAGGAACTCTGCCGGCCTCCGTTCCTTTGGATTCTGCCCGGGTGATCCCCGGGCCTTGCAAATAATATAACAGAAAAACCGGGGAAAATCCTCCCTGTGACGCAAAAATATTTAAAAATGAGTTTTTCCGCCGCAAAATTGCGGACGTCCGGCCCCCTGACGGCGGTCCGGCGCCGCCGTATTGACTTGCGCCGGGTCCGCGGGATAAAATGGGAGGGAAGATTTCCCGGCCCCTGAGATCGGCATGCACAAGCTGCCCTCCGGCTGCGGCCGGGTCCTGAAGGCGGGAAGGACGGTGTGCGTGATGGACAGGGTGAACGAGATCCGGAGTACGGAGGACATGGGTGTCAGGCCTTATTTCCGCCTGACTGACGCCCAGATGCGCGCAAAACAGCGCCCGGAAGAGGCCATTTTTATCGCGGAAGGGCCCAAGGTGGTAAAGACCGCGCTTGAGAGGGGCCTGAAGCCCCTGAGCTTTCTGATGCGCCGCAAAATGATCGAAGGGGCCGGGGCGGACATCCTTGCCATGAGCCCCGTGACGCCGGTCTACACCGGTGACGACGATATCCTTGAGGCTGTTACGGGCTTCAGGCTGCAGCGGTCCTGGGTGCTGAGCGCCATGGCCCGGCCGGAAGAGAAGACGCCTGAGGAGGTCCTGCGCTGCGCCAGGCGGGTGGCGGTGTTGGAGGGGATCTGGGAGCCCAGCAACGTAGGGGCGATCTTCAGGACCGCGGCGGCCCTGGGATGGGACGCCATACTGCTGAGCCCCGACTGCTCGGATCCGTGGCACCGCCGGAGCGTAAGGGTATGCATGGGATCGGTGTTCACCGTTCCCTTTGCCCGGACGGGGGAGGACAGCGGCATAGGACTGCTGGGCGCCCTGGGTTTTGATACCTGCGGCATGGCCCTCCGGGAGGACAGCGTATCGCCCGATGATCCGACACTCCGGAAGGCGGAGCGCCTGGCGGTGTTCCTGGGCAACGAGGACCACGGCCTGAAGGACGCCACCCTCCGGGGCTGCCGCCGCGTCATCCGCATCCCGATGGCCAGGGAGATCGATTCCCTGAATGTGGCCGCCGCGGCGGCCATCGCCCTGTGGGAACTGCGTCCCGGAAGGGGATGAAGCTTCGCCGGCGGCCGGACATCAAAGGAGGCCGCGCAGATCCGTCTTTACATTAAAGCCGATTGTAAAAAAGATCAACGAAGGCGCGATTTCCGGCAGGAATCCCGGAAATTATGTCGAAATAATTACAGAACTGTTACTTTTTCCTTTTGAAAGGAGTGGACCTGATGAAAAAGTCTTTTCTGCGCTTCTTCCTGATCCTCCTGGCCCTGGCCATGCTTCCGGGCGTGTATGCAGCGGCCGAGGAAGCGGAGACCGGCGCCACGAAGGAGATCTGGGTGGAGTCCGACGGCGCCATGGTGAGCGTGACTCAGACCCTCTTTGTGGAAAAATCCCTGGGCGTTTCCTTCTGGTACGAATCCGACTACCTGATGGCTTATGACACCCAGGTGGAGGACGAAGCCTACGGCTCCGTGATCGTGACCCCTTCGGATCCCGCAAACGATCAGCCCATCTTCCTGGAGATCATGTCCTTGGCCTCCGTAAACAAAACCGCCGAGGAATACCTTGCGGACGTGCCGGCTTCCTTCAGCCTGGACGCTTACGGAACGGTGGAGGAGGTCGTCATGGACAGCGGTGAATACTATCGTTACACCGCCGGCACCCGGGGCGACGTATACTATGAATTCTATACCGTCACCGGCGGCAAGGTGGACGTGTGCGTCATCATGTCCTGCCCCACCGACGCCCTGGATACCTACGGAGCCCGCCTGGACCGGCTGATCTGGTCCCTGGCTTTCACCGGCGCGGAATAAGCGGCCGCTTATGTCATTGCCTCCCCTCCGGGAGGTTTTTATTGATTTGCTCCGGAGGAGTCTGCCGGCGGGAAACACGGAATGGGAAAACTGCGGAAAAACAGCCCCTTCCACAGCTGACTGGATAATATTACAGGCGCTTTTATGACCCGGTAATACTTTTATTTTTCATTAAAATGCGTTATACTGGTCCAAGGGACTTGTTTGACCATGGACAGTCGGGGCAAATGGAGACAAAACGGCATTTTTCAGGCGCCGGATGATATGCGCGTTCGTCCGATGCCAAAGAACAGACGAGAGAGGGAATGATCCTATGGGCGGCGGAGAGTCTCACAAAATGAAGGGCCGCATGAAGATCGAAAAATGGAAATGGCTTGCCGTCCTTCTGGTGCTTTACGACATCCTGGCGATCCACGCCGCCTATTTCCTGGCGCTGTGGCTCCGGTTCGACGGGATGTCTGCTGCGATCCCCGGCCTGTATATGCGGCCTTACCGGGGCTTTATTACCTGGTACGCTGTCGGATGCGTGCCGGTATATGCCTTTTTCAAGATGTACAAGGGGATGTGGCGGTACGCAAGCTATGGCGAACTGACCCGGATCCTCCTTGCATCCATCCTCAGCGGGGGACTCCATGTGCTTCTGATCAATCTGATCTGGCATACAAGGATGCCGCTTTCGTACCATCTCCTGGGATTCGGCATGCAGACGGCTTTCCTGCTGCTGCCGCGCTTTTCCTTCCGGATGATCCGGTTTGTCAGGGCCAGCCTCGTTACGCAGAATGACGAAACGGCTGCCCGGGTGATGATCGTCGGGGCGGGGGAAGCCGGACAGCAGATCCTCAGGGACCTGAAGAGTGCGAAGGAGATAAACGACCGGCCGGTCTGCATTATCGACGACGACGAAAACAAGCGGGGCCGCATGCTGATGGGCGTACCTGTCGTCGGCAGCCGGGAGAACATATTTGAAAACGTAAAAAAATATCACGTCGACAAAATATTCATCGCCATTCCCAGCGCTCCCGCTTCGGCAAAGAAAGAGCTTGTCAACATCTGCAACGAAACGGGATGCGACGTCAAGATCCTTCCGGGCATGTACCAGCTGATGCTGGGCCAGCTGACCGTGAGCACCATGCGGGACGTATCCGTCGAGGATCTTCTGGGACGAGACCCCATCAAGGCAGATATGAGCAGTGTATACCGTTTCGTGAACGGCAAGGTGGTCCTGGTGACGGGCGGCGGCGGATCCATCGGGTCGGAGCTTTGCCGGCAGGTGGCGGCCCACAACCCCAGGAAACTTATCATTTTCGAGATCTACGAAAACAATGCCTTTGAGATCCGCATGGAACTGAAACAGAAGTATCCGGACCTGGACCTGGAGGTGCTCATCGGCTCGGTGCGTGACAGCCGCCGGGTGTTCGAGGTGTTTTCAAAATACCATCCCGACATCGTTTACCACGCCGCGGCCCACAAGCACGTGCCGCTGATGGAGGACAGCCCCTGCGAAGCCATCAAGAACAACGCCCTGGGCACCTATAAGACCGCTTACGCGGCCATGGTGCACGGGTGCGAGCGTTTTGTTTTGATCAGCACGGACAAGGCGGTGAATCCCACCAACATCATGGGCGCGTCCAAACGCCTGTGCGAAATGATCATCCAGTCCTTTGACGCCAAGATCAAGGCCGGCAAGGCCGGCGAGATCCCCCAGCTGTTTACGCACTTCGGTATCGAGAACGCCGACAAGGACGGCTCCGGGACCGTGTTCAGGGATGTCAGGACCGAATTTGTGGCCGTCCGCTTCGGAAATGTTCTGGGGAGCAACGGATCCGTGATCCCCATTTTCAAAAAGCAGATCGCGGAGGGCGGCCCGGTGACGGTGACCCATCCGGACATCATCCGTTATTTCATGACCATCCCGGAGGCGGTCAGCCTGGTGATGCTGGCGGGTACCTATGCCCGTGGCGGGGAGATCTTTGTGCTGGATATGGGCAGCCCCGTCAAGATCGATACCCTGGCCCGCAACCTGATCCGCCTGTGCGGTTACAAGCCCGACGTGGACATCAAGATCGTCTATTCCGGCCTGCGTCCCGGTGAAAAGCTGTACGAGGAAAAACTGATGGCGGAAGAAGGCCTGAAAAAGACGGACAACAACCTGATCCATATCGGCTGTCCCATCCCCTTTGATACGGACCGCTTCCTTTCCCAGCTGCGGGATCTGATGAATTCCGCCTACAGCAACAAACCGGACATCCGCGACCGGGTGAAGGAGATGGTGAGCACCTACCATCCCGAGGACGCGCCAACGGGCTGACCGCAGCCATTGAAACGGGGGAGGCGACAACTTCGAAATATCTGCTGAATGATCTATGGGCCCAGGCGCAGCTTTTTCCCCGGGCGGGCCTTGTGACGCTGCTGCTGGCGCTTGGCATGGCCGGCATGAAATGGGGAAACGACATTCGAAAATGGAAGCCGGGGCGTATGCTGGCACAGTGGCGGTATGGCCTGTTCCTGTTTTATTTATCCTTTCTGCTGATCAGCGCCGTGCTTTCAAGGAGTCAGGTGGATCCCCTGAGGAACGTGATGAGCCATTTTTGGTTTCGCAAAGGCAATGTGATGTGGAACAACGAGATCATCGAGAACATCCTGTTTTTTATCCCCTACACGGTCCTGTTCCTGGCGGCGTTCAGGCCTGCGAGGCCCTGGGCGGCGGCGCTGGCGGTGTCAGCGGCGACGACCTGCGCGCTGGAGGTTTCCCAATTGGTCCTGCGGCTGGGGGAATTCCAGCTGTCGGATATGCTCTACAACACTTTGGGCGGAATGATCGGATGTCTGCTGTGGATGGCGGCCGTCCTGGTGCGAAAGAAGATCTATGGCTGTGCGGCCAGATGGTGAACGGAGACGGTAAAATGCGGCTAAAGGATCAATACGCGTCCACGACGCTGCTTGGAAGGGTGGTCGCCGTTCCCCTGGGGGCCGGCTTGGAATTTAAAGGAACACTTAGCCTGAACAAAACCGGCGCGGCGGTTTTTGAAATGCTGAAGAAGGGTACCACGGAGGAAGAGATCGTGGAAACCCTGAGCAGGAGATATGACATGCCGCGGGAGACGATCCAGAGGGACGTGCGCGTATACCTGGAGGCGTTCATGTCACGCGGACTGCTGGAACAAGGGGATTAAGGTTCGAACAGACAAAAAATACCCCAAAAAATTTTTGAAATTCACTGCCGCCCCGAAATTTCGACCGTATCAAAGAATGGAAACGATGATCATCAGGACCGACCGGCAGCAGTGAAAGGGGGTAGGAAGGAAGGGAAAAATGAAGCTCAAATACCGGTACGAGATCATGGAAGTGGAAGGACAAAGCTTTGCCGTGCCCATGGAAGACTGTGAAGGGGACTTCGGCGGCATGGTGAAGCTGAGCAGAACCGCGGGTGTGATCTTTGAACTCCTGAAGGAAGACACGGACGAGGGATCGATCGTGGAAAGCATGAGCCGGAGATTTGACGCGCCGAGGGACGTGCTGGCTGCCGACGTTCACAGCGTGATCGAAAAGCTTCGGGACAGGGGACTTATCCAGGATTGACTAGGAAAAAAAGTTGACAGCAGGGCCGTTTTGTGGTATGTTGCAACCGTGAGGAGTTACCCGGATTTTCGAAAGGAGTTTTGAAGATGACGCCTGAAAAGTACGAAGCCCCCGAAGTGGAATTTGTTGAAATGGAAGAAGATATTGTGACTGCGTCGAATTGTCCTGAATATGTTTATGGGGATGGATGCAAGGCGGGGCTTATACCGTAAGTTTTTTAGAAAACAGAAAAGGGGAATAGAAAATGTCTGGTGAAAGAATCGAAATCAACAATAATGATCTTGAAAAGGTCGTGGGCGGTTTCTTTGATTGGGATGCCAACACAGGAATCATGACGTATACGCACAAGAACGGTGCGGTCACCACCCACAAGATCCTTAACGCCAAAGAAGGTTGGGCGTTGAGCAACAAGCTGCATGGGCAGTTGGTTCCGGAAGATGAGATCCTTGCTCAATTGATCGACGCGGGATATATTGCCTGACGGTCATGAAACAATTGCGTTTTTTCAAGGCCTGAATTTCGACGGGTCGAGGATATGGTTCCCGTTTTGAACTAACCGGTATAACAGAAGAACCGTTCAGATTTGTCTGAATGGTTCTTTTTCATAACCGGGCCCTTTGTGAGGTAGTTTAGGATGCGTGTGATTTCTACGGGGAAGAAGGACATCCTGCGTATATTGGCCATGACAAGCACACATGGCAGTCAGTATACGCAAAGCCTGTATGTTTTGCGGCGGGAAACAGAGAATGGGGTGCTTCTTTGCAATACCCTGACGGGAGAACTGGTCCTGCTTTCCCCGGAAGAGAAGGAAGCCTTCGACCGCCTGCCGGGCAGCCCGGCATCCGTATTGGCGGAACTGATGGGTCATCGTTTTGTTGTGCCCCGGGACTGCGATGAGGGGCGGGCCGCGGAACAGCTGCGAGCCCTGATGCTGAAGCGACGCGAGGCGAAAGGGATCATTACCCACTATAATATCCTCCCGACTACTTACTGCAATGCCCGCTGCTTTTACTGTTTCGAAAGCGGGATCCGTCAGACTCATATGTCGCAGGAAACGGCGGACAAACTGGTGGCATTCATCGCGGCGCATCACGGGAACAAAATGGTGAAGCTCAGCTGGTTCGGGGGGGAACCCCTGCTGGGCAGGCAGATGAACGACCGGATCTGCCGGGAACTTGGCAGGCTGGATATTCCCTATGTTTCCGATATGACCAGCAACGGCTACCTTTTTGACGACGATCTGGTACGCCAGGCACGGGAAGTTTGGAAACTGGAACGGATCCAGGTCACCCTGGACGGGACCAGGGAGATCTATAACCGGATCAAGGCATATGTATCTCCCGGGGAAGACCCATACCTGCGTGTGCTGAGAAATATCGGACTTCTTACGGAGGCGGGCGTCCATGTGGATATTCGACTGAATATGGATATCCACAACACGGAGGACCTGGCCCGGCTGATCGATGAGCTGGCAGAAAGATTTACGGAAAGAGAACGCTTGTTCGTATATGTCCGCCAGCTGAACGAAGGGGACGGATTTGATCCTATCCGGCACAGCCGGGAAGAACTGGAACAGCTGAAACAACAGCTGATCGAATTACAGGAAAGGCTTGAATTGAAAGGATGGCCACAGTACAAAGATTCCAGACTTCCTTGTTTGAGGACAAACACCTGTATGGCGGATGATCCGCAATGTATCCAGTGTACGCCGGATGGAATATTCAGCAAGTGCGAGGACAAGATCTATGAGCATACGGTCGGCACCGTTGAGTCCGGAATAACGGACCGGGAACAGGTCAGGTGGTGGCAGCAGCGGGTTTCCTATCCGGGGTGTGCTGAATGCCCGCTGTATCCGTCCTGTATCCGCCTTTTGAAGAACTGCCCTGTGAAGAGGGAAAAGTGTACGGATTATGACCTGGAACACCGCATTGCCTGTTATCTTGACCTGATGCTTGAAAAGTATGAAGTGTGGAAGCGGGGAGAATGTCATGACGGGGAAAGCAGCCTTCCGGATGAGGGTGGCAGGCCGGACTGCTGAGATCCGGCCTATGTACGGCGAGATACGGGAGCTGTGCCGGGATTATCTGGCGCCATCTGAAGGCGCGGCCGATATCATGGCGGAGATCACGCCGGAGGATATCCAGCGGGAGGAAGTCGAAGCCGCCAGACAGGGACAGGGGATCATTCCTCCGGCCCGGCTGGAGACTTCGGCCGTGCTCCGCAAGATCGCCGCGGCAATGCCGCAATATGACACCTTCCTGATGCACGGGGTTGTCATTTCCACCGCCGGGCAGGGGTATATGATCACCGCGCCCAGCGGCACCGGCAAAAGCACCCGCGCCAGGCTGTGGGCGGACCATATCCCGGGATCCCTGATCGTCAACGGGGACAAACCCTTCCTGAGGGTGGGGGAGGACGGGGTGACCGCCTTTGGCACTCCCTGGTGCGGCAAGGAGGGCTGGAACGTGAACATGTCGGTACCCCTCAGGGCCGTTTTCATCCTGGAGAGGTCCGAAACCGGCGATTCGGTGGAGCGGCTTTCCTTCGGTGAGGCGTTCCCCGCCCTTTTCAGGCAGGCCTACCGGCCTGATGGGGCTGACGAACGCCTGAAAACGCTGGCCCTCCTGCAGGCCTTGGGCGGAAAGGTAAACATTTACCGTTTCCGCAGCGGGCCTACATTGGAGGCAGTGAGGCTGGCATATCAGGCCGGTGGGGAAGGCCTGTGATATGGAGCTTCATCCTATGCCGCGGGAGCGAAAGTACGGCTTTACCGTTAAAAACAATGTGAGGAAAATCAATGAACACTGTCCAGACATCCATCCGGGCGTATCTCGACGAACACGAATACCTGGCATACCGGATCTCCGGCGTCAGCATGCTCCCCATGCTGCGCCAGGAAAAGGACCTGGTGACCCTGAGGCGGTACGACGGGAAGGGGCTTAAAAAGTACGATGTGGCCATGTACGACCGGGGCGGCCCCCGGCGCTATGTGCTGCACCGGGTGGTGGAGGTGGGTGACGGCAGTTACACCTTCCTGGGGGACAATTGCATTACAAAAGAGAGAAACATCTCGGAAAGTGCCATTGTGGCGGTGCTGGATTCCTTTACCCGCGAAGGAAAGCAGATATCGGTGAACGACCCCAAATATCGGATTTACGTGCGCGTCCACTGCGCGCTGTTTCCGGTGCGCAGGCTGTACAAAAAAGTGAGGGCTCGCGCGGCACGGGTGCCGGCACTGAGGAAGGTGTGGAATCTGATTCACGGAAGACGGTGATTGTGAAGGAGGATGGAGACAAAAAGCAGACCGACCCGACAGCTACGGAGGACTGAAAGAGATGGCATATCGCGGTTAGTGCAAGAGATTGACGGGACGCCGATAATCGTTTAAAATACAAATGAAGAACTTCATAATATCCGGATATCTTTCAAGGGGACGCATGCGCCGGTGTTTGTAAAGGAAAAACGAGGATCGCAATGGCTTATTATTCAGTATGTTCCATCAACATTGAGACGGATTGTTTGTTAAGCAACAGCTTTCGTCCGTTTTTGCTTCCGGATGGGAAACGTCCGGAGCGTATCGATATGACGGTCAGGCAGGCAGAAAAACCATATTCCACTCAAGGTCTGCGGAAAACTGCGGATCTGCCTGATATGACGGTTTTCGAAGAAGACGGGCCCGACGGCAGGGTTTTCCGCAGAATCTTTGCTTTAAAAATCAGGATCGGGATGATCTCGGCGGATTCTGAATACCGGAATGTCGAATACTGTTTTCTGGATGAATTCTCTTTTTTAGGGAAAGACTGGATCGGGAATCTGTTCAGTCAGTTTTTCTATTTGGTTATTCGCTGCAGAATGATACTTAACGGTTTTGTTGTATTGCATTCTGCGTGTGTGGAATTGAGGGGCAAGGCATATGCCTTTACCGGTCCGTCCGGAATAGGGAAATCGTCGCGCGCATCGAAATGGTGCGAATTGTTCTCCGCTGACTGGATTTCCGGAGACAGGCCGGCGATCCGTGTCTGCGACGCAATGGCATACGGTGTGCCATGGGACGGGAAAGAAGCAATATACCGTAATACAAGTTTCCCGTTAGCTGTCATACTTAAGGTTTCACGCTCTGAGTCGGCGCAGATCAAGGATTTGTCCGATACAGACAAACTCCAGTTGTTGTGCGAACAGACGTTTTTGCCGCTGTGGGATGCTAAACTGGCCGCACAGGGTATTGCTTTGCTGAAGCGTCTGTCAGTCAGGATACCTGTTTATGAGATTTGCTGCGATATTACCGACGATTCCATTAAAAAGGCAAAAACAGATCTTTTTCAAAAACTGAGCAACAGATAAGGAGGAGCATTATGAAGATCAAGAATGATTTTAAAATAGTAAACGTTGGAGACGATTATATTCTTGTTCCACTTGGCGCTGAAATGGATAAATTCAACGGTACGGTTATCCTCAATGACGTTTCCGCTTTTTTGATCGACAAACTGAAGAGCGACAGAACAGAGGAAGAACTGATAGAGCTGATGCTGGAAGAATATGAAACAGACAGGACAACCGCGCAGGCAGATATCAATGCGGCTATCGAAAGAATGAAAGAGATGGGTATCATGGATGAATAAGAGCATGGACATTGATTATTCATCTATAAAAAGCCTGCCGGAGCTGATCTCTTTCCTGCATGAAAAAGAAGTACCCAACAACCAACTATGGTATTACGTGGGAAGATTTCAGGAAAATAAAGCACGGGAAAAAGGGATTCCTTTCTCCGGTTTATTTGAGCTTACTCCGGTATGCAATCTTGACTGTAAAATGTGCTATGTACATCTGGACCATGAACAGATGAGCGGAAAGGAATTACTGACCATAAGCGAATGGAAGGATATTATGGCGCAGGCTCATTCCATGGGGATGATGTACGCGGAGCTTACCGGGGGTGAATGCCTGACATATCCGGGATTTGACGAGCTTTATCTTTTTTTACGCAGCCTAGGGGTAAGAACCGGCATAAAAACAAACGGGGTTATATTAAATAAAAAGCTGGAACTCTTTGACAGATATCATCCCAGCAGCGTTACGGTTTCCCTTTACGGAAGTTCCAATGAAGGCTATAAAAATGTTACCGGGCATGCGGTCTTCGATGCTGTATATGATACTTTGCTCAAGCTGAAGCGCGTCGAATATCCAGTAACCATCGCGATTACTCCCAGCAGGTATATGCTTGGCGATATAGAAAACATTATCCGGCTTGCGGAGCAATTGGATTTTCCGTTTCTGCTGAACATCCTGCTTTTTCCTCCAAGGGAGGAGACCGGCCGCGAACTGTGTAACATCACAGACAGTGAATACATAAACATTGTCAAGCTGCAGATGCAAAAGGATCCAAAGATAAGTTTTCATCCGCTCGAAGACAGTATGCTGCCGGAATGCGGGCAAACCGGACAGTGCCAGTATGGACTAAGGTGCAGTGCGGGAAGGAGTGCTTTCGCGATCGATTGGAAGGGGGACCTGACGGGCTGTGAAAACCTGGATTCATTGAGGGTCAGCTTACGGGACCAGTCGTTTTCATCGGCATGGAAACAAATCCATTCCGATGCGGTGTCTTTTCCTCTTCCGATGGAGTGCAGTGATTGCGTATATGATAAAGTATGTTTTTCCTGCGCTGCGTATCGCAGTATTGGTGTATCCAAGGGGCACTGCAATCCACAGATATGCGAAAGGACGAGGCTTTTGGTAAAGGAAGGTCTGAAAACATTGGCTTCGTCATAGAATGTGAAAACGCTGATGCTTCTCCCTTAAAAATCTTCAAAAAAATCTTCAAAAAATGGTTACTTGCAAAAGTAAGTGCAAGTTTGCAGAAGTAAGTGCAAGGAAAATGGAATAATATAGGAGTAAAACGAGGAGAAAACGGCGTACTTACTGAAAAGGGAACAAAAAAGAGAAAAAACTTGACAAAAAAACAGGGTTTGCAAAAGTAAGTGCAACCCCTGAAAATGTGGAAAAAAGCTGTATCCCGGTATAGATCAGGCGAGTAATTATTTGTCGAAAAAGTCCTTAGTTTCTGCAGCGACGACCCACGGGGAATCGTATTCCCAAGTGTCCCATGCTCCGTGAGAAGCGCCGAAAAGGATCCTGCGGGCTTTGAGATAGTTCATCTCACGGTGATCCGGTTCAAAGTAATGCCATGGATTGGAGTCAATGTCATGACCGCCCTTGACCCAGTTTCTCAGGCATTCCCTTTCATGGAGCGTCATAGGAACAGCTTCTTCCATTTCACGCAGGGACTCCAGATTGACTGAATAGTTGACAGAACCTCTTCTGTATCTCATGAGTATTTCTCCCTCCAGATCGAATTCCCGAGAGTAATAGCTTGCGGGGGAATAATGGTACAGCCCAGCAAGTTGAGCACTTCATCGCCGTAAAAGTAACGGAAGACTTCGTAAGGGCACTTATCGCCGAGGCTGTTTCTACTATAAGAATTGATGTGATCCATCATCAGCGTGATATCCTGCTGAGAACACCAGCTGAAGTCCTTTCCCTGGGGAATGAAACTGCGAATGAATTCATGATTTCTTTCACAGGACCCCTTCTGGTAAGGCGCAGAAGGATCACAGTAAAAGAAATGAGCCCGACGTACGCCGTCAGGCCCGAATTCAATTGCTGAGGGATTGGTGAATTCTGATCCATTGTCAGCCAGGATCACATTGAAGAGACGGGCGAAGTAATCAGCGCCGAGGGAACAGTACAGAGATTCAAAGATATCCGTAACAGATCGGGAATCATTTGAATCACGAAGAAACGCGAGCATCATTTCGCACTTTACGAAATGCATAGTCATCAGGACCTTCCCGCTGATGACTCCCTCCACGGAATCCAATTGTACAACGGCCGAATCCGGATGCTGCTTCATAAAAGCTTTAAAGCATTCGTAATCACGGCCGATGCGGCACTGTTTGTCTACTTTGAAATTGAGCTTTTTCCTGCGAGGCTTGAACCGGACTTTCCTTGGAAGATCCAAATTCATAGCGGAAATAGCCCGTGATGAAATCAAAGTATAGATGGTTCTTTCGCTGATCATAAGCTTATCCCTGTTGTGTACCCAGATGTGGTGTGGGGATTGATGCTGTTTGACCAACGGAGAAACG
>JAFXUZ010000051.1 GCA_017524725.1 Clostridia bacterium | reverse complement strand
GGCCCAGGTCATCTCGGCGTCCTGCTTGGTGAACTTGGACGCGGGAGCCTTGCACTGGGGGCACCTCTCCGGGGGCTGCTCGCCTTCAAAAACGTAACCGCAAACCTGGCATACCCATTTCGTCATGATGTAATCCTCCTGTTTTTCCCCGCCCTCGGGCGGGATCCTTCTTGGTATCATTGCTGCAAGCCATCCGGCTTTCTGTGTTCATTATATCCGACTTGGAACAGTTTGAAAAGTGCAACCGGAAAAAATGATCTGTGTCAGCCGAGCGCGGTCCAGGTTTCCGGATCCGTACGGATAACGGTGCAGTTGGGGATCTCGGTATCCCAGAAGCGGTCCAGGTCCGCCCTGCCGGAAAGCACATACAAAACGGCGTGCAGGAAGGATCCGTGGCTGACCGCCAGGGCATTGCCCTCAAGGCCCGCTTCCATATCCCGCAGCCGCCTTAAGCACCCTTCGGCCCGGTCTGCCAGGGCCTGGAAGCTTTCGCCGCCTTCCCCGGGCACAAAAAGGGACGGGCGGGCCTTGAAATTGCGGATGTTTTCATCCATCCGGGCAGCGTCCGCGGGGTCGTCGATGCGGTAGACCGCGCCTTCCAGGGATCCGAAGGCCATTTCGTGCATTTCCGGCACCACGGTCATCCTGTCCTCGCTGAGGCCCGTGACCAGCGCGGCGGTCTCCCGGGCGCGGATGAGGGGACTGACGTACACCCTGTCGAAGGTCACGCCCCCGCTGCACAGCCTGTCGCCGCACGCCTTCGCCTGGAGGCGGCCTTTTTGGTTCAGGGGGATATCCGTGAGCCCCTGGAGGCGGCGGGCCAGGTTCCAGTCCGTTTCGCCGTGCCTGATGAAATAAAACGCCATGTTTTCCTCCTTCGCCCACGCGGGCGGCCATCTCCCGGATCCTTAAGGTCCGGGGTATCCTGCACCCTGTCAAAGGCTGACGGCGTTCACCGTGCTGCCATGCTCCCGGATCAGCGCTGCCAGGTCTTCCGCCTTCATCCATACCGTGGCCGTGTTGTCGTTCGGGTGGACTCCTATCAGGCCGCCCAGGAAGGCTTTGTCCAGGTACAGGGCGACCTTCCTTTCCTCGTCGTTCAAAAGCCCTAGGGGCGTCACCGCGCCCGGGATCAGCCCCATGATCGCCATCAGGTCGTCCGCCGACGCAAAGGACAGCTTGCGTGTGCCGAAAGCCTGCCGGAAGGCCTTCAGGTCCACTCTTTTATCCCCTTTGACGGTGATCAGGAAGTAATTGCGCTTTTTATCGTCCCTGACGAACAGGTTCTTCGCGTCACACTCCGGATACGGCAGCCGGACCGCGTCCAGCTGCTCCATGTTATACACGGCGGCATGCTCGGTCACCTCATATACGATGCCGTGACTGTCCAGATATTCGTAAGTTTCCTGTTTCGTCATTTCATTTCCTCCGCATGGTCACCGCCGGCATTACAAAAAGAAATTTGTCCGCCGGGCCCTTGAGGGACGCAGCGGACAAATGGTTTCCTTTGCTCTGTGCCCGGAAAGCGGGCCCCGGCAGGGAATTATTTTTTCACCAGGAAGTGGCTCATCATATAGCCGTAGGTGGTACCGAACTGGACATAGCTCCAGCCGTTGGCAGAGCTGATGACCTTCACGGAAGACCCGTCCGGGACCGGGGTGATGATGGCGCCGCCCGCGCTGGCGCGCAGGTTCACGAACATCCCCCTGTTGCTGACAACGTAATTGCCGGCGTTGGAGGAGTTGGAAGAGCTGGATTTGTCCAGCTTCAGGTAGCCGCCCCAGAACCAGCCGTCGCTCCTGGCGCCGACCTGGCAGCGGAACCACAGGCCCTTCGGGCTCACCTGCTGGACCACGGCCTTGGTCCCGTTGGGATATTTGGCGAGCACGGAACAATCAGTACCCGGGCCGGAACGGTAGCGAAGCAGCGTGTCCACGTTCACGACCACGTGATCTCCCACCTTGAACGACGCGGCCAGCGCCGTTACGGGAAGGATGCTGGCCATCAGCACGAGCGCCAGCAACAGTGCTGTCAAGCGGTTCTTTCTCATAATCAATAACCTCCCCAGTGCCCCATAACGCTATATATAGAACACTCGATATTCATAATCATTATATCATGTTCATTTAAAATTATGCTAAAAAATCATTTCTAATGTGTTAAACATTTGTAACAGAATCAATAAAAACCCGTAAAATTTACTGTTCGCTAATTTAGCTTCTTCAATTTGCCTCTTCCCGGCGGACCAGCACCCTTTCCACCCTGCGGTCGTCCATGGCCAGGACCGTCACCGAGATGTCCCGGTAAAGGAAGTGGTCCCCCACCTCCGGGAAGGAACCGAAATATTCGATGGTCCAGCCGCCGACGGTCTCGCTTTCAAAGGGAAAATCGTCTTCCCGCAGGCGCATCAGGTCCAGGAATTCGCCGATGGGCATATCCCCGTCGATCTCGTATTCTCCCTGGCTGCGCTCCAGGACCTCGTCCTCCACGGTATCGGTCTCGTCCCAGATGTCGCCGACCACCTTTTCCAGGACGTCCTCCATGGATATGATGCCCAGCGTCCCGCCGTATTCGTCCACCACCACCGCCAGGTGCTGCTTGGCCCTGCGGAAGGCCGCCATCACCTCCGGGAGCTTCATGGTTTTGTACACATAACAGGGCTCCATCAGCCATTTCCTCAGGTCCACCTTTTCCCCGGCCGTCATGGCCTTGAGGAAGCGGTTGAGGTGCAGGACGCCGATGATGTGGTCGATGGTCCCCTCATACACCGGGATCCGGGTGAAATGGGACCTGGAGATGACCTCGACGATCTCCTCCCGGCTGTCCTCGATATCGATGGCGAGGACATCCACCCGGGCCGTCATGGCCTCGGAAGCGGAAATATCCGAAAAATCGATGGCGGCCTGCACCAGTTCGCTTTCCTCCTCGTCCAGGACGTCCTCATCCTCGGCGGTCTCCACGATGGTCTGCAGTTCCTCCACCTTCTCCTCGCTGTCCCCCTCCGTGCTCTCGCCCTTCAGGGGGGAAAGGATCATGTTGACCAGGCCCACCACCAGCCGGACCGCCGGGAACAGGAGGATCATCAGGACCCTTACAGGCCGGGCGTAACGCAGGGCATAGGCGTTGGGGTTCTTCTTGGAGCGGATCTTGGGGATGGTCTCGCCGAACACGATCACGGCCAGGGTTACGGCGAGGGTGGCAGCCCAGGTGTAATCGTCCAGGCCGAACAGGAGGATCAGGGAAGTAGCCAGAGTGGACGAGGCCACGTTCACCAGGTTGTTGCCGATCAGGATGGCGGACAGGGCGTCGTCGAAATGCGACGTGATATACAGGGCCAGGGAGGCGTTTTTGCTGCCGTCCTCGGCGTCGTTTTCAAGGCGCAGCCGGTTGCAGGAAGAAAAGGCCATCTCCGACCCGGAAAAGAAGCCGGAAAGGAACACGCAGCAAAGGATGCCCAGGAGCATCATCGCGAGCGTCATTTGCCCTCCCCCCCTTCAGCGGCCGCTTTCGCATCGGGACCGACAGGTGCGGGGGCTTTCGCGCCGCCGGGCAGCTTCATCATGACCTTCCGGATGCGGTTGTGCTCCATCCGGGCCACGTACACCTTCAGGCCTCCGTATTCAAAATGGTCCCGGACGCGGGGAACGGAGTTGAAATGCTCAAACACCCATTCGCCCACGCGCTTGTTCATCAGCGTTTCGTCGTCCTCCGGGTCCTCGAAGCCGATCTCCCAGAAGGCGTCGGACACCGTTTCGCCGGCGTCCACCAGGAAGGAACCGTTCTTCAGGTCGATGACCGGCTCCTCCACCACGTCTTCCTCGTCCCAGATCTCGCCCACCAGGCTTTCCAGGATATCCTCCACCGTTACAATGCCCACCGTGCCGCCGTAATGATCGGTCACGATGGCGATGGACTGCCTTTCCCGACTCATCCTGGGCAAAAGCTCGTTCACCTTGCTGTTTTCGGTCACGTACATCGCCTCGTCCAGGAGCTTGCGCAGGTTGAGGCTGCGGAGCTTTTCCGGGTCGGGGACGCAGCCCTCCTCCCAGGCGCCCGTCGCCTGCAGGTAGGCGCGCAGGTACCTGCGGATGGACAGGATGCCGATGATGTTGTCGATGGTCCCTTCGTACACCGGCAGCCGGGAATGGTTCTGGCTGCGGATAAAGGCCAGGATCTCCTCGGGATCGTCGTCGATGTCCACCGCCTTCAGGTCCACCCGGGGCGTCAGGATGCTTTCCACCGTCAGCTCGTTGAACTCCAGGGCGCTGGAGATCAGGTCTCCCTGCTCCTCGTCCAGGCTGCCCTCCTCGGTCATGCCGTCGATGATGTCGTGGATCTCCTCCTCGGTGACCGACACCGGCTCCTCCGTGCCCCCGCGCCCGGCTGCCGCGCTCCCGATGGCGGACAGCACCGCCGTCAGCGGCCTGAGCAGGCGGCAAAGCACGTCCAGCGGGCCCGCCGTGTACAGGCAGAGCCGGTCGGCGTATTTCTTGGCGAAGGACTTGGGCAGCATTTCGGCAAAGAAAAACAGGACCAGGGTCGTCACCAGGGCGCCGACGGAAACGGCGTTCAGGCCCCACAGGCTGTTGACGGCCACGGTCACCAGGGAAGCCGCGGCGATATGCGCTATGTTGGTCAGGATCAGTATGGCGGATATGGTCCGGTCGAATCCTTCAAGCAGCCGGAGCACCAGGGCGGCCCTGCGGTCCCCCTTTTCCTCCAGCACTTTCATCCTTACCTTGGACGCGGACGCCAGGGCCGTTTCCGCGACGGCGATAAAATTGGCGAACAGCACCAGGAACGCCGCCAGCGCCCACAAAAGGGCGGTGCTCCCTCCCCCGGCAGCGGCGGGGGCAGCCCCCTCCGCGGCAGCGGCGCCGAAAAGCAGCGCCGGGATCAGGCAAAACATGCAAAGGCCAAACCTTCGGCCTTCTCCATCGTCCATAAAAGAACAGGCTCCTCCAATCAGCATAATCGAATCTGTTTTACATGTTTGAGCGTCAGTAACCGTCCCTCAGGGAAACACGGTGCTTCAATTCCCTGCCCGAAGCGTAATTTTCCAGGTCCTCAAGGAACATGGCAGCACAGTTTTCCCTCGTCGCCCGCACCGTCATATTGCCCGCGCAGTGCGGGGTCAGGATCAGGTTGGGGGCGCGCCAGAGGGGGTCGTCCTTTTCCAAAGGCTCGTGCCGCATGACGTCCAGGGCCGCGCCCGCGATGCGCCCCGAACGAAGCCCTTCCACCAGGGCTTTTTCGTCAAGGCACCGTCCCCTGCCCACGTTGACGATATACGCGCCGCCGGGCAGAAGGGCCATCCTTTCGCGGCTGAGGAAATCCTCGGTCCCGTCGGTACCCGGAAGGGCCAGGATCACAACGTCCGCCTCCGCCAGGGCCTTATCCGCCTCCGACGAGGGAAAAACGGCGTCGAAAAAGCCGGGCAGCGGCCGTCCGGAGCGGGATACGCCCAGGAGCGACGCAGGTGAAAACGCCCGGATGCGCAGCGCGCAGTTCCTGCCCAGGTCGCCGGTGCCGCAGACGCACACCCGCTTTCCCCACAGGCTTTCCAGCTTTTCTTCCCGGCACCATTCACCGGATGCCATTTTGCCATAGGTCAGGTGTTCGCGCCTGAGGAGCATCAGGAGCACCATGACCACGTGCTCCGAGATGGCCGTCCCGTAGGCGCCGGCGGAATTGGTCACGGCGACCCCCTCCGGCACGACGCCGGGGGCGGTGAAGCGGTCGATGCCCGCGAAGGGTAGGCAGAGCCAGCGGATCCCCCTGCCGGCCTTCAGGGCCCCGGGAGCCATGCCGAAGAGAATCTCCGCCTTTTCCGCGTCACGGACGGCTTCGCCGTCGGAGCAAAACCAGGCGGTCTCAAAGCCCAGTTCACCCGCCCGAAGGTCGATCTTTTCCTTCAGGTCCGGGTCCATCCAGTCCGCCACAAGGGTGATATGTCTCATAATTCTCCTTATCCGGGAGGGGCGGGCCCGCAAAAAGGCAGCCCTCCGCGACAGATGGTCGCAGGATGGTCCGGGAAAGCAGCAAAAGGGAAACGGAAAGCCCGGCGCGTCACGCCCTGAGGCGTTCCACGAGGGATGGGATCAGGCTCAGGAAATAGCACGCGGCAGCGCACAATACCACCGCCGCCCCAACCCCGGTGTCCCAGAGATACGAAAGGCACAGCCCGCCGACGCCGCTGAACAGGGCGATGCCCACGGACCACAGGGCGTGCTGGCGCGCGGTGCGGCTCAGGTTCCTGCCGGCGGCCGCCGGCACGATCAGGAGCGCGTTGATCAAAAGCACGCCCACCCAGCGGATGGACAGCATCACCGCCACCGCCACCATGCACACAAAAAGGTATTCGCTCACCGCGGCGTTCACCCCGCGGGACCTGGCCAGGGGCACGGACACCGCCGTGAGGAGAAGCCGGTTGTAGGCGGCCCCCCACAGCGCGGCGCCGACGGCAAGGGCCGCCCCCATCAGGTAAAGGTCCTTGGGGGCGATGTGCAGGATGTCCCCCACCAGCAGGCTGTTGTAGCGGGCAAAATTCCCGCTGCGGCTGAGGATCAAAAGGCCCAGGGCGATGCCCGTGGAGGAAAAGACCGAAATGATGGTATCGGCGCCGGTGCGGCCCGACTGGTTGATGCGGCTGATCATCAGCGCCCAGAACACGCCGAAGATGAGCATGCTCACGGTTACGTCGCTGACGCCCAGCAGCACGCCGATGCCGACCCCCGCCAGGGCGCTGTGCCCCAGGGCGTCGGAAAAGAACGCCATTTTGCGGTTCACCGCCATGGTCCCCAGCAGGGACAGGAGCGGCGTCAGAAGCACGATGGCGACCAGGGCCCTGCGCATGAATGCAAACTGAAACATAAAAAACCTCTGTGGGGATGAGCGCCTTCAGCGCCTGAGGGGGAACGCCTCGTCAAAAGCCCGGGACGCGAACACATCCTCCGGGCGGCCCGCTTCCAGCACCGTCCGGTCCAGCAGGATCACCCGGTCCGCGAAGCGGCGGACCATGTCCCAGTCGTGGCTGACCAGCAGCACCGCCATGTGGTAGCGCGCCTTGACCGAGGAAACGGTGTCCAGGAAAGCCTGCAGGCCGTTCTGGTCCACGCCCGAGACCGGTTCGTCCAGTATCAGCAGCTGGGGGACCGGGGTGAGCGCCATGGCCAGCAGGACCCTTTGCATCTCGCCGCCGGACAGCGTGCCCAGGCGCTTGTCGATCAACTGCCCGGCATGCACCGTCTTGAGGGCGGAAAGCACCCTTTCACGGGTCTTCCTGCGGATCCCCAGCCACACGGGAAAGCGCGTGAGCGACGCGGCCATCAGGTCGCATACGCTGCAGGGCATCTGGCGGTCGAATTCCAGGTGCTGGGGCACATAGCCCACCCGGACGGCGCCGATGGCCCGGCCCTGGCTGTCCACATGGGACACCTGCCCGGTGTACTTCATCTGGCCCAGGAGCGCCTTGAGGAGCGTGGTCTTGCCGGCCCCGTTGGGGCCGATCAGGGCCGTGACCTCGCCGCAGTGGATGTGGGCCGTGACGTCCTCCAGGATCGTCTCGTTTTCCGCCGTGACGCTCAGGTGCTCCATCTCCACCCGGCACAGCCCGCAGTCGGGATCCGGGTGGTTGTGTTCACTTGCTGCTTTTCTTGTGGCCAATGGCCCGGCCTCCGATCTCAGATGTCGTCCTCGCCCTCGTCCTCGGGCATTTCTTCCACGTCCTCGTCCGGGGCGGGCGCGCCGTCGATGCCCTTGTCCTTCAGGAGGCGGTCGCGGATCTGCGTTTCGATCTCATCGGCGATATCCGGGTTCTGCTCCAGGAACAGGCGGGCGTTGTCACGGCCCTGGCCGATGCGCTGGTCGTTGTAGCTGAACCAGGCGCCGGATTTGTTGATGATGTCGTTTTCCACCGCCAGGTCCAGAAGGCTGCCCTCGCGGCTGATGCCCCTGCCGTAAAGCAGGTCGCATTCGCAGGAACGGAAGGGCGGAGCCACCTTGTTTTTGACCACCTTGATCTTGGTGCGGTTGCCGATGATGTTGGCGCCGTTCTTGATAGGTTCGCCCCGGCGGATCTCCATGCGCACCGAGGCGTAGAATTTCAGCGCCCGGCCGCCGGTGGTGGTCTCCGGGTTGCCGTAGACCACGCCCACTTTTTCACGGATCTGGTTGATGAACAGGGCGATGGAATTGGTCTTGGCAACCACGCCCGTCAGCTTCCGCATGGCCTGGCTCATCATACGGGCCTGGAGGCCCACAAAGCTGTCGCCCATCTCGCCGTCGATCTCGGCCCGGGGCACCAGGGCGGCCACCGAGTCGATGACCACGATGTCCACCGCGCCCGAGCGCACCAGGGATTCGGCGATCTCCAAAGCGTCCTCGCCCGAATTGGGCTGGGATACGTACAGTTCGTCCACGTTGACCTTCAGGGCCTCGGCGTATTTGGGATCCAGGGCGTGCTCCGCGTCGATGAACGCGGCCAGGCCGCCCTTTTTCTGGACCTCGGCGACGATCTGCAGCGCCACGGTGGTCTTTCCGGAAGATTCCGGGCCGTAGATCTCGATGATCCTGCCGCGGGGAATGCCGCCCACGCCCAGGGCCAGGTCCAGGTCCAGGCAGCCGGTAGGCACCGTGTCCACCTGCA
This sequence comes from Clostridia bacterium, assembly GCA_017524725.1. Taxonomy (GTDB): domain Bacteria; phylum Bacillota; class Clostridia; order Christensenellales; family Aristaeellaceae; genus RUG756. Next base: position 27,403 of record JAFXUZ010000051.1, on the reverse strand, counting down.
TGGCGGCCTTGTCCCCCAGCTTCATGACGGTCCCCTTGCCGAATTCCTTTTCCAGCGCGCTGATGGTCGCCTCCAGCGCCTTGGCGCGTTCGCTCTTTTCGTCGATCGCCGCCACGATCTCGGGTTTGGATGCTTTTTTGGCCATTTGGCTCCTCCTTTGCGGCGCAGCGCCGCCAGCTTGATTTGTCTTTTTTCCACTCCCGCACTCAGCCGGGCAGATCCGGCCCGCGCAGGCTTTTTTACCCCGCAAAAACGCTCCTTAAATCGCGGAAATACAGAAAGCCGCTGTACACCGTGGCCGCCGCCATCAGGACGGACGAGACCGTGACGAAAACCGGATCCACGGATACGAAGGCGGACAGCATGCACAGGATGACGCAAAACATCTGCAGCGCGGTCTTGATCTTCCCGGCCATGCGCGCGGACACCACCATGTTCTTCCCCGCGGCCACAAGCCTCAGGCCGTCCACCGCCAGCTCCCTGGCGGCCACCACGCACACGCACCAGGCGGCCAGGCAGCCCTGGGACGTAAGGACGATCATCGCGCACAGGACCAGGAGCTTGTCCGCCACCGGGTCCAGAAACTTCCCGAACACCGTCACCTGGTCGTTTTTCCTGGCCAGGTATCCGTCCAGGAAATCCGTCAGGCACGCCAGACAGAAAACGCCCAGCGCCCAGGGATACAGGTCCGCCGACTGGAGGAAAACGCAGACCGGGATCAGGCAGATCCGGATAATTGTCAGCCTGTTCGGAAGATTCATACGATTTCCCCCCGAAGGTCATAAATATCGGCGCCGGTGATCCTGACACTGATCCAGTCCCCGACCCGGGCGTCTCCCCGGACCAGGATCCAGCCGTCGGCGTCAGGCGCTTCCCAGGCGCTGCGGCACCTGAGGACGCCGCCGGTCTTTTCGCAGACCAGCGCCTGCGCGGTCTCACCGATGCGCGTCCTGCCGCGCTCCAGGGAGATCTCCTGCTGCAGCCTCATCAGCCTGTCCAGCCTGTCCCGGGCCGTGCCTAAGTCCACGGTCCCTTCGAAGGCCGCGGCCGGGGTGTCCTCCTCGGGGGAATAAACGAAGGCGCCCATGCGGTCGAACCGGACGCGGCTCGCGAAGGCCGTCAGCTCCTCAAAATCCTCCTCTGTTTCCCCGGGAAAGCCCACGATGAAGGTGGTGCGCAGGCAGAAGCCCTTCTCCCGGGCGTACATGAGGGTGTCCTCGATCTTATCGATATCGCCCCTGCGGCGCATGCTTTTCAGAACGCGCCGGGAGGCGTGCTGCAGCGGGATATCGATATAGCGGCAAAGATGGCGGACGCCGGCCATGGCGTCGATCATGGCGCGGTCCACGTCGGCGGCGTACAGGTACAAAACCCGCAGCCAGCGGATGCCGGGGATATCGTCCGCCTCCCGCAGGAGGGAGATCAGCCCGTCCTTTTCACCCCTGTCCCTTCCGTAGCAGGAGGTATCCTGGGCGATCAGGATCTGCTCGCTCACCCCTTCGGCGGCCAGGCGGCGCATTTCGTCAAGGATCGCTTTCCTGTCCCTTGAGCGGTAACGCCCGCGGATGAGCGGGATGGCGCAGAAAGCGCAGCGGTTGTCGCAGCCTTCCCCGATGCGCACGTACGCCGTGGTGCTTTGGGTGGTCAGGATCCGCCCGCACTCAAAGACCTCGCCGGTGCGGCCGGTATCCATCGGGCGCCTGCCCGCAAGCGTCTCTTCGAAAAAGCGGAGGAACCCGGAGTATTTTTCCACGCCGATCAGGCCGTCGATCTCCGGTATCTCCGCCATCAGCTCCCTGCCGTAGCGCTGGGCCAGGCAGCCGGTGACAAGCACCCTCCGGCACCTGCCCCCGGTCTTCATGGAGGCGGCCCGGAGGATGGCGTCGATGGATTCCTCCTTGGCGCTGTCGATAAAGCCGCAGGTGTTGACGATCAGCACTTCGGCTTCTTTTTCATCGGTGACGATCATGTGCCCCGCTTCGCGGAGCATATACAGCATATGTTCGCTGTCTACCTGGTTTTTTGCGCATCCCAGGCTTACAAGGCCGACTTTCATACTTCCTCATTCTCATTCGTGATTTTTCAGCCGGACGCCTTCCGTGCACAGACATCCGATAATATTCTATCATAAAAGCCGCATTTGGCAAGCGGATTTCCCTGTCGGCGGGAAATGGTTTGTCAAATGCGGCCGGGCAATCGGGCCTGGGCCGGCAATGCCGGGAACGCCCTGTCATTCCAGCGTGTTTGTCTCCTCCAGCAAGCGCAGAACGGGGCCGAAAAAGCTTTCGACTTCCGCGTCCGTCAGCTTCATCCGGGCGGCCAGAAGGCCGACGATCTTCTTGGGGCGGATGCGGGCGTAATACTTCACGGCGCTGACGTTCTGCTTCCAGTCGGAAAGGGTCAGGTAGGGCCACCGGGCGTACTGCCTGTCGAACACCGAGAGCACCGCCTCCTCCCAGGGGGCGAAATGGGCCTCCACATAGGGCCACTGGAAGCATTCCTCCAGCAGGGAGGCAAAACGGCGGAGGAAACGGTCCCGGTATTCCGGAACCTTCAAAAGGGCGTTGAGGGGCTCGTGCCGGAAAGCCTGGATCTTTGAGGACACGGGCTTGATGTAGTTGCTGATCGGCCCCTCCTTGAGGCTGAGGAAGCCCGCCTCCACGTCAAACAGCAGGTAGCGCCATTTGCCGCCCGGCACCCGGTAGACCCGCACGTTGGTGATGTCGTTGTTGCCGATGATCATTTCGAAAGCGGCATGGGTAAACAGGCTGTCCACGTCCAGGCGGTCCAGGACGTACTGCAGGGCGTCCGGATCCTTCAGGTCCCGGGTCCTGCATAATTCGCACAGCTCCAGCCAGTCGGCGTTGGAACCGTTCTGGACGTAGCTGTCCGACCCGGTGCGGGCCAGGATATCGATGGCGTCGATGTCGTCCTCATCGGTCACGCCCTCCCACTGGGCGATGAAATACTTGTTGATCTTCTCCCGCAGGTTGTAATGCCCCCAGTAGCGGCCGTTGATATAGACCTGGACCGCCAGAGCGTCCTGGTAAAGGATGTCCTGGCCCTCGGCCAGGGAAGAGATGACCGGATCCCTGAGGCGGGTGGAAAAGGCGTCGGAATTGTTCCTGAGGAGCAGGCTGTGGTAGGAATCGTAATCCCGGTGCGGGAAAGGGTTGAAGGCGAACTCGTCCTGCCCGAAGACGCCCCGGGCGTACAGCGCGATGGACCTTTGGGAGTTCTGCCTCGCCGAATGGCCCGCCGCGGTGAAGGAACCCATCTGACTGACCAGGCATTCCCCGTCGGGGGTGTAATATTCGATATAGGCCGGGTATTCCAGCTCCTTTTCGTAATTCGGGGTGGAGCCGCTCCCCTTGACCAGGGCGCCTGTTTTGCCGTTGAAAAGGTATTTGTCGTCGGAGGTCAGGCAGACCACCGGCACCGGGGACGGCTCGTCCACGATGTAGGTGGCGCAGGCCGTCCCGGAGGGCAGTTCTCCCTCGCGATAAGCCCTAACCCTCACGGCGGCGGTGGCGGTCAGCGTGACGCCTTCCGGGCCGAGCACCGGGGAAGCGGCGGTCGGGGTCTCGCCGTCCAGCGTATAGCGGAGCACGGTCCCCTCCCCGCCCTCGGCGCGCACCGCGACAGGACCTGACGAGAAGCCGCCGGGCGTCACAAGGACGGGATCCGCGGTCCGCCGGGCGTAAGCCTTGCCGGTATTGGGCTTGCCAGGGGTGGCGGTGTCCAGGTAGCCGATGGTCCCGGAAGGATCCACACCGTAACTGACCCCGGCGCACTGGCTGACGAAGACCACCTTGTCGACCGCCGCGCCGTCCCGGTCAGTGAGGACCACGGCCTCACCCTCCTGGGACAGCTTGAACGGCGCGTAGAATACGCTGCCCGACCCCGGGCCTTCGTCCCGGTCCGTGCAGTACACCAAAAGGCATTCCCCTTTTTTGAGCTTCGTACCCTGGGGAAAGGTGAATTTTTCGGTTTTCTTCACGCTGTCGCTCAGGTGCCAGCCCGACAGGTCCACCGCAGCGGATGAAACGTTGCGCAATTCCACCCAGTCGTCGTGGCGTCCGTTTTTCCAGACGTCGTTGGCCGCCATGATCTCGGAAATGATGACCCCCGCGCCGTCAGCGCGTGAAAGCGGCGCCGGGATAACCAAAGCCAGCGCCGCAAGGAGGGCCAGGGAAACTTTAAAGATATTTTTCATTGGTCTTTTTCCCGGCCTCCGGATCGATCCATTCCACTTCCATCCGGTCGAAGGCCACGTCCTCCATGAAATGTTCCTTCAGGAAACGGGTCTGGCCGAATTCCGCCCAGTCCCTTTCATGTTTTTCAAGCAGCAGCGGACGGGCGGTGTCCAGCTTTTCAACGCCCAGGTGCAGGGCCCGGATCCACTCGTCCCGGCCGCAGTCGACGATGATATCCTTCTGTATCCTGTTCTTCCGCACCAGGCGGATCCATATCCCGGCCATATACCCTCTCTTTCAGCGCCGGAAAAGCTTCCGGCAGCCGCACAGCCTCACATCCACGCGCAGGGAAAGCCCGCAGGAGTTCACAGCGTCATAAGGAACTGCCCGATCTTGCGCGCCAGGATCTCGTGCCCCGCGTCCGAGGGATGCAGTCCGTCGGGCATCAGGCGCTCGCGGACGGCCTCCACCTTCGGCTGCATGCCCGACACGGACCACAGGTCCAGTACCGGCAGGCCGTAAAACGCGGCGCATTCCATCAGGATGTCCCTGTAAACGGAAAGCGGCGCGGCGGAATAGCGCTTCAGGCCTCCCTCGCCCTTCGGGTCGTCCTCGCACAGGCGGTGCAGGGGCGTCAGGAAGCATATGGGCTTGTCGGGCCAGCGCTCAAGAAGGCCCCGCATCAGGTAATGGCAGGCCCCGTAAAAAGTGTCCGGCTCCCGGTCCGACATTACGCCCAGGGGCGCCTCCCCGTGGCCGTAGTCGTTGGTGCCGCCGAAGACCACTACCGCGTCGGTCTCTTCGTCCATCTCGGTATACCGCATGCAGAAGTCCCGGTCCCAGATGTTCTCCGTTATGATGATCTGACGGGCGATGCGGCTGCCGCCGATCCCATAATTGTTGGCTTTTTTCAGCCCGTACATTTTTTCCAGCACGGCGACGAACCCTTTTTCCGTGCAGGACGCGCCGCAGCCCTCGGTGATGGAATCCCCGAGGAAATGGACTATCGCGCCTTCAAGCTTCATATGCGCTCCTTCCGGCCGGGAACGCCCCGGCAGTTATTTGTGCCCGTAAAGCGATAATTGACAATGGTCCGGGGACCATTGTCAATTATCGGTTATCCTTTGCCGGTTGTCAATCCGTTTTCATTTCGGTCCCTCTTCGTCAGCAGAACTTCTTTATCGCCGCGCGGATCCTTTCGGCCGTCTTTTCGACCTTCGGGAGGTCCTCCGGCTGGAGGGGATACAGGGGGGCGCGCACGCTTCCAAGCTTCAGCCCTTCGTTGATCTCCAGGATCTTCTTGATCACGGCGTACATGTTGCCTTTGCAGGCGCACATTTCTGCGATGATGTCGTTGACCTCGTGCTGGATGGGCTGGGCGTCCGTGACCCTGCCCGCACGGAACAGTTCGTCCATCTTCAGGAACAGTTCCGGCATGGCGCCGTAGGTACCGCCGATGCCGCCCAAAGCGCCGATGGCCCGGCCGGAAATGAACTGCTCGTCGGGCCCGTTGAACACCACGCAGTTTTCCCCGCCCAGGCGGACGAAGGTCTGGATGTCCTGGGCTGGCATCGACGAATTCTTGACGCCGATGACCCGCGGGTTTTTGCGCATTTCCTTAAACAGGGAGGGCGTCAGGGCGACGCCTGCCAATTGCGGGATGTTGTAGATGACAAAGTCGGTGTTCGGCGCGGCGGCGGAGATATCGTTCCAGTATTTGGCGATCGCGTATTCCGGCAGACGGAAATAGATGGGCGGGATGGAAGCGATGGCGTCCACCCCCAGGGACTCGGCGTGGGCTGCCAGCTGCCTGGACTCCTCTGTGTTGTTGCAGGCCACGTGGGCGATGACGGTGCACATGCCGCCCACCGTTTCCATGACCGCCTCCAGGATGGCCATGCGCTCCTCTTTTTCCAGGTAGATGCATTCGCCGGAGGAGCCGCAAACATACAGCCCCTTCACGCCCTTGCCCACCAGGTGCCGGGCCAGGGCTTTGGTGCGCGCAACGGACACCTTTCCGTCGTCCTCATAGCAGGCATAGAAGGCGGGGATCACCCCGCAGTATTTTTCCAGGCTCATAATAATCTCTCCTTCCCGGTTAGTTGATCCAAACCTCCGCTCTCCACTCTTCACTCTCGTTTCTCACCCCTTCACGGCCCCCATGGTGATGCCGCTGGTGAAAAAGCGCTGGAACAGGATGAACACGATGATGATGGGAACGCTGCTCAGCGCCGCGCCCGCCATGATGAGGCCGAAGTCGTTGGAGAACTGGCCCTGCATCTTGGCGATGCCCAGGGAGATGGACAGCTTGGCGGTTTCGTTGAGCATGATCAGCTGGAGGAAGTAATCGTTCCAGCAGTTGATGAATGTGAAGATGGCCAGGGCGCCGATGCCCGGGGATATCAGGGGCAGGACGATCTCCACGAAGGTGCGCGTCTCCCCCGCGCCGTCGATCTTCGCCGCCTCCAGAAGGGCGTCGGGGATGGATTCGCTGAACTGTTTCATCAGGAAAACGCCGAAGGGCCAGCCCACGGTGGGCATGATCACCGCCCACAAGGTGTTGTGGATGCCCAGGAAGGACATTTCCTTGAGCAGCGGGATCAGGATGACCTGCTTGGGCAGGGCCATGGCACCCACGAACAGCGAAAAGAACAGCGCGCGGCCGTGGAATTTTTTCTTGGCCAGGGCATAGCCCGCCATGGAGCCGGCCACGCAGGTCAGCGCCATGGAGGAAACGCACATGACCACCGTGTTCCCAAGCCATTTCATAGCGGGACGGGTGAACAGGTTCTGGTAATTTTCGATGGTGGGCGCCAGCGGGAACCACTGGGGCACCCGGGCAGTGTTCACCTGGTTGGTCTTGAAGGAGCCGGTGATGATCCAGTACAGGGGGAAGGTGAAAAGGAGCGCGATGATGACCAGGACGACGATGCATACGATGCGGTAGGGCGTGGTGCCCCCGACCTCATGTTCCGGTCCTCTCTGGGCGCGAAGCTTTTTTGCCTGGGCCTTTCCCTTGGAATAAACGGTATTTTCCACAGCGATCCTCCTCCCTTAACCGTTGTCCGTCCTGGCCATTCTGAACTGCACGGCGGAAAAAGCCGCGATGATCAGGGCCAGGATGACGCCCATGGCGCTGCCGTAACCGTAGCGGTTCAGGTTGCCGCTGATAGACATGTAGTAAATATAATACATGATGGTCTCGGTGGAATGGGTGGGACCGCCGGAAGTGAGCAATTGGATCAGGGCGAAGCACTGGAAGGAATTGATGGTGGTGATCACCAGGATGTACAGCGTGGTGGGCATGATCTGGGGCCATTTGATCCTCCAGAACACCTGCAGGTTGGTGGCGCCGTCCACCTCCGCCGCCTCGATCAGGCTGTGATCCACGTTGGACAGCGCCGACACGTACAGTACGATCGGCTGGCCCACGGAGGTGGTCAGCAGGATGGTGATGATGCAGCCCAGGGCGTACTGGGCGTCGCCCAGCCAGTTGAGGTTCCGGCTGATCAGGCCCATGTTGACAAGAAGGTAGTTGAGGATGCCGTAATACCTGTTGAAGATCCATTTCCAGACCACCGTGACCGCCACGCTGCCGGTGACCACCGGCAGGTAGAAGATGCAGCGGAACAGCCCGGCCCAGCGGTTGGTCATCCGGTAGATCAGCGTCGCAGCCCAGAGGGAAAAGAAGCAGGTGAACGGCACCGACACCAGGACGATGATGATGGTGTTCGTCAGCGCCTTGATGAAGATGGCGTCGCCGAACATCTCCGCGTAATTGCCGAACCCGATGAAGGAGAAGTCCGTCATCGTGTAATTGAAAAAGCTGGTGTAAAGGCACATGCCCATCGGGAAGATGACAAAGCCGAAGAAGAACAGCAGGGCCGGCGCCATGAACAGGTATCCGGCGACGTTCTCCCGGATCTTCGCTTCCCTCATGCTCTGGACGCGGACCTTGCCCGCAGCGTTCATCATATCGAGTCCTCCCTGATACAAGCGCACCCCCTTTCCCGAAGGGGATCGGGGGTGCGCCGTTTATCCGTCTTTATCCTCCGGCCCGGCTCATGGAGCGGGCCCGGGGAAAGGCCTTACTGGCCGATGGCCGCGTTGCTGTTGTCGATATACACGCCCACCTCGGCAGCCACGTCGCCGCCGGCGAAGATGCGCTGGAGCATGTTCCACCACTCGGTGCGCTGCACGGCCCAGCCGGAGGTCACGTTGTAGTAGTCGCCCAGGTAGGGCATGAAGATGGCGTAATCCGCGTTGGCGGCCTTCTCGGTGCCGGCGTAAATGTCACCGAAGGAGGCGCGGACCGGGAAGAAGCCGCTGGCGTACACGGACTTGGGGCCCTGCACGGCATCGTCGCACACGAAGCGGATGAAGGTCTTGGCGGCCTCGGCCCTGGCGGCGTCGCCGTTGTCGAAGATGCCGAAGCCCCAGATGCCGCCGCACAGCTCGGGGATGCCGTCGTCAGACGGGAAGGCCATCGGGAACACCTTCACGTCCTCCGCCAGGGAGGCCTGGTTGGAAACGGCCGCGGAGGCGTTCCAGCAGAAGCCCATGGACAGGGTGGAGTTGCAGAACAGGGCGATCTCGTCGCCGGCAACGATGCCGGGATCGTATTCCAGGACGCCTTCCTTGCACAGGTCCACCAGCAGCTGCAGGCCCTTCAGGCCGTTATCGCTGTCCATGGTGTAGCCGGTGTGCTCGGGATTGGTGAAGGAAGCGCTGTAGAGGTTCATGGCGAGGGCGCGGGTGCCCTGGTCGCCGCCCTGGCCGCCGCAGTACACGGTGCCGGTGGGGACAAAGCCCGCGGCCGTCAGCGCCTTCAGGGCGTTGATGAAGCCCTCGGTGGTCCAGGTATGTTTCTCGACGTCGATATACTGGAGGGCGTCAGCCTTCTCAAAATCGTTGTAGTTGATGACCATGCAGTGGGTGGTCATGCACAGGGGATACTCGTAGTAGATGCCCTCGGTGCTCTTGCAGGCCGCAACGACCGCTTCGGAGGTGGCGCCGATATCGGCCAGAGCTTCCTCGGTCCACAGGTCCGAAAGGTCCAGCATCTTGCCCGCGGCGCCCCAGGTGGTGACCAGGCGTTCGGGGCCTTCCATCACGATGTCGGGAGTGGTGCCCGCTTCGATGGCGGTGGATACCTGGGCGTCGCCGTTGGTGTAGTCCAGGTACTGGACGTTCACCTTGATGTTGGGATAGGCGGCGTTGAAGTTGGCGATGATCTCGTTGACGGTGGCCTCCTGGCCCCACGCGCCGATGGGGTAGGTCCACAGGGTGATGGCGACTTCGTCATCGGCCAGGCCGACGGCAGCGGGGACCATCATCATCAGGGCAATGAGCAAAGCAAGCAGCTTCTTCATATGGGATCCTCCTTTGTGGGATATTTGGGGCGGCCGCGTCACATGCGGCTCTGATGATTTAAATGTACTACAAAGTTTTGTTCTTGTCAACGGTTTTTGTGAGTTTACGGAAAAAAATCCGCCTTTTTTTACATACTTCTGTTCGTTGACAGCCGGCAAACGGGCCCTGTATAATATAGGCATAACAAATTGTAATACAAACCTGTCCGGAAGAGGTGGCCCCATGAAAAACCGCGAGCACGGTGAAAAGCTGTACATTTCCGCCTTTCGTGAAATACGCAGCTATATCATCCTGAACGGCCTGAAGGAGGGCGATCTGCTGCCCACCGAAAAAACGCTGTGCGAACGGCTGGGCGTCAGCCGCAACGTGCTGAGGGAAGCCATCAAAAGCATGGAACTGATGGGCATGGTCCGGGCCTGTCCGGGCCGGGGCACCGAGATATGCCGCTTTTCGATGGATTTCGTTTTCCAGAACGTCCTTTTCTTCCACGTGGGCGATGACGACCCGTCGGTCCGAGAGATGTTCACCATCCGGCGCATCCTGGAGATGAGCTACGCGCCCATGGCCTTCGCCGCCCTGGACCAAAGCGGCATCCGGGCGCTGGAGGACTGCGTCAGGCGGATGCGGAAATCCTATGAAGAGACCGGTTATTTCGGCGAGGAGGACCGGGAATTCCACCTGCTCCTCTTCCGCCCCCTGAACAATCCCGTCCTCTACAGCCTGCTGGACGCCATCTGGGGCGTGGACGTCACCTTCCAGCTGGAGCAGAAAAAGCCCCACCTGTCCGATTCGGTGGTCAAGCACGAAAAGATCGTCGAAGCCCTGAAAAAAGGCGACCCCGCGGCATTTGAGGAAGCCATGCTGCGGCATTTCTCCAGCGGCAAATACCTGGAGAAGAGCGGTTACGCCGAATACTGACGATCACTTTCGTTTTTATCGCAGCGCCGCGCGCGCCGGCACAGGCGCAAAGGGCGTCAGCAAAGTCCCAGCCGCCTGAGCGCTTCTTCCACGCCGCCCTCATCAACGGGCGGCGCCGCCATGTCCGCCGCCGCCAGGGCCTCCGCATCCCCGCCGCCCATGCATACGCCATACCCGGCGCCCAGGAGCATGTCCACGTCGTTGGCCCCGTCTCCAAAGGCCACGGTGTCCGCCATGGGGATCCCGAGAAGAGAGCACACCAGGCGCATGCCTGCGGCCTTGTCGTGCCCCGCGGGCACGATCTCGCATACATCCCCGCCGTGCCGGAACAGGTTCCATTCCCCCGCAAGGCGGGACAGGACCTCCTCCCGGTCCGGGGAAAGGCGCATGTCGCAGGTCATCTTCGACGCCCGCCACCTTCCCCTCTCCCCTTTCAGGTCCTTAAGGACGTCCCCGGCGCGTTTTTCCACCGAGGCCATGTAAGGGTCGTCCCTGAAGGCCGCCATGTCGGCGTACATAAAGTCCGTCCCCTCCAGCAGCACCCGGAAGCCGTGGGCTTCCAGGCCGTCGATCATAGGCTCCAGGAGGCCGCAGGGCAGGACCTTTTCGTACAGGACGCGCGCTTCCCCTATCTTCAGGGACAATCGTGCGTCCCCGGGGCGCCGGACCTCCGCCCGGGTGCCGCAGCCGGTGACCATGCCGTCCAGGCCGATACCGAAAAGCGCCGGCCGGAGCGCGAAGGAGCGGGTCCTTCCGGTATTCACGAACACCAGGCAGCCCGCCCGGCGCGCCTTTTCCAGGGCCCGTACCGTCCCCGGGGGAATGCGTTCCTCCCGGTCCCACAGCGTCCCGTCCAGATCGAAAAACAGGGCTTTCCCGCCCATATTCTTTTCCCCCCTGTTCCTGAAAAAAATTGAGCAAAGATTACAATTGTTGCCGAGTGGTTACATTCATTATCTCATTTTGTCATGTTTGCGCAATAGCATTTCCGGTGTTTTATGCTATAATTATTTTAGTAACTATTTCTATCGTTAAGGAAGGAGAGATCTTATGCTTCGCAAAGGGATCGCACGGCTGCTCATCCCCGTCATGCTGCTGACCATGCTTTTGTCGGCGCCCGTGACGGCCGGAGCGGCTTCTATCAAGATCACCGGCCTCACCGTGTTCGGGACCCCCGCCGTGGGCAACACCATGACATGGACCCCGCTGGTGACGGGCGGCAGCGGCAATTACGAATTTATCTACACGCTGTACAAAAACACCCCCTCGGGGAGCGGATATGATTACCTGCCCAAGACCCCCGGCAGCTACAGCATCCAGTTCACCGAGACCGGCACCTATTACCTGCAGGTCGTGGCGCAGGACACCAAATACAATTACGTGTCCACCGCCTATATCAGCAAGGCCATCGTCGTCGTGGGCACCGGCCCCCGCATCGGCAATGTGACCCCCAACGCCACCCTGGTCCAGATCGGCTCCACCGTCCAGTGGACCGTCTACGGCGAGACCGGCGGGATCGGCGCCAGCGGCGCCACCGGCGGCGTAAGCTACGAATACTCCCTGTACCGCAAGAGCGACGACCTGGTCATCAACACCATCCGTCCCACCCCCATCTTCGCCTACAACCTGAACGAGCCCGGCGATTACAGGCTCTGCGTACGCGGTACCGACGATGTGGGCACCTCCTTCTGGTACGACACCGGCTACCTGGTAAGCGCCTACGCGCCTCCGCTGGTGATGGAAAGCCTCACCGTCTCCTCCGCCCTGATCGAACTGGGCGAGAAGGTGACCGTGACCGCCAAGGCGAACGGCGGCTACAAGAACCTGCACTATTATTGGAAGGTATACCAGGGCGCCTCCATGATCGATTCCTTCGATACCTCCACCGCCTCCGTTTCCTACGAACCCACGGCTTCCGGCATCTATCATTTCTCCTGTGAAGTCTGGGATCAGTCCAGCCAGTCCACCGGCGAGGTCACCACGGTCGACGTCACGGTGACGCTCCCCACCCCCTTTGACATCTCCGGCATTACCCGCACCGCCACCACGGCAAAAACGGGGAACACCATCGGCTGGAAGATCGGCCTTACCGGCGGCCAGGGCACCAAGACTGTCTTCTACACCATCTCAAAGAACGGCATGGCGTTCTACTCCTCCTCCGTAACCACCACGGGAAGCAGCGTGACGGTGACCTATTTCGCCGAGGACACCGGCCTTTACACCATTGAGGCCTATGCCGTCGACTCCAAGGGGCAGTACACCATCTCCTTCCCCTTCCAGCTGACCGACGCCATCGTCGTTTATGACGGCACGTCCCTGTACCTGTCCGACCTGGTCGGCTCTCCCAGCAAAATGACCACGGGAGGCACGATCACCTGGACCTGGCAGCACCACAACAACAAGGGCGGCCTCAAGACCACCTATACCATCTACCGCGACGGCAATCCCGTGAAGACCGTTTCCGGCTTCTCCGGCTATATCGTCAAATACACGGTCAAGACCGGCGAATTCGGCGTCTACACCATTTCCATCTTCTCTGAGGATCAGGTAACGCACCAGACCTGCTCCATCTCCGGCGGCCTTGTGGATTATTCCTATTCCGGCGCGCTTTCCTTCACCAGCGTAGCGCCCGTGAAGGCAGCCCTGGACGGCCCCGGTTACGGCGAATGGCTTTTCACCCTGGGCGGGAATCCCATGGGCAAGGTGAATTTCACCTATGAAGTCATCGGCGCCCTCAACGGCAGCGTGGCAAGCGGCTCGCTTATCACCACGGTTTCCGGCAATACCGCTTCCTCCTCCGTCAAGGTCTTCCTGCCCAAGGGCGACACCTACACCATCGCCCTGATCGCCACGGACGATACTCCCCGGGCCGCAGCCTTCTTCGCCGGCGCGCCGGTCACCGTAGCTGCGGGTTCCACTACCAGCATGATCATCACCAACCTGCACGCCGTATCCACCGAAGTGGTCTCGTCCTCCGCGATCACCTGGCTTTTCGGGGTGAAGAACGTCACCGGCTCCTGGAGCGCCGACTACAGGATCATGTTCACGCCCGCCGGCTCCTCCACGACCATCCAGATCGCCAGCGGCAACGTGACATCCCCGACCATCACTGACTCCTTCACCGGCGTCGGCAAGTATTACGTCGAGGTGCAGGGCACGGACGACCTGGGCTCCACCGGCTGGTACACAAGCGACGTCGTCACGATGAAGCCCGCGCCCAACACCGCCCTGGCCGTGACCGTTCCCGTCCCGGATACGACCTCCTGCCTGGTGGGCAATACGATCACCTGGACCTTCAACGTTACCGGCAACATCGGCAATTACATGGTGTTCTACGCCATTTACCAGGCGGAAAAGATCATGAAGATGTCCTCCGCCTCCGACGATTCCCCCATCTCCTATGTTCCCAACAATCCCGGCTACTACACCCTGAAGGTGTACGCGATGGATTCCACCGGCACCAAGTGCAAGCCCGCGGAAAGCTCCGAGACCCAGGTCTCCCAGATCCCGCTGATCATCTCCGACCTGATCATCTCGGTCCCCACTGTCAGCAAGACCAAGATCTTCTCCCCGCAGCTGGTCACCTGGTCCTACACCGTTTCCAGCCAGACCGAAGACTACATCATCAGCTATCAGGTGTACAAGGTCAACGGCGCCGTCACCACCCTGATGATCGATAACGTGACCCACAAGGGTTCCTTCTCGGTCTACCTGGACGAGACCGGCAACTATTACGCCACCGTGCAGGCTCTCATGGTGGACGGCAGCGGCATCGTCTCCCAGGTCGAGCAGAGTGAATACGTCGTCTGCAACCTGCCCGAGGAACTGATCGAGGTCGTCGCTCCGGATCTTGAGCCCGCCTTCAATCCTGAGATCTCCCCCTCCGTCCCGGTCATCCCGACCGTCCCCGAGATCGAAGCAGACTGATAATCAATCCGTTCCATAAGCTGCGGGGCAGGCGCGATAGCGCCCGCCCCGCAGTTTTTTTATTTCTCTTTTGCCTGATCCCGATAAGGGGATCGTGTTTGGGAAAAGCCGCACTCTCATGGTATCCGGGTGCTGGTGACGGCAGGAAGGAACATCCGCGTCCCGTTTTCCCGTTCCTTAATTTCCCCGCCTGCCGTAGTATATGAAGGCGCGTATCCTTTCCGCCGCCGCCTCCATATCCAGAAGCTCGGCGGCGCCGTCCGCGGAGGCATATTCCCCGTCTTCCGGAAGGACGCAGCTTTCCGGGCTCCCTCCCTCGCCCATCAGCGCCGCCACCGTGATGGTGATCAGGTCCATGGCAGGCAGGTTGGTGGTCACATAGGGAAGCAGGCGCTCCGCCAGGTCCAGGATCCTGCCGGGAGATGAAAGGCTCAGCGCTTTTTCCGCCATGGCCCACAAAAAGACCCGCTGTCTGCGTTCGCCGGAGCCGGCTCCCCTGATCCGGACATAGCACAGGGCCTGCTCGCCGTTCAGCTTCCTGAGTCCCGAAGGCACGTCCTCGCCGCACATTTCGGACAGCGCCTGCGCCTCCTCATCCCCCAGGTCGATCTCCACGCCCCCGCAGGCGTCCACCGCAGCGCTGAAGCCGGCCCGGTCCACGGCCACATACCTTTGGATCTCCACCCCCAGCAGGTTTGACAGCGCCCGGGCGACGCCTTCCGCCCCGCCGGAATCGTATATCGACGACACCGTCCCGCCCCCGGTCTCGGGACGCAGGTCCGCCGACACGTTGGTCATGCGGATCCCGCCGCGGACCGTATCCGCCGTCAGGATCAGGACCGCCCCGGCCCGGGCGGCGCTTTCATTCCGGTCCACCCCCAGCAGCAGAACGTTGACGATCCCCTCCGGCACTGTTTCGGCGCGCGATGTTCCCAGCACGCATAAAAGCAGGACGCATGCCACTGCCCGGCAGATCATCCTCATCCCGCGGCCTGATGCGGGCCCGTACAAAAAAGGCCTGTGACGTAAAACGCACACTCGTTTTGTCATGATATCCTTTTCCATCCCATCCTCCGGGTATTTGCCGTTTTCTCCGCCGCGTCCCGGGCGCAGGCCCCACAATAGTAACATAAAAAAGCCCGCACGGACCAGCCCGGACTTATTTTTTTATATTTTTTCCCCATTTCCCGGAACAAAAAGGGCAGGAGTTTACGTTTTTATACTGAAATAGACAAGGATACCGGACTTTAAGGAGGTGTGCACATGAAAAAGAACGCGTTCCTTCCCGCGGCCCTCTGCCTGCTGATGCTTTTTTCCGCCGCAAAGGCCGATATCGCTCCGGTGCTCACCATGCTGAGCCACTCCTGTGAGGGGACCGCCGTTTCCTCGCCTCCCTCCTTCGACCCCTACACCCGGTCCTACCTGGTCACCGTGGCCTCATCGGAGACCGGGATCTCCTTTATACCGACAGTCCCCGGCGGCTGTTACGCCACCGTCAACGGGGAGTACGTCCCCTCCGGCACCGCCTCCGCCAGGGTCCCCCTTTCGGACGGACCGGTCTGCGTGACGGTGCGGGTGTCCAACACCACGGGATCGGCGGTATATACGGTCTTTGTACAGCGGAGGCCCAGTGAAAAACGCACCCGCAGCTCCGCGGGCTACATCCGTTCGGTGTATGAAAGCGGCGGCGTGTGGTACATTGCGGCGGACCTGGTCACCGTCAACTACCGCTCCTCCTCCTATGCGGACGGCAGCCGCTCGACCTACCTGAACGATTCTTCCTACCTTTATCATTACCCCGTCAGCTGCGACTGCGTCTATTACTGCTCTTCTGGCGGCGCGGCCCGGCAGCTGAGGGACGTGTACGGGTTCCTGAGCGTTTACAACGAAGACCCCGACGCCATGTACCGGATACTGTACATCGAGGATGAGATCGTCGCCGTCCTTCCCTACAGTCCCGCCTACTAATGCGTATCCGTATCATTTGACAAAGGCAGGCGCCCGTGTTACCATTATGTTTGCTTTTTCCAAACAGAAGCTTTTTTCGTGTTCCGCCCCGTCCGGACATCATGAGAGGCGTCCTTACCCGGACCCGGTTATCAGATTAGGAGGAATCTCTGTCCATGTTCCGAAAACTCCTCGCCATCCTTACGGTCCTCTGCTGCCTCACCGCCGCGTTCCCCGCCTGCGCCGAAACGCTGCGGGGCTACGTAAAGACCGGTGCCCCCCACTACCAGTACGTGGTCCTGGGAAATTATCCGTATGAAACGGACGGCACCGAAAAGCCGGTCCTCTGGTGGATACTGAGCGTGGAAAACGGGCAGGCCCTCCTGTTTTCGGATATCATCCTGGACGTGCACCAGGTCATCGTATGCTCCAGCCAGCGCGACAGTGAAAAGCGCAATTTCAGGCGGATCACGGATTATGACCAGAGCGATTTGTACACCTGGATGAACGGGGAAATGCTGGACACCCTCCTTGGGGACGACCCCATCCGCGGCGCCCTGGTGGAGACCCATAACGGGCTCATCTATCCCCTGACCGACGAGCAGATGCTGACCCCGGCCTACGGATTTTCGGCCGGACGCTACGGCACCAATTACAAGGAGCGCCGCGCCAAGGCGTCCCCCTACGCCAAATCCATCAAAATGTACCCCGACTGGGGACAGAAGCTGTACGTGTTTGGCGAATATGACACCTGCCCCTACTGGGTGGTGGCGTTCAAGAGCCTGTCGGAGGGCAACATCATGATGCAGTTGTGCGGTTATGACGGCCACCTGAGCTGGGGCGTCTACACCCGCACCGGCGTGGGCGTCCGTCCCGCGCTGACGCTGGACCTGACCCGCTGCGCCGTTACCGGCGGCGAGGGCACCGCGGAAGACCCCTTTGTTTTCACCTACACCGGCAACCGCTACGAGGAACCCACCCCCTGACCGACCCCGGAGGAATGATATGAGCAAGGCATCCCGTCTTTCCCGCGCCGTCCGCCTGACGGTCATTTTCCTGTTCTGCCTGTCGGTGCTCTTTTTTGTGACCAGCGAAAAAGCCGGCGCCGAAGGGCAGGTCCTGGAATACGGCATAAACGAGACCCAGTTCCAGGCACCAAACCCGTCCTTCTACCTGTCGGAAACGCTCTACGAGGACCCGTCCATTTCCGTTTCCATCGAAAACGGCCGGGCGTATAATTCCTATTACCTCGCCGCCCGGATCCGCATCGCCAACCCCACCCAGATAAGGACCTCCCTGGCCTCCTCCAACGGCAAGGACACCCAGCAGGCGACCCGTTTGGCCAAAAGGGTCAACGCCCTGTTCGCCCTCAGCGGGGATTCCTTCGGGGACAACAAATCCGGCGCGGGGATGTTCATCGTACGCCAGGGCGCTGTCAAGCGGCACAATCCCTCGGGCTATTTCGATGTGCTCCTGATCGACGACAAGGGTGATTTCCATATCATCAGGGAAGCCAAACAGGCCGACATCGACGCCTTTGAGGGCACGGTCGTCAATTCCTTCTCCTTCGGCCCGGGCCTGGTCGTCGACGGCGTCGCCACCGATAACTTCCAGGACCGCAGGGACCGGGACCACTACGGCCCCAACGCGCGCGCCCAGCGCGTGGCCATATGCCAGACGGCTCCCCTGGAATACCTTTGCGTCGTCACCTCCGGACCTGACCACAACAATTCCACCGGGCTGACCATCGAAGAGTTCACCCAGCTGATCACAAGCCTCGGCCCGGTGCAGAACGCCTACAACCTGGACGGCGGCACCTCCTCCTGGATGGTCTGGCGGGGAGAGAAGATCAATGCCTTCGGCTCCTCAAAATACCGCACCATCAACGATATTATCTTCTTCGTCTCCGCCTGGAAGGACTAAAAGAGGGTAAATGCATGTTTGATCCCCTTTTTTCGGTATTCGGCGTCGGGGTCCGTCCCTTTTCCGCCTGCGTATGCCTGGGCGCTCTGGCCGCATCGGCGCTGTTCCTCCTGATGTGCGGCAAGGGGAAGATCGGGGAGCGGGGAGAAAAATGCCTGATGCTCGCCATCCCCCTGGCTGTTTTCTGCGGCCACCTGCTCAACTGCCTGGTACTGCCCTCCGAGCTGGTGCCGGATTTCGGCTGGCAGATATTCCTTTCGCCATGGATGGGCGGCTATATGTTCTACGGCGCCGCCGCCGGGGCCTGCGCCGCGGTGCTCCTGCTTGGAAAAGGCCAAAGGCGCACCCTTTTTGACCTGGCAGCCCTGGCGCTGCTCACGCTGATCATGTGCGTCCGCTTTGCCGAACCGCTGGACGGCCAGGGCAACGGCATCCCCGTGGACGATCCCTCCGTCCCCTGGTGCTTTTTTCCCATCGCCTGCCCCGATCCCGAATGGCCCGACGAATGGAACCTGGCGGTGTTCTTCTGGGAGGGCCTGTATGCCCTCCTGGTCCTTATCCTGATGCTTATCCGCCTTAAAAAGCGCGCGCCGGGGCAGACTGCCCTGACCGCCCTGATCCTTTATGCCGCCGGGCAGGTCATTTTTGAAAGCCTGCGGCGGGACCAGGTGGTCCGCTGGCTTTTTGTGAGGGTCAGCCAGCTCATCAGCGCCCTGGTCCTGGCCGCGGTGGTCATTATCGCGATCATCCGGGGCCTGCGGGGCCACAGGGGCGTCCTGTACATGTCCCTGACCCTCCTTTTCATCGGCGGCGTCATCGCCCTGGAGTTCGCGGTGGAAAAGCCGCTGATCCTTCCGGGCGGCAAACTCATTTTTTTCAGTCTTCCCCTCACCTATTCGCTGATCGCCCTGTGCGCCGCCGGCCTTGGCGCCGCCGCCATGGCAGCGGGGAAGAGCCTTTTTTCGAAAAAGGAGACCGAGCTTTAAAAAACAAATGTCAAAGGAGCTTTAAAGCATGCGTTCATCTTTTTACAGCCGCTTCTTTCTCCGCGCCGCCGCGTTTCTCGCTTCTGTGGCGCTGCTTTTCAACTGCGCCCTATGTGAGGAGGGACTTGGCCTGGCCGGCCCCGGGCAGCCGGACATCATGGAGGATATATACGCCCTGCCCATCGATTTTTCGGGCGGGTGTGAATTGGACCAGAACAATTTCGACGGCAAGACCTTTTACCGGGACCCGACCATCACGGTGACCCTCACCAGCGGCCGCTACAGCGACTGTGACTGGTGGGCGGCCGACATCGTCATCGCCTCCCCCACCCAGTTGAGGACCGTATCTTCAGACGGTTTCGATAAGGCTTTTCCGCGCGCGGTCAAAGGTACACGCCTTGCCAAGGCAGTCAATGCGGTGCTGGCTGTGGACGGCGATTATTTTCATTACACCGGCAAGGGCTTCATCCTTCGTCAGGGCACCCTGTACAAAAATATCCTGGACGGCTCCACCGACGTGCTGCTCATCGACGAGGACGGCGACTTCCATGTGATCGCCCGGGCCCGGCAGGGCGAGGTGTCGGACACCGTCAACGGCAAAAAAGTGATCAACGCCATGTATTTCGGCCCGGCCCTGGTGATCGACGGCGAGCCGGTCCGGGGCGTCAGCGGGGCCAACATGGCCGAGGAAAAGGGCAGGCAGCGCATGGCCATCTGCCAGGTGGGCCCCCTGCATTACAAATGCATCTGCTGCGCCGGCCCCGCCCGGGGTTCCTCCGGCATGAACCTGCAGGTTTTCACCTATTTTGTGGCCGACATGGGGGTAAAGACCGCCTACAACCTGGACGGCGGCGATTCCACCATGCTGATATTCAACGGTGAAAAGATCAATGATATTTATAACTCTTCGTCCCGTGACCTGGTCGATATCGTTTACTTCGCCAGCGCCTGGGATGAATAACATTTCGCTCCGTCATTCCGCCTGAGAGGTGAATTCAAAGGAGGCTGCCATTATGCCGTACATCGCGTTTATCAGCGCTTTTATTCTGTCCGGCCTTATGTTCCGTTTTCGCCTGCGGGGCGGACGAAGCGAACGCCCCTGGCTTACCGCCGTATTTGTACAGCTTTGCGCGCTGGTGATCGGCGTACTGATGTCAAAAACAGTCTATGTCATCTGCCAGGTGTTCCACTTTGGCTTCTCTCCGCTTTTCAATCCGGATATCAACCAGTTTTCCTTCGTCGGTTTCGCGGCCGGCACATTGCTCGGCACCCGGCTGTTTTTGAACCTGGTAGAACATACAAGCCACGGCAGCGTGCCCGTAACCAATCTGTACGCGCCCTGCTGGGCCATGCTGCTGGCTTTGGTGCGCGCCGCCGAATACTTTTTCGCTAAAGACGGCCTTACCGGGATCGGTGAAGATGTCGAGAATAAGGCGCACTTTTTCTTTCCCGTATCGGTCTCATTTCCAACGTCCTACGGGGAAGTGACGGTTTATGCCGTATTCATGCTTGAATGTTTCTGTGCGCTGCTTGTATGCGCAGTCGTACTGTCCTGCCAGAAAATTTGGAAAAACAGTTACCGTGAAAGCTTCACTGCGGAGCGGGCCGCTTTTTATCTGGCGCTTCTGCAGATATTCTGCCAGAGGCTGTTAAAAGTCGATGGGAACATGTGGGAATTTGTTCCCGCGGAGCAGGTGCTGTGCGGCGTTGTCATCATGTTTTTCCTGATCCGCTACGCCTGGATGACCCGCCGGCTCCTGAAGGTCGATTTCGCCTGGAAGCAGGCTGTCCCCGCCATCATCGGTTTCGCGGGCATCGTCATCATCGGCCTGGCCGAGTTCGCCATGGACAAGCCCTACATGTTCTGGGATGTCCCGCAAAACGTCTGCCTGTACATCCTCATCGGCGGCATGGCGCTGATCGCCCTGATGGAAGTGATCAGCGCCATACGGCGCAAGGCTGCCCTCGCACGGGCATAAACGGACATATAAACATACGCGGGGCTGTCCCGGAGAGGACGGCCCCGCGCGCTTTAAAGGATCCGCGTCAGTTGAAACCCGCGCCTTTGGATTTCATGGTGTCGACGATCTCCGATGTCAGCCGGCGGGCGTACCACTCCGAATCCGTGGAACTGGTATACACCGCCACCAGATAGTATTCGCCGTTCTCCACCATATAGACGGGGCCGCCCTCGCTGTCCATGTCCACGTGCTTGGTAAAGGTGAGCTGGTTTTGATTGATCGACGTCAGTTTTCCGGTGGTCTGTTTCAGTGTCCGGACGTTATAGCCCATGGCCCTGATGGATTTGCCCGTCAGGGAAGAAGCATTGGAGTATGTCCTGGTCCCGAACCAGCCGGTGTACTGGCCCACGTTCTTTTTGAAGATGACGAAGCCGATGTCGTTTTTGGACGTGTACCCGTCGGAAAAATCGCAGTAATACGTATAATCAAAGCTGCCTTCATAATAATACAGGTAATCCGATTTGGAGAAAAAACCGAACCAGAAATCGATGGTTTTCGCCGTCTTGTTATGCTTTGTGCACAGAAGGTTGTGTCCCGCGGTGACCAGACCGTACCTGCTGACCATCGCGCCCGTCCCCCGGCGCGTACAGCCGCATCGGTATTCGATCTCCATATAGGCCACTGCGCTGAACGGGAATTCCTTCACCTGGGTGCTGGTCAGCGCCAAGCTCTCCATGGGAAAAGCGGTGATCAACAGGACCGTCATCGTCAGTATAGCCAGCAGTTTTCTTGTCATATGTTTTCCCTCCTGTCGCTTATTCAATTCCGGATCGTCCCGGATCTATTATACACGCGCATTTCCGCCGTTAGCAAGAAAAAAACAGCAATAAAGCAATGCCTCGCAAAACGCACCATGCCTTCTTATGCGGCCCCGGCCGGGCCTTTGGCGCCGCAGCGATGACATATCGATTTATCCGGGATCGGTATGACGCCGGCAGTGACTTGACCGCATGCAAAAACGGGAGACCGCCGTGGTCTCCCGCTTTTTGCGGCATCACTGAGTAAACCGATACCGTTCATTCCCTTCCCGGTCAACAAAAACAACGTCGGGGTACAGGTAAATACGGGCCAGGCCTTCGCTGAAGTCATACGCCCGCGTATACTGCGGTCCGATGACAAAACGGCCTTCTTCGTCAATATAGCCGTACAGATCCGTTTCCGTATCCCGCACGGCGGCCAGTCCCTCGTGGAAATCGCCGCCTGCACAGCAGTTTTCGGGCATCGGGATCTCCCGCCCCGTCCGGTCGATCACAAGCCATGCGTCCTCGTCGTCCGCACCGATCGGCACGACCATACAGAAATCCCCGCGGAAATCCCTTATGTCCGCGGGGGAATAACGGCACGGGATCACGATCTCTCCCGTGGTCCGGTTGGCGAATCCCAGTTTGCCGTCCATGATCACGCCGATCAGTTCGGCGTCCATTCCGCCGTAAAAGCTGACGGCGACCCGATCATACGCCATGCCGGAAAAGAAGCCGGAAGGGATATCGAAAAAGCCCTGCTTTATTTGATCGCCCGTGCCTTCCGTGAACCAGTAGACGCCGGTATCGCGCCCCCCGGCATAACAGGACCCTTCATTTGATGACAGAACGTCGGAACAGACCGGCGGCACCACCCATCGGCCCCGGGTATCGATGACCCCGTACAGTCCTTCCGGCGGCATCCGTTTTCCGTCGTCCGGGTCGATCACTCCCGCCTGACCTTCCTCGTTATCCGGGATGCGTATCCCTTCAGGATAAGCGCATGCCAGGGCATAATCGCCCCTGAAGTCTTCCGCCCAGGAGAACGTGCCGGGGATCACCGGGTTTCCTCTGCAGTCGATATACCCCCACAGGCCGTTATCATCCTTCACGGCGTAAAGGGGCTTGCCTTCCCCGGCAAATGCCGCAAGCGGCATCAGGCACAGCACGATCAGGCAGAACAGGGACCGTTTCATCGGGAAGGCCGCCCTTTCCTAATAAGAGAGTCGGGATGCTCCCGCCGCGATCACCTGAAATACTTCGCCAGCACCGATTCCTCGGTCTCGTCGGCTCTCAGGCGGCGGCAGACCATCAAAAAACGGCGTGTCCCGGTATCGTCGCAGCAGGTCACCAGGGTCAGGAGCTCGTCGGAATAATCCACGTCCACGTCCAGCGCCACCTGGCTCAGTTCCCTGCAGCGGGCGATGTACGCGTCAAAGACTTCCGGGCTGCGGAAACTGGACACGTTGAAATCGAAATAATCCTCTTCGGCGGCGTCCACAGCGCAGATCAGCACCGCCACCGGGATGTAGACCCCTTTTTCGTACAGGCTGTCGCAGTCCACAAAGGGATTGGCGCGGATCACCTTCATGCTGGCGATCCGGTTCAGTTCGCCGAACATTTCGCCGCTCCTGAGGTTGTGGGCATAGATCAGCAGGTTCTTGTCCCGGGGCCAGTCGGTGCAGGTCTCGTCCAGGAAAGCCGTACCGTTGACGTTTTCGTTGCCGTAAAAATCGTGGGTGATGTAATAGTCGTTCCTGCCGCGCACATAGGCGAAATCGATGTTCTTGATCGCCCTGACCCGGATCCATCCGCCCATGTCCCTGTTGACGGCGTACAGGGCGACGTAATCGTCCAACAGCTCCGGCGAATAGGTCAGGCCGTTGTAGGTGACGCGGGCCGTCACGTTGGGACTGATGCCCGGAGGGGAGGTCACATACGCCGCCTGGACAGGCTCGGCGGTCTCCAGGGGCTCGGATGTGACCACCGCGATGGCTGTCGGCGCTATGGTCGCCTCGACGGCGGGCGCCGGCACCGTCTCCCCCGGCGCCAGGGTCGCGCCGACCAGGGCCCGGGTATCGTCCAGGGCCTGCTTTTCGCGGGCATTGGGAACGACCCAGCGGGAGATGATGCTGACCACCGCCCAGATGAGCACGACGCCGAGCGCGCCGATCAGGGCGACTTTCCATATGTCCATACCGAAAAGGGTTTTTTTCGCCGCGGAAGCATTCCTTCCGGCGCGCCGCTGCCTGTCCTGCCCATTGCTCCCCGGATCCAGGTTATTGCTCCCCTGCGGATATTCATTCCTTCCGGCGCGTCCCGGCATGCCCAGGGCGTCGCTTCCCGGATCCAGGTTACTGCTCCCCTGCGGATATTCATTCCTCCCGGTACGTCTCGGCCTGTCAGGCCCTCCGCTTCCCGGATTCAGGTTATTGCTCCCCTGCTGATAATTCATCCGTAGTGTCCGGCCTTTCCGTTGATAAGTTATTCCCATGCACAAAAAAGGGACCGCCCGACTCCTTCGCACCGCGGCGCCCGGGAGTCTGCGATCCCATTATCCGCCATCCGCCGCTTTCCGTCAATCCCCGCAGGGGGACGAAAAGTGTTTTTTACTTCACAGGGGCGGTCCTTATTTTTCAAACATTTCCTTGATCTTTTCCCCGAAGGATTTGCGTCCGCCGCTCAGGGCCTCAAACTGCCGGAGGACTTCCTTCTGTTTTTCATTCAGGCGCCTGGGCACTTCCACATGCACCGTCAGGATCATATCGCCCCGGGCATTGGCGCGCAGCTGCTTGATGCCCTCCCCGCGGATGCGGAACTGGGTATCGTTCTGGGTGCCTTCGGGGATATGGAAGGTGGTCTTGCCTCCGCCCAGGGTGGGCACGTCGATATCCGCGCCCAGGGCCGCCTGGGTAAACGAGATGGGCAGGTCCAGAAAGAGCGTGGTACCCTCCCTGCGGAAAACCTTGTGGGGGCGGACGTTGAACACCACCTGCAGGTCGCCGTTGGGGCCGCCGTTGCGTCCGGGCTCGCCGTCGCCCCGGAAGGTGCGGTAATTCCCGGTATCCACACCCGCCGGCACCTCCACCGTGCAGGTGCGCCTGGCACGCTTGCGCCCGGAACCGCCGCAGGCTGTGCACCTGTCGGCGATCACCTTGCCGGCTCCGCCGCAGGCGCTGCAGGTGCGCTCCATCATCATGAAGCCGCCGTTCACCCGGATCCGCCCGGTACCCTTGCAGGTGGAGCAGGTCTTGGGCTGGGTCCCCGGCTTGGCGCCGGTGCCCTTGCAGACGTCGCAGACCTCGTTGCGGGTGAACTCAAAGGATTTTTTGCACCCGAAGGCCGCTTCCTCAAACGTCAGCTTCAATTCGTACTGGATGTCGCTGCCCTGCATGGGTGCATTCCGCCGCTGGGTGCCGCCCATGGCGCCGCCGAACAGCTGGCTGAAAATATCGTCCCCCATGCCGAAACCGCTGAAATCGAACCCGCCGGCGTACGAACCGCCTCCGCCGCCTCTCATGGGGTCTTCATGGCCAAAGCGGTCATACCTGGCACGTTTTTCCGGATCCGAGAGCACCTCGTTGGCCTCGTTCAGCTCCATGAACCGCGCCTCGGCGTCCTTGTCGTCGGGGTGCTGGTCCGGGTGGCATTCCTTGGCAAGCTTCCGGTATGCTTTTTTGATGTCTTCCTGGGTCGCGTTCCTGTCGACCCCAAGGACCTCGTAATAATCGCGTTTTGATGCCATAATGACCTCTTCCGTGGCGTCCTTCCCCACAGGCGTCTGCCGGGCAGAAAAGAAACGCTGTTTTTTTCGACCATTGCCGGCGCGTCCTCTCAGGGCGCGCCGGCAATGATCATAACCTGTTTATTCGGGTTCAGTTGACGCTGCCGTCGCCGCCGACGCTGCCGTCGCCGTCCACGCTGCCGTCACCGTAGGGGGCGTTCCCCTGGTCGGGACCGGGCTGACCGCCCTGGCCGCCCTGCTGCTGATAAATCTTGCCGAAGATGGCGTAGACCTTCTGGGTCATGGTTTCCATCGCGCTCTTGATCTCGTCGGCGTTGTTGCCCTCGCGTACCTTCTTGAAGGCGTCGATCTCGTTCTGGACGGTGGCCTTGTCCTCGCTCGTCAGCTTGTCGCCGTTGTCGCGCAGCTGCTTTTCAAACTCATAGATCATGGAGTCGGCCCGGTTGAAGGTCTCGATCTCTTCCTTCTTCTTCTTGTCCTGCTCGGCGAACTGTTCGGCTTCCTTGACGCGCTGGTTGATCTCGTCCTCGGTCATGTTGGTGGAGGCGGTGATGGTCACCTTCTGCTCGTTGCCGCTGCCCAGGTCCTTGGCGCTGACGTTGACGATGCCGTTGCGGTCGATATTGAAGGTCACCTCGATCTGAGGCACACCGCGGGGAGCGGCGGGGATGCCGGTCAACTGGAAGCGGCCCAGGGTCTTGTTGTCATAGGCCATCGGGCGCTCGCCCTGCAGCACGTGGATCTCGACGCTGGTCTGTCCGTCGGCGGCGGTGGAGAACACCTGGCTCTTCTTGGTGGGGATGGTGGTGTTGCGCTCGATCAGGCGGGTAAAGATGTGGCCCTCGGTCTCGATGCCCAGGGACAGCGGCGTGACGTCCAGAAGCAGCACGTCCTTGACCTCGCCCTGCAGCACGCCGGCCTGGATGGCCGCGCCCACAGCCACGCATTCGTCGGGGTTGATGCCCTTGAAGGGCTCCTTGCCGGTGACCTTCTTCACGGCGTCCTGCACGGCCGGGATACGGGTTGAGCCGCCCACCAGGATCACCTTGTCGATGTCGTTCACGCTCATGCCGGCGTCCCTGAGGGCGTTCTGCATGGGGGTGATGGTCTTTTCCACCAGGTCTGCGGTCAGTTCGTCGAACTTGGCCCGGGTCAGGGTCATGTCCAGGTGCTTGGGACCGGTGGCGTCGGCGGTGATGAAGGGCAGGTTGATGTTGCTGTTCATGGCGCCGGACAGTTCTATTTTGGCCTTTTCGGCGGCTTCCTTCAGCCTCTGCAGGGCCATGCGGTCCTTCCTCAGGTCGATGCCGTTTTCCTTCTGGAAGGCGTCGGCGATGTAATTCATCACCCGGTCGTCAAAGTCATCGCCGCCCAGGTGGGTATCGCCGTTGGTGGCCTTCACCTCAAACACGCCGTCGCCGATCTCAAGCAGGCTGACGTCGAAGGTGCCGCCGCCCAGGTCGTACACCAGGATCTTGTGGTTTTCTTCTTTGTCCAGGCCGTAAGCCAGGGACGCGGCGGTGGGCTCGTTGATGATGCGCTGGACGTTGAGCCCCGCGATGCGTCCGGCATCCTTGGTAGCCTGGCGCTGGGCGTCGGTGAAGTAGGCGGGCACGGTGATCACCGC
>JAFXUZ010000050.1 GCA_017524725.1 Clostridia bacterium | reverse complement strand
TGATTTCCCGCCGGCTTGTTTGCTATACTCTTTTTTGGGGGTTTTCCTGTTTTTAACTTTCCTTCTCCCACTTCCTGCATTTTTATGCGGCTTTTTTTCGGGCACTGTTCCCTTATCTTAATGCCATTGGAACCGTCCCCTCGTTCACTGTGGCGGGCGCGGGAGCAATGAGGCCTTCAGCCCAGGAGCATCCGGTCGTTGGAAAGCGCGTGTCCGCTGGCCTTTACAAACATCTCCATCAGGTCGGCAACGGTGGTCTTTTTCTTTTCCTCCCCCGCGATATCAAGGATCACGCGCCCGTTGTCCATCATCACAAGCCTGTTCCCGTAGGCGAGGGCGTCGTTCATGTTGTGGGTGACCATCAGGGTGGTCAGACGGTTTTCCCTGACCATCTGGTCGGTCAGCTTCAGGACCCTGGAAGCGGTCACGGGATCCAGCGCCGCGGTGTGCTCGTCCAGCAAAAGCACCTCCGGCTTTCGGAGTGTGGCCATCAGGAGGGTCAGCGCCTGCCTCTGCCCTCCGGAAAGAAGGCCCACCTTGGAGGGCATCCGGTCCTCCAGGCCCAGCTCCAGGCCCGCGAGGGCGCGCCTGTATTCCTCCCGTTCCCGGTTGGATATGCCCCAGCGCAGCGTCCTTCTCTGCCCACGGCGGCGGGCCAGGGCCAGGTTTTCTTCAATGGACATGGTAGCGGCGGTGCCGAGCATCGGGTCCTGGAACACCCTGCCCAGGTATCTTGCCCGCCGGTATTCCTTCAGGCGGGTCACGTCCTTACCGCCCACCAGGACGGAGCCGCTGTCCGGCAGGAAGGTCCCGGCCACAGTGTTGAGCATGGTGGATTTGCCCGCCCCATTGCCCCCGATGACCGTGCAGAAATCGCCCGGCTGAAGCTCCAGGCACAGGTCGGTCAGTGCCTTCTTTTCGGTAACGGTGCCGGGATTGAAGGTTTTGCTCACATGGTCCAGCTTAAGCATCGGCTTTTCCTCCCCTGCGGTGCCCCGCCGACTTTACCGCGTTTTTCCAGTAGGGAACGGCCAGGAACACGGCCACCACCAGCGCGGTGAACAGCTTCAGGTCGTCGGTGTTGAGTCCGAGCCACAGCACGACCTGGATGACCAGGTAATACAATATGGCGCCGATCGTGACTGCCAGCAGCTTCAGGGCGAAGTTCCGGAAGACCTTTCCGAAAATGACCTCGCCGATGATCACCGCGGCCAGGCCGATGACGATGGCGCCGCGGCCCTGATTGATGTCCGCGAAGCCCTGGTACTGGCTCAAAAGCCCGCCCGACATGGCCACCATGCCGTTGGAGAGCATCAGTCCCACCACCTTGCCGTACCCGGTGCTGATGCCCTGGGCACGGGCCATCTGGCCGTTGGCGCCGATGGCACGCAGGGAACAGCCAAACTCCGTCCCAAAGAAGATGTACATCAGGCAGATGACGGCCGCCGTGACCAGAAGCATGACAAAAATGGGGTTGGAAAAGGAGACCCTGCCCACGTTTACCGAAGATAGCGCCAGGGTGTATTTGCGGGCGCTGGCGGGCAGGTTGGCTCCGCCCATGATCCTGAGGTTGACGGAATAAAGGCCCAGCTGGGTCAGGATCCCCGCGAGGATGGCCGGGATGCCCATGGACGTATGGAGGACGCCGGTCACAAGGCCCGCGATCATGCCCACGGCAAAGGCCGCCAGCACCGCCGTCCAGCAGTTCCATCCGTTCATGATCAGGACCACCGCAACGGCGCCGCCGGTGGCCATGGAGCCGTCCACTGTCAGGTCGGCGATGTCAAGAATCCTGTAGGTGATATACACGCCGATGGCCATCAGGCCCCAGATCAGTCCCTGAGCCGCCGCTCCCGGCAGCTGGTTGAGAAGTTTTACGAGATCCAACGTATTATCCTCCTGAACCGTTCGTCCGCCCGTCCGGGAGGGAGGGGTCGCCCCTCCCTCCCGCAAGAGCGGGCCGCGTTACTGTCCGATGGCCACATAGCCTTCCGGGATGGCGATGCCCAGGGCCTCGGCGACGGCGGGGTTGTACTTCCTGGTGACCTCGGGGGCATAGGCGATCTCAAGCGTCGTGATGTCGGCACCGTCCTCAAGAATGTCGTAGGCCATCAGGCCGGTGGCGTAGCCCAGGTCGTAATAGCTGATGGACAGCGTGGCCACACCGCAGCCGGCGCAGATACCCTCCTCGCCGGTGATGACGGGCGTTCCCGCGGGAATCACCACGTTGGCGATGGTTTCCACATATGAAGCGCAGGTATTGTCGGTAGGAATATAGATGACGTCGCATTCGGTGGCTGTCTGCGCCACAGAAGCCAGGTCGTTGGAATCGGCAAAGGAATAATCCCTGCAGGCGATCCCTTTTTCCTCAAGGCAGGCCCGGACAGCGTTCACCTGGTATACGCTGTTGGCTTCGGCTGAGCAGTACAGAAGCCCCACGGTCTTCGCTTCGGGGAACAGCTCCGGGATCATTTCGGCCTGGCGGTCCAGGGGGGCCAGATCGCTGGTGCCGGATACATTGAATCCGGTGATACCCGTCCATCCGTCGATATCCAGGGCGGTGGCATAGTCGGTGATGGAGGTGCCCAGTACCGGAGCGTCAAAGGTGGCGTTGGCCAGGGCCTGCAGGGCGGGCGTGGCGTTGCCAAGGTACAGGTCGCAGCGCTCCGCCACCAGGGAGGTGGCGATGATGGCGCAGTTGGATACCTCTCCCGAGGCGTTCTGCTCCACAAAAGTCACCCGGCCGCCGAGCTTCTCCGTCAGGGCGTCCTCAAAACCCTGGGTGGCGGCGTCCAGTGCTGCGTGCTGGATGAACTGCAGGATGCCGATCTTATGGGTTTTCTCCTCGGCGCAGACCGTTGTGAGCATGCCTGCCATCAGGCAAAGGGAAAGAATGATTGCCGCTGTCTTTTTCATGTGTTTTGCCTCCATCTGTTTTTTTATCGGCGGCCGGGATACGCTGCTGCCGCGTCCCGGCCTCATACCGGAAAACAAAAACCCTTCCGGCTCAAAGCCAGAAGGGCGAAATTGCTTTCGCGGTACCACCGTCGTTCACTGCCGCTTCGGCGGCAGCCTCAAAACCGGGTAACGGGCGGCGCCGTCCGTGCCTACCCACGGTCTCCCGCTTCGGCACGCCGCTCCCGGGGAGAACTTCGCCGTCCTGCCGCGGCCCCCTTCCCATCGCCGGGGGCTCTCTTTGCGCGGCGGGGACAGTTACTTTGCCCTGGTCAAACGCGTTTATGGAGGGATTATAGCATTTCCATTTTCGCTGTCAACGTCAGAAATGACAAAAAACAGGATTTGAACAATGTGCCCGGGCCTCTTTGCCGCCCATCTCCTTCCGCCATTCCCGAAGGGGACGGTTCTCGTGTTGAAAGAAAGGCAAAGAAAGCCATAAAATGAACCGGGTGATGCAAAATGCCGGGAACAGCAAGAGCAACGGGGGGCAGCGGGATCTGCCATGTGATGCTGCGGGGGATCAACCGGCAATGGTTCTTTGAAGACGATGTGCAAGCCGTGCAGAACTGTCCCCCTGTTCATTCTGACTGATTGACAAAAACAGCGGCCGCATGCATTGCATTCTGCTCTTATATATTATAAAATTGAGCTGCAGTATCCCCAAATAACATAATTCAGACTTTGAAGGAGATTATGCCGCAATGAAGAAAATAAGCGCATTGTTCATGGTTCTGACTCTCCTCCTTCCCGGCCTTGCTCTGAGCGAGGGCAATCCGTCGCCGGAAGAAATACTGGCTGGCATGACCACGGAGCAGAAGGTCGCCCAGCTGCTGATGCCCGCTTTTTATTACCGGCAGAACGAAGAAGACAAGCGGGTCGGCGTAGCGGAGATCTATCCCGAAATGGAAGAAATGCTGCGCAAATACGGCTTCGGGGGCATCATTTTCAACCTGCAGAACGCACAGGAAAACGCCGCCGCCGCCAGGCTGGTCGACGCGGTGCAGACCGCCAACGCTTCGGTTCCCGGCCGGACGCAATTGATCACCTGCACCGACCAGGAGGGCGGCTATGTGACGCGCCTGGGGCAGGGCACGCAGATGCCCGGCAACATGGCTTTGGGCGCCGTGAACGATCTGTCGGTCACGGAAGCCGCGGGACGGCTTATCGGCGAAGAAGTGACCGCCATCGGTTATTCCGGCAGTTTCGGCCCGGTGGTGGATATAAACAATAACCCCGCCAATCCGGTCATCGGCATTCGCTCCTACAGCGACCGGCCGGAACAGGTGGCTGCCCACGGCGTGGCGTTTGTGAAGGGAATGCATGAAGCCGGCGCGCTCTGTACCCTTAAACATTTCCCGGGCCATGGGGATACCGATACCGACAGCCATACCGGCCTGCCGTGCATCAACAAGACCTATGAGGAACTGAAAGCGTTTGAGCTGGTGCCGTTCCAGGCAGGTATCGATGCGGGCGCGGATATGATCATGACCGCGCACATCGTGTATCCCAAGGTGGAGAAGGGCACATATATTTCCGTTGAGACCGGTGAGGAGATCGGCCTGCCCGCCACCCTGTCCAAAACCATCCTGACGGATATCCTGCGCCATGATATGGGCTTTACCGGACTGATCGTTACCGACGCCATGAATATGGATGCTGTCGCAAGGCATTTTGCCCTGCTGGATACGGCGAAGCTGGCCATTGAGGCAGGAGTCGACCTGATCCTGCGGCCGGTGGACACCGCCACACGGGAGGGCCTTGCCGCTCTGGAAAAGTATATCCGGGACGTGGCCGCGATGGCGGACGAAGGGACCATTTCCATGGAGGCCCTTGACGCGTCGGTAAAGCGGGTGCTTTCTTTCAAGGAAAAACACGGGATGCTCACGCCCTATGAAAGCGGCGGCGCCGAAATGCGGGCGCAGAAGGCCGTCGGCGCGGTGGGTTCCGCTGCCCACCATGAGCAAGAATTTGAGATCGCCAGGAAAGCGGTCACACTGGTGAAAAATGAAAACACGCTGCCGCTGAACATGGAGGAAACAGTCGCCATCCTGGTGCCCAACGCAAACATGGTCAAAAGCGCTGAGTACGCGGTCTCACGCCTGAAGGACGAGGGCAGGCTGTCCGCCGAAACGAATATCCCGGTGTTTCATCTGTCTTCGATGACGGTGGGAGACCTTAAAAACCTGGTCCAGAACACCCGCCATATCATCACTGTCAGCGCGTCTTACAGCGCCAATGGCATGAATCCGGCGACAAAAAACGGAGCCGATACCGCCATGATCGATACGGTGATCATCATGGCTCACGCGGCGGGAAATGATGTGACCGTCATCAGCGCCCAGCTGCCGTATGACGCGGCGCATTACACTGCGGCGGACGCCGTCGTCATTGCCTACGGCGCGCGGGGCATGAGCGAGGATCCACGGGACAAGGACAGCGGCGTGAGCCAGTATGGTCCCAATGTTCCCGCCGCGCTTTATCTGGTCCTGTCCGGCGGGGACATCACCGGCACGCTGCCTGTCAGCATCCCGAAACTGGACGAAAACGGCCGGTTCACCGATGAAATACTCTATCCCGGCGGATACTCGGTCCTCATTCAAAAGTGATGCGGCGGCCGGACCGGGTGGCCCTGGTTCCGGTGGACAGGCATCCATCCCCGCGCCTTGTGCGTTCGCGGTGACGGCATGGCGCGGCAGGTCCTCATTTCGCACATGGGTCCGGTCTGTCACCGGACTGTTTGACGGGTTTTTTCGTATCCGGGTCGGGAATGTAAAAAAGCTGATCCTCCCCTCCGGCGGCCGCCAACCCCCCGGAAAATGCGTATATACAGGTGTCAGCCTTCAAAAAAGGCGGACACGGAAAAGACAGCGGGTGCTGTGAACGATATACGCAGGAAACGGGAAAGGAAAAAACCATGACGAACCAATACATGATCAATGACACGATCCGGATCGCACTACCCCCCGAATTTCATCAGATGGATCCGGAAGAGAAAAAAAGGATCTATGACAAATCGGCAGTGATCCCGGACTGGAGCGTGACCGATCCGGAGCGGCGCATGATCTTCTCTGCCTCGTGGAAGCGGATGAACGGCATCCTCGCCATGCTGGCCTGCTCGACGGACGGGGCAAAGGGCCTTGAAAAAAGAATGAGGCACGCGCTGCGGGAATGGAATTACCGGTTTGAAGAATACAACAAAGGAAAAATCGGAGAGAAAACGGCCTTCGGGTTCACCTTCCGCTGCCTGGGAAAGGAAGGGGAACGCCTGAACCGTACCATGATGGTCCGGGATAAAGGATGCATTTACTATCTGACGTCCCAGATACGGACAGACCGGGAAAAGGAATCGAAAGCGATAATGGACGAGATCTGGCGTTCGCTCTCCTGGAGGTGAAAAACCGAAAAACAAAACCCGCGGAATGATGCTTTCCGCGGGTTTTGCCATTCCGGGCGCTGCGGTTACGGGCCGGCAGGAATGGTCTTTATTGATCCCGGTCAACATGTAAAGGGCGCTGCCGCAGTTTTTTGATTCTGCGGCAGCGCCTTTATCCGGATCCGTTTTCAGTACGGCATGTCGTCGGAAGGATCCTTCACGGAGAAGATAGCCCCGCTTTCCCCGGGCCGGCACAGTCCGTCCACGCCGGATGTGATCGCATAGTAGGATGTATCGTCTGCGCCGAACTGGTAGCTGCCGATATAGTTGAACGTATCTTCACTGTTGTTTATCGTAAACTTGACGGAATCGGCTCCCATCCACTCTCCGCTCTGTGCGCTGCGGCCGCGGATGTTGGAAAAATTGGCGCTCCGCACATCCCCGCTGTACTGGACCAGGTAGTTTTCAAGGAAACCGGTCAGGCAGTCGGTCCTGATGTATTCGCTGGGATACCCCAGGTCCCAGGTGACCAGCTTTTTCCATTCCTGACTGGTCAGGTCGCACACCTGCAGGGTGGCGGTGGCGTTTCCGGTCGCGTCATTTTTTCCCCAGTTGAACCAGTACACGGTAAGGATGCCGCGCTTCCCAGGGATAGTCGATGGTGAACTGCTGGAAATCGCCTTCGCCGGATTCCTCGGCAGATTCGGACCGGATCCTGGCCTTGTCATCCGTATACAGGGGAGTCGCCTTGAAGACTTTTTTTGTTGCCCTGCCCGTCTTGGCAGAACACATCCCACACCGTCATGATGATGGCCTTCCTGCCGTCCTCCAGGTACTGGAATCCGCCGTAGAAACCGGCGCTGGTGCCGTAGTTTTCGGAAATTTGCAGGCCTTGTTTATCAAAGTTCGCCGTGTCCATTTCCGCGTTGAAGGTGCTGAAATAGGTCCCCCTGCTCATATCGTCAACGGAGAAATCGATCGCGTATTCCGTGATCCCGGTAGTGTTTTCAAACTGCGGATAATACACCACATAGGTCGACCGTCCCTTGCCGGATACGGCGCTGATCTGCTCCTCGGACGGGTCGGGCATGATCTCATCCCAGTCCCGGGGCACATAAAAGCGGTCGGTGTGGACCACCTCGTCGTTGACATAGACTTCGATCTCATGCAGGCCGGGGGCCATTTCGGCCATGTCCTGAAGATCAATGTGGTACCTGGCTTCATTTCCCTCTTCCTGCGAAACGTCGGAGAAGGGTCTTTCCGCCCCGCCGTCCACCCGATAGTAAGCGGGCAGATCGTCCAGGTCCGCCGTGCCGTCGCTTTTAATGTCCACATAGAAGGAAAGGAACTCGTCCTCATCCGGTTCGTCCTCCGCCCCGTCGGTTTCCCTGAGGTACGTTTCGTCCCCGGCGCTGAAAACGCCCATCCCGCCTTCAACTGTCAGGTCGGGATCCCATGCGTCATCGTCTTCATCCCATTCGCCGTCTATGTGCGGCTGCCTGTGCCGAGACCGCGCCAAAGGGGGAAACAGTGTGGACCACAAAACTCACCGCGCGCTGCGCCGACGTGCCGGAAGGGCAGGAACTGATCCGCAACCGCACCCTGTACCACGGGCAGATCAACAAAAAAACGCTGGAATTCCTGCTGCAGCGAAAAGGCGGAACGCTGGAGGAATATATCGAGTTTTCCGCCCTTCAGGTGCTGCCCTTCACCGCCGAGGAAGAGAAGCGGGTGCAGGATACCATGGAATGGATCGATCAGATGCTCGGATCCCATGGCCTGAAGCTGCCGGACCCCGGCCCCCTCACCTTTGTCAAAACCACCGGGGAGGAAGAACTGGGGGCCACCGGATATACCTGTGAAGGCGTTATTTTTTTAAACAAGGACGCCTATTCGATCTCCGAAACCGAGGACTATAATTTCCACCTGATCGTGCTCCACGAGCTTTCCCATTGCCTGTCCCGGCTTTTCCCGGAGTATCGGCAGGCGCTGTATTCCCTGATCCATTTCACCGTGCTGGACCATGATATCGAGATCCCGGAAGAAGTCTTTGAGCAGATCATCGCCAACCCGGACGTGGAGCACCACAACAGCTTCGCCACGTTTACCATCAATGGGGAGAAAAAGGATTGCTACATCGTCTCCCTGACCGACAGCGTTTTTGAAAAGAAAGGGGACAACTTCCTCCTCGGGAATCATCCCGGGATCGTTCCGCTGGGCACCACCACGGTTTACAACATGGACCAGGTGGAGGATTTCTGGAAAGTCTTCGGGCAGAACACCACCTATGTGATCGACCCGGAGGAAGCGTCGGCCAATCACTTTGCTTTTGCGCTGATGACCCTGGACGAGGGCTACGGGCGGTTCAGGAACCCGGAGATCCTGGAAGGGGTCATCAAATACCTGAAACGGTAAGGAACGAGGCGACGCGCCGCAGGGACGGCGTATTGGCAAACTTCCCATGACCCATGCGAACAGACGTATAATGACGTGCGCGTGCATTGTAATCGATCGATCGTCAATGCACGCACGCATTTTTTTATGGTGTGATGTGTGCCGGAAACGGAAGAAGACATCGATCGGCGAAGGTTTTTCCCGCCTGCGCGGGCGCTGAAACAGATCATGAGCGTACGCCTGTGCTCAAACGCGGCTCTTTATCAGGAAAAAAGGGACAGAAAAAAACCAGAAAAATTATTTCGGAAAAGTGTCAGGCTATTTACGGATTGTTATAAATAAGTTAAAATAATGAGTACCATAGGACGATTGGACAGTTTGCGTCCGAGGCCCTTTTATCGTTCTGTGTTATTTACGATACCTGGCGGGCTTTGCCCGGCTGCGCAGGGCGGAGGGATCCCGAGGCAATTTGGACAGCTTATGAATGAATGCGAAAACAACGCCGATGAAGGGTCATGAGGAGGAAAAGCGGAATGTATAAGAACTTTAAGGCTTTGGCCGCGCTGCTGGCAGTGCTGCTGGCGCTCTTTGCCGCTGCCGGGGCGGAAGGGATGAGGTCCGGGCAGACATATTATACTGACCTGAGGGATATGGTTACAAATGTGAGCATTACCGGCGCTGAGATCGACGGGAATACATGGACGGTGCGTCCGGATACGCCGTATGGGATGTCGGTCCTTTTCAAGGAGACCGGCAGCAAACAGTTTGATATGGACGAACCATCCTTTTCCTTTACATATCGGCTTCCGGACGGGATCGTTTTTGGAGACGCAGTTCAGACCGGAAACGGTCAGTTTAAATATATGCTTGGGGGAGAAACGTATAAGCTTGAGTACAGTTATACTGTTTCCCCAAGCGGAGAAAGCGGAGAAGTTACGATCACTCCCGATTATGACAAGTTTAAGAGGGATTATGGCGAGCAGATCCTCACCGCGTTGAAACAGACGACAAATGTATCGCTCAAGATCGACTTTTCAGGAAAATTCGGACAGGAGAACAAGCACCTGGAATGGGGAAACGGTGTAACGACTGATGTGGTCGTCGATCTTGAAGAAAAACATGACCTTCAAATCACAAAAAGCGCGGAGTATGATCCTGAAACCGGCTATGTCAATTATACGCTTTCGGTGACTTCCGAAGGGAACAACCGGGACATCGTCGTTAAGGATACCATTACCGGAAACGCGCTGACATTCGACAGCACACAGGGTATAAGTATAATCGGCGAAGACAGCAGCCGGTGCACGCCTCTCCAGGACGCGGGAGGAGCGACATTCGGTTACGCGATCGATTCCATGACCGACGGCCAGGTCATTCATTTCAATTACCGCGCAAAGATCAATTACGATGCCGACGGCGACCGTGACGGCCAGCTGACATACGATCAGACCCACAATACCGCCTCCGTGACCGGAGATGGTACGGATGAAAAGCATGTGAACTGGGGCAACAATATCCAGTTCTCGTCCGTATCGAAGGGAAACGGGCAGGTTGTCGGAGTAGACGGACAGAAACAGACGGTTTCCTGGACCGTTGAGGTAAACAAGGAAAGGATCATCTCTGTCGGCGGCACTACGCTGACGGACAGCATCGTCGTCGAAGGCGGCAGCCTGCCGATGAATTACAGCGGCGACGGCATCACCGTGACGGTCTATGATACCGTTGGCGGCGTTCCTGTGCAGGTGATACCTGTGTCCTGGAGGGAACTGGACATAGATCCGTCAAAGGATACCTCCTATACCTACCAATTTCCGAAGACCGATGAAATATACTATTACGTGATCACTTACACGACGGAAGTGGACGTCAGCAGCCTTACCGGCGACGGTACGGTGAAGAATACTGCCGAAGGTGAACATGGCCACGGTACCGGTTCCGCCGGGATCACCGGGCATGACGAAGGCAAGCCGAAGCTGACCAAAAATGCCATTGATTACAACATTGAAGAAGTGACATGGCAGGTGGTCATCCATGTGCCCGCGGAAGGCCTGACGTCAGAATACAGCCTTCTGACGGATAATCTCCCGAGTGCATATAACCGATACTTTGACGAATATGTCGTAAACTCCATAGAAGTATCAGGGCTTTATAAGGGTGAGCCGGATGATGATACGGATGATGATAGATACACTGTAGAGTACGGGCCGCACAGTTTTAATATCCAGTTTAAGAAGGCGGATGGCACTGACGGACTCACGGGCATCGGTGCTGCTTACGATGTATATGTCACCTTTAAAACAAAAAATAATGAGGATTGGATCAGTGCCGCAGCTTCAGACGACTATCTAAAAAAACATATCAATTATGTACACCTGAGCGGGATGCCAGCGGTGAATGCTGTAGTTACCATTACTTCTCCGACTGTTAACAAATACATGGACAAGTACTTAAACGAATATAATGAATATATCCTTGAGGCCGGCGGTGTCAGATACGTCTCATACAATATTGTTGTCGGGCCGTTAATGAGCGGCGAAACGTCCGTAAACATCAGGGACGAATTTGATACAGGTATTTTCCGGGTTCCCACAGAGTCTGAACTCGCTGAAGCTGGGATTCTCAATCAACAGTTTACCATCCAGCGTGGGACCCAGGATTCGCAGGTGGGAGAGTCTTACGGCACGGCTTTGTACAACAATACCGGCTATGGAATAGAGATCGTCATCCCGGACACCCCGTACGACCCGCTTAAGCCATACCTCAAGGTCCATTACTATCTTGCCCTGAGGGACAATGTCGACCTTGACCAGCTGGCGGCAAACAGCGAGGGACAAAAATGGATAACAAAAAATACGGCGATCTGGAACGACGTATCAGGCGAAGCGACTTTTGAGCATGATTACGTATGCCTTGATAAGGAACTGCTGAACCCGACAGTTATCGGTGGTGAGCAGCGTATCGCGAAATACAGGATCACATTCAACCCGGCGCAGGGCAGGGTGAATGAAGGTGAAGACATTATTCTTGAGGATACATGGTCGGAAACGCTGAATATCGATTATAGTTCGATCAGTATCACAACCGTGCCGGAAAGCGCCAACGCCAATGTCAGCTATACCATTTCCGGATATACCGCGACATATACGATCCCTGACCAGACGAAGGTGATCATCGAATATAACGCATTGGTGCTCGGAACCGGACCGGTCGAGTTTAAAAATGAGGCGTGGGCCGAAAAATGGAGAGATGAGACAAAGGAAACGCGTACATTTGATACGAGCAGCGAGGGGACTGCCCTTGGTGTTTACTTCCCGGTGCTCAAGGTGGACGGAAACAATAACCGCATACGTATCCCGGGCGTAAAGTTTAAGCTGACGGCGCCGGAGAATCATTCACTGAAACGGAATGAAGAACTGTACGAGGTCATTCTGTCAACAAATGAAAACGGGGTGCTGCTTATCGACCAATCAAAATATGTCCTGTATTTTTACAACGCTGATGGAGCCGGGAAACCAAACCTCACTTACACACTGACGGAAATGGAACCGGCTGCCGGCTATTCGGCCGTTGACGTTGTATATACCATCTCCTTTGCAGAATTCGCAGATCAGGTCACATTTGGTGACGGACAATATATTTATCCTGCTTCAGGAGGATCCATTCAGATCAAAAACAAACCGCTGGAAGGCCTGACTGTGAGGAAGAAAACCGTAAATGGCGAAAGCGGTAAGACCTTCAATTTCACGATCACGCTGGGGGATGAATCCATCAACGGCAACTATGGCAAAACGGACGACCCGAACCACGCGATCACATTTAGGAACGGAACCGCGGAATTCTCCCTGAAGGACGGCGAGTACAAACAGGCTTTCGGCCTGCCCGCCGGCATTGGGTATACGATCCAGGAAACCGCGGAAGACGGATACAGTACGGTCTCCACCGGCAGAACGGCGGGCGGAGAAACATTTGCGACGGGTGATACGACGTTTACGGGAACAACGCAGAACGAAGGCACAGAAATAACGTTTGTGAATTCAAAGGTTTTCCCGGCATCGATCACCTTCCAGGCGATCAAGGTCCTTACGGGCAGAAAAATGATCGGGGGAGAATTCGTCTTCGCGGTGTATGAAAACGGTAAAGTGATCCAGGTGGTGACGAATGACGCGGACGGAGTCGTCAGCTTTGAAACTATCCCCTATACGGAGCCGGGCGAACATACCTATATCGTGAAGGAAGTCGTGCCGAAAAACGTGACAGCGGATCACCCGACCGTGGACGGGTTCACCTACGACCTGACCAGCTACACCATCAAAGTGGAGGTCGTGAATAACGGCGACGGTACCCTTAGCGCGGGGATCGTAAGCATCACGGAAAACAAATAAAAATGGGGCCGTTGCAGAGCAGCGGCAGCCGCAGGGGCAAAAACGGAGCGTTCGGTCAACTTTGGCGGAACGCTCCGTTTTGAGTGTGTCGACGGCGGGGTATGTAAAGCCATCGTCTTTATGGAAATTGCCGCAGGGAAGACCTCGTAAGCCTTCCCCGGGTTGGGGAAGGTGGATCCGAGCGACAGCGAGGAGACGGATGAGGTCGTCTGCCTGACACGCATCCGCAGGCAGGATAGGAAGTGATGATGGGGTATCTTCTGCAAATGAAGGCGGTGTACCGGGGGAGGGGGGACCTCATCCGGCCGCTTCACGGCCACCGTCCGGGGCTGCCACCCGTCCTTCGCTGAAAACAGTCCACCGGACTGGTCATATACACTGCAGCATTTATAGGATTGTAGCAAGGAAGACCTCGTAAGCCTTCCCCGGGGTGGGGCTTGTCATGGGGTGTCGGCGGTAGCCGACGGGGTGTCCCATGACGTGGATGCGAACGTTAGTGAGCAGACGGATGAGGTCGTCCGTCCGGCACCCAGCTGCAAGATAGTAGCGACGACAGGGTATTCTCTTCAGGTAGAGGCACTGTGCCAGTGGGGCGACGACCTCATCCGACCGCTTCGCGGCCACCGTCCGGGGCTGCCGCCCGCCCTTCGCTGAAAACAGTCCACGGGACTTTTTTCCGGGCGCTCCGGGCCCCCAACCCGGGGAAGGCAACACGGGCTGCCGCCCACCTTTCGCTGAAAACAGTCCACCGGACTTTTTACAGGTGCGTCAGATCCTTGTGCGGGGAACACGGGCTGCGCCAGCCATGCGCTGGGAATAGTCCACCGGACTGGTTTTAGACACTGCGACATTGTCATGGGTGCAGCAAGGAAGACTTCGTAAGCCTTCCCCGGGTTGGGGAAGGTGGATCCGAGCGCTAGCGAGGAGACGGATGAGGTCGTCTGCCTGGCACGCATCTGCAGGCAAGTTAGGAAGCGATGATGGGGTATCCTCTGCAGCTAAGGGCGGTATGCCGGGGGGCGACGACCTCATCCGGCCGCTTTGCGGCCACCTTCCCCATCCCGGGGAAGGCAATACGGGCTCCGCCCGCCCTTCGCTGAAAACAGTCCACCGGACTTTTTTCCGGGCGCTCCGGGCCCCCGCCCCGGGGAAGGCACCACGGGCTGCCGCCCGCCATGTGTTGCAAACAGAGCGTCGCTCTTTTTTCCGGGCGCTCCGGGCCCCCAACCCGGGGAAGGCAATACGGGCTGTCGCCCGCCAAGCGCTGCAAGCAGCGCCCCGCACTATTACCCGGGCGCTCCGTACCCCCACCCCGGGGAAGGCAACACGGGCTCCGCCCGTCTTCTGCAGAAAACAGAGCATTGCTCTCTTTTCCATGCGCTCCGGCCCCCCAACCGGGGGAAGACATCACGAACCGCCGCCCGCCTTCCGCTGCAAACAGAGCATCGCTCTTTTATCCTGTCACTACGGGCCCCCTTGGGGAAAGGCAATGCGCCATCGCCATGCCTTCCATGTCCGCATGAGTGATGCGCCTGAATACGGACTGTTAATCCGGGCTGTGGTTTTTTATTGTACCATTAAAAACTCACTGCATGACGCTCAGGGCGCAGTCGGTCAGCGCGGCGCCTTTTACCGTTCCCCGCAGGACCACAAGCGTGCCGATGGCAGGGCTTTCGGTACCGGAGGTAAAGGGGATCTGCCACGAACCGCTGTAATAGGGATCTTCCAATGTGTCTGTGCCGGCAATGCGCCCATAGGCGTTGAAGGACTTGCCCTCAAACGCTTCGGGTTTGTACAGGATATTGAGTATCTGCACCCTTTCCAGAGTGCAGCTCATGGCGAGCATGTTGATATCATTCTGTGCGCCGGTATATGCGGCCTCCGTTTCCACCGCGGCGTCGGTGATCCAGTAGCCGTCCAGGGCGTCATCGTTTGCCCGGAAAACGCCTTTGACCACCACCAGGGATCCCGGGACCGGCAGGCTTTTTGCATCCTTCGGGACGAATTCCCACTGCCAGTCGCAGCACTTTGTGTTGTCCAGGTATCCCCATACGTAATAGCGGTCGCGATCGCTGAAAGCGTCGTGTATTTTTGCAAACACCCCGCGCTTGGTCACGTCCTGGCCCTCATACTCAGGTCCGTATTTATTGTAAAAAATATTCTGGTACAGCAGGTATTCCGCCTGGTTGAGGATCACGGGCACGCTGTCCGTGGCAGCGGCGCCTTTTCCGGGGTTTCCATTCGTGCCGCTGCAGCCGGAGAGCAAAAGGACCATCAGCAGAAGGGAGAGGGGGAAACACAGTTTTTTCATCGTCATCCGACCTTTCTTTTAAGCTTTGCCAGGATGGAAAAAATGAAGAACGCGGCAATATCCGCCGCCACAATGGTGGAGCCTACCGGCGTACCGGACAGAATGGATATCAGGATGCCAAGCAGCGCGCAGGTGACGGACAGCGCCGCGGAACAGATGGTAACGCTCCTGAAGGAGCGGAACATGCGCATGGCGCTCATGGCGGGGAAAATGATGAGGGCTGAGATCAGCAAAGAACCC
Organism: Clostridia bacterium; assembly: GCA_017524725.1. Taxonomy (GTDB): domain Bacteria; phylum Bacillota; class Clostridia; order Christensenellales; family Aristaeellaceae; genus RUG756. Next base: position 62,930 of record JAFXUZ010000050.1, on the reverse strand, counting down.
ACCAGGTTCATGGCCAGAACGATGATCACCGCGATGACCGACGCGATCAGCAGGTTGTATGCCTCCGCCCGGGTGCCGGAAGCCCGGGCAAAGTCCTCGTCAAAAGTGACGGCAAAGATCTTGTTGTAGAACAGGATGAAGATCACAACGACAGCGGAGGAAAGCACCGCGCACAGCCACACTTCCGTCCTGGTCATGGTAAGGATGGAAGCAGAGCCAAAGAGGGTGGAGCAAACGTCGCCGGAAAGGTTGGCGGAGGCGGAAAAAAGATTCAGCAGCAGGTATCCCATGGCCAGGGCGCCTACGGATATCATGGCGATGGCCGCGTCGCCGTTGATCTTTGTATGCTGGCCTGTGCGCAGAAGCAGTATGGCGCAGAGCACCGTGAGCGGCAGTACAAACAGCATTTGATTTGTCAGGTGCAGCACGCCCGCGATGGCCATGGCCCCGAAGGCCACGTGGGAAAGCCCGTCGCCGATAAAGGAGAACCGCTTGAGCACCAATGTCACCCCCAGGAGGGAGGAGCAGAGGGCGATCAGTACGCCCACGATCAGGGCATTCACAACAAAGGAATGGCTGAGATAAAGACGCAGCGTTTCGATCATGCGTTTTCGCCTCCTTCCGCGTACAGGAAGCGCCTGGCAAGGGAACTTGACCTGTATGCTTCCGCCGTGCCGAAAAAGAATTCGCTGCCAACGTGCAGGATGTGGGACGCGTAACGCAGGGCGGCTTCCAGATCGTGCGATACCATCATGATGGTGACGCCTTCCCGGTTAAGGCCCAGGATGAGGTCGTACATTTCGGCCGTTACCCTGGGGTCGAGGCCGGCGACCGGCTCGTCCAGGAGGAGCAGCTTCTGCGTGGCGCACAGGGCACGGGCCAACAGCACCCGCTGCTGCTGCCCGCCGGAGAGTTCCCTGTAGCAGCGGTTCGCCAGGGGTATGATGTTCATTTTTTCCATGTTTGCCCTTGCCAGCGCTTTTTCCGCCTTGCCGTAAAAGGGACGGCGGCCGACGCGGCCCTGGCAGCCGGAAAGAACGATCTCCCTTACCGTGGCGGGGAAATCCTTTTGCACCGGGGTCTGCTGCGGCAGGTACCCGATCTCTGCCGCACGGAGTCCTTCTCCCCATTGGATGCTTCCGCCCAGCGGCTTCATAAGGCCTAGGAGGGTCTTCATCAGCGTACTTTTGCCGGAGCCGTTTTCCCCTACGATGCACAGGTAATCCCCGGCGTTTACGGTGAAAGTCAGCCCGGACAGCACCGCCCGGCCTTCATAGCCCAAAGTCAAGTCATTGCATTGGATCTGAGGCATATTTACGCTCCTTTTTGGTGGGACGGAGGAAAAGTATCCTTTTGCATCTCTGTACTCCGTCCGGTCATTATCTGTTGAGAGATTCATTATAAACAGCCGTGATGGGTTCCGTGGCGGAAAGGGAGGCCGTGCCGCTGTGAATGCAGTGAGCAGCAATACTCCCCATGGAGGGCATGGACAGGGACTTCGCTTCCCTGCGGATACGGCAGTTGCTGCGGTATGGATATCAATTCCTATAATATATAAAGCTTCCGCATGAAGGTTCATACGCCAGAACATAACAAAATAAAGCGCCTGAGGACCTTTGGCAGGTACCTCGCCGCACAAAAAGCAAAACTCTGATACAACGGAACATTCCCCGTATGTTTCACCCGCGTCAGCAAAGTCAAAACATACCGGGGTCCGGTATATCAGGGTTTCATATTCCTTATTTCATTCAGTCATTCAGCCGTATTTTCCACGCGATGAGGGAGGGCGAAGCGCAATAAAAACGATGTGAAGCCGCACGGTATTTCCGGGCGGCGAAAAGGCCGGCAAGCAGTGCGGGCAGGATCATGCCCGCCAGCGCAAATCCGCGCTGCAGGAGAACCGCGGCGGTGACCTGGGCGCAGATCTCGCAGTCTTCGGATACGCAGACGTGATCCGCTTCGTGAATGATGAAAACAGAGGAAAAGACAAGAACGAGCACGATGCCAAGACACAGGGCCAGTGCTGTCGTACGCCTGGTGCGCGTCATGCCGGTTTCCTCCTTTCATCCGAGTTTTAATATCGGATAAACCTTAAACTGTCCCGATTATAAAAGTAAAGCGATCGATTGTCAATGGGTTATAAAGACTGCGGACGTTCCGTAAAGCGTGGAGTAAAAAATTTTAGATCTGTCATCCTGACAGCTCTAACGAAAAGGCTGGTAAAAACTTTTCGGCAGTTCTTAATTAACATATTGATTGAAGTTTTGACTGCCTTCTGAGCTGTGCGCAAGCTTTAGTATAATAGGAAGAATTAAATACATACTTGTTGTGATAATATGGGTAATTATCATAAAAAAGAAAAGGATTTAGGCATTCCGGGTCTTCCCAAATTGATGATGCAATTTAAAAACAGTGATTTTATATGATTGACAAAGGTTTGTTTTGGTGTTAAAATTCCAATGAACACTCGAAATGGGACGGCTGTTTGCTGACGAATTGTTGCAGGACGGCGTCCCGGGTAGATGCATGGCTTGTTTTCAGTGTTGGTACTGAAAGGAGGAGCTGGTTATGGGAAGAGATTTACGGACGCGTGATCCCACCACGGGGTCATGATGTTCTTTGAATCTATACACACTATCACATTAGGAGGAGTAATCATGAAAAAGCTTCTGGCAATCCTGGCTATGCTGTTGGCGCTGCTGATGATCGGCGCTGTGGCTATTGCTGCTGAAAGCACTGACGCGAATGACGATGATCAGGGATCATCTACGCGTGAGGGCATTCCGTATGAGGACATCCGCCGTGTTCATACCCTCGACGAACATGACGTGTCTTTTGACCAAGTGCTCAGGGAACCCACTTGTTCCGTGAAGGGTATCGCCAGATACATCTGTCTGAACGATCCCACTCATTTCCACGAGGCGTATATCGCCACTCTTCCTCACACTTGGAAGATTACTACCAAGAAGATCGGCACCAAAGATGTTTGCTGTGAAATTCATAAGGTCTGCACAGTCTGCGGCGCGGAAGAAGTAACAGTCGTCAAGGTACATGAGTGGTCCAGCGAATCTGGTGACAAGAACTGGGGCCGTGTCACCGATGAACCCACCTGCACCGTCCCTGGTAAGGCTGAAGACTACTGCCTGGTATGCGGATTAGTTAACGATTATGTAAAACCCCGTGTGATTGAACCCATTCCCCATGAATATGTTGAGGTTGATATCGCAACGTGTCTTGACGAAAAAGCCATCATTGTTGAGAAGTGCAAATTCTGCGGCAAATTCGTGGTTGATGATAAGGGCGAAGTAATTAAAACGGAAAAAGAAAAGGATCCCAATAAAGATTATCACGATTGGGACGAATGGGTGATGGAATCCCCCGCTACCTGTGCCGCCCCCGAGAGCTGGGTCCGTTTCTGCAAGCGTTGCGGCGACAAGCAGCAAAAGAATGAAGGCAATCGTCTCGAAGCCAAGTGGGTCATCAAGGCGAGGTCCAGACTGCAGGATTGCTTCCACGAGGAAGTAACCTGGGAGTGCGAACTTTGCCATGGTAAAGTTAATGGTGTAGTCGTTCCTGATCATCAGGATAAGAAGGAAGTAAGGGAAGTCGAAGCTCACGTTTACAAGATTGAAGAAAAGTACCATGTTCCTGGCGAAAAAGAAGGTGAGCCTACTAAAAAGCCTACCTGCACAGAGCCCGGCTATGATGAGTACTACTGCATCTACAGCGAGGATCACAAAACTCACAAAATAGAGATCCCCGCTCTCGGACATGATTGGTCTGATTGGGAACTCCGCATTGCTCCCAACCAGGGTGATAATGAATATGGCTACTGGCTGCGTGAGTGCAACCGCTGCCATATCCACGAGGAGAAAGTTGCCCAGCATCAGCCCGCCGAACTGTGCGGAAATGATCATGACTTCATCACCTGGTCCGAAAAATCTGTAGCACCCACCTGCACCGAGAAGGGCTCAATCTTGAAAGTCTGCTCCAAGTGCGGAACCGAAGAGATCGTAGAAGTACCGGCTCTCGGTCATGATCTGATCGAAGAAGTGGTCACTGAAGCCACCTGTGCCAAGGCTGGCAAGAAACTGATTTCCTGCACCCGCTGCGATTACATGAAGACTGTTGCCATCGAAAAGCTGGCCCACACTGAGGAAGAAATCCCCGCAGTTGCCGGTGGCTGCCTGACCGACGGCTCTACCGCTGGCAAGAAGTGCTCTGTCTGCGGCGAGATCCTGGTTGCCCCCGAAAAGATCCCCGCGATCGGACATCATGACTATGTGAAGGTTGATGCTGTTGAACCCACCTGCACCGAAGTCGGCTACACCGCCGGCACCAAGTGCTCTGTTTGCGGCGACGTTCTTGTTGCTCCCGTTGAGATCCCCGCCAAGGGCCACACTGTGGTTGAGGTCGCTGCCGTTGAACCCACCTGCACCAAGGCCGGCTCCACCGCCGGTAAAACCTGCAGCGTGTGCAACGAAGTGATCGAGGCTGTCAAGGAAGTTCCCGCGACCGGCCACAAGTGGGACGATGGCAAGATCACCAAGGAAGCCACTCCCACCGAAGACGGCGTGAAGACCTTCACCTGCACTGCCTGCGGAGAGACCAAGACCGAAGCTGTTCCCTTCGAGTTTGACGAGGAAGCTGCCTACAAACTGGAAGATATGAGCTACGGCGCCAACAAGATCACCGGTAAGGCTGTCCATGACGCCACCACCGTTGAATCCGACAAGCTGTATGCCCGCGTCACCGTATTCTTCGTCGGCGGCACCTACGCTGTGTTCTCTGACTATGTTGAGGATGGCGTGATCGACATCGAAGTGCATGGCACTGTGCTGGCTGTGTCCGTCTCCCTGACCGGTTCCAAGAACGTGGTTCCCGGTGCTGAAATGGTCATCTTCGACACCTGGGGCGAGTATTACAACGACTAATACCTGAAACAATCCCCTAACGGGGCAGCAAATTGTGGACTGGCATCAAAGTGATTGATCGAATTTCATGGTAGCGCCTGCCCGTCTGCATTCGCCCTGGCAACGCTGCCGTCCATGGCATCGTAAAATTCCGAAAGCTGGGACGGATGCAGACAGGCAAAGCAAAAATCCATGATATTCAATTGATTGCATGCCTGACCATGTTGCTGCCCCGTTATTCATCTGATTGAAGAGACACAGTTTTTAGGAGGATAAGAATGAAAAAGGGATTTGGCCTTTTGATTTCAGTTGTGATGCTCCTGCTGATGTGTGCTCCTGCCTTTGCCAGCATCTCTGCCTATTGGGATAATGGCACATTGACTGTGAGCACTACGGATACAGTGGGAATGAACATGATCCTGATCGACGGCGCGGATACCGGAAAATATGTCGGCGATACAAGCCCCTCTCAGTCTTTCTCTATCCCGGCGGATGGAAAAACGCACCGTGTAACTACCATCGCTTATTTTGGCGCTACCGGCGGCAGCGCTTCCTTCCAGGCCGGTGAACCCACCGCGGAACCGACGGCCGAACCCACCGCTGAACCCACGGCCGAACCGACTGCGGAACCCACGGCCGAACCGACTGCGGAACCCACTGCTGAACCCACGGCCGAACCTACTGCTATTCCCACCGCCGCTCCCGGACCTCTTGCCGTAAGCTTTGGCGGTTACAAGAATGGCGCACTGTCTTTCACCGTAAGCAACCTGGCTCCCCTTCCCGGTGAAGCCTGGGTTGACGGGGTCAGCACCGGTGTTACAGTGAACAACGGCTCCAACTCCATCAACATCGTCCTTAAGCCCGGCTCCCATACCCTGGCGATCCACGGCAACGGCGAGACTGCGTACGCTTCCTTTACGGTTGAGCAGCCCAAAGCTCCTGTCATTTCCGGCGCGTCCTATGAAAACGGTGTCCTTACAGTCAGCGTTTCGGGCCTGAACGGCATTTCCGAACTCTGGGTGGACGGAGAGAACGCCGGTACCGTCAGCGGTGACGGCAGCGTCAGCAAGACCATTTCCCTGACCCCCGGCAATCATATCGTGCTTGTTTTCGATTCCATGGTTGGCCTGATGAGCAACACCGTTAACGTGCACGTGCACAAGATCGTGCCCGTCGGTGAAGGAAAACTGCCCACCTGTGAAGAAAAAGGCCTCACCGAAGGCGCCAAGTGCGAACTTTGCGGAAAGGTTATTGAAGAGCAGAAAGAGATCCCTGCCAAGGGCCATACCAAAGAAGTGATCCCCGGTAAGGATGCCACCTGCGAAGAGGCCGGCCTGACCGAAGGCGAAAAGTGCTCCGTCTGCGGCAAGGTCCTGAAGGCGCAGGAAGAAATTCCCGCCAAAGGCCATACCGTTGAAGTGATCCCCGGCAAGGCTCCCACCTGCGAAAAGAGCGGCCTGGCTGACGGCGAAAAGTGCTCTGTCTGCGGTAAAGTGATCAAAGCACGTGAAGTCATCCCCGCCCTGGGCCACACCGAAGAAGTCGTTCCCGGCAAGGCTGCCACCTGTGAAGAAGACGGCCTGACCGAGGGCAAGAAGTGCTCCGTGTGCGGCAAGGAACTTGCTGCTCAGGAAGTGATCCCCGCTACGGGCCACACCGAAGAAGTGGTTCCCGGCAAGGCTGCTACCTGCGAAGAGACCGGCCTGACCGAGGGCAAGAAGTGCTCCGTGTGCGGCAAGGAACTTGTTGCTCAGGAAGTGATCCCCGCCACGGGCCACACCGAAGAAGTTGTTCCCGGCAAGGCTGCCACCTGTGAAGAGACCGGCCTGACCGAGGGCAAGAAGTGCTCCGTGTGCGGCAAGGAACTTGCTGCTCAGGAAGTCATCCCCGCACTGGGCCACACCGAAGAAGTCATCCCCGGCAAGGAACCAACCTGCACCAAGGCCGGCCTGACTGACGGACTGAAGTGCTCTGTCTGCGGCAAGGTCTTTGCGGCTCGTGAAGTCATTCCCGCCCTGGGCCATGATTACAAGAAGCAGGAACCCACTTCTTTGATCAGGACCGAATATAAGTGCGCTCGCTGCGGAATGCTTAATTTCACCGATGAAAAGAATGCTATCATGAACTTCTATGGCAGCATCCTGATCAACGCCAAAGGCAAGTATGTGGATTACATTGCTTCCGTTGATCCCAAGGACGATTCCTGCCTGGTGATCACCGCGGTGCTGAATCCCAAGGCTGCAAATTGGACCTCCGAGATCGGCATGTACCTCAGCAGGGACGTGATCAAGCAGATCATGGGCGACGGTTTCCAGGTCATCACCTATGTGAACGGCAAGGCCTCGCTGAACGTTGTGCTGACCAGCATCGATGGCACGACCTTCGATACTGCCGAAGCGATCGACCAGTGCGCATACATCACCGATCCGGAAGCCGAGAACGGCTGCCTGGTGAAGGTGGAAGGCGTGACTGCCGCCGGCAGGGCTCCCTCTGTCAAGTTTGCTCCTATGGATCTCGAGTTCAACGGACAGAAGATCCTGGTGGCTGAAGACGGCATTTATCCCAAGGCTGAATAAGAAGTAATCCTTATTCCAAATATAAGGGACTGTGAAATCGAAGTGTTCATACACGGAGACTTCACAGTCTCTTATATTGTAAAGAAACAGGAGAATAAAATGAAAGGTACATTTCAACGCAGGAAGACAAAAGGAAGTTTGTTACATTCGGTATGGTTGACAAAGAATAGATTCTGAATTATACTGATTCAAGTTTAATAAAGTAAACCATGAATAATAAGGAGGAATCATCAAATGAAACGTGTTTCCATGAAAGTCATGACCCTGATTGCTGTTCTTGTATTGCTGTTTGTTTCCTCGGCTGCCGCGGAAAAGGCAGGAAGCGAGAAGGGCGCTCCCAGCTATAAGCTTACGGATATGAAACTCAGCAATTCACTTATTTCCGGCAAGGTGGTCCATGATCCCGATACAGAAGAATCCAGCAGGCTTTACATCCGTGTCACCGTGTTCTTTGTGGGCGGAAGTTATGCGATCTTCTCTGATATTGTGGAAGACGGTGAAATCGCCACTGAGGTCCATGGAATCGTTCTGGCGATCCAGGTTGACCTTTCCGGTTCAAAGAAAGTAACGGAATCAAGCACGGTATTTGATTCCTGGGGAGAATATTACAGGTAACAGAATTAAATCGCATATAAATAATCATATGGATGCCAGAGGTATTTTTAAATGAGAAAAAGATTTTGCTTGCTGCTGTCTGTCGTAGTGTTCGTACTGCTTTGCGCAACCAACGCCCTTGCCAGTATCTCTGTAACGTGGGAAAACGGGATCTTGACAGTGAGCACCACCGATACCCGGGGAATGAACGTAGTCTACATTGATGGGAAAGATACCGGCACTTTTGTAGGCGATACCAGTCCTTCAAAGACTTACAGCGTTCCGGCGGACGGTTTGACCCATAAAGTGACTACGACCGCATACTGGGGCGCAAGCGGCGGAAGCGCAACCTTTGTGGCAGCGCTGCCTACAAAAGCTCCCACTGCAAAGCCCACAGAACAGCCGACGGATACTCCTGCTCCGGTTGAACCTACGTTAGTCCCGGCTGATCCGACGCAGGCACCTGATGTGACCGCTGTGCCGGCAGATCCGACCGTGGCACCTGACGTGACCGCGGCGCCGGCAGATCCGACAGCTGCACCTGACGTGACCGCTGCACCGGCCGATCCGACAACTGCGCCGGACGTGACCGCAGCGCCTGCGGCTCCGACCCCCGCGCCGACCGCAAAGCCGGTTCCGTCTGTTACCGTGGATCCTGCCCTGATCAGCGATCGGTACGGTAACATCCTTATGAGCGCGAAGAATAAACCCGTGCCTTATATGATCGTACCTGTTAAGGATAACCCCAAAAAACTGGTTATTATTGCGGTCAACAGTGATTATGAAACGGTCACGGAGATCCGCATGAACCTTACCGGGAATGTGGTCGATAAGATCAGGAAAGACGGATACACGAGCATCGCTTATGTGAACGATGTCGCTATTCTGGATTTTGATCTTAACGGCCTCAGGAATACGGTATTTGCGGAAAACGACGCAACCAACGGGACCTATATTCTGACTACGGATCCCTATGCGGAAAACGGCTGCCTTGTGAAAGTCAACGGCGTCACTTCCGAGGGAAAAGGTATTGTAGCAAAACAGTTTGCCGCGATGGAGCTGGTCTGGAATAACAGGAAAATGTCAGTGACTGAAAACGGTATATACACTCAGGAACAATTTACGGACTGGGTAACCGCTGAAGAAGGTCTCTGATAGAAATATATAAGATAGGTCAAAAGGCTGTGGGGATGTGAAAACTCCCCGCAGCCTTTTTTCAGACCCGGAACGGGACGTAAAGCAGCATTCAGTGCTCATCAGCTTTACAGAAATTTTTGAAGGAAAAAAAGTATTGACAAAACGAGTAGACAATTGTATACTATCAATAGTAGACACGTGTCAACCAAAGAAACGGAGGTCACTTTATGGCAGTACAGGTCACAGAAGCGGAATGGAAGATCATGGAGGTACTTTGGGATCATGCTCCCCGTACGATGGGGGAGATCACAAGGACTTTGGAGCCGGAGACCGGATGGACAAGGCATACGGTGATCACGCTTCTCAAGCGAATGACGGAAAAGGGCGCTGTCAGCGTGGACGATTCCGAAAGGGCAAAGCTGTATACGCCACTGATCACAAGGGAGGAAGCCTCCACTGAGGAAACGCACAAATTCCTGTCCCACATCTTCAAGGGGAAGGCGTCCCTTCTTGTAAGCCACCTGGTGGAGTCCGGGGACCTGTCGGAGGACGACCTGAAGCAGATCCTGGACGTGATGGAAGGCAGGAAGAAATAAAAAAGAATCAGATGAGGTAAATGCATGGGATCGATCTGTTATCCGTACTGTAACAGAGGAGGTTTTTTATGCGTTCAGCAACAATATACAATTTCCTGATCGAAGCCAACATCATGGCCTGCATCGCCATTGTACTGATGACCGTGTTGCGAAGGTTTTTGTGGAAAGGGCTGGGGAACGGCGCTATCTGCTTCGGATGGTTCCTGATCGCCTTTCGGCTTCTGTGTCCCCTGTCGCTTACGAACCCGGTGATCCACAGCATCCGTTCCCCGTTCGCCGCCGACGCGGCCATCCGCCCTATCGCGGGGCAGGTCAAGGTGCGCCTGAATGACGCAGTGAGCCGTTTGAGCGACGTTTTCTGGCGCGCTGACAACATGACGGGTTATGAAGCCGTGACCAGGCTCAGCGATGGGATCCAGGACGCGAGTGCGGCCATCACCCTGGCGAAGGTGTGGCTGGCGGGCGTCCTGCTGGTTTCGGCATGGTTCATATTCAGCAATCTCCGCTTCCGCATGCGGCTCAGGGCGGACCGGATCGAACCGATCTCAGGCGAACTGAAGGAAAGGTATGAGGCGCTGTGCCGCGAACGGGGTGTCATGCCTGTGCCGGTGTTTTTCACAGATCCCCTGCCCAGCGCATGCCTTGTGGGAGTCTTCCGCCCATATATCGCGCTGCCGCTCAGCGCGTCCCCCCAGGACGCGATCCATGTGCTGACCCACGAGATCTGCCATTTGAAAAACAGGGATCACCTTTGGGGAGTCCTGCGGCTTCTTTGCTGCGCGGTCCACTGGTTTGATCCGCTGGTGTGGCTCGCCGCCGCCATGAGCCGTACGGACAGCGAATTGAGATGCGACGACCGGGTGACCGGACCCATGGACCCGGATGAAAGGAAAAGCTATGCCGGCGTGCTGGTGCTGTCCGCCGCCCGCAGGAACGCGCCGGGCCTGGGCGTCCTGGCCACGGGGATGACCATGACGGGAAAACGCCTGAAGACCCGGGTGGAGACTGTGATGCGGGGCGGAAAGCCCCTTCGCTGGCTGGCCGTGACCTTCACGGTGCTCGCGTCCATGTGCCTCGTGGGCGCTTTCGCTACGTCGGAAACAAAGGAACAGCTGGAAATGGGGGTGCCCTGGCCCATTGAGGAACATTACCTGACGGAAGCGCTCCATGGGAACAGGCGGATAAAAACGGAAAGCGACGCCGTGTCCTTTGCGAAGGAAGTATGGGACCGGGTCAGGGGCCGTGAAGCGGAGGGCCGCTTTGAGGCGTACCGTGAGGCAGGAAGCTGGTCAGTCAGCATGGCAGAGGGAGACGATATTGCTTTTTATCTCTGGTTTTCTTCCGACGGCGTCATATGGGACATGAGTCAGGACCTGAAGGACTACCGCTGGGTGACCGACGGGGAGTACATCGAAAGCCATGTGATGGATATGGAAGAACTGAACGGTGTCCGGGAGTGGACGGTGAAGGAATTGGACGTCCTTGTCCCCGGACTGACCGGCGAGATCCGCAAACCGGAGCTGGTCTATGTCCGCGATGTGGGAGACGCGAAATTTGTTCACCTGAACGCCTCTCCGAAGGATTCCCGATATGACGCCGGCGCCAGTGTCTTTGTCCTGTTCCGTCCGAATGAAGGGTATACGCTTGTCATGCTGCAGCTGGCGGGGAACGGTTAACGGGAGTGAAGCTCGATGCAATTGACATGGAAAGAAAGCCGGAACAGCGCCTGCGGCCATACCGCTCCTTCCGAGGCGCTGTCCTGCCTCTATGACGAATACGGCACCGACGTCCTCAGGCTGTGCTTCATGTACATGAAAAACAGGCCCGACGCCGAGGACGCGGCGCAGGAGACCTTCCTGAAGGTGTGGCTGCGCCTGGATTCCTTCGAGGGCAGGAACCATAGCAGCGTCAAAACCTGGATCATGCGCGTGGCCCGCAACACCTGCCTGGACCTCCTCAGGAAAAGGAAGAGGGAGAGGGCGGCCGCCGCGGAGGATGCGGCATGGCCGGGATGCGCCTCCCGGGAGGACAGGGAACTGATGATGGACGTCCTGGATCTGCCGGAAAAATACCGCAGCGCCGTCCTGATGGTCTACTGGCAGAGGATGACCCTCAGGGAAGCCGCCAAAACGCTGGGGATCTCCCGCTCCGCGGCGTGCAGGAGGCTTAATAAGGCGCTGTCCATGCTGGAAGGATGAATACGGACTCTGTGCCCGTCACACCGCGATCGTCAGTAGGGCCCTTTGACGGTTGGCCCATATATGGAGGGAATATGAAACACAGTGTGAAAGCCTTGTTTGCGTGCCTGTCGGTGCTTGTATTTTTCCTGCAGACCGCCGCGATAGCGGGGGAGATCGACCTGATGCCTTACGCCGTTTCGAACCTGACCGAGGTGCTGGGCTATACCGCGGAAGAAGCGGAAGCCTTCATTTTTGAAAGGCAGGAAGGAGGAGGGGTCGCCTTCTGGCATCCGGACCATCCCGACTGGGTATATACCGTTTTCATCGACCGTAAAACCGGGCAGGTATCCGGCACCACGCCCTTTGATACCGGATACGTACGCTACCGGGGGGAAAACACCGTCCGGGAACTGATGCGCGTCATCCGGGAAAAGGGTTGGTTTGCGTCCTGGGACCGGGATAAGCATGGGGAACTGCTGGCCCTTTTGAGCGGGGAAAACATCCGTATCAGCACGGAAATGCTGTTTGCCGAAAACGCCGGGAGCGCGGTTCACGGCTTTTTCGAAAGCTGCTGGGGGCCGGAATTCGGGTGGCCGGAGGCGCTCTCCGGACTGTTCCGGAGCGTCCTTAATGAATGCGGCCTGGAATGGGAGGCGGAGCCCTTTCATCATCCGGGCATCCGGCAGGTTTCCACCCCGGAGGAGACCGGCTCCGTCCGGACGGTCACGCTGTTTGAAGACGCGGTCCCGGAAGCGCTGGAAGCGGTTTTCGCCGATCCGCGCCTGGAGGGACAGAAGTGCCTTGGCGGAGCGGCCGTTTTCTTTGACTGGACCCGGTCGGGGAAGGATACGCCGGCGAAATACAGCGGCTATGGCCTTGCGGCTTTCGAACAGGACGGCCGGCGGACGCTTTTGCAGCTGGCGGTGATAAACGACGAATGGCGGATATTCCCCTTGGGTGAAAACGCGCTGATCCAGACCGGCGATATCCGGGTAACGTATGACGGGATCCATGGTTCGCTCGCCGTCGAGTATCCGTCTGGTCACGGAACGGAGGTCTTTTACCTTGCTCCGACGGCGAACGTGAAAGGCGCGTATTGTACGATCAAGGCATATGAACGGCTGGACGCGGATACCGGGGATGTGGTCTGGATCCCGGTGTCCCCGGGTGAAATGCCCACCTGGGAATGGGAAAAGACCCCGAAGGAACCGGAATGCGCCAGGTTTCCCCATCAGTTGGGCGCGGTGCCCATCGGGGATTTCCCGACCACATTGGATGAAGTCCTTCAATACGGTTATCCGGGGCTGCCCGGGAACTGTGTACTGGCGGACGGCGTCAATTTCCGCACCGGGACCAGCAGCCGCTCCCACAGCCATGGCGTACTGGAGCCCGGGGTGGTGATCCCCGTGCTGGAGGTGCTCCCGGGGGATCCGAACGAATGGATCCGTACCCGCATTGGGCTTTTGGAGGGATACGTCGCCGCCAATTATACAAGCTATGACGGACGGATCCCGAGCCTGGTCATGCCCCAGCCGGTGGCAAAAGCAAAGCGGGAGACTGCACTGATGCGGGGAACGGGCTGGCTTGATCCCGCGTTGGGGACTTTCCCGGCAGGCACTTTGATGCACGTGGTCTTTGAGGACGGGGATTGGCTGTACGTGGACGTGCCCCGGGGAGAAATGACCTGGCTGATGGACCCGGAAGGAAGTTTCGGCTACGTCAGGAAGAGCGACGTGTCCATGGCTTCCTCCGTATGCCAGCTGGAATGGATGGATGAATAATTGGAGGCATGACATGAAAAGGATCATTGCCGCGCTGCTGATTTTTTGTGTTATTATCTGCCCGGCATTCGCCGGTGCGGAGGAATATTACCGTTACAGGATCCACGATAAGTATTTTGCGCCGTTTGCGCCGGAGTTTTTCGGGGATGACGACGCAGTGTACCATGCATGGGGCGACAGGGACGGGGATATCAGCCTCGACTGGCACCTGCTGTGGTACCGGGGCGGAGAGCTGTTCCGGGAACACGCCTATCCCGCTGATGAGGGTTTCAGCGGGTCCCTGTTCCTTCCCCGGGAGGACGGCACCTGCGGCGTGCTCCTTCCCGGACAGGGGGAGGAGGCCGGCGGCGGGTACGCCGTGCTTTATGAATGGACCGATGAAGGCCTGGAAGCGGCGGAGACGCTCCCCGGCATCTGGCGAGAGAAGGATATCAAACGGGCGGACGGCGGGTTCTTTGCCTATGACGGGAACGCCGGCGTGCTCAGCTGCTTTGATTGCCGGGGAAAGTTGCTTCGTGAAATATCGATGGCGGACCGGATCCCCCCGACCGTGATCATGGGGGAAACGTGCCATGGTGAGATCGCCGCCGCCGTCGGCAACGTTGACGGGCAGTGCGCCGTCGTTTTCCGGACGGAAATGCGCAGCGCGAAGCATTCCCGATACCTGGTGGTCTGCATGGAAGGACTGGAGGAAAAATGGAGCCGCACCTTCCAGTTCGATCCCGCCTTCGTATTCCCGGGGGACGGCTTTTTCTGGAGGCTGGAGCGGCCAGGAAGCGGTGCCGCGGACCCGGTGAAGATCGTCCGTCTTGACGCAGCGGGCAGGGATACGGCCGCCCGGACGCTGTCCTCGGACGGCCTGGTGCTGGGCGTCCATATGAAGGTATCCCCGGAGACGGGTCTCATGACCGTTTACGGCAGCGCCGTATCCAACGCCAGGGGCATTTATACCGTGTTCCACATGCAGCTGGACGGGGAACTGAACCAGGGTTCGCTGGACGTAAGGGAAGCGGATTATTATGACGATTACTTTCCGTCCGTCCTGATGCGGAGGGACGGTGCGCTGTTCGTCTTTTGCCGCGGCATTGAGGGTGCAGATCCGTCGACGCCGGCGGTCCTTATCCCCTTCGAAGCGTTGCCCGAATGCGCCGCCCACGGGATCAGGATCAGGTGACCGTGCGGCGATTTAGCACTGCCGGGATTCGAAGACGCCTGATCCTTTCAAAGCAAATGCAGAAAGTATTTTTTGTAATTCCCCGTGATGCGGAGCCGGAGAGCTGAAGGAAGATCCCGTAGGCCTTCCACGCGCACGGGCGCTGCGGCCCCCCTGAGGGAAAGGCAATACGCCGCACCTGCTGTATTCGCTGGTATGCTGCGACGGAATGGTGGAACAGCAAAGCATCCGCCTCTTAAAAACCCACAGCAAGGAAGACCTCGTAAGCCTTCCCCGGGATGGGGCTTGTCATGGGGTGTCGGCGTTAGCCGACGGGGTGTCCCATGACGTGGCTCCGAGCGCTAGCGAGGAGACGGATGAGGTCGCCTGCCAGGTACACATCCGCAAGCCGGACAGAAAGCGACGACAGAATTTCCTCTGTAGGAGAAGACGGTGTACGAAGGGAGCGGGAACCTCATCCGGCGGCTTCGCGGCCACCGTCCGGGGCTGCCGCCCGCCCTTCGCTGAAAACAGTCTACCGGACTGTTTTCCCGGCGCTCCGGGCCCCCAACCGGGTGAAGGCAACACGGGCTTGCCGCCCGCCTTCTGCTGTACAGGGGCTGGCCAAGATCCATGAGCCAACACGCTCCAAACCTGTTCAACTGACAAGGAAGACCCCGTAAGCCTTCCCCGGGATGGGGAAGGTGGATCCGAGCGTTAGCGAGGAGACGGATGAGGTCGTCTGTCTGGTATGTAGCAGCAGGCAGGATAGAAAGCGACGACAGGGTATCCTCTGCAGGTAAGGGCGGTATGCCGAGGGGGGCGACGACCTCATCCGGCCGCTTTGCGGCCACCGTCCGGGGCTGCCGCCCGCCCTTCGCTGAAAACAGTCCACCGGACTGTTTTCCGGGCGCTCCGGGCCCCCAACCGGGGGAAGGCAACACGGGCTGCCGCCCGCCTTTCGCTGTACGGGGGCTGGTCATGATCGATGAGCCAACACGCTCCAAACCTGTTCAACCGACAAGGAAGACCTCGTAAGCCTTCCCCGGGATGGGGCTTGTCATGGGGTGTCGGCGTTAGCCGACGGGGTGTCCCATGACGTGGCTGCGAATGCAGTGAGCAGACGGATGAGGTCGTCTGCCTGACCCGCATCTGCAAGCTGGATAGAAAGCGATGCTAGAGTACCCTCTGCAATAGAAGTCGGTGTGCCGGGGAGGGAGAACCTCATCCGGCGGCTTTGCCGCCACCTTCCCCTGAGGGGAAGGCAACACGGGCTGCCGCCCGCCTCTTGCTGCAAACAGAGCATCGCCCTCTTTTCATGGCGCTCCAGGCTCCCGCACGGTGAAGGCAACACGGGCTGCCGCCCGCCTTCTGCTGTAAAGAGAGCATCGCCCTCTTTTCCTGGCGCTCCAGATCCCCGCCGCGGTGAAGGCAACACGGGCTGCCGCCCGCCTTCTGCTGTAAAGAGAGCATCGCCCTCTTTTCCTAGCGCTCCAGATCCCCGCCGCGGTGAAGGCAACACGGGCTTGCTGCCCGCCCTTTCGCTGCAAACAAAGTATCGCTCTCTTTTCCAAGTGCTCCGGGTCCCGGTGCGCGTGGAAGGCTTGTAGGTGGACATGTTGCGTACGCGGGACGGGGCGACGACCTCATCCGGCCGCTTCGCGGCCACCTTCCCCACCCCGGGGAAGGCAACACGGGCTGCCGCCCGCCCTTCGCTGAAAGCAGTTCACCGGACTGGTCATATACACTGCAGCATTTATAGGATTGTAGCAAGGAAGACCTCGTAAGCCTTCCCCGGGTTGGGGAAGGTGGATGCGAACGTTAGTGAGTAGACGGATGAGGTCGTCCGTCCGGCATCCAGCTGCAAGATAGTAGCGACGACAGGGTATTCTCTTCAGGTAGAGGCGCTGTGCCGGGGGGGGCGACGACCTCATCCGGCCGCTTCGCGGCCACCTTCCCCAACCCGGGGAAGGCAATACGGGCTGCCGCCCGCCTCTTGCTGCAAACAGAGCATCGCCCTCTTTTCATGGCGCTCCAGGCCCTCGGCTTAGGAAGACAACACGGGCTGCCGCCCGTCCTATGCTGAAAACAGTGCACTGCACTTTTCTTCCGGGCGCTTCGGGCCCCCGCGCGGGGAAGGCAATGTCCCCGCACCTGTCGCATACGCCGGAATGTTGCACTAGAATAGCGGAATACCATTTTTCTCCCGTTTTAAAACTCGCGGCAAGGAAGACCCCGTAGGCCTTCCGCATTTAGGGCATGAAGCGTGCGGATACGACAGGCCCCGAGATATGCCGAAAACACAAAATTAAAGAGAAAAAAACTCCGCGGATAGCGGAGCGATATGCCCTTTATAATAAGTTCGTTCAAATATCATTTGATAATGAGCCCGCGCTGTCAGGCGGCAGCCGCGGCGGTTTTCCGGGCAGGCCGGAAGAAAGCGGCGGCGGCCAGGATCAGTCCGAACACGGCGACGAAGGCCAGGTGGGAGGGACGGGTAAAGGTCCGGGTGAAAACGGCGGTGTTGAAACGGGCGACAAACAGGTCGAGCAGGGCGATAATGGCAGTGATGCCGAAGAAGTTCATAACAGCGATACCGATGTTCTTTTTCATTTTGATTTCCTCCTCCGCAGATGGCGGTTCTTTTTTTATCCGGTTTTACGGGCTCTGTGATGTCCTGTCTTTTTTATAAGGAGCCCGCGCTGTCAGGCGGCAGCCGCGGTGGTTTTCCGGGCAGGCCGGAAGAAAGCGGCGGCGGCCAGGATCAGTCCGAACACGGCGACGAAGGCCAGGTGGGAGGGACGGGTAAAGGTCCGGGCGAAAACGGCGGTGTTGAAACGGGCGACAAACAGGTCGAGCAGGGCGATAATGGCAGTGATGCCAAAGAAGTTCATAACAGCGATACCGATGTTCTTTTTCATTTTGATTTCCTCCTCCGCCGTTGGCGGTCAACTTTTTGTCTGGTGTTCCGGGTTTCACACGCCGGACATTATTTGATACGGAGGAAAGCGGGGCGCGGCAGCAGATATGGATAAAAAAAGTTCAAAAAAATTTTGCCGATCATTTATCGGGCCGGGTTTCCTTCTTCGTCATGCATACAGGAGTGGCAGTAAGCGTAATACCAGCATTCGTAGGGATTCAGGCATTGCTCGCCGGGTTTGACCGTGACCTCTTCCGGTTCCTTCTGCATCCGGTTCAGGTCCCAGATGTTGTCGTTGATCCAGCGGTAATATCCTTTCGCCTGCTGTGTGACATCCAGGGGCACAAAGGGATCGGCTTCGTCCGGTCCGTGGATCACGATGAACACGTGGCCGATCTTCACCCCGCAGCGTGAGATGATGTAATACTGGAATCCGGCGTCCCGGACGAACTGTTCGTACACTTCGGGGGCGTTCTTGACCTCATAAAGATCGTACCCGGCCTCTGTTTTGCGCAGGATATCCGCGGCGCAGTAATTGTTGTAGTTGCTGAATGCCGCTTCGCAGATCACCGGCGTACCTTTGGCCAGGTGTTCCTGTGTTTTCAGGATCATGGCCTTCTTGTCCGGGATCTGTTTTCCCTTCAGGTATACCGTCATCTCCTCGTACGGGCCGAACATACCCATGGCGCGGTCGCCGAAATCGTTCCCCGCGTCCAAACGTGCCTGCACCTCCGGCGGGATGACCCTCAGGCCGGGTTTATGCTTGTCCAGCCAAAGCATTTTGCGGCACTGCATGCCGCGCATGAAATCGGTCTTGGTGATGGCCATGATGTTTCCTCCAAAGATGCTGTCCGTTACCTGGCTGTGAACCAGCTGGTGATCTCACGGGCGATGAGCTCGTGCCCCAGGGGAGAGGGATGGTTCCAATGACTGAGCAGGTCCGCCAGGTCGCCGCCGCGGTCGATATAGCGCCGGAACGCGGCAAAACTGTCCCCCAGGGCAGTGCCGTATTCCCCGGCCAAAGCGCGTTCCTGGGCTGCGTGGGCCTCCAGCGCGCGCCAGTCGGAGTCCTGCGAGAACCATGTCCGGTCCCAGCTGGGCGTCATCAGCATCAGGAACGCCCCATGATCCAGGGCCGTTTCGATCATGCTCCGCCATGCCCGCTCCGCTTCACCCAGCCCGGCTCCCCGGTCGTTCAGGCCGTAATCCAGGATCACCAGGTCGGGCTGATGGCACAGGACGTCGCGGGAAAAGCGTTCCGCCCCCCGGGGGGACGCTTCGCCGCCCACGGCGGTGACGATCACGTTGATCACTGCGTAGGGGAAGCGCTGGCAAAGCGTTTTGCGTACCAGGTGCGGGTACGCGTGCAGGGTGTCCACCCAGGGCGTGCAGGCATAGCCGGCCGGTACGCTGTGGCCGTGGCATATGATATTGACCGCGGAGTTGTCGGGCCAGCGTCTGGCAAGGCGGTCGCACAAATCGGAAAGATACTGATCTTTTGCGGGAATTCCCATGCATGTTCCTCCGTTGGCGGCCCGGACCGCCTGCTGACGCGGTGTCCTGTTTTTTATGTGAAAGCGCCCCATGGAACTATTTTCTTGGACCAGTATAACACACCCGCCCTGCGGATTCAATCATCCCCGGGCAGTGAACGGGGGCATCCGTTGGAATACAAAAGGCCCCCATGGGAGGAGGGGGGCCGGAGGAGAAAGTCTGCTCTGCTGTAACTATCCGGGCCGGGAGATCCGGCGCCGGGAGAAAAACAGCCGTTATTTACGGGTTTGGGGTCTGCGTTTATTATCAGGCCGAGGCGGCGGTGTGGTGATGGTCGGGCCGGATAAAGGCGGCCGCGGCGATGATCAGGCCGAACACGGCGACGAAAGCCAGGTGGGAGGGACGGGTGAAGGTCCTCACGAAAAGGGGGATGTTGAAGCGGGCGACAAACATGTCGAGCATGGCGATGAGGGCGCTGATCCCGAAGAAATTCATAACAGCGATACCGATGGTCTTTTTCATTTTAATATCCTCCTCCGCCGATGGCGGTTTGTTTTTTGTGTGGCGGTCCGGGCTTCACGCGCCGGACAATATTTGATACGAAGGAAACGGAAGGGCGGCAGTTAAAAACGAAAAAGAAAATACAAGTTGTGCTGCGCGCGGCAAATGGGGTATAATGGCGGAAGGAAAGGTGCGGAAGGGGGAATAACACATGAATACGCGGGACAGACTTCTGTGCGTCCTGCTTTCGGCGGCGCTGCTGTTTGCGCTGCCGCAGGCGTTGGCGGCCGAAGAAAACGGCGCCTGCGGGGAAAACCTCCGGTGGAGCCTGGACAGCCGGGGCACGCTGACTGTCACGGGGACAGGCAAAATGGACAGCTATATCCGGTATGCTTCCGTTCCCTGGTGGGACGTGCGGGACAGGATCCTGCATGCGGTCCTGGAGGATGGGGTCGAAAGCGTGGGGGACTGTGCCTTTTCCTCCTGCGGGAACCTGGCGGATGTTTCCCTGTCCGCCACGGTCACATCCATCGGGGACAGCGCCTTTTCGTTCTGCGCCGGTTTGACGGACATCATCCTGCCCTCCTCCCTTGCCTCCATGGGGGACGAAGCCTTCCATTTCTGCACCTCGCTGGAGGAGATCACCCTGCCCGCGTCCCTTGTTTCCGTCGGTATCAATCCCTTCTGCGGCTGTTCAGCGCTCCGGTCCATCGCGGTGCCCTCCGACAATCCTGTCCTGAAGGTGGAGGGCGGCGTATTGTATGACCGGGACCGGCAGGCCCTGGTGTGCTGCCCCTGCGCTGCGGGCATCGGATCCGTCGAGGTGCCGGAGGGCATTCGTACTATCGGAAGCAGCGCGTTTTATGAGTGCGGAAGCCTCGTTTCCGCCGCGCTGCCCGATACGGTCACAGTCATTGGGGACAGCGCGTTTTACGAATGTGAAAACCTGACCGACCTGACCCTGCCTTCCTCCCTTGAGATCATCGGCAGCAAAGCCTTTCGCTGGTGCAAGCGCCTGAAGGAAGTTTCCCTGCCGTCGGGACTGACTTTCATCGGGGACGAGGCGTTTTCCTACTGCCTGAGGCTGAAGTCGGTGGCGCTGCCCGATTCGCTGGAAGCGATGGGCGCCAATCCGTTTTACGCCTGCAAGACCCTGACCGACATTTCCGTATCGCCGGACCAAAGGTATTTCCGGGTCCGTGACGGCGTCCTGTATACCGGGAGGGAAGGGACGCTGGTGTGCTATCCCTGCGGCTTTGCGAACGCGGAGTTCGCCGTACCCTCCGGCACCCGCGGCATCGGCAGCTACGCCTTCTACGGCTGCACGGCCCTGAAGGCCCTGACTGTGCCGGCAACCGTCGTATCCCTGGGCGATCACGCCTTCGGGTTCTGTTCGGGGCTCGAGGAACTCTCCCTGTCCGACGGCCTGAAGGAGATCGGGGACTTTGCTTTCTGCGGCTGCACCGGCCTGACCGCTTTTTCCATGCCGCCATCCGTCTCTTCAGCGGGGGATTTTGTGTTCTATGGCTGCACCTCCCTTAAGGAGGCCGGACTGTCCGGCGCCCTTCACAGGATCGGGGACTATGCTTTTTACGGCTGCACGTCCCTTGCTTCGGCCGTGTTGCCTGAGTCGGTCACCGCCATAGGGAAATTCGCTTTTTACGGCTGCGCCGCTCTGGAAAAGGCGGAGCTTCCCGTTTCCCTTCACGAGGTGGATGATTTTGCGTTTTACCGGTGCGTCGCGCTGGAAGAGGCGGATATCCCGCCGTCCGTTGAGCTTATCGGGGATTATGCTTTCTATGGCTGCGCCGGGCTGAGGAAAGTGACGCTGCCCGCGTCGGTTGCCGCCCTGGGCTATTTCGTTTTCAGGGACTGCTCCCCGGACCTTGAGGTAACGGCGGAAAAAGGCAGCCGCGGCGCGGAATACTGCGCATCCGAGGGCATCCGTGTCGTTTACCCGGAGACGGCGATGCCGCCGGAGGAATGACAGAAGGCAGAGAAGGCGACGATCAACAAGCGTACGAAACAGGCCGCGCCCGGGATCACTCCCGGGCGCGGCCTGTTCAGCCGGCTGTTTATCTGCGGGTCACCTTTACGGAGACGGTGCCGTTCATGGCGCTTTCGCCGAATACGTCCTTCCCGCCGTCAATGGAACGGATGATGACGATGGTCTCGTCGTCGGGGGTCAGGATACTGAGGCTGCCGGTCTTCAGGATGCGGCTTTCGCTGCGTTTTTTCAGTATGGCGCGTACCTCTTCAAGGAATACGGTGTCCTCGTGCCCCCAGGGATAGGTGCCGCGGTTGAAGGGGTCTGCCGCCCCCCAGAGCCCGGCCTCGTCGCCGTAATAAATGCAGGGAATGCCGGGCAGGGCGCATATGATGCGGAGCATGTCAAGATAGCGGCTCTTGCCCAGGGCCAGTTCCGCATTGGTCAGGGTACATTTGCCCCGCTCCTTGGGCGGCACGTCGTTGAAATCCTTGCCGGCAAGCACGTTGATGGTCCGGGGGCGGTCGTGGGTGCCCAGGATGTTCATGACGCTGTAATAGAAGGGCAGGGAATAGTTTTCCTGCTGGCTGAGGATCAGCCGGGCCAGGTGCACGGAAGGGGCCCTGAAGGTGAGGAAATCCAGAAGCGCCGAGCGCAGGGGATAATTCATCACGCTGTCCAGGGTGTCACCGGTACAGTAGCAGCGGGTCTCGCCCCAGACCTCCTTGTGGCTGGCGTCCTCCCAGACCTCGCCCAGGATGGCGCAGTCCGCCCGTTCGGCCTTGGCGGCGGCGCGCAGACGGCGCAGCATATCCATGGACAGTTCGTCCGCCACGTCCAGCCTCCACGCGCCTGCGCCCGCGGCCAGCCAGCGGCGGACGATGCCGTCCTCGCCCAGGATGAACTCCTGGTAATCCGGGTCGTCCTTGTTGACGGTGGGCACGTTGTCGATCCCCCACCAGCAGGCATAGGTATTGGGAAAACGGGTAAAGGTATACCACTTGTACCAGCGGCTCTGCATGCCCTGGTAGGCGCCCTTTTCCGGAAAGGTGCCGTAGCGGTTGAAATAAATGCTGTCATCCCCGGTGTGGTTGAACACCCCGTCCAGCATGATCCGCATGCCCCGCTTTTCGCAGTCGGCGCAAAGCGCCTTGAAGTCCTCCTCGGTGCCGAGCATCGGGTCGATCCGGGTGTAATCGCCGGTATCGTAGCGGTGGTTGGAACGTGAAAGGAAGATCGGGTTCAGGTAGATCACGGTCACACCCAGGGATTCCAGGTAGGGGAGCTTTTCCCGGATGCCGTTCAGGTCGCCGCCGTAGAAATCCAGGGCCTGGTTGTCGGTGCGGCTGTTGGGCATCATGATGGTCACGTCGTCCCAGTTTTCGTGGATGAAGATCTCCTTGCGGGGGCTGGAGGGCATTTTGGAGCGGTAAAACCGGTCCGGGAAGATCTGGTACATGATGCCGTCCCGCATATAGCGGGGCACCTGGAAATCCGGGTCGTATAATGTGATCTGGAAGGCCCTGGGCGTCGGGGTCTCGTGGCCCTCGCCGCCCAGACCGTCGTCGGGAGCGCCCAGGTATACGACGCTCCCATCCATCCGGATCCCCCTGAAATCATACCAGCACAGGCCCGGCGAAGCGGGCGTCTCCAGCACGGCTTCGAAGGTTTCGGTATGGACGCGTCGCATGGGGAATTCCCGGGGCATGCCGTTGTACCATGCCCTGATGACGGCTTCGCGCAGATGCTCCGCCCCCAGCAGGCGCAGCCTTACCGGCGTCCCCGCCTTGACGGCGCCCATCGGGTCGCGGCATGCGAGGCTTCGGGTGTTGTGATAAAGAGCCATACGATCAATCCTTTGATGAGTTTAAAAGCTTTTTCCTTATTTCCGTACTGCTTTTGAGCATCTCGGCGGCATGGACCGCAGCCGAGGCGGGGTCGCCTCCCAGCATCCGGCTGATCTCCTTTACACGCCCCTGTGCGTCCAGCAGCCGTATGCGGCTGAGGGTACGTTCCCCGTCAAAGCTCTTTTCCACCAGGAACTGGCGGTCGGCCATGGCGGCGATCTGCTGCAGGTGGGTGACGCACAGCACCTGATGGGTCCGGGCGATCATGGCCATTTTTTCGGCGGTCACCTGGGCGGCCTGCCCGGAGATGCCGGTATCGATCTCATCGAAAACCATCGACGGGATGGTGCTCCGGTCGGCCGCCGCGGCCTTGATGGCCAGCATCAGGCGGCTGAGCTCGCCGCCGGAAGCGGTCCGCGACAGGCTCTGCAGTTCCTCGCCCCGGTTCGGCGATATCATGAAGCGGCAGGCCTGCCCGCCGGATAAGGATGGCTGTGTGGAGGACAGGAGGCACCTGAAACGCGTCCCGGCCATGTTCAGGTCTTTCAGCTGGGTTTCCACCGCTTTTTCAAACTGCCCGCTCAGGGCATCCCTGGATGCGCGGAGCCGGTCCGCGGCCTCGTCGTAGGCTTTCCGTGCCTTTTTTTCCTCGTCCTCCGTTTGGGCGATATCCCCGTCCAGGGACGCGAGGGAGCGGAGCTCCTCTTCGATGGCTTCCAGCCGGTCCAGCATATCGGCGGTTGTGGCCCCGTAGCGCCGGGACAGCCGGCGGATCAGGTCCAGCCGTGACATCACCTGCTCCTCCCTTTCCGGGTCCGGGGCAAGGGAGTCCAGGATGCCCTGCAGGGTGAGGGCGATGTCCTCCACCTCGTAATATGCGTTCTGGGCGCGTTCGTGCAGGGAAGAAAAATCGTCGCCCAGTGGCGCGATGCGCCGGAGGGCGTCGACGGCGGAGCGCAGGCGGCTGACCGCCGACGTGTCCTCGTACAGGGCGCCGTAGCTTTCACGGACGGCGGATACGATCCTGCTTCCGTTGCGTATCCGGTCCCGTTCCTTTTCGAGGGCTTCTTCCTCCCCCCGCTTAAGCCTGGCCCCTTTTAATTCCTTACGCTGCATTTTCAGGACATCCTCCCGGTCCTGCTTCTGCCGGGAGCGTTCCAGCATCTCTTCCAGCCTGAGGGATACGGCGTGCCAGGCCCGGTAGCGCTCGGCGACGTCCTTCAAAAGCTGCTGGTGAGCGGCGGGACCGAAATCGTCCAGGAATTTCAGGTGGTTGCGTTCGTCCATCAGGCTCTGGTGGGCGTGCTGGCCGTGAAGGTCCATCAGACGGTCGGTCACGGAATGATAGGCCTGGAGGGCGACCGCCAGGCCGCCGATACGGCAGACGCTCCGCCCGGATAAGCTCAGCTGGCGGGAGAGGATCACCTCGTTCCCGTCTTCGGGGGCCATATCCATCTGCCGCAGGGCTTCCAGCGCTTCCGGCGCATCGGAAAGGTCAAAAATGCCCTCCACATAGGCGGTATCCTGCCCGGCGCGGATCAGTTCCCTGTCGGCCCGTCCCCCAAGCAGGAGCCCCATGGCGTCCACGATCAGCGATTTGCCGGCGCCGGTCTCGCCGGTGAGCACATGCAGGCCGGAATAGAAATCCACTGACGTTTCGTCGATCAGCGCAATGTTCCGGACCGTAAGCGATAAGAGCATGTCAGCGCCTTCCCTTTTGTCATTTGAGGATCTGCCGGAAATGATCGGCCATCCTGGCGGCTTCCTGCTCGTTGTGGACGATCACCAGGATGGTGTTGTCCCCGGCCATGGTGCCTAAAACCTCCTTGAGGTGCATGCCGTCAATGGCTTCGGCGGCGGCATTGGCGGAGGCGGCCAGGGTCTTGATGACGATGATGTTCTGGGCGTATTCGATGGAGACCACCGACGCCACGAAGATCTGCACAAAACGGTCGCTCATCTCGTGCTGAGCCTTGTATGCCGGGGCATATTTGTAGGTCCCGCGGGAGGTGAGCACCTTCAGGAGGCGGAGCTCCTTGATATCCCTGGAAACGGTGGCCTGGGTGACAGCGATGCCGTTTGCACGCAGCGCGTCCGCCAGGTCCTCCTGGGTCTCGATATCCTGGTTTTCAATGATGCTCAGGATGGCTGCCTGACGATCGTTTTTCATGGTATTCTCCTATAAGAAAGGCAAATCTGAAATGCGGCCCCTAATGGCGTTTGGCGGGAAAAATGAAAGATTATTCAGGCCGTAAGCCCTCCCGCCTGAAGCCGGCGTCCCTGAAAAACGGGAATATCCTGCCTGCCGCGGCAGGTCCCTACGGGGACGCATACGATGGATTATACCATGAGCGGCATAAATAAACAAGGAAAAAGAAATGCGAAGACGAAAGTGAAGCGAAAGTGAAGACAAGAAAGAAAAAAAGCGCCTCCGCGCCGGAACGCAAAAGCACCCTGCCCGCATGGGCAAGGTGCCATGGATTGTCATGTGTCTGCCTGACAGGGGCGGATCACGGTCCCCCGCGGGTTTGTTTTGCCTGGGGCCGTGCCGCTCCGGCCGGCCTGCGAAGGCATGGCCGCCCGGCTCTTTGCGTCCGGAAGCTGACGGTCAGGCGCCGACCGTAAACTTTTCGAACTTCGGCATATCTACGCCGTCGATCTTCCATTCCTTGTCTTCCTTGATCATCGTCAGCTGGATGGTCCCTTCGATCTCATCCGATCCGCTGCTGATCGAGAACCTCATGACCGCCCTTGCGCTCTCGGATCCCTTCAGGATCTCGACGACGGTCCAGTCGCATTCGGAAAGCCTGTCTAACAAGACGGAGACCCTGCTGCCGCCCGTAAGAAGATCCATTCCGCTGGAGACCGTCCTGATCGTATCCACTTTTTTCTCCGCGTTTTCGGTAAGATAGGGCTTCAGGCCTTCAAGCCCGGCGGCCCGCATATCCATGATCGCGTGTTCTACAACATACTCCGGACTGATCTTTTTCATGAATCCAAATGCCATACAGTTGTCTCCTTTCGTTTGCCGCAAAATTGCGTATTGCCGTGACCGCTGTGATCGGTGAACGGAAAAGCCCCATATCCCTCAGACGGCGGGGACATCAAAGGAAATGTTCTCCGTATCGAATTTCGTGCAGCAGAAATCCATTTCGGCTCCGCCGATACTGCGATCGCCGATACCGACGCTGATCCTGCCGTCTGACGTTTTGCTGAATACCGCGCTTTTAAGAAGCTCGTTCGCCGTGTAGCACAGGCATATCCCGGTCTCGTCGTCGATGACCATATCACAGTGATACGTAAAGGTGAGGGTGCCCGGCTGGGCGTGGTACAGACCGCATTGCCTTCCGAGATACTCTGTTTTTTCCGTGAGCTCCATACCGAGCCATTTGATAAATGTCTGGTCCGCGCAGTTCCAGAAATGATCCGTCAGCCTGCGCACGCTCCTGGCGCTGAGCAGAACGCCGTCCCATCTGCCGAACCCCTTCCGCCCGGGCAGGACCGGGACCCTGCAAAAGCCCCCGTCCGTCCTGACAAAAACACACTCTTTTCCATCGTCGAGATAGCGGATGTTTCCGTCCCCGTCCCTCTCAAGCGTCGTGACGACTTCCTTCTTTTTATCGTCATGGCGATGATAGACGACGGAATAAGCCGCAGGCATCCTGACAGGATCCGGAAGATCCATGGCAAAGTCGATCTTCCCCGTCCTTTCGGTGTCGTCCTCTCTGGAAATACCGTCCGCTCCGGTCCCGAAAAGGGAATCCAGGAAGTCCCCGGAAACCTGCCCCGGGTTTTTTATGAGTTTCTTTACCAGATCGGGGAGCCGTTCTTTCAATGCGCGCGGGTCGTCCCCGGACAAACCGAAAACGACCGGGATCAATTTTTTCACCTGCGCGGGCAGGTCATTTTTCGGGGCGGCTTTGCCGTCTTCCGCAGGCGTTTCCTGCGGCGCTTTCGTATCGTCCGGAAGGCCCGGACCGCCGGTACAGTCTGTCATTTCTTCTGCCTTCTTCCCGGATTCGTAATATGGTCAGGATCCGTTGTCCTGTTCCTCAGCGTTTCGCCGCGGCCTTGATCAGCCTTCTTATCCCATAGATGCCCAGCGATATGGATACGGCGAATCCGATCAGGGCGAACAGGGGTATGTCGTCGACCATCGGCGCCATCGTTGTATGGCAGAGGCTGCACGATCCGCTGTACAATACGCAGGCAACGATGACGAGCATCACGTTTTTGATCACATCGATGAATATGCGGAACGGTTCCTCATAGCCCGCCGCTTCCACGGTGATCTTCGTCCTGCCCTTTACCAGGTTGCGGAGCACATCGGCGGCAAGGCCCGGCAGCTTCACCGTGCGGGCCGCCGTGGCGGCCATGGATTCCATCGAGGAAGCAAGCTTCTCCTTAACGTCGAAATTATCCTTTGCCCTGGCAAGCAGCTTTTCCTGCAGGAAGCCGAACAGATCCAGTTCCGGGCAGAGGACTTCGAAAACGCCTTCCATCGTGACCAGGCTTCGGATCATCATCGTATACTCCGCGGAAACAACGATGTGATGTTCGCTCAGGAGATCCGTAAGCTCGGTCATCAGCTTTCCGACATCGATATCCTTCAGGTTTGTGGCCGACATATACCTGGAAGCGATGCTTTCCAGGTCTTCCATCAGCCGTGTCTTGTTGAGCTTCCCTTTGACCGTTCCGATCGCAAGCGCGGCGTTGGTCAGCGCCTCTACGTCCTCCTGGACCAGCGCGAAGATCAGGTTCTGGATCGCGCTGATATTCGCTTCACTGAGCCGGCCCACCATGCCGAAGTCGATCCAGTACGGAACGCCGCCGCTGACCATGATATTTCCCTGGTGCGGATCGCCGTGGAAGAAACCCGCGTCCATCACCTGGTGCAGGTAGTTGGCGGCAAGCGCTTTTCCGATCTCAAGGCGGTCGTACCCGTCCTGCTCAAGGCGCTCCTTATGCGACAGGGAATATCCATCGACAAAGGTCATCGTGAGAATACGCTCTGTGGACAGTTCATCGATGATCTGCGGACAGGAGACCGCTGTTTCGTCTTCTATGCAGAGCCGGCGAAACTGCCGGGTATGCTCCGCTTCGACCCGGAAGTCCAGTTCTTCCCAGGTGACTTTTTCAAGCTCCTCCAGGATCCCTACCAGGTCGAGGGATTCGCCTTCCTCGTCGTCGTCCCCGGACTTGCCCACCATCCCGGCGAACTTCTTCAGAAGGACAAAGTCCTCTTTCATCATGTCCGCGATGCCCGGGCGCTGGACCTTTGTGACGACCTTCGTTCCGTCCTTCAGGACACCGTAATGCGCCTGCGCAATGGACGCGGACCCCAGCGGCTCATCGCGGAACTCGCTGTAGATCTCGTCGATGGTCTTTCCGCTTTCCTGTTCGATGACGGCGCGGGCCGTCTCCGCCGGCAGCCGCTTGACGTTGCTGCGAAGCTTCTCCAGTTCCCGGCAGTACGCTTTGGGGAGCATGTCCGTACGGCTGGACATGATCTGGCCGATCTTTACATATGTCGGTCCCAGGTCCTCCAGGGTCGTCCGGAGCTCATAGGGAGTGAAGCCGTTGGCATAAAAGTTGTGTTTCGCGAATATGCCCATGATCACGGCGGCGCGTGTTTTGCTTTTTTTAGTGCTTTGCTGCTCCGTCATTTTTCATCCTCCACATATTTCTTCTGCTGAAACGGCCAGATCCAGAACAGGCAGATGATATAGACTACTGCCGAATAGAAAAGAGTCGCGCCGATCACCATAAGGACGGAACGCTGGCTTTCGTGTGCCCAGGGGTTCACAAAAACGAACGTACCGAACAAAAGCAAAAGGCAGCTGAGGATAACGAACATCCACCATCCCTTGCGTCCGGAACGCCGCAGGAAGGTTAGGGCAAAATACAGGGAAAGAGCGCCAAGCAGGATCGGCAGCGTGCCGGTCAGCCAGTTAAGAAGCGTCAGGAACAGTCCGTCGACGGTAAAAAACAATATCCCAACAAAGCCGGCCAAAAGACCCAGGGACAGCCCGATATAATGGGCCAGCCCTTTTTTGCTGCTCAGGAAATCAAGGATCTTCAGGATCGACAGGCACAGAAGGCAAAAGCCGAGGGCTTTTCCCAGGACCGGGATGTAATCCTCCGGTACGACGAACATCGTAAGCCCCGCAAACAGAAAGAAGATGATCCCCATGACCATCTTTCTTTTCAGGGTATCAAGAGTGTTGAACAGCATTATAATACTCCCTTCTCCGCTTTCCCTCTCTCCGGGAGGGCACAGGCAAATATTTGATATTTCTTTCCATCCCACGGCCGGTCTTTATCTCTGCGCTCCTGCGCGATACCGGCAGGGGAAGCGAATATGGTCTTTTTTAGAAGTTATCGATCCAGGACGGACATATTATACCATAGGATGGCCGGAACAAAAAAACAAATATAGGATAAATAAGATACATTTTTTACTTTTTTACCATCTGCTGCCATACTGCCTGTTTGCAAGGTCCGTTTGAGACCATATTTGATTTGACAAACGGAAAAGAGAAACTTATGATTTATTTCAGGGACCGAAGAGTTTTGATCTCATGGTTTTGTGAGACATAAAAAGATCATTTCAAGGAGAGAAAAGGAATGAAAGACAGCCTGAAGCATCTGTTTGATTTTATCGAAAACGGCGTATCCCCGTTCCATGCTGTCGCGTGGGCCCGGAAAGTGCTGGAGGAAGCCGGGTTTGAGGAACTGCGCCTGAAGGACAACTGGAAAATAGAAAAGGGCGGCAGGTATTTTGCGGTCCCCTTCGGCACCACGCTGTATGCCTTCACAGTGGGCGCGGGACAGGGCGTCATGGGGGGCGTTCGCATGGCCGGGGCGCACACGGATACCCCGGTGCTCAAGCTCAAGCCCCATCCCGAGATCCTCCGGCACGGGTACCTGCAGCTGAACACCGAGGTCTACGGCGGCCCGATCCTTAACACCTGGTTCGACCGGCCCCTGTCCCTGGCGGGGCGTGTGGCCGTGCGGGGAAGGGACGGCGTCGAGGCGCGCCTGGCGGACCTGAAAAGGCCCTGCCTGTACCTGCCCAACCTGGCCGTGCATATGAACCGGGGGATCAACGAAAACGGAAAGCCCATCCAGAACCAGAAGGAGCTCCTGCCCATCCTGGCGATGACGGACTTAAAGGAGCCGGGGGATGCTTTCGTTGAAATGCTTGCCGGTGAGATCGGCGCCGACCCCAGGGATATCCTGGACTGGGACCTGTGCGTATACAACCCGGAAAAGCCGAAAACGGTGGGCTGGCGGGACGAATTCGTCGCCTCGCCCCGCCTGGACGACCTGGATTCCTGCGCCGCGCTGATCCACGGCCTTATTTCCGGAGGCGGACGGGACGGGCTGAACATGGTGTGCCTGTTTGACAACGAAGAAGTGGGCAGCCGCTCCAAGCAGGGCGCGGACAGCGAAATGCCGCGGCTGGTCCTCTCCAAGATCTTCCGTGCCTTCGGCATGGACCGGACCGAGGCCCTTTCCCACGCTGCCGACGGGCTGATGATCTCGGTGGACGTGGCCCACGCCTGGCATCCCAATTATCCTGAAGTGCAGGACATCACCAATTATCCGGTGCTTGGCGGCGGTTTTGTGTTCAAGTCCGCAGCCAACCAGTCCTACGCCTGGGACGCCCTGGCGCTGGCGGAGGCCGAGGAGATCTGCATTTCCAACCATATTCCCTTCCAGCGCTTCGCCAAGCATTCCGACACAAAAGGCGGCGGGACCATCGGGTCCATCATTTCAAGCCACCTGCCGATGCGCACGGTGGACATGGGCATCGGCCTCCTGGCTATGCACAGCGCCTGCGAAATGCAGTCTGCCGAGGACCAGGAGAGCCTGGAAAGTTTCGCGCGGGTCTTCTTTGACTGACGGCGGATATGGCGCCGACATATCAGGCCGCCGTGCGCCGCTTAAAACAGCATGCGCAAAAAACGCCCGGCATCAATAAGAGGACGATGTCCGGAAAGGAAAAACATACGATGAAAACATGGCTTCAAAAGCTTGAAAACACTTTCCGCCGCATGATGGAGGGACGGTACGGCAGCGACCAGATGGGTTTTGCGCTCCTGGCGGCGTCGCTGGTCCTGTCCCTGTTCCCCTATACGGGGCTTCTGGGCATGGCCGGGCTGGGCTGGTCCGTGTTTAGGATGATGAGCCGCAATATCGCCCGGCGCCAGGCTGAAAACCGGCTGTTCCTTGAAAAAACCGAGCCCGTGCGCATACGCACGGGCCAGTGGATAGCCAGGATGAGGAACCGGAAGGAATACAAATACCATCGCTGCACAAAGTGCCACACCCTGATCCGCCTGAAGCGGGGCCAGGGCGAGCGGCACCTGAAATGTCCCCGGTGCGGCAAGGAATATACTTGCAGGACATAAGGGGATCATTCGACGGTCATTTCGCTGCTGATGACCTTGTCGATGAAGTCCAGGCCGTCGGTGTTGAGATAGGCGCCTTCAATGAGTAAAGCGAAGTCAAGCATGAAACCGCTGCCCAGGGTCGCATTCACGTCCTCGTTACTGCCGTGGAGGACCAGTCTGACTTTCGGGCCGCTGACTTCGTCCATCAGATCGTCATAGGTAGGATACAGATCGGAAAGCTTTTCCAATTCGGCCAGGAAGGGGAGGTTCTCGGAACCGAATTTGATCAGGACTTTCTCGGTGGCGCCCTTCTCGTCTTTGTAACACCAGTCGGGACTGGAGATCCCGGTGAAGGTGTAGTCCTTGCCGTCCAGGGTGAAGGTGACGGAATCACAATTGATAAACTCATCCGCGCAGTAGGTGATCCATAGCCTGGGGATCGGGTATGCGTCGGACTGGTCATGGTTGATCACCAGGATGTCGAACCTGGTGGAACTGTAGCGGTAATCGCTTTCGTGCCTGTGCACAAAAGACAGGTCCTGGGCTGTCAGGACGGATTCAACGAAAGCGATGCCTGAAAATTCGTCCACGTCGACGGTAAACACTTTACTGTTTTCACTGATGTAGGACATGTCATAACCGTCTGCCAGGGAGGATGCGCAGGAAAAGAGCAGCGCCAGGGTGAGGATGAAGGCAAAGTACTTTTTCATACGGGTCACTCCTTATTTTTTTCGGCTGCGCCAATCCGGGCGCAGCCGTTTGAGTCCGACGGGCATGGCCGGCATATCCTACGGAAGCGGCGCAGGCCGAAAGGCGTTTCCGGAACCGATGGGATAAAAGCGGAGAAGAGCCGCTCTCGGGCCCGATGTTCTATGTAAATGATCGTTTATCGCGTCGGGAAGTCGCTTTCCGGGATGGGGTCGGTATCAAGGTTGCCGTCTGTGACTTTGTAGAGTGTCACTTCGTGTCCATGCGAGTAGATCCACTCGCCGTCTTGTGAAGTGTAAAAAGTAAACGGGGAATCGGAGGTGTAGCAGCCGGTGGAATCCCCAAACAGAAGCGTCGTACCGTAAAAATCCGTTCCTGTCGCGTAAAACAGCGTGTATCTTCCGATCGGCACCTTTACGCTTACCGTCATCCCCGCTTTGACATAGAAAGCCACGTCGCTTTCATAGGGCGTCTTTGCGCCGCTCTTCAGTTTCCGGCTGTCATAGGAGGATGACGGCGCGCCGAGATACTTCATATAGACATAATAGTTGCTTTCGCTCCCTGCGATGACCTTCAGGGTACAAACGCCTTCATAGTCGGGCCTGATAAACATTTTCCCGTTGCTGACGGACACGGTCGGCACCGGGCTTGCCGTAGCCTTTGCGGGCGTGGGCGTTTCATTTGCCGCAGCCCTTCTGAAAACATCAGAGACAGGCAAGCCGCCGGAGACGGACATCTGGGTACCGATCACCTTGTCGATATCACTGAGACCGTCGGTCTCCAGGTAGGCGCCTTCGATGATGTAAGTGAAATCCAGCAGGAAGCCGCCTCCCAGGGTCACATTCACGTCCT
Organism: Clostridia bacterium; assembly: GCA_017524725.1. Lineage (GTDB taxonomy): Bacteria > Bacillota > Clostridia > Christensenellales > Aristaeellaceae > RUG756. Next base: position 29,292 of record JAFXUZ010000050.1, on the reverse strand, counting down.
CGTCGATGCCGTGGAGGATCATCTTGATCTTCGGTCCGCTGCGTTCGTCCATCAGTTCGGCATAAGAAGAGAAGTTCCCGCGGTAATCCTTCAGGGCGAACAGGAAATCCACGCCTTGTGTGCCGAATTTGATCAGGGCTTCTTCAACGACGCCTTTTTCGTCTTCGGAGCGCCAGTCGGGGTCGGAGATCCCGGTGAAGGTATAGTCCCTGCCGTTCACTGTGAAGGTGACGGAATCGTAATAGATGTATTCATTCGCGCAGTAGGTGATCCAGAGCCTGGGAACCGGGTAGGCGGTAGATCTTCCGTAATTGATCACCAGGACATCGAACTTGGTGGAGCTGTAACGGTGATCGCTTTCGTGCCTGTGCACGAAGGACCGATCCTTGACCGACAGGGTGGATTCGACGAAGGCAACACCCGAATCATCGTTCACGTCGATGGTGAACACAGTGCTGTTTTCCCTGATGTAGGACATGTCGTAGCCGTCCGCCAGGGAAGAAGCGCAGGAAAAGAGCAGCGCCAGGGCGAGGATGAGGGTAAAGGACTTTTTCATGCGGGTCACTCCTTTTTTTGGGGGGCTGCGCCTATCCGGCGCGGCCGATTGGGCCCGATGGACAGGGGAAACATATCATATGAGAGCGTCGCAGGCTGAAGGGCGTTCCGGGAGAGGATGGGACGAAAGCAGAAACCCGCCGCTATGCGGCCCCTGACCATTTTTATAGGTAATTGAGACAGATATAGTTTATCAAATCCATTGAGGCGCGTCAAGGAAGGATATGAATAATCGAAGAGGCAGGGAGGAGGATCACGAAAAAAATTTTATAAAGGTACCTTGACAATTCAAATGAAATGCATTATTTTTATAGCAAGGTACCTTGTAAATTAAAAAACAACGCAAGGCCCGCGGTCCTCGCCATGGCAGCGGCCGTGCGGACAAACCCGGAAAGGAACAGGATATGAAGGAACACGACGAAAATGAAAAAATGAACGAAACGGAAGAGGAACTGAATGAAAGCGGTATGGGGGCATGCATTCCCGGCGCAGAAGAAGGCGAAGCGCCGCCCATTGGGAAAGAACGCGGCGGCATGGGGCACGGCCCCGGAGGGGAATACGGCATGCGCGGCCCCGGCGGGCATCCCGGCCCCGGAGGGGAATACGGCATGCGCGGCCCCGGCGGGCATCCCGGCCCCGGAGGGGAGTACGGCATGCGCGGCCCCGGCTGGCATCCCGGCCCCGGAGGGGAATACGGCATGCGCGGCCCCGGCTGGCATCCCGGACCCATGGAGGGCAGGCGTTGCCCGCCCCGTTTCAACCGCAGGCCGGCCTTCAGCCCGGGTTTTGAGCCGGAAGCGGAACGCAGGGAGCGCTACGCGGGCCTGGACACCAGAGGGAAGATCACCTTCCAGCTGAAAGCGCTGGGGCATATCCTGCGGATGCTGCCCGGCACACGAGACGGGCAGAACCGGGTGTTGTCGATCCTCCTGGAGAAGGGCACCCTGTCCCAGAGGGAGCTGATGGAGCTGGCCTCCATCCGCTCCGCTTCCCTGAGCGAACTGGTGGCCAAACTGGAAATGAACGGCTACGTGCGCCGCTTTCCCAACCCCAGGGACCACCGGAGCGTGAGCGTCTGCCTTACTGAAGCCGGTACGCTGGCGGCCCGGGCCCTTATGGAAGACAGGACCGACCTGTACGACGGAATGACCGACGAGGAGCTTGCGCAGCTGCTCGGGATCCTGGAAAAACTCGCCGAAAAATGGCAGAGCATGCTCCCGGGAGCGGCCGCCGGAAAAGCATACATGAAGGACCGGACTCTCACCTGAGATAAAACACAAGGGGACGGTTCTCTGTGCAGGCCTGCACAGAGACCGTCCCCTATGGTTTTTATTCCTCCGCCCAGCCGAATCCGTTCCATACGGGCTTTCCGGTATAGTCGTGGATCTTCCTTTTGCCCCGCAGCGCCTCAAGAACGGCCAGGGCCAGGGTCTCCTGCTCCATTTCCCCGGGATAAACGGTAATCGGGGCGATCCAGCCGCACATGTCCTTCAGGGAGTCGATCACGTCGGGAAATCGCATGTATCCGCCGGTCAGCAGGATACCGTCCACCTGGCCGTGCAGGACCGCGGCCATTTCGCCGATCATTTTCCCGGTCTGGTAGATCATGCCCTGCCAGACGAGGCGTGCCGCCTCGTCTCCCGCAAGCGCCCGCCCGCGGACGGTGTCCCCGTTGGCGGTCATGAACATGCTGACGAACCCGCCGGAGCGGGAGCACATCCGGCGCACCTCGTCGGTGGAATGGGCGTCCACATAATCCATCAGCGGCAGGACCGGGACCGAGCCGATGCGCGTGGGGGTGTAGGGGCCGTCACCGCCGGCGCCCACGTTGCCGTCCACCATGCGTCCCTTCAGATGGGCGTTGACAGTGATCCCGCCGTCGATATGGGCCACGATGAAATTGCAGTCTCCGTATTCTTTGCCCAGGGAGCGGGCATGGGTGCGGGCCACCGCTTTTTGGTTGAGTACGTGGAACTGTGCGTTGCGGTACACCCCGCGGATGCCGGTAAGCCGGGCGAGATCGCACAATTCGTCCACGTTTGGGGGATCCAGGGTGTAGGCGGGCCTGCCGAAGGCCTTTCCCAGTTCCCAGGCAAGCATCACCCCCAGTTTGGAGGGATGGTCGCTGCCGCCCACGGCGTCCACCGTGTCCCGGTACAACAGCTCGCTGATGCGGGTAACGCCCTCCTCCTGGGTCTGGGCGCTGCCGCCGCGGCCGATAAAAACGTCGGCGTCCTCAAGCTTGAAGCCATGCCTTTCCATGGCGGAAAGGATCACTTCCTTCCGGAAGGGCATCTGGTCGTTGACGCCGGGGAAGCGCAGAAGCTCCGGGGCGTCGTGGAATATGTTTTCCTCAAACAGGGCTCGCTCGTCCTCGTACAGGCTCACTTTGGTGGAGGTGGAGCCGGGATTGATCACCAGCAGTTTCATGGAACACGGCCTTTCGTGTTTTTTCTTTTTCATTATTCTATCATTTTTATCCCGTTTCGTACATACGCTGAGCTCAAAAACGGCCCCTGAGAGTGTTTGCCGTTAACGAGGCTGCGCGGGGCGCAAAAAAAATACGGACGGTTCCGTGTGCGGGCAAGCACAAGGAACCGTCCCCTTGTGTTCGATCAGTCCTCCGTCCATCTTTCCAGGAAGCTGTGCTCCGTGTTCCCCTCCTTCCAGCCGGGGAAGGTGTCGATGCATACGGCGTGGATGGCGTTGAACACGCTTTTTTCGATATCGGGGTTGGTCTTTTTGAGGCTTGCGAGCAGGTCCTTGGTCTCCTTGCGCTTGCTTGTGTTCTCCTCCGTGCCCTCCGCGGCGCTTTTTTCGGTGAAACGGCAGGCGCAGCGGATGAATTCCAGGCCGCCGTACCTTTGCCATGAGATGATGTCTTCCTCATGGATGCGGTACATGGGCCGGATAAGCTGCATGCCCTCAAAATTTTTGCTTTTGACCTTCGGCATCATGCCCTGGAGCATCGACGCGTAGAACATGGCCATGACCGTGGTCTCGATGACGTCGTTGAAGTGATGTCCCAGAGCTATTTTGTTGCAGCCAAGCTCCCGGGCGAAGCGGTACAGGTATCCCCGGCGCATCCGGGCGCACAGGTAGCAGGGATTCTTTTCTGTGTGATTGGCCACGTCGAAGATGTTGGTCTCAAAAAAACGGACCGGGATGCGCAGAATGGCGGCGTTTTCTTCGATCTTCCGGCGGTTTTCCGGGCTGTAGCCCGGATCCATGACCATATATTCGCATTCGAAGGGCACCTCGGTGACCCGGAGCAGCATCTGGAAGAGCTTTGCCATCAGCATGGAGTCCTTCCCGCCGGAGATGCAGACGCAGACCCGGTCATGGGGAGCGATCAGGCCGTATTTTTTGACGGCGGTCACAAAGGGAGCCCACAGTTCCCTGCGGTATTTTTTGACGATCGAGCGTTCGATCAGTTCGCACCGGTCCAGGTCTCTCGGCATGGTCAGCCTCCGTATTCAGGTCAGTCGCCGCCTGCGGCCAGGTCCCGGACCACACGGGAGGCCAGGATATATCCCGCCGCGGGAGGCACGAAGGAAACGCTGGCGGGGACGTGCTTTCCCTTTGGGGCGGCCTCCCCGTCCTCCCCCCGGGGGACGAGGGGCGTTTCGGTGGAATAGACTACTTTCAGGGCCGGGATGCCGTTTTTGCGGCACAGTGAACGCATGATCCTGGCCAGGGGACAGACTGAGGTCTCGTAGATATCGGCCACCCTGAGGGCTGTGGGATCCAGTTTGTTGCCGGTGCCCATGCAGGAGATCACCCGGGTCCCGGCGGCAAGGGCCGCCTTGACGATGGCGATCTTGGCTGCGACGGTATCGACGCAGTCCACGGCGTAATCCCAGGCGGAAAAATCGAAATCGCCGATGTTTTCCGGGAGAACGAAAGCCTTTACGGCGCTTATTTCGCATTCCGGCCGGATGGCGCGCAGCCGGATGAGGGCTGCGTCGGTCTTGTCCATGCCCACGGTTTCCCGGGTGGCGAAGATCTGGCGGTTCAGGTTGCTCAGGCTGACGGTGTCGCCGTCCACCAGCGTCAGGCGGCCCACACCGCAGCGCAGCAGCGCCTCGGCGCAGGTCCCGCCGACACCGCCCAGGCCAAAGACGGCCACGCGGCTGTTTTCAAGCCGTTCCATGGCGCGGTTTCCAAGCAATCGACGGGTGCGGGAAAGCTGGAGAAAGCCGGTGTCAGTCATGCGGACCTCCTGTTAACGGAAAAAGCATTGATTCCGGTCCTGATCCGGGTGTAATATCGTGTTCGGAACGCCCGGGGCCGATTCGCGGTCCCGCAGCAGGGCGGCCATAGCAAACGCAGGACAGTTATAAAAACGGAGGGATCGACCATGTCGGTGGAAAAGGTCAGGACATATCTCAGTAAGTTCGGCTGCGCGGACAGGATAAGGGTGCTTGACGAAAGCAGCGCTACGGTGGCCCTGGCGGCGCAGGCCCTGGGATGCGAGGAAAAGCGCATCGCCAAAACCATGGCCTTTGATGTGTCGGGTGAAACGGTACTGGTGGTGGCCGCCGGGGATGTGAAGATCGACAACGCCAAATTCAAGAGCACGTTTGCGGCCAAGGCGCGAATGCTCCGTCCGGACCAATTGGAAGAACGGGTGGGCTATCCCATGGGCGGTGTGTGCCCATTTGGAGTCAACGAAGGCGTGAAGGTGTACCTGGATGAAAGCCTGAAGCGCTTTGATACGGTGTATCCGGCCTGCGGGACGGGGAACAGCGCCATCTGCCTCAGCCCGGAGGAACTTGAGTGCCTGGGCCGGGCGCAGGGCTGGGTGGACGTATGCAGGGAGGCTTCCGCGGTTTGAATGCCGCATGAAGACCCGGCAGGCGGCAGGTCCGCAGGCAGCGGATTTTCCCGCGACGCCCGGCGCCGGTGAGATCAGGAAAGGCTTTCTTCCCCGCGGAAAAGATCCAGGATCGTTCGGACAGTGCGGTTTTCGGCGTCCTCAAAATGTCCCCCCGCGTCCATGCGCAGGGTGCAGGGAACATCCCTTGAAAGGAGCAGATCCCTGGTGCCACGGACGCCTTCGCCCACGGCGGAGAGGACCGGATTGCGGGTCTTTTCCTCCCGGTCTCCCAGGCTGAGGGCCACCCTGGGGCGTTCCGGCTTCAGGGGGTGGGCGTTAAGCCACTCCATCCAGCCGGGGAACCACAGGGAGGGGCTGGCACAGGCGGCACAGTCGAAGAGGGACGTCCGGGTCAGCGTCCACAGGGCGAAAAGGCCGGCCAGGCTGTAGCCCGCGACGATCCGGTGCGCCGGGGGAGAAGCAAGGGCTTCCCCGGCTTTTTCCATTGCGCTGACGGCCGTCGGCAGGAAAGAAGGCGCTTCTCCGGCAAAGTCCCGGCCCTTTTTGAAGGCGGCGGGAGCGGGCCATGGGCTCAGGTCCCTGTCCCAGTCCCCGCAGGGAAGGGCGGCGGCCAGGAAGCGGCCCGGCGCTGCGGAGTCCAGCTTTTCCTGATACGGCGCGGCGTCATTTTCGCCGACGATGATGACGATATCCATAGGTACTCCCATTCAAATGAAAAAAGCGGGGGAAGGCCCCCGCAAAAAAGACTGTTTTATCCGACCGAGGCGATCAGGGCCCGGGCTTCGGCGCCGATCTCGGCAGCGACGGCATCGCTGAAGGTCCCCTCCGCCAGGGCGTTCACGGCCCGGTCGATCAGGTGGGCCGTGGCGATGAACTGGGCCTTGCCGAACCCGCGGGTGGTCATGGCCGCGGTGCCGATGCGCACGCCGCTGGTCACCGAGGGAGAGCGCTGCTCGTTGGGCACGCAGTTCTTGTTCAGGGTGATATTACACCTGTCCAGGGCGTTCTGCAGGTCCAGCCCGGTAACGTTCTTTTTGGTCAGGTCCAGAAGCATCAGGTGGTTGTCGGTGCCGCCGGTGGCCAGGTCATAGCCCATTTTCAGGAACTCATCCGCCATGGCGCTGCAGTTTTCCACGATGTTCTTCCCATATTCGGCAAAGGAGGGCTCCAGCGCTTCGGCGGCGGCGACGCACTTGCCGGCGATGACGTGCTCCAGCGGGCCGCCCTGCGTGCGGGGGAAGACACAGCTGTCCACCTTCTTGGCCAGTTCGGGCTTGCAGAAGATCAGGCCGCCCCTGGGCCCGCGCAGGGTCTTATGGGTGGTGGTGGTGATGATGTCCGCGCCTGCGGCAAAGGGGCTGGGATGGACGTGGGCGGCCACCAGGCCCGCGATGTGGGCCATGTCCACCATGAAAAAGGCCCCGACTTCATCGGCGATGGCCCGGAAAGCGTCAAAATCGATGATCCGGGCGTAGGCGCTGGCGCCGGCGAGGATCACCTTCGGATGGGTTTCCAGGGCCTTTTTGCGAACGTCCTCCATGTCGATGCGGCCGGAGGGATCGGTGCCGTAAAAAACGATATTGTATAATTTGCCGCTCTGGTTCACGCTTGCGCCGTGGGTCAGGTGGCCGCCGTCGTTCAGGCTCATGGAGAGCAGGGTATCCCCGGGCTGCATCACGGCCTGGTAGGCGGCCAGGTTGGCCTGGCTGCCGGAATGGGGCTGCACATTGACATGGTAATCGGTCTCGAAGACCTTTTTCCAGGTTTCGCGGCACAGGTCCTCCACCATGTCCACCACTTCGCAGCCGCCGTAATAGCGCTTGCCCGGCAGGCCTTCGGCGTATTTATTGGTCAGGCAGCTGCCCACCGCTTTTTTGACGTCCTCGGATACGAAGTTCTCGGAAGCGATCAGTTCAATGGTTTCGCCCTGGCGCTTTTCTTCCTGCGCGATCAGGTCGAACACCCGGGATGTGATGTCGTTCATGGGCCGCTCCTTTATCAAGTGATTGTATAGTCCGGGACGCGCCGCGCCCCGTAACTGCCATTGTAGCATATCCCGGCGTGTCAAGTAAAGGGCGGGCACAATGAAAAAACAGCCGTTGAACATATGTTGAGATAAAAAACGGATTATGATAAGATATGGGAGAAAAAGGGCTCATAAAAAACCGCCTGCGGCGGGAAAGGACGGAACGATATGGAGGATATCCGAAGGGCGCGGGGAGCGGCCGTCGGCAGGGACGATCTGATAAAGGAGGACCGGCTTTTTCGGGCGGCGGATTTCGGCGCGGCGCCGGGCGGGGACGCGGTGAAAAACACGTCCGCGGTCAATGCTGCCATCGAAGAGGCTTTCCGGCAGGGCGGCGGCACGGTCCGGCTGCCGGAGGGCGACTGCCATGTATACACCCTGCGCCTGCGTTCCGGGGTGAACCTGCTCATTCCCACCGCCGCGGTGCTCCGGGCTGCCCGGGAGGATGAGGGAGGCCGGTTTGACGAGCCCGAAATCAATCCCTGGGCGGGCCTGCAGGACCATGGGCATACCTATTTTGCCAATTCCCTTTTGTACGCTGCCGACGAAAAGGACATCATGATCTATGGCGGCGGCCTGATCGACGGCGGGCAGTGGGGAGCGGACGGAAAGAGGATCAGCGTCCTGTCCGGGGATGACCCCGGGGAGCCCGGATCGCGCTTTGACCGCGGCCACCGGGGAAAATGGTTTGCCAACAAGGCCGCCGCCATTGTCAGGTGCCGGCGCGTTGTGATCAGGGATATCCGCATCCTCCACGGCGGGCATTTTGCCGTGCTGCTGGCAGGCTGCGAAAACGTGCTCATGGAAAACTGTACGGTGGATACCAACCGGGACGCGCTGGATATCGACGCCTGCACGGGGGTGACGGTGCGGGGAGGGTGCTACAATTCCCTGACCGACGACGCGGTGGTGCTCAAGTCTTCCTGCGGCAGCGGTGTTTTCAGGCCATGCAGCGATGTGGTGGTGGAGGACCTGGAAGTGTCGGGGTACGACGAGGGATCGGTCCTGGACGGCACCAGGACGTCAGGCAAAAAAGCGGCCACAGACATGTGCGGCCCCACCGGCAGGGTCAAACTGGGCACCGAATCCACCTGGGGCTACCATACCGTTACGGTAAGGCGTGTACGCTTCCGCCGCAGCCGGGGCTTCTGCCTGGAGACGGTGGACTGCGCCCCGATGCACGACATCCTGCTGGAAGACTGCGATATGGAGGACGTTTCCTCTGCGCCGGTCTTCATCGTCGCCGGGGACCGCCAGCGGACGCCGGTGACGGGCCGAGGGCGGGACGGTACCCTTCGCGGCGGGGAAAAGGAACGCCTGGACCATCCGGAATGGGTGGTCCCCCGGGAGGCAGGGCAGGTGTTCCCGATCCTGAGGTATACGCCCGAATACCGCCGGGAGGATACGCCGCTTCCGAACGGCGGGACGGCGCCCCTGGTGAGCCGGGAAGCGCCGCTTAAGACCAACCCTGTGAACGCTCCGGACGAAAAGGGGGTCAGGGGAAACGCCGCGGGCGGTGCGCCGGCCGAGGCGTACGATATCGCCGTCTGCCGATTGAAAGTAAAGGACTGCGACCCGCGATATCCGGTGATGATCCTGGGTACGGTGGACAGGCCGGTCAGGAATGTCCTTTTCCGGGATGTCGACATTACCTTCCGGGGCGGTCTCAGCCTGGGGGACGCCGCCGGGCAGCGGCGCGCCGCGACAAAATGGGAATACACCGAGGGCGGACACCGGAAGTCCCAGACCCTCCAATGGCTGGTGAACCCCTTCTTTGCGAAAAAGGAGACCCTGCTTCCCAGGTTCAGGTACGATGCGGAAACGGATAAATGGCTGCCGGATCCCTTCAACGTTCCCGAAGCGCCGGCGGATTATCCCGAAAGCAGCATGCTGGGCATCCTTCCCGCCTGGGGGATGTACCTGAGGCATGTGCGGGGTATACGCCTTGAAAATATCGCCCTCCGCACGGAAACCCCGGACGGGCGGCCCTGCGCGGTGCTGGACGACGTCTGGGGCGCGGCGGGGCGGAAATTGGACCTGCCAGGCCGGGTGGTCCTGGCGGAGCATCCCTACAGGCGGCGGACCGGATTTGAGTATGTTCCGGACGAAGAATACACCGCCACCTGCTGCAGGGACATTCATCTGGAGGGCGTGGACAGGGACATGATCCGGCGGGAGCGCCTGACCTGTCCCGCGCCGGGAACGCCCCCGGACAGCCTGTTCCCCGTTATGCCCCTACCCGTCGGGGAAAACGCCCCGGCGATCCCGGACGGCGGCCTGCCGGAAACGGTCTTTCCGCCGTCGGCGGATATTGGAGCTGTCAGGATCTTTATGCCGGGGGAGGAGGTGGCCTTCCGGGTGCCGGCGGCCTCGCCTTCGGGGAGGGAAGTCCGCATCCGGTGCGTCCGTAAGCCGGAAGGAGCGGAGTTTGACGAAGAGAAGGGGATCTTTTTCTTCCCCGGTGCGAAGCCGGGGGAATACGAGGCGGCTTTCGAGGCCGTGCCCTCTCCCGTAAAAAGGGAAAAACGGGTGAAGATCGTGATCCGCTGACACGCTGCGGCGATCCCGGATCCGCGGAGGAAAGTATGCTGAAGGTTTTATACGGGAAAGAAGAGGCTCTCAGGCTGGAGCTGCTCCGCATGGCCCGCCGGGCGGTGGAGGAGGGAAAGCGGCTGGAGGTGGTGGTGCCGGAAATGGCCACCCTCCATACCGAGGAAACGCTTTTGACGGGTCTCGGGGCTGTCGGCTCCTTCGACCTGGAGGTGCTTTCTCCCTCGCGCCTGTCCGAAATGGTTTTCGAGCGGGAAGGACAGGGCGCCGCCGCGGGAAAGATCCGCATCGACGACCAGGGAAAGCGCATGGCCGTGGCCGGAGCGATGAAGCGCGTGGAGAAGGATTTGTGCTATTACCGTTCTTCCCTGTCCAGGCAGGGCTTTATCGCCGAGTGTGCCTCCCTGATCGCGGATCTCAAGCGCGCCGGACTGACGCCGGGCTCCTTCCGGGAGCATGTGGAGACCCTGCCCGAAGGCGCCTCCCGGGACAAAATGTCGGATATCCAGAGGATCTATGAGGCCTATGAGGGGGAGCTGGCGGGACGTTTCGTGGACGGCGAGGACGTAAGCGAGCAGATGCTCAGGGCCATTGCCGGGGGCAGCTGCTTCCGTGACACGATGGTCGCGGCCGCTGGTTTTGACGTGATCACCGGGACGTTTGCGCGTACCCTGATCGCGCTTCACCGCGCCGCCGGGGAGGCGGAGGTGCTGCTCAGGTCCTTTGGCGGCGGGCAGACCTTCCGGCCCGTCAGTGACAGCGTGAAGCGCCTGCAGGAGATGTGCCGCGCCGAAGGGATCCCCTTTTCACGGGAGGTCCTCCCGGATCCGGAGGAAAAACTGCCGCCGGACATTGCCTTCCTGAGGGACCGCTTCCCGCTGGAGGAACCGGGGACCTTTTCCGGGATGCCCTCCTCGGTGAGGATGTATACCGGCGCGACCGCGTACTTTGAGGCGCGGTATGCGGCCCGGGAGATCCGCCGCCTGCATGGCCGGGAGGGCGTGCCTTACGGGGAAATGGGCGTGATCCTGTGTGATTTTGAAAACGACGCGGGCACCGTGGAAGCGGTGATGAAGGAATACGACATCCCCTGCTATGTGCCCCGGACCATGCCGGCGGCTTCCCACGGCGCGGCAAGGTTCGTCCTTTCCTGTCTCAGGTGCGCCGCCGAGCGGTACCGGAAGGAGGACCTGGCCGCCCTGGTGCGCAGCGGCTGGGCCCCTCTCTCGGACATGGAAGCCTGGCGGCTGGAAAACTATATCATGTCTTACAACATCAACGGCAGCCTGTTCCTCAGGCCTTTTGAACGGGGCGGCGACGATGAGGAAAAGGCCTGGCTGGAGGAGCCCAGGCAGCGCCTGAGCGGGCTTCTGGAGGGGCTGAGGAAGGGCATCGCCGAAAGCCGGAACAACCGGGAGGCCGTGACGGCGCTGTACCGCTGCGTCGATGAAGCCGGGATCTATGACCGTCTGATGGCGCACGAGGAGATGCTCATGGAGCGCGGCCTTGCCACCGAGGCCGGCCAGGGACGCCAGATGTGGCGGGAACTGATGCACCTGATGGACGAAACGGTGGAGATCTATGGGGACGCCCCCACCGACGCCAAAGCGCTGGCAAGGCAGCTGGAGGCAGGCCTGACCGCCTGTGAGCTGCGTTCCCTTCCTCCGGACGGAGATTCGGTGATGTGCTTTGCCGTGGGCGGCCTGGCCGGACGCGGCATGAAGGCGGTCTTTATCCTGGGGCTGAACGACGGAACGCTCCAGGGCGGGGACCCGGGCATATTTACCGACGAGGAGGTCAGCCGCCTCCAGGAGGAAAGGAAGGTGCACATCGCCCTGAACGCCGACGGGCGGGACGACCTGAAAAAGCTGGACCTGTACAACGCCCTGTGCGCCGCCGACGACACTCTGGTGATCACCAAGGCCGCCGCCAGCCAGGCAGGGGACGCCAGACGGCCCCACCTGTACTGGAACCGCATCCGCCGCCTGATGCCGCTTTTGACCGACGTGGGGTCCACCGTCGCCGCGGAGCTTCCCCGGGACGCCCTGGGGCCCCTCAGCCCCCTCTCCGCCGCTGCGGAGCTGGCCGTGCGCTTCGGGCGCGGCGAAAAGCTGGACGAAAACTGGCAGGAGGCCTGGCGGTATTTGTGCAGGGAAAACGCGGACACGGCAAGGGAGATCATTGAAGCCTTCCGTCGGAGGGAGGATATCCCGGACCTGAACCGGGATGTGACCGGCAGGCTGTTTATGGAGAATATTATCAGCGTCAGCCGGCTGGAGAGCTTTGCCGTGTGCCCCTACAGACATTTTGTGGAATACGGCCTGAAGCCCCGGCGCGCCGGGGAATGGGACGCCACAAAAGCGGAGGCGGGCAGCTTTTACCACAGCGCCATCGAGGGGATCACCCGGACCCTTTCCGCTGTTCCGGGATGGCCGGAGATATCCAGAAAACAGGTGGACGAGGTGGTGACGCGGGAGGCGGAGCGCTGTTTCGGGGAGATATTCGGGTCCCGGGGAGAGGAAAACCAGAAGGTCCGTGCCGCAGGGCAGAAATACCTGCGGGTATTGAAAAATACCGCCTGGGCCTTTACCCGTGGGGCGAAGGTATCCTCCTTTTCGCCGGTGGGGGGAGAGATCCGCTTCGGCTATGACAGCGGGGACAGCCTTCCCGCGGTGGAGCTGCGCCTGGACGACGGAAGGCGGGTGCTTCTGCACGGCATCATCGACCGCATAGACCGCTATGAAGGAGACGAAGGGATCTATTTCCGCGTGATCGACTACAAGAGCGGCGCGAAGGAGATGAAGGCCGAGGAGATATTTTACGGTACGCAGCTGCAGCTGCTGCTGTACCTGAACGCCGCGGCGGGCAGTGAAAAAGACGCTGAGGCGGCAGGAGCATACTATATGGTGCTGAAGGACCCGATACTGAAGGACGTGGACCCGGAAGACCGGGCCCTGGTGGAGGCCGCCCTGGCAAAAAAGCTGCACCTGAGCGGCATCAGCCTGCGGGACGTAAAGATCCTGGAAAAAATGGACAGCGCCGATCCCCCGCTGACCATGGACAGCCTGGTGAAAAAGAACGGGGAGTTCATGGAAAACAAGCCGCTTGCGTCCCTGGAGGAAATGCGCCTGCTGATCGGGCACGCGATGGAGAAGGCCAGGCAGCTTTGCGTTATGATGCAGCGCGGGCACATCGGCGCCGAACCGATGACCATCCGGGGGGATGAGCGCACTCCCTGCGACAGCTGCGATTTTGCGGACATCTGCCGCCGTGAAAACCGCCGGCCCCGGAGCGGAAAAAGAATGAAGTTTGCGGAACTGTACGACATCCTGCGGGAGGAGGAAGAAAAGAAGGGACCGTAAACGGCGGCGCAAACAGTCGGCGGCGCCAAAAAAGCGCGGGGAACCCCGACTGCGGCCGCCGACAGACGGCGGCGCAAAAAAACGCGGGGGACCTCAGACTGTGGTCGCCGACAGACGGCGGCGCAAAAAGAAGCGCAAGAAGAAACGAACATTATGTGAAAAAAAGGTTTGAATATTCGTGCTTTTGTGGTATACTGGGCGGGATTCGGGCCAGACAGGACGGCCGCCGGCGGCATTTTTGCCCCGGGACCGTTTTTTTCGGTATCAAAGAGAGGAACGTATGGAAAAGATCAAGCGAAACGAACGCATGGCCGCCATGATGCAGATCCTGACCAGCAGCCCCAACAGGATATTCACCCTGTCCCATTTCTGCGAGATGTTCGACACCGCCAAATCCACCGTGTCGGAAGACGTGGCGCTTCTGGAAAAAACGGTATCCCGTTTTTCCCTGGGTCGTCTGGAGACGGTCACCGGTGCGTCGGGGGGCGTGCGCTATCGTCCCGGGGGGACGGAGGGCCAAAGGGAGTTCATCAGCGGCATCTGCTCCAGACTGTCGCATCCCGACCGGGTGCTGCCGGGCGGCTTCCTGTATTATTCGGATATCCTGTCCGACCCGGAACTGACGGCGGGCATGGGCAGCCTGATCGCCGGGGCCAGCTATTCGCTGCTGCCGGATTTTGTGCTGACCATGGAGACCAAGGGGATCCCGGTGGCCATGATGACGGCCCGCGCCCTGGGAAAACCGCTGGTCATCGCTCGCCATTCCATCAAGGTGTACGAAGGCAGCGCGGTCAATATCCCGTATGTGTCCGCATCCGGCGGCATCGAGACCATGAGCCTCAGCCGCCGCGCGGTGGAAACGGGGACCAAGGCGCTGATCGTGGACGACTTTATGCGGGGCGGCGGCACCGTCAACGGCATGAAGGCCCTGATGAGGGAATTTGACGTGGACATCGTCGGTGTGTGCGTGGTGCTGGCGGTGGAGGAAGTGGACCGCCGCCTGGTGGACAACGTGCGCCCGCTGATGCTCCTCGGCCCCATCCGCGACGGGGAAGCGCCCCTGGTGCGTCCGGCGGACTGGATCAAGTAAAAGAGTGAAGAGCGGAGAGTGAAGAGTGAAGTTTTGGAATGGTTTGCGTGCGCAGGGCGGGAAAAAGCGCCGGCAAACCGGTGATCCGTCGGAAGAAAAAAACCGGGCGGCAGCCTGAAGGCTGCCGCCCGGAAAATTATCCGGGTGATCTGGCAAAGCGGGTTTAGACCGGTCATGGGTCAGGGACAAAGGCCCTGACGGCCTCCCGTGCCCGGTCAACGTTTTCGGCGACGGAGGCCCCGGCGTAAAACAAACTGGCGCTGCCGCCCACGAACATATTGGCGCCGGCGCGGATCAGGGAGGATACGTTGTCGAAGGATACGTTGCCGTCCACCTCCAGGTCCGCGTTTTCAAGGCCCATGTGGTCCATTGCGGCGCGGATCAGCGAGATATGCCTTTCGGTCCCGGGCAGGATCTTCTGTCCGGCGAATCCGGGATTGACCGACATGCACAAAACGCCGTCCAGATAGGGGCCCAGGGGGAGGAGCGCTTCGGCGGGGGTCCCGGGGCACAGGGCGGCAAAGGCTCGGGCGCCGCGGTCCCGGACCTGCTGCAGGGAGCGCACGATGTGCGGCGTGCTTTCCACATGGACCGAAACGATATCCCCGGGGCGGATGTCGAAGCGGTCCAGGTTCATGTCCGGCCGCTCGATCATCAGGTGGATGTCCAGGGGAAGGGAGCACATGTCCCTCAGGTCGCGGATAAAACCGGTGCCCAGGGCGTAATTGGGGACAAAATGCCCGTCCATCACGTCCACGTGCAGGTAATCGACACCCTTTTCCTCAAATGTTTTCAGGGCCTCGGGCAGCAGGGAGAGACGGCCGCTCAGCAGCGTGGGAGACCAGAGGATCTTTCTCATAACGGATGCACCTCCCGGTTGGGCCGGGCGGCATGTCAGCCGCACGGCGAAACACCTGTTTACAGGATATACTCAAACTATCGCCCCGTCAAGGCAAAAGCGCCTGTTTTCGGGCGCGGCCCCGTGTCATATCCGCTGTTCCTTTGATATCCGCAGCTTTTTTGTTCTTTTTGCGGCTGTTTTGTTTTTTTGCCGGCCTTTGCATTGATGCTGCCCCCGCAATGTGCTAAAATGATGCTCGAACAAACCATATCCCGGATCCGCCGGATACAAACATTATATGAAAGGGGACGGTGCCATGCCTCCGCGCGGCGGCGGTCAGCAGAGATTCCTGACGGAAGAAGAAAAAAAGAATGCTCCCAAGGTGACGGGCGCCCTGCTCAAAAGGGTCTTCAGTTACCTGCTGCCTTATAAGGTGCGCCTGCTCCTGGTCTTTGTGTGCATCGCCCTGAGCGCGGTGTGCAGCCTGTATCCCTCCATCCTGACCGGCCGCATCATCGACGAGGGCCTGATCGGGCGGAACATCCCGGCGCTGGTCCGGCTGATCCTCCTGTCCCTTGGGCTGACGCTGTTATCCAACCTGATCGGAGTGGGACAGACCTACCTGAACAACTGGATCGCCCAGCATATCGCGGGCGATATGCGGTGCCAGATGTTCGGCCACCTGCAGAAAATGAGCCAGCGCTTTTTCACTACCGTCAGCCAGGGCGACATCATCACCCGGATGACGTCGGACATTTCCGGTGTGGAGGGCGTAGTCTCGGGCACCTTCGCCAGCATCCTGTCCAACCTGATCACCCTGGTGCTGGCGGTGGTGGCCATGTTCCGCAAAAACTGGATCCTGGCCCTGGTCGGGCTTGTGGTGGTGCCGCTGTTTACCCTGCCCACCCGCCTGGCGGGCCACACCCGTTGGAAGCTGGCCCGGGAAGCCCAGGAATGCAACGACGAGATCAACGGCATCCTCAACGAGACCCTGAGCGTATCCGGCCAGCTGCTTGTGAAGCTCTTCGGACGTGAAAAGGACGAGTACGCCCGCTACGAAAAGGCCAACGGCAATATGATGCGCCTCAACGTCCGGGAAAAGATGGCCGGCCGCTGGTTTTTTGTGGTCCTCTCCACCTTTTCCTCAGTGGGGCCGATGCTTCTGTACCTGGTGGGCGGCATCCTGATGATCCGCCACGGCTATCCCCTGACGGTGGGCGATATATCGGTGCTTGTGGCCCTCCTGGGACGCATGTACGGGCCGGTCAACAGCCTGTTGAACATCCAGGTGGAATGGATCCGCTCCATGGCGATGTTCACCCGCATCTTTGAATATTTCGACATGCCGGTGGAGATCGAGAACGCCCCCGACGCCCTCGTTCCCGGGAAAGCCGAGGGCGAGGTGGTCTTCGACGGCGTGTGCTTTGCCTATGAAAACGACCGTCCCATCCTGAGGGACATCTCCTTTACGCTCAAAAGCGGCAGCAGTATCGCCATCGTGGGCCCCTCGGGCTCGGGCAAGAGCACCATCGTCAACCTGATCCCCCGGCTTTGGGACGTGCAGGGCGGCGCGGTGTATTTTGACGGGACCGACGTTAGGAAGCTGGACCTTGGCTGGCTCAGGAAAAGCATCGGCGTGGTGACCCAGGAGACCTACCTTTTCAGCGGTACCATCCGGGAAAACCTGGATTACGCCAAGCCCGGCGCCACCGAAGAGGAAATGATCGCCGCCCTGAAGAAGGCCAACATCTATGACCTGATCCTAAAGCAGCCCCTGGGACTGGACACCCCGGTGGGAAACCGCGGACTGAAGCTTTCGGGGGGCGAAAAGCAGCGTATTTCCATCGCCCGGGTGCTTTTGAAGGACCCTGCCCTGCTGATCTTTGACGAGGCCACCTCGGCGCTGGATTCCATTTCCGAGGCGGCCATCCAGGAGGCCATTGATCCGCTGATCCGGGAACGTACGTCCATCCTGATCGCCCACCGGCTTTCCACGATCCTTGCGGCCGACGAGATCCTGGTGGTGCGGGACGGGCGCATCGTGGAGCACGGGCAGCACCGTGACCTGGTCCATGCCGGAGGAACCTACCAGGAACTGTATGAGACCCAGTTCTCCAAGGCGCTGGAAGACTCGTCCCGGGAGGGCTGAAGCGCGTTCTTCCCGCTGTATTTTTTCCTTGCCTGCCGGGTTGTGAGGTTGTATAATGGTTCCCAGGAGGGAGGGGTTTGAGATGAATGACCGACGGGAAACCATGGATACTATGAAGATGCGTCCCCTTCCGGAAGGACGGGATACCGCACCGGAGATTCTGGCTCATGTGTACAGCGCGCTGCTTTTGAAGGGGTACGATCCCATCACCCAGCTGGTCGGATACGTCCTGACCGGCGATCCTACTTACATCACCAGCTTCAACAACGCCCGCAGCCTGATCTGCCGCCTGGAAAGGGACGAGATCCTTGACGAACTGGTACGCTATTATGTGACCAACAAACTGGAGGTCCGCGCAGGCGAATGAGCAGGCTGATATGTCTGGACGTGGGCGACAGGCGCATCGGCGTCGCCGTCAGTGATCCCCTGGGGATGTTCGCCTCCCCCCACAGCGTTGTGGAACGGGTGGGCTGGGGACCGGACGTCAGGAACATCCGGAAGATCTTTGACGAGACCGGGGCGGAGCGGGTGATCTGCGGGCTGCCCCGCAACATGGACGGCAGCGAGGGCTTCCAGGCCGAAAAGGTCCGGCAGTTTGCCCGGCAGATCGAGAACGCCGGCATGCCGGTGGAATTTACCGATGAACGCCTCTCCACCGTGGAGGCCGAGCACGCCCTCCTGGAGGGCGGGGTGCACCGCGGGGAGCGCAAAACAAAGGTCGATAAGGTGGCCGCGGCAGTGATCCTGCAGCGCTATCTGGATAAAGCGAGCAATGAAAAGGCCGCCCTGTCCGGGGCGGAAAAGGAGGAACCCATGACTGACGACACCGGCAGGAAGGATCCCGCGTTCGAAGAGGACGACGAGGATGACGAGGACTACGGCAACCAGATCATCGAACTGACCGACGAGGACGGCGTGACCAGCCAGTTTGAATACCTGACCACCGTGGAGCACGAAGGCAAACTGTATGTGGTGCTGATGCTCCTGGACGAGGAAGCGGAGGAGGACGACGACGAGGGCGAGGTCATCATCCTGGAGATCCAGAAGGACGAAAACGGCGAGGACGTTTACGCTTCGGTGGACGACGATGAGATCAGCGATGCCGTGTTCCAGAAATTCCTTGAGATCGTAGACGAACAGGACGAGGAAGACGAGGACTGAACCCCTGCTTAAAAAGTCAGGATAGCAAACAAAGACTTCTCATGCTGTTTGACCGCGGAAGGGGGAACCTTCCCGCGCCCATCGGCCCCTCTGAACCGCGGAGGGGCCCTTTCTATTCGCAGCGCTGTCTTTCGGGACAGGAAAGGATCAAAAATGACGTACACCGGCTCCCTGGTCCGCCTCCGTGCCCTGGAGGAAAAGGACCTGAACGACCTTTGGCGCCACCTGAACGATATGGATACCATGCGGCTTGTCACCGACGGACCTGTACTGCCTGCGACCGCCGACGACGCGGAAAAGATCCTCCGGGACCAGACGTCCCATTCCACCGGCGTATACCAGTTCGCGGTGGAAGACCTGGAGGACGGACGGTTCCTGGGCCGATGCGGTTTTACGTCGCTGGACAGGAAAAACCGGCACGGGGAGATCGCCATCCATTTGGGGGAGGGCCGCGGCAGGGGCCGGGGCGCCGACGCCGTCCGTGTGCTGTGCCGCCTGGGCTTTGAGGAACTGGGCCTGCACAAGATCACCGCCCGCACCTTTGATTTTAACCATGCCTGCGCCCGCTGCCTTGAAAAATGCGGCTTCACCCAGGAGGGCCTCCTGCGGGACGAACTGTACCGGGACGGCGCCTGGCACGGCGTCAGGGTCTATGGGCTCATCGCCCCCGGCGTTTGACTTTTCCGTTTCCCGCGTTTATACTTAAAACCCAGACCATCCCAGGGACCGGGCGCCCGCGCCCCCCGGAAAAGAGGCTTTGTGTGAATACCACCTATGTGTGCGGCCACCGCAATCCGGATACCGATTCCATCGTTTCGGCCATGGCCTATGCCGCGCTTTGCAACGCGCTGGGGGAAAACGGTTACGTACCGGCCCGGCTTGGGCACCTGAACGACGAAAGCAACTTCCTTCTCCGCCGGTTCGGCTTCCAGCCCCCGATGATGCTCTCCACCGTGCGCACCCAGGTCCGCGACATCGATTTTGACCGTCCGCCGCTGCTCGGCATCAATGTGCCTGTGAGCCACGCATGGAAGATCATCCGGGAAAACCCGTCCCTCAACTCCCTTCCCGTTACCAATGAGGACGGGACGCTGTACGGCATGGTAACGGCGGGGGGCATCGCCGAAAGCGATATGCAGGCGATCCATTCCCCGATCCTGCACGAAGCGCCGATCTTCAACGTGTTGTCCGCCCTGGAGGGGCATGTCATCAACTGCCACGACGACGTGTTCGACAGCATTTCCGGCGAGGTGACCATTGCGCTGCCCACCCCCGGGGAACCCCTGAAGGGCATCGGGCCCGGTTCGGTGATATTGTGCGGACAGCAGCCGGAGGTGATCGAGAAGGCCCTGCAGATCCACGCCAACTGCGTGATCCTCTGCCAGAGCAGCCTGGCTGAAAAATACCGGGGCATGTCGTCGGGGACCTGCATCATTTCCACGCCCTGCGACGCCTGGCAGGCGGCGAGGATGCTGTACCAGGCGACGCCGGTCAGCCGGATCGCGGCGGTGGAGGACCTGGTGTGCTTCCACCTGGACGATTTCCTGGACGACGTGAAGGAAGCCGTCCTGCAGAGCCGCTACCGTTCCTACCCCATCCTGGACGCGGACGACCGCGTGGTGGGTACCCTGAGCCGCTATCATCTGCTGCGGCCCAACCGCAAACGGGTGGTGCTGGTGGACCATAACGAGGTGGGCCAGTCCGTCCCGGGCCTGGAGCAGGCTGAACTGGTCGGCATCATCGACCACCACCGCCTGGGAGACGTGCAGACCGGCTACCCGGTCTTTATGCGCAACGAACCCGTGGGCTCCGCCACTACCATTGTCGCCACCATGTACCAGGAACACGGCCTGATGCCGGGTGAAAAGCTGGCCGGCCTGATGGCGGCGGCCATTGTCAGCGACACCGTCATGTTCAAGTCGCCCACCACCACCAACCGGGACCGCCGCATCGCCGAGCGCCTGGCCCGCATCGCCGGGCTGGACCTGGAAAGCCTGGGGCACGACGTGTTTTCCGCCAGTTCCGCCGACAAGCCCGCATCGGTGCTGCTGAAGACCGATTTCAAGGAATTCCACCTGGCGGACCACCGCCTCGGCATCAGCCAGATCACCACCATGGATTCCGCCCATATGCTGAAGAGAAAGGATGAATTCCTGAAGGAGATGGGCAGGATACAGGAAGAGAAGAACTATGACATGGTACTGCTCATGATCACCGACGTGCTCCTTGAAGGCACGCAGCTCCTTTTCCTGGGGGACAGGGAGATCATCCGGCAGGCCTTCAGCGGCATCGAGGTGGGGGACCACACCGCGTTTCTGAGGGGCGTGGTGTCGCGCAAAAAGCAGATGGTCCCCGCGCTGGCCCTTTTGTGGGGCTGATGAAAGAAAAAGGGATGATCCGGGTCCCCGGAACACGGCCGCCGGCGGTGTTCCGGGGACCCGGTCTTTAGCGCTGCGCCGAAATTTTTTTCGTTCACGATTTGTTTACATGATCCCGGGAACGGGAAAACGGGAAACGGCCGTTCTATGACCGGAACACTGACCGGGAAAGGAGGCCTTTCAATGTCCGGGATCACGATCTCATTGCTGCTGGCCCTTGCTGTTTACGGTTATTCTGTATTCGTGGCGGAAAAAAGCCAGGGCATCTGAAACAAAAAAAGGAGCGCCCGAAGGCGCCCCGCGGATCCGGAAGGATCAATTCTTCATTTGGTTTTTCCTGTCCAGTGCGGACATGTACCAGGCGATGGCGAAGCCGACGGCCATCATGACCAGGCTCAGGACGACGGTGACCGCGTTCAGGGTTGGCATCACCTTGCCTTCCTCAGGCCGGAAGGCGGTCCAGACGATGGCCACAGGACTTGCAAGCACCAGGCCCATGATGGCGCAGTAGGTGAGGCCCTTCCATTTTTTCAGGAGTATTTCCAACAGCTTCGATACGCCGAAGATGCCGCAGACGATGCCCGCGGCAAAGGGCAGCAGGACGCCCGCGGCCTCGCCCAGGCCGTTTTCCAGATGCAGGGAGCCTGTGACCACGCCGTAATACCCCGCCAGCATCAAAAGCATGCTGCCGGAGACCCCGGGGATGACCATGGCGGCTGACACCACGCAGCCCAACAGGAACAGCTTGACCATCTCGCCGAAGCTCAGGCTGAACGCCACGTTATTTACGCCGGCGGTGGCCTGCTGCAGCACGATCAGCCCAAAGAAGATCACAAACAGCATAAGGCCGGGGAGGCCTTTTTTTTCGTCCTTCATCTGGGCCCAGATCATCGGGACGCTTCCAAGGATCAGCCCGACAAACAGGCAGGCCGTGGGGAGGGGCTGGGTCTGCAGGCCCCATTTGATGGGGTAGGACAGCCCGACGATGCCGATGCCCATTCCGATGACATAGGGGAGCAGGGTGAGGATGCTTTTTTTGAATTCCCTGAAAATATGGGTAATGCAGTGGATCAGGGTATCGAAAATGCCCATGGAGACCATCATGGTCCCGCCGCTGACGCCGGGGATGATGTTGGCCACGCCGATGACGATGCCCCTGACTACGTTGAGGAGGGTCTCTTTGAAATTCAAAGCTTTCGCCGCCTTTCTTGATGGAATGACTTAAGCAACATAGTAATTCATCTTCTCCGGAAAAGCAAGCCAAAAGCTGTTCAATGGTCCTGATTTGGCGTATAATAGAAAAAAAGAAATCGGAGGGTGAGGACATGGAACGGCTGGACGGGCGCGCCCCGGATGAACTGAGATTCCACAGGATCATACCCGATTACGTACGCACCGCCGCGGGCAGCTGCCTGATCGAGACCGGCGGCACCCGTGTGATCTGCACCGCCAGCGTGGAGGAAGGGGTGCCCCCGTTCCTGCGCGGGCGCGGAGAGGGCTGGCTGACTGCCGAATACGCCATGCTCCCGGCCTCCACCGGGAAGCGCAAAAGCCGCGACGGCGTCAAAAAGGACGGGCGCGGCGTGGAGATATCGCGCCTTATCGGCCGCAGCCTCCGCCAGGCGGTGGACCGCCGCCTGATGAACGGCTGGACCATCACCATCGACTGCGACGTGCTGGAGGCCGACGGCGGCACCCGTACCGCCTCCATCACCGGCGGGTTCGTGGCGCTGGTGTGCGCCGTGGACCGGATGATGCGCAAGGGCCAGCTGAAGGAAAGCCCCGTCCGCAGGCAGATCGCCGCGGTCTCCGCCGGCATCGTGGACCAGGTGCCCTGCCTGGACCTGTGCTATGAAGAGGACTCCCAGGCCCAGGTGGACATGAACTTCGTCATGGACGATGCGATGCGCTTCACCGAGATCCAGGGCACCGGCGAGGGACGGACCTTTTCCCGGGATGAAATGGACCAGCTGACGGACCTGGGCGAGATGGGCTGCAGGGAGCTGATGGACCTGCAGCTCAAGGTGCTGGGCGACCGCAGAAAATGGATCGCCCCGCCCCGGACCATCGTACTGGCTTCCGACAACCCCCATAAGGTAAAGGAACTGAAGGACATGCTGGGCGAAAAATACCGGGTGCTCACCATGAGCGAGGCCGGCTTTGAGGGTGAGATCGACGAAAACGGCGAAACATTTGAGGAAAACGCCCTGATCAAGGCCCGGGCCGTACGGGATGCCACCGGGTTTCCGGCCCTGGCGGACGACAGCGGCCTGAGCGTGGACGCACTGAACGGAGAGCCCGGCGTGCACAGCGCCCGTTACTGCGGCTATCACGGCGACGATAAAGCCAACAACGATCTTCTGATCTTCCGCCTTGCCGGCGTCCCGGCCGAAAAACGTACGGCGCAGTTCGTCAGCTGCGTGGCCCTGTGCCTCCCCGGAGGCGAGGAAAAGGCAGTGCGCGGGGAATGTCCCGGCGTGATCACCTTTGAGCCCCGGGGCACGGGCGGTTTCGGCTACGATCCCTATTTTGAGACCGTCACCGGCAAGACCTTCGCCGAAATGGACGCCGAAAGCAAAAACAAGATCAGCCACCGGGCCAAGGCCATGGCCCGGATGCTGCCCATCATCGGGGAGGAGATCCAATGACCCGTCGCTACCTGGTCCTGTCCGACAGCCACCGGGCTACCGGCGTCCTGGAACAGATCCTGATGGCCGCGGAGGCTGACGGCAAGCCGGACGGCGTCATCCACCTGGGGGATGGGTATGACGACCTCCGGCCCTTCGAAGGGCACCTGCCTCCCGTCATCCGCGTGCCGGGCAACTGCGACAGGATCCCCTGGAACATTTCCCAGGCTCAATTGATCCTGACGGCGGAGGTGAGCGGCGTCCGGGTGTTGGCGACCCACGGTCACACGCTGGGGGTCAGGCAGGGGACCGACGTCCTGAAGGCCCGTGCCATGGCGGAAAAATGCCGCGTCGCCATGTACGGGCACACCCATGTGCCCTGCCTTAAGGAGGAGGACGGCGTCCTGATCCTCAATCCGGGGGCGGCCATGGACCATCATTACGCGTACCTGTTCATCGGCGACGGCGGCCGGGTGTCGGCCGAGCTCCACTGACATATGTCCCGGAGGAAAAACAACATGCCGGATGCGTTCAAAAAAGGCCTGCGGGACGGCGTTCCCATTTTCCTCGGCTATTTCTCGGTGTCCATTGCCTTCGGCGTCCAGGCGGCGGGAAAGGGGCTGACCCCCGTCGCCGCCATGATCATGTCCCTGACCAACCTGACCAGCGCGGGACAGTTCGCTGCCCTGGACGTGATCGCCCGGGCGGGGACGCTGCTGGAGATGGCGCTGACCACCCTTCTGATCAACCTGCGCTACCTGCTGATGTCGTCGGCCCTCAGCCAGAGGATGGCCCCGGACGCTTCCCTCACCGGACGGCTCATCGCTTCCTACGGTGTTACCGACGAGATCTTCGGCATATCGGCGGCGCAGAGCATGCCCCTGGAATGGACCTATATGCTGGGCGCCATCGTGATGGCGGTGCCGGGCTGGGTGGGCGGCACGGCGGTGGGCGCCCTGGCAGGAGAGCTCCTGCCCCTGTCGGTCACCCGTGCCCTGGGCGTGGCGCTGTACGCCATGTTCATGGGCGTGGTGCTGCCGCCGACAAGGAAAAACCGCGTCCTCGCTTTCCTGGTGCCCCTGTCGATGCTGGCCTGCTGGGCCTTCACCCGGCTTTTCCCCGCCGTGCCTTCGGGCTACAGGATCATCATCCTGGCCGTGGCCCTGTCCGGCGCGGCTGCCTTCTTCTTCCCGGTCCGGGAAGAAGGAGACGGCGAAAGCGCGGGACAACAGCCGTAAGGGTTTTCCTGCCTTCACCGGCGCTCAGACATCATCGGTGTACGCCTTTTCTCAAACCCGACTCTTTTATCAGGAGAAAGCATGAGTCCGTATCTGTACATCCTGGTCATGGCGGGGGTCACCTACCTGGTCAGGGCATTGCCGCTGACTTTGATCCGCCGCCGGTTCAAAAGCCCGTTCCTAAGGTCCTTTTTGTATTATATGCCCTATGTGACCCTCAGCGTCATGACCTTCCCGGCCATCCTGTCGGAGACCGGGAGCGTCGTCAGCGCCGCCGTCGCCTTTGCGGTCATGATCGTCCTGTCCTTCAGGACCCGGTCCCTGATCCTTGTGGCGGCCTGCGCCTGCGCCGCCGTTTTCCTGGTGGAAATGATCCCCGGCGTCGTGCCTGCCCTGCAGCCTTAAAGCATCGCGAATAAAAAAAGAGGAGTCGATCAGCCATGGAATTCAGCCTGTCCTTTCTTTCGGATCCCAGAATCTTCAGCGTCGGGCGGATGGCCCCCTGCTCCGACCACGATTTTTACGCGGACGCGGATGAAGCCGCCCGGGGCGAATCTTCCCGGGTCCGGTCCCTGAACGGTGTGTGGAAAGCCCATTTTGCCCTACGTCCCGCCGACGCGCCGGACGATATTCTGAAAGACGGCGCCGGGGACGAATCCCTCCGGGACATCCGGGTACCCTGCGAGTTCCAATTGGAGAACCCTTCCTGGGACCCGCCCCATTACGTCAACGTCCAGTATCCCTGGGACGGGGTGGAGGAACTGGTCCCACCCCAGGTGAGCGAAGAATACAACCCCACGGTCACCTGTATCCGGCATTTTGCCCTGTCGGGGGAAGACCTGAAGTGCGGGCGTATCGTGCTGTGCTTCGGTGCGGCGGAGGCCGCCCTGGCGCTGTGGGTCAACGGGAGCTTTGCCGGCTACAGCGAGGATTCCTTCACGCCCCACCGTTTTGATATTACCTCCCTTGTACGGGAGGGGGACAACCGGATCGCGGCCCGCGTCTTCAAACGCTGCACCGGCACCTGGATGGAGGACCAGGATTTCTGGCGCTTTTCGGGCATCCACCGGGACGTGACCCTGGAATTCCACGGTCTCTCCCACCTGAGGGACGTGTTCGTCCACACCCCCCTGAACGACGATTTTTCCCATGCCCGCCTGGAAGCCGAGTGCGCCTTCGACCGGCCCGCGGGCAGGGTGGAATGCGTCCTTACGGACCCCTGCGGCAGGGAGATCGGCCGCGAGGGCCTGGACGCGGCGGAGAAGCTCACCTTCTCCTTTGACGTGGAAAAGCCCCTGCTGTGGAGCGGGGAGACCCCGTATCTTTACACCCTCACCTTCGTCCTTTCCGACGGCGGGGAGGTTCTGGAAGTTTGCCGCACCGAATGCGGCATCCGCCGGTTTGAAATGAAGGACAGGATCATGACCCTCAACGGGAAGCGCATCGTGTTCCATGGCGTCAACCGGCACGAATTCGACTGCGACCACGGCCGCTGCGTCCCCCTGTCCACCCTGATGAAGGACATCCACGACCTGAAGGCCATGAACGTCAACGCCGTCCGCACCTGCCATTATCCCAACGACCCGAAGTTTTACCGCATGTGCGACCGGTACGGACTGTATGTGATCGACGAGACCAATATCGAGACCCACGGCACCTGGGCCCGCCGGCCCTTCGATATGTCACGGGTGGTCCCGGGGGACCGGGAGGAGTGGCTCGGCGCGGTCCTGGACCGGGGCGCGTCCATGCTGGAGAGGGACAAGAACCATCCCTGCGTCCTTTTGTGGAGCTGCGGCAACGAATCCTTCGGCGGGAAGGACCTGTGGGAGCTTTCGGAATATTTCCGCCGCCGCGACCCAAGCAGGCTGGTGCATTACGAGGGCGTGCGCAACGACACCCGCTATCCCGACACCACCGACGTTTTCTCCCGGATGTACGCCAAGGTGGCCGATATCGAGGAATACCTGAATAACGACCCGCAGAAGCCTTTCATGAACTGCGAATACACCCACGCCATGGGCAATTCCTGCGGCGGCATGCACCTGTACCGGGAGCTGGAGGACAAATACCCCATGTACCAGGGCGGCTTCATCTGGGACTATGTGGACCAGGCCCTCAGGGTGCGCATGCCGGACGGCCGGACGCAGCTTTGTTACGGCGGCGATTTCGGCGACCGCCCCAACGACAACAATTTCAATACCAACGGCATCATCCTGGGGGACCGTACCTGGACTCCCAAAGTGCAGGAGGTCCGGCATGTGTTCCGCTCTGTCTTCCTGGAGCCCGGGAAGGACGGAATCCGGGTCACCAACCGGCGGCTGTTCACTTCCCCGGACGACTGCGAGATCCGTTGGGAAATGCTGCTGGACGGCGAAATCGTCCGCTCCGGCACCCTTGGGATCCCCTTCCTTGCCCCGGGTGAAAGCGTATTGCTCCCGCTGGACACTGCCCTGCCCGGGGAGGAGGGCGAGGTGATGCTGAATGCGCGGATGTGCCTCAGAGAGGCGTCGCCTATCCTGGAAAAAGGTGCCTGCCTGTCCGAGGGCTGGGCGTGCCTGAGGGAGCGCAAAGCGGCGGACGTCGTTCCGTCCTCCGTTCCCCTTGTCCGGGGCGACCACAACGTGGGCGTCCGCCAGACGAATCTCAGGGCCCTGTTCTCCCAGTCCCTGTCCTCCCTGAAGGACGCCTGCGGCGGAGAGACCCTGATCTCCTGCCCCAGGCTGAGCCTGTTCCGCGCGCCTACCGACAACGACTGGGGCAACCGCTATGCCCTTAAGCAGGGTGTGTGGCACATGGTGTCCCGGTATGCCCTCCCCGAAGGGCCCTTCGTCAATGAGGACGGGGAGATCACGGTGAAGTATGCCTGCGCACCCGCATTGGGGGACAGGGAGATCCGCCTCACATTCCTCCCCACCGCGGACGGGCGCCTTCTTGTGACGGTGGACTTCCCCGGCGTCGAGGGACAGTGTGACCTGGCCGCCCTGGGGCTGAGCCTGGAGCTGGATCCGCGGCTGAAGAACGTGTCCTATTACGGCTTCGGGCCCGACGAAAGCTATGTCGACCGCCGTACCGGCGCCATGCCCGGCGTATGGCGCTTCCGCGCCGACGAGGGCCACACCCGCTACTGCCGTCCCCAGGAGAGCGGCAGCCGCTATGGCGTCCGGCGCATGGACGTGACCGACGATGCGGGGCACGGGGTCCGGGTGGAGGCCCTGGACGAAAAGCTGGAGGTATCCGTCACCGGTTATCTGCCCGAGGAACTGATGGCCAAACACCATCCCGAGGAGCTTTCGGCCCCCACCCACACCATCCTGGACGTGGCGGCTTTCCGCAGGGGTGTCGGCGGCGACGATTCCTGGGGCGCGCCGGTGCTCCCGCAGTACACCTATCCCTCTGACAAGGCGTACCGCCTCCGGTTCCTGCTTTCCGGGATTTGAAGTCCATAAAAAATGTCCCGCCCCGCGGCCATGGTCGCGGGGCGCCTTTTTGACGGTGGCGGATGCCGGGGCATTCGGGGCCTGCGCGGCCCCAAACCCCGCGGCAGAGGTTTTCACCCCTGCACCCCGGTTTGGCGAACATTCCGGCCGCCGGCTAATGGCAGGTCCCGCCTGTCTGTAAAAACGGCTTGAGCTCCCCCCCTTCCTGTTCCGTGACAAACAGAATAAAGCTCCCGCCCCGCGGCGTGTGCCGGGGGCGGGATAAGTATATTCCGTATAGATCGCCGGGGGCCGGATCACAGACCCGTGGTCTGAGCGGTGGTGGAAGAAACGCTGACGGTGACGGTGCCGTTCGTGGCGGTGTAGTTCTTCAGTGTTTCCAGTTCTTCCGTCAGGGCCTTCATTTTGGCTTCGTCCCCGGCCACCTTGAAGTAGACGGAGGAAAGACCCAGGTAGGGGTTTTCAAAGCACTCGGCGAAAACGGGAGCCTTGCCGGTATCCAGGGCGGCCCTGTGCAGAAGATTCATGGCGCCGATGGAGGTGAACATCATGGCGATGGCGGCGACGATGGCCACAGAGCCGGTGACGATGGCGCCGATTCCGCGTCCGCCCTTGCGGGCGCCCACGCCCAGAAGGATGCCGACGATGCCAAGGACGGCGGCTGCGGCGCCTGCGATGACGCCGAAGAGAAGGGTGAACAGGACTGCGATGCCGATGCCCAGGATAGCCAGGACGATGCCGAGAACGGGATGACCGACCTTGTTTTTGTTTTCGTAAGTGCTCATATCTTTGATCCTCCGGTTGTTTTTTATTCATTGGGAAGCGCGTTGGCGTTTCCATGGTTTGATACGCACGCCCCGGAGGGATGGCAGGAGGATCCCGGATTTTATTTGTCTTTTGTTATTTGCAAAAGTAAGTGCAAGTTTAGGGGTTGCGGTTACTTGTGAAAATTAACACGAAATACCAGAAAGATTGCGGTTACTACTGCAAATGGGAAAAGCAGGAATAGTTGCACTTAGTTCTGCAAACAGGAAAGGG
>JAFXUZ010000049.1 GCA_017524725.1 Clostridia bacterium | reverse complement strand
GGTCCCACCTGTTCCCATCCCGAACACAGAAGTTAAGCCCATCAGCGCCGAAAGTACTTGGCTGGAAACGGCCCGGGAGGATAGGACGCCGCCGGATCCCAATAAAACCCGCCTTCAGTAATGAGGGCGGGCATTTTTTTGCCATGAAGCAGGAATGGAAATATATAACAGATATACTTCTATAGGTTTCTTTGTTCCTTTCGTCCCTGGACATAATCGTCCACATACTTTGCCACATCAGTCTATGAGCGGATGTTGATCGTAGCGGCGCTTTTATTCCCCTCATTCGCGGGTGACGGCTTCGCCGCCGCCATCCGGGGCAGCCGCCCGCCTTACGCTGAAAGCAGTCTACCGGACTATTTTCCGGACGCTCCGGGCCCCCGACCGGGGGAAGGCAATATGGGCAGCCGCCTGCTTTTCGCAGAAAACAGTGCACTGTACTTTTCCGGGTGATCCGTGCTCCGGTGCGCGTGGAAGGCTTGCAGGTGGACATGCTGCGAACGCAGGACGGGCAACGACCTCATCCGACCGCTTCGCGGCCACCGTCCGGGGCTGCCGCCCGCCCTTCGCTGAACAGTCCACCGGACTTTTTTCCGGGCGCTCCGGGCCCCCGACCGGGGGAAGGCAATACGGGCTGCCGCCCGCCCTTCGCTGAAAACAGTCCACCGGACTTTTTACAGGTGCGTCAGATCCTTGTGCGGGGAACACGGGCTGCGCCAGCCATGCGCTGGGAAATAGTCCACCGGACTGGTTTTAGACACTGCGACATTGTCATGGGTGCAGTAAGGAAGACTTCGTAAGCCTTCCCCGGGTTGGGGAAGGTGGATGCGAACGTAGTGAGCAGACGGATGAGGTCGTTCGTCCGGTACGAAACTGCAAGATAGTAGCGACGACAGGGTATCCTCTGCAGGTAAGGGCGGTATGCCGGAGGGCGACGACCTCATCCGGCCGCTTTGCGGCCTCCTTCCCCATCCCGGGGAAGGCAATACGGGCTGCCGCCCGCCCTTTGCTGAAAACAGTGCACTGCACTTTTTTCCGGGCGCTCCGGGCCCCCAACCGGGGGAAGGCAATACGGGCTGCCGCCCGCCCTTTGCTGAAGACAGTGCACTGCACTTTTTTCCGGGCGCTCCGGGCCCCCGACCGGGGGAAGGCAATACGGGCTGCCGCCCGCCATTCGAAGAAAACAGTGCACTCCACTTTTCCGGGCACTCCAGGTCCACGCCGCGGGGAAGGCATCATACCGTACCTGCTTCATATACCGGAATGCTGTTTCCATTTCGCAAGATGCCGGGTCCACTCCATCCATGAGATTCGCCAACGGTAAAATCCTGCAAAATACTTCTTCAATACACACAGCAAGGAAGACCCTGTAAGCCTTCCCCTCATGGGAAGGTGGCATCGCGCCTTAAGCGCGATGACGGATGAGGTCCCTCGATCCCCGTCGTCTCCGTTCCCCGCCATCTCGTCCTGTTTAGTCGGTATCTGACGATAAAAATTGTCCCGGGCCCCGCTAAGGAAGATGCTTTGGACCCGGGAACATTGATCGGCGGAAATTATTTTGCGTATGGGCTGTCAAATTCCTTTTCCGCTTTGCGGACCGCTTCTTCAATGCTGAGGCCGGCAAAATGCTGGGCGCCAAGGAAACGGCCGGACTTTTTATCGTCCGCGAACACGCCCACCACGATGCCGGGGATGGCGCTTTCCGGAGCATTGGGGGCATTAGGGCCGCCGAGATCCGTACGGCACCAGCCGGGATCGGTGAGGTTGATCATGACGTCGGTGCCCTCCACTTTGGATCCCATGTCGATGGTGATCTTATCCAGGGCGGCCTTGCTGGCGGAATAACCCGCCTGACAGACGTCCAGGGCGATGCCGCTGGTGGTGTTCAGGATACGCCCCGTACCCTTTAAAATCATCTTCGGGAGGAAGTGGTAGCAGATCATGGCCGGGGCGATGGTATTGACGTTGAAAGAGACCTGGTAATCCGATACCGGGGTCAGGCACCAGTCCGTCCTGTAAGCGATCTGCACCCCGGCGTTGTTCAGGACGATGTCCACGTCCATCCCCATGCCGTCGATATCCTTCAGCATTTTTTCGACCTCTTCTGGCCTGGCAAGGTCCGCCGCGACGGCACGGGCGGATACGCCCATGCCCAGGACATTTTCAAGCAGGCTTTCGGTATGTGAAAGATCGCGGCTGTGGAGGATCAGATTGCAGCCCCGGGAAGCCATGAATTCGGCGGTAAGCCTGCCGATGCTCCGGGCGGCGCCGGTGATCAGCGCCCATTTTCCCTTGACCTGGTACATATTATTGTTTCTCCTTCCTTTCGATCCGGTACAGTACATATTTACCGGGGATGGCGGTCAGTTCAAAAACAGCCTCGCCGCCCCTGGAATACAGGGGCTCGAACCGCCTGCCGCCGGGCTCGGATATAAGGGCTGTTCCGTTTTTGACATGGAGGCGGACCCGGGTACGCTGGGCACCGTCCATCACATAGGGATACAGGACCACGGATTCGTTGTCGTACACAAACAGGCTGATCCCGGAGGGGCCTTCCAGCCAAATGCCGCGGACGGGGATCTCCTGGCGGATACGGCTGAGCACCGCTTCGGGCAGGCGGTAAAGGTCCGGACGGGAATCGGGAACGGAAAGGGTCAGGAGGGTGCCGTCGCCGTACCAGTCCCGCAGAAGGATGCCATCGTTTTCTTCGTCGTGGACCGTTTTGACCAGTGCCCATGTGCTGTTGTTGCGGAATTCAGGCACTTTGAAAGTCGTGCTCCTCTGCCCCTCGGGAAACACGCAGATATATTCCTTTTCCTCCACCCGGTACCTGTTTGCTGTGACGGTGCGTCCCTCGGGACGGATGGAAGTGAGGTTTTCATATCCCCGGCCGCGGACCGCTTCCCAGAAGCCAAGGGTCACCATGGCGGTACCGCCCCCGGCAAGGTATTTTTCCAGCTTGCCGATGATATCCGGGTCACAGGCGGAGGATGCCGTCAGCAGGATGTTTTCGGCGTTTTCAGGGAAGAATGGCGAAGATACGACCGGCAGGCCCACCATGCCCAGGTGGTCCTCCACGTGGTCCTCTCCCTGGCAGTTGTCGGGAAGATAACAGACGATTCCCTGGGGCTTGCCGGCGTGATCCAGGAGCGCGTCCAGTTTATCCAGCTGGAAGCCTAGGGCAGCGGTCAGCATGTTGTCCGTGATGGACTGGAAGCAGAACAGCATCAGTTCCTTCGGCACGGAAAACGCCGTAAGATATGCCTGTTCCAGGTAATGCTCGGTGATATGCACGTCGAAGGTATCGAACCAGCCGCCGCCGTTACGGCCGGGCCACATGTTTTCAAAATAAGTCATCAGGGAGAAGCTGAGATACCGGGGCAGATGCTGGTCGGTGGTCACCGGATCCCGTGTCTCCGTACCCGTATACAGGGAATCGAACAGCTTGCGCTGTTCTTTGGGGTTATAGCCGGTCTCCTGATAGCTCTCCACCCAGTTGGGATATTTGATGATGATCCGGCAGGAAGGATTGGCCTCCCTGGCGGGGGAGATGATATCCTCGACGCTTACGCGCCGCAACAGGTCCAGGCGGTAATCCCGCCAGCCGGCAGCGATGCCGTGCTCATGGTTGAACGCATCCCTTGCCCTGACGCAGTCGGCGCAGGTGCAGTCGGTAAAGAAAAAATCGTCGATGATGAATTCGTCGAAGTGCTTCCCGATGAAGGCGCTGACCTCTTTCAGCTTTTGCCGCATGGCGGGATCGTTGTAACAGAAGGTGTTGAACAGGCGGCGCTTGGGCTTTGCACCTTCGGGGGTGGGGATCACGGTGGTGAGGCCGCCCGAAACCGTGATGCCATGGGCGTGGAAGACTTCACGGCACATCTCGATCTGCTCATGGCTCGCAAGTTCGCCTCGCCATGGTTCCAGGTAGACCTTGTCCAGACGGATGTGTTTTTCAAGGAAGGCCAGCTGCTCCTCCAGCTGACTGCGGGTCACGCGTGCCGCGGCATGGGCCACAAAATATGTGGCCAGGGTGAAATTCCTGTAGTTTCCCATGATTCCTCCTCCGTTGTTATGAGTATGTCGGACTGTTTCAGGTCCGGGAGTCTGCTGCCCGGGAATGACGGATGTTTGGGAAAATTATATATGTCCCATGCAGGGCATGTCAAGAAAAGCCCTCCGGCATGCGCCGGAGGACGGAGGAAAACGGATCATTTGCGGAACGCATCTTTCCTTTCCGCGGGCTTTTTCCTGTCCGGCAGCTGGCATACCAGCGCCGAAAAAAGGATCATGCATCCCCCGGTGATCCCGCGGGGCGTGATCCCTTCGCCCATGAGCGCCGACAGGACGACGGCGACCAGCGGATCGATGTAGCTGAGAAGCGCGGCGGTCTGACCGGGAAGATCCTTCAGCGCCGAAAAGTACATACAGTAGGTGATGCCGGTGTGAACGACGCCTACCGTGACAAGGCACAGGATGCCGGCGGGATCATAGGGTCCGGGTGTGAAACCGCCTGTCAACAGCACATAGGGAAGCAGCACCGACGCGGCTGCGCAGAACTGCAGGAAGGTGCGGTGAAGGCCGCCTACATTGCGTATGGCCCGGTTGATGAGCATGACCGCCGCATAGAACACAGCCGCGCCGAGGCCCAGCAGGACCCCCTTTACATGGTCCGCTTCCGCGGCCGCGCCTTCAGCGCCGGTGATCAGGACCATGCCCAAGGCGGAAAGGACGATGCAGACGACCTTGAGGACGGTGAGGCGTTCCCGGAAGAAAAGCGCGGAAAGAAACAGCACGATGACCGGCGCAAAATAATAGGCGAGGGTGGCGGCGGAGACCGTGGTGTAACGGTAGGCCTCAAACAGCAGGATCCAGTTGAAGCCCATGGCGCCGCCTGACAGGAACAGGAGGGGTATCTCCCGCCGCAGGGTTTTTAAGGGAATGGACTGCTTTTTTGCAAAAAGCCAAGCACCCAGGAGGAGGATGGCCATCAGGGCGCGGTACAGCGCGATCTGCGCTGACGGCAGGCCGATGCGTCGCACGAAAAAGCCCACCGTACCGAAAACCGCGGCGGAGAGGACCATCAGAACGCCGGCCCTGCGGCCGGAAACAGAAGGATCCATGAAACCCTCCCCGGGGATCAGCCTTTGTTTTTCAGGGCTTCCAGGATGGCACGGGCGGCCGTTTTGCCGGCACCCATGGCGGAGATGACGGTGGCCGCGCCGGTGACGGCGTCACCGCCCGCATAGACGTTTTCACGGCTGGTGAGGCCGTCCTCATTGACGATGATGCCGCCGTGCCTGTTGACCTCCAGGCCCTGGGTGGTGCTTTTGATCAGGGGGTTGGGGCTGGTGCCGATGGCCATGACCACGGTGTCCACATCAAGCTGGAAGTCGCTTCCTTCAATGACCACGGGACGGCGGCGGCCGCTGGCGTCAGGTTCGCCCAGGGCCATCCTGACACAGCGGATGCCGGTCACGAAGCCGTTCTTCGCATCCCGGGGGTCGTCGGGGTTATTGAATCCGATGATCTCGGTGGGGTTGCACAAGAGGCGGAAATCGATGCCCTCTTCCTGGGCGTGTTCCACTTCCTCACGGCGGGCGGGAAGTTCCTCCATGGAGCGGCGGTAAATGATATACACCTTTTCCGCACCGAGCCTGAGGGCGGTGCGGGCGGCGTCCATGGCTACGTTGCCGCCCCCGACCACGGCGACCCGGCCGCCCTTCATGATGGGGGTGGCGGAATCGTCCCGATAGGCTTTCATCAGGTTGGAGCGGGTGAGAAACTCGTTGGCGGAATATACGCCCTTGCAGCTTTCGCCGGGGATGTTCATAAAATTGGGCAGGCCCGCGCCGGAGCCGATGAACACGGCCTCAAAGCCTATGGAGAAAAGCTCGTCGACCGTCAGGGTCTTGCCGATAATGACGTTGGTCTCCACGTCCACGCCCAGGGCCTTGAGGGTCTCCACTTCCTTGGCAACAATGGCCTTGGGGAGACGGAATTCTGGGATGCCGTATACCAATACGCCGCCGGCGGTATGCAGGGCTTCGTAGACGGTCACGCTGCATCCGGCCTTGGCCAGGTCGCCGGCACAGGTGAGGCCGGAGGGACCGGCCCCCACCACAGCCACCTTATGGCCGTTGGGAACGGGTTTTTCCGGAGCGGCGGAAACATTGGCGTTGTGCCAGTCCGCCACGAACCGCTCCAGCCTTCCGATGCCTACCGGATCCATTTTGGCCCGGACGTGAAGGGTGCACTGGCTTTCGCACTGGGTCTCCTGGGGGCAGACCCGGCCGCATACCGCGGGCAGGGATGAAGAGCGGGTGATGACCTGATAGGCCTTTTCAAACTCGCCCTTGCGGACCTGAAGGATGAAATCGGGGATATCGATATTGACGGGACACCCGTTTACACACGGCCGGTTGCGGCAGTTGAGGCAGCGCGCGGCTTCC
This sequence comes from Clostridia bacterium, assembly GCA_017524725.1. Taxonomy (GTDB): domain Bacteria; phylum Bacillota; class Clostridia; order Christensenellales; family Aristaeellaceae; genus RUG756. The sequence continues at coordinate 49,683 of JAFXUZ010000049.1, read as the reverse complement.
TCCACTGCGATCTCCGCGGTATACCCCAGGGCGACCTCATTGAAATTATGGGCGCGCACTTCCGGGGCCTGGGTGGGCATCGGGTGTTTTTCACGGTTTACAGCCATCTGAATCACTCCTTACGCATTCCTGAACAGGTTGCACGTTTCTTCGTAGGCGTGGCGCTCAAAGGGGAAATACATCCGGGAACGGCTCATGGCTTCGTCAAAATCGATCTCATAGCCGTTAAAGTCCGGACCGTCCACGCACGCAAAACGGGTGACGCGTTTACCGTCCTGCACAAGGGTGATGCGGCAGCCGCCGCACATGCCGGTGCCGTCGATCATGATCGGGTTCATGCTGACGGTGACGGGGACGCCGAAAGGCCTGGCCGCGGCGACCACGAATTTCATCATGATCAGGGGGCCGATGGTGATAATCATATCGAACTTTTCGCCGTTTTCCAGCATCTCTTTCAGCGGCACGGTCACGTTGCCGTGCCTGCCATAGGAGCCGTCGTCGGTCATGACCTCGAGACGGTCGCTGCAGGCCCTGAATTCATCCTCAAGGATAAGCAGGTCCTTGCTGCGAAAACCGATGACTGAGGTGACGCGCGCCCCGAGCCGGTGGAATTCCTGGGCTACGGGCATCGCGATGGCGCATCCCACGCCGCCGCCGATGACGCAGACGTTTTTGATGCCCTCGGTGTGGGTGGGCACGCCCAGGGGGCCCGCGAAATCCTGCAGGAAATCGCCCGCTTCCTTGTGGCGCAGCGCTTCTGTGGTAGCGCCGACCACCTGGAAAATGACCTTGACGGTGCCCTCCGCGGGGTCTACACCGGCCACGGTCAGGGGGATCCTTTCACCGTCTTCATCCACCCGCAGGATGATGAACTGGCCCGGCCTGGCCTTGCGGGCGATGAGAGGCGCTTCCACCTCGATCTGGATCACAGTGGGGTTCAGTACTTTTTTTCTGACGATCCTGTACATTTTTACACCTCGTTCACATTGGAAAAGGCGGACCTCGGGGCCGCCTGCCCGGTGGGGGGAAAAGACGGATAAGACCGCACATCCCGATCCGGTAAAGAAAATTATATAGGAAAAAGGATGAAATTGAAATAGCCGCGGGGAGATAAATACACAATTCATACAGGATGATGTCAAAAAAGGAAACGGGCCCCGGAGGGCCCGCGAACTCAGGTGCCGTATTTATGATGAGGGACAAAGATTACATCAGCTTGCGGAACATGGCTTCGAAATCCGCAAGCGTGGCGGGACGGGGATTGCCGGGTGCGCAGGCGTCCGCGGCGGCGGAGGCACACAGGAAGGGCAGGTCCTCTTCCTTCAGTTTGTCCAGCTTTGTGGGGATGCCCACGTCCACGGAGAGCTGGCGGACTGCGTCCACTGCGGCCTTGCGGTAAGCGGCCTGATCCATGCCGGCGGTATCCACGCCCAGGGCTTCGGCGACGGCCTTGAATTTTTCGCCGGTGCATTCGGCGTTGAATTCCATCACGATGGGCAGCATCATGGCACAGGCGACGCCGTGGGGTGTATCGTACACCGCGCCAAGGGTGTGGGCCATGGAATGAGCGATGCCGAGACCCACGTTGGAATAGGCCATGGCGGTGACGTACTGGGCCAGGGCCATGCCCTCGCGCCCGTCGGGATCGTTGGCGACGGCCTTGCGCAGGCTGGCGCCGATCAGGCGGATGGCTTCCAGGTTGAGGCAGTCGCTCAGTTCCCAGGCGGCCTTGGTGGTGTAGCCCTCGATGGCGTGGGTCAGGGCGTCCATGCCGGTGGAAGCGGTAAGGCCCTTGGGCATGGAGGACATCATGTCGGGGTCGACCACGGCGACGTCGGGGATGTCGTTGGGGTCCACGCACACGAACTTGCGCTTTTTCTCCACGTCGGTGATGACGTAGTTGATGGTGGATTCGGCGCCGGTGCCGCCGGTGGTGGGAACGGCGATGGTGAACACGGTGCGGCGTTTGGTGGGGGCTACGCCCTCAAGGGAGCGGATGTCGGCGAATTCGGGATTGTTGACCACGATGCCGATGCCCTTGCCGGTATCCATGGAGGAACCGCCGCCGATGGTGATCATGAAATCCGCGCCGGAAGATTTGTAGGCGGCCACGCCGTTCTGGACGTTTTCAATGGTGGGATTGGGTTTGATATCGGTGTACAGCGCATATTCAATGCCGTTCTTTTCCAAAAGGTCGGTGACCTTTTTGGTGACGCCGAACCTGACCAGATCGGGGTCGGAAGCAACGAAGGCTTTTTTGAATCCCCTGGCGGCGATGATGCCGGGGATCTCGTTGATGGCGCCGTGTCCGTGGTAGGAAACACCGTTGAGAACAAAGCGGTTGACAGACATGGGAATCTCCTCCTTTTTTTGTTTTTACAGGGTCTGTAATTAGTGTAAAACAAAAAAACCGGATGCGCAATAGGCATATACGGGTTTTCAGAGAACAAAAAAGGGCAATGAACGGATGTGGTTGTCTTTTTCGGGACGGATGGTATAATAGAAGGCGCCGGAGGGCGGCCAGATGCGCCGTCGATCCCCGGCAGGAAAGCACACATGGACATTTCGGAGGAAATGATGGATCCACGGCCGATCGGGATATTTGACAGCGGCGCCGGCGGGATCAGCGTCCTGAGGGAGATACGGAAGCTGATGCCGTGGGAAAGCCTGGTTTTCTTTGGCGACGACGCCAATGCGCCTTACGGGACCAGACCTGAGGAGCAGGTCTGCGCCCTTTCACAGGATGCGGTACGATTTCTGCTGGGGAAGGACTGCAAAGCCGTGGTCATTGCCTGCAACACCGCCACCGCGGCTGCGGCAGCCTTCCTGAGGGAAAAATACGATATGCCCATCATCGGGATGGAACCGGCCATCAAACCGGCCGCTGCCCTGAGAAAGGACGGCATCGTGATCAGCATGGCGACACCCGGGACCCTTGGGAGCCGCAAATACGGCGACCTGATGGCCCGCTACGGGGAAGGCGTGGTGCCGCTGCCCTGTCCCGGACTGATGGAATTCGTGGAGCGGGGCGACCTGGGGTCCGGGGAACTGCACGCCTATCTGCGGCAGCTGTTCCTGCCTTTTGCAGACCGGCGGGTGGACGCGGTGGTCCTCGGCTGTACGCATTATGTGTTCCTGCGCAGGCCGATCGCGGAGCATTTTCCCCGGGGGACCGCGATCGTTGATGGGAATCTGGGGACAGCAAAGCAGCTGGAGCGTCGTCTGAAGGAGACGGGGCTGGAGGCGTCCTGCGACGGGAAAGGGACGGTGCGCATCTGTTCAAGCGGGGGTGAGGAGAGCCTGAAGATCTTCAGGCGCCTGTTAGAGGCGGAGGAAGAAGAATGACTGTGAAAAAGGACCCCTGGTTCAGGAACAATTACCGCAGGAACCTGTTGGACATGCATATTTCCGACAGTGATGAAGCTTTCCTTACCCGGTTTGATCCCGCGGCATATGCGGATGCTCTGGAGGCAGCCGGGGTGCAGGCAGCCATGGTAAAGGCCAAGTCCCATACCGGGCTTTGCTATTGGCCTGCTTTAGTCGGCCGGATGCACCGCGGCCTGGGAGGCAGGGACCTGTTCGGGGCGACGGTGAGGGAATGCCATCAGAGAGGGATCGCCGTTATCGCTTATTACAGCCAGATCTTTGACAACTGGGCATACGACGCTTTCCCTCAGTGGCGGCTGGTCTGTCCAGATGGAAAAAGCTTCCGGGATTACCGGGGGATGGGCTGGTTTCGTTCCGGGCGTTACGGCATTCTTTGCCCCAATCAGCCGGGGTACAGGGATTATGTAAAGAAAAACCTTGCCGAGCTGTGCGAAAGATACGATTTTGAAGGGGTTTTTCTGGATATGACCTTCTGGCCGGGCATCTGTGTCTGCCCGGTATGCCGAGAAAGGTACCGCCGGGAGACCGGCGCCGGGATCCCCGAAACGGTGGATTTCAGCGATCCCGTGTTTCTTCGCTTCCAGGCCAGGCGGGAGGAATGGCTGCGGGAATTTGCCGAAGAAATGCACGACGCCGTCAAAGTAGCCCGGGCGGACGTGACGGTGGAACACCAGTTTTCGATGATCACCTCCCCATGGGTGAACGCATCCACGGAACTGCTGGCGGATACCGTGGACTACTGCGGCGGGGATTATTACGGCGGGTATCTTCAGCAGACCTTCATCAATAAGTATTACCGCGGCGTATCTCCTTCCCTCCCCTTTGTGTACCACACTTCCCGGTGCGAACCGGAGCTCAGGTACCATACGACCACTAAAACGAAGGAGCAGCTGATCCTGCACGTTATTACCGCCCTGGTCCATGACGGCGCCTTTCTTCTGGTGGACGCCGTGGATCCTGACGGACGGTTCAACGGGAATGTATACCGCAGCCTGATGAAAAAAGTGTATGAGGTCACCGCGCCTTTTGAGGAATACGCGGGAGGCCGCCCGCTCTCTGACGCTGCGATCCTTTTTTCCTCCAGAGCCAAATATGACCCGCGGGAAGGACCGTTTCCCATCAGCCGCGATCCCTATGGCGGGGATGAATACCTTACCGCCAAACTGAAGATGGCGGGGATCCTGCGGGAATCCCATATCCCGTTTGACGTGATCCCCTCCCGCCGCCTCTCATCCCACGGCTGCCGCCTGCTGATCCTGAGTTTCATCCCCCGCATCAGTGATGAAGAGATGGAAATGATAGGACAATTTGTCAGGGACGGGGGAAGGCTGTATGTGTCAGGTCCCGTGGGTCATCCTTTGCTGGAGGAGATGATCGGGATACGATGCGGCGGATGGACGGAGGAGAGGTTCACCTATATGACGCCGGCAAGGGAAGGCGCGCTCCCCGGGTTTGACGATTTATCTCCCCTGACTGTGGACGGACCCCAATTGAACGCGGAGGTACGGGCGGAGGACGCTAAGGTGGAAGCGGTGCAGACCCTGCCGTGGATCAGGTCCGGGACCGAACAGTTTGCCGCCATACATTCCGATCCGCCCGGCAGGCCGGGCACAGCGCCCGCTGTCGTCCGGCGGAAGGTGGGAAAGGGCGAAGTGCTGTGGACGGCGGCGTGCCTTGAAAGAGAGCGGCCGTATATGTCCCGCCTGGCGGTGAGACACCTGATCAGATCGCTTCTAGGCGAAAGCGACCTGGAATGCGAGGCGCCCGGACGGGTCGAGGCGCTCCGCTGGGTGAAAGACGGCAGGGAATACCTGGCCCTTTTGAACGAGCAGGAGGAAATGCCCGTCAGCACTGCCTGCGATATCACCCTTTCCATGAAGGGCGAAGGAAAGCGACTGCTGGAGCTGCCTTCGGGAGGGATCGTCTCCGGGGAAAGCGCGGAGGGGAGGACCGGATTTGAGATCGACAGGGTGCGCCTTTTCAGGATCTTCCGGGTCCTGGGGCCTGGTGAAGAGGGCTGATAAAAAGCAGCGCAAGGAAATGGAGGAAAACGCATGAAGATCGGCGAGAGGCTTGAAACCATCCTGAAGGCGGCGGTGGAAAACCGCGAGGCCGCCGGGATCAGCGTGCTGGTGCGCAAAAACGGGCGGGACATGGCATACGCCGCTTATGGCTGCGCGGACATCGAAAGCAGAAAAAGAGTGGAGAGGGACACCATTTTCCGACTTTACAGCCAGTCCAAGCCCATCACCGCTGCGGCGGTGATGATCCTGTGCGAGCGGGGAGTGATCGACCTGATGGACCCGGCTGAAAAATTCCTGCCCGGGTTCCGAGACCAGAAGGTGTGCCGGGACGGACGTCTGGTGCCAGCCGACCGGCCGGTCAACATCCGCGACCTCTTGGGGATGACTGCCGGGCTGTGCTATCCGGACGTGGATATCGCGGGGCAGTATGCGGCCCGGGTATTCGATGAGAACCAGAGGATGATGGACGCCGGGGAAGCCGGCTGGGATACCGTCGAATTCTGCGACCGCCTGGGACAGCAGCCCCTGGCGTTTCAGCCGGGCGCCCATTTCCGCTATTCTACCTGCGCTGACGTGCTGGGGGCCATCGTTGAGGTGGCATCGGGCAGGAAGTTTTCCGATTTCCTCCGGGAGGAGCTCTTTGAGCCCCTGGAAATGAAAGACACGGCCTTCTGGGTACCGGAGGAAAAGCGAGCCCGCTTCGCGCGCTGCTATGTCCGCGGCGCGGAAGGACTCACCGAGTGGAAAGGCCGCAACCTTTGCTGCGGGGACTATTCCCGAGAGCCCGCCTTTGAAAGCGGAGGCGCGGGCCTGGTCAGCACCCTGGACGACTATGCCCGCTTTGCCGATATGCTCCTTGGGGAGGGTGAAACCGCCGGAAAACGTATCCTGAGCCCGGAAGCGGTGCGTTTTCTGACTTCTCCCCAGCTGATGCCCGCGCCTCAGGAGGACATGTGGGACAGCCTTTGGGGATGCGGATACGGCAAACTGATGCGGGTGATGCTGGATCCCGGGCAGTACGCCGGGTTTGCAAGGAAGGGCGAATACGGCTGGGACGGATGGCTCGGCAGCTATTTCGCCAATTTCCCCGAAGAGAAGATGACCTTCCTGATGATGGAGAACACCACGGATACCGGCACGGCCGCAGTGACGCGCAAACTGCGCAACGCGGTCCTGGCGGCGGAAAGCATGGGTGAGATCTGATGGGCGGAAGCGGACTTGGAAGGTTTTCCCTGATCGTGACGGACCTGGACGGCTGCCTGCTGGACTCCCGGGGACGGATGCCCGGCGATTTTATGCGCGTCGTCGATGCCTGCGAAAAAGCGGGCATCGTCCTGTGCGCCTGCAGCGGTCGGGCTGTGGAGGGCGTTGCCACGCCCCTGGGGGAAGCAGCGACCCATATGGCGCTGATCACCGACAACGGTGCCCGGATCTGGAAGGGCGGGGAGCTGCGATTTGTCCGTACAATCCCAAGGGAGCTTTGGATGCGGGTAGTCATGGAGGGCCGCAGGCACCCGGGCCTGGTGGTCATCCTGACCACCCGGTGGGGCGCGTTCACCGACGCGGCCATGCCCTATGACGCCGAGACGGCGCGGGAACTGGTGAAGTTCTACCCGTCGTGGAAGGTCCTGGACGCCGCGTCCTTCGAGGGGGACGTGATCAAGGTATCCCTGATGTATATGGACGACATCGAAAAAAATATCCTGCCTTATTTTATGCCGCTGGAGGACGGGGGCCTGGACGTCAAATGCACCGCATATACCTGGATGGACATCGGAAAGAAGGGTATCAGCAAGGGGACCGGCATCGCGGACCTGCAGCGGCTGACGGGCATCGGGAAGGAAGAGACGGCGGTCTTTGGGGACTACCTGAACGACATCCCGATGGCGGCCGTGGCCAGGTGCTCCTTTGCCCCGGCCAATTCCCATCCGGAGGTGAAAAAAGCCTTCACCCACCTGATCGCCGATCACGACACCTGGAGCGTCAGCCGCGCCATCCTGGCCCTGGCCGAGGGACGGATGCCGGAAGCGGCGCCGGCAGCTGCCTGCAGGCCGCGTCCGAAGGCAATTGACAACCTCCGGGGCGATCCGGACAGGATACGCGATTCGGAAGAAGAGGAAGAAGGACCTGAGCGTACCTATCGGGACGGCGGGGCCGTCAATGAATGCTGGCCCTCGGGGGATTGGTAAAACAGGCGCAAAAAAGCAGGCGCAAAAAAACAGAGCCGGCGGGCTCTGTTTTTTTGCGCCTGTATCGGGCGGTCACGGATACATGGAGGGGGTGCTGACGAACATGGCCTCGGAAATGCATACGTCGTTCGGGAACCGTTCCCCGGTGTAGATCGACAGGATCCGCAGGCGGACGCCGGTCACGTTAGGGTGCCGGCCGAGGGTCAGGACGTGCTGGGTCTTTGAATCACCGACGGTGAAGGAGATCTCGTCGGTATAATACGAGGTGCCTGCGTAACGGAAGGAAACGGCAATGCCCCGGACGCGGCTGTTGCGGTAGTACTGGTCATATCCGGAGGTGATCTTCCAGAAGCCGTTCTTCAGCCAGAGTTCGTCTATGTTCACCCCGGCAGAGAAGGTGAAATAACAGCAGCACTGCCCCAGGGGCGACTGGGTGGTGGAAAACTGCCAGGCAGTGGGCTCAAGGCCGTCGATCATCTTTTCAGGGAGATAGGCGTATGGATCCTTGGAACTGGTGATATAGGAATCGGCGCCGGCAGAGGTCACGACGGCCTGCCGTTTGTCCGAACGGCCCGGGATGGTGCGGTAGCCCGCAGACGTATCTGTGCCCCAACTGCCGGTGAGGCTGCTTGTGGGCGTCCATGCGCGCCGCCGGGGATTGGAGACGCGGCTGTCGTAAAATTCCACCTGCGCGTAGCCGCTTTCGACGTCATAGATCGTCACGGAGGCGCCGGATGGGATATCGTATTTCGCGGCGGCATAATTGGCGCCGGGGCCCCAGTAGGCCGTGGCGGAATAGCGCATGGAGGCAGTGCCCATAGGGTATTCGTCCGGGACGGCATTGATGTTTACGTTGACACGCTTGAGGCCGGTGTACGCCCGGTAGTTTTTTCCGCCGGTGGAGAACTCCACCTGCACCCACCAGATATCGTTTTGATTGTCCCAGGACCGGGACAGCACCCGGACGGACTGGGAGGAATAATTGCCGATGAAAAAGGTGCCGGGCTCGTCGTACCAGGTCCCCGGTCCGGTGCGGGTGGCCAGGCGCATAAGCAGCCCCGCGTTTGTCCCGTAACCGGCGGCCAGGGCCGGGAATGTGAAAGACAGGACCATAAGGAAGGCGGACAGGACCGCCATGGAGCGTATAAAGGTATTCCTGTGTTTCATCACTGGTTCCCCCCTTTTTGATGATGTAACTATTTTACTATTTCCTTCCCTGAAATGTCAACCGCGGCAGATCATAGGAAGATGTGCACGGAAAAAGAAAACCCGCCTTCCCGTTTCCGGGAGGGCGGGCAGATGGTTCGAATGCGCTTCGATCAGGCCTTCTTCGCCTTGATGGCGGCCTGGGCGGCGCTCAGGCGGGCGATCGGGACGCGGAAGGGAGAGCAGGATACGTAATCCAGACCGATGGCATCGCAGAACTCGATGGAGGACGGATCGCCGCCATGTTCGCCGCAGATGCCGCAGTGCAGGGAAGGACGGGTCTTGCGGCCCAGGGTGACGGCCATATCCATCAGCTTGCCGACGCCCACGGTGTCCAGCCTGGCAAAGGGATCGGATTCGTAGATCTTGTTGTCGTAGTAGCTCTTGAGGAACTTGCCGGCGTCGTCACGGCTGAAGCCGAAGGTCATCTGGGTGAGGTCGTTGGTGCCGAAGCAGAAGAATTCGGCTTCCTTGGCGATCTCGTCCGCGGTCAGGGCGGCGCGCGGGATCTCGATCATGGTGCCGACCTCGTAATCCAGCTTGGTGCCGGAGGCGGCGATGATCTCATCGGCGGTCTTGACGACGATGTCCTTGACGAACTTGAGCTCCTTCACCTCGCCGACCAGCGGGATCATGATCTCAGGCAGCACCTTGTATTCGCTGTGGCGGGCCTGGACGGCCAGGGCGGCCTTGATCACGGCAGCGGTCTGCATCTTGGCGATCTCGGGATAGGTGACGGTCAGGCGGCAGCCGCGGTGGCCCATCATCGGGTTGAATTCGTGCAGGCTGGCGATGACCTGTTTGATGTAGGCAACGCTCTTGCCCTGGGCCTTGGCGAGGGCTTCGATGTCCTCTTCGGCGGTGGGAACGAATTCATGCAGCGGGGGATCCAGGAAGCGGATGGTGACGGGATAGCCGCCCAGCGCTTCGAAGAGGCCCTCGAAGTCGCTCTGCTGCATGGGCTCGATCTTGGCCAGGGCAGCCTCGCGCTCTTCAACGGTCTCGGCGCAGATCATTTCGCGGAAGGCGCCGATCCTGGCGGGTTCGAAGAACATATGCTCGGTGCGGCACAGACCGATGCCCTGCGCGCCGAAGGCAGCGGCCTGCCTGGCGTCCTTGGGGGTGTCGGCGTTGGTGCGGACGCCCAGCCTCTTGTACTTGTCGCTCAGCTCCATGATGCGGCCGAAGTAACCGCTGTTGGGATCGGCGGGGACGGTGGGGATCAGTTCGCCGTAGATGTTGCCGGTGGAGCCGTCCAGGGAGATCGCGTCGCCCTCATGGTAGGTGCGGCCGGCCAGGGTGAACTGTTTGTTTTCCTCGTCCATCTTGATATCGCCGCAGCCGGATACGCAGCAGGTGCCCATGCCGCGGGCCACAACGGCCGCATGGCTGGTCTGGCCGCCGCGGACGGTCAGGATGCCCTGGGAGAACTTCATGCCTTCGATGTCTTCGGGGCTGGTCTCCAGACGGACCAGGACCACCTTTTCACCCTTCTTGCCATGCGCCACGGCGTCTTCAGCGGTGAAGACGACGGTGCCGGCGGCGGCTCCGGGGGAGGCGGCGATGCCCTTGCCGACGGGAACGGCCTTCTTGAGGGCTTCCGTATCGAAGGTGGGATGCAGCAGCATATCCAGGGACTTGGCGTCGATCTGCATCAGGGCTTCTTCTTCGGTGATCATGCCTTCGTCGATCAGGTCGCAGGCGATCTTGATGGCGGCGGTGGCGGTGCGCTTGCCGCTGCGGCACTGCAGCATGTAGAGCTTGCCGTTTTCAACGGTGAACTCCATATCCTGCATGTCGCGGTAGTGGTCTTCCAGCTTGCCGCACACGTCGATGAACTGCTTGTAGGCTTCGGGGAACTTTTCGGCCATCTGGGTGATGGGCATGGGGGTGCGGACGCCTGCCACCACGTCTTCGCCCTGAGCGTTGGTGAGGAATTCACCCATCAGTTCCTTGGCGCCGGTGGCGGGATTGCGGGTAAAGGCGACGCCGGTGCCGGAATTATCGTTCAGGTTGCCGAACACCATGGGCATCACGTTGACGGCAGTGCCCCATGAATAGGGGATGTCGTGGTCCATGCGGTATACGTTCGCGCGGGGGTTGTCCCAGGAACGGAACACGGCGCGGATGGCTTCGTACAGCTGGACCTTCGGGTCGGAGGGGAAGTCGGTCCCCAGCTGCTTTTTGTATTCGGCCTTGAACTGGTTGGCCAGTTCCCTGAGGTCGGAGGCGGTCAGTTCGGTGTCGAAGGTGACGCCCTTTTCGTTCTTCATGGCGTCGATGAGCTGCTCGAAATATTTCTTGCCCACTTCCATGACCACGTCGGAGAACATCTGGATGAAGCGGCGGTAGCAGTCATAAACGAAGCGCTCGAACTTGGGATCGGGATTGCCCTTGATCATGGCGGCGACGACGTCGTCGTTGAGGCCCAGGTTCAGGATGGTGTCCATCATGCCGGGCATCGAGGCGCGGGCACCGGAGCGGACGGAAACCAGCAGCGGGTTTTCAAGATCGCCGAACTTTTTGCCGTTGATCTCTTCCATTTTGGCGACGTTCTGCATGATCTCGTCCATGATCTCGTCGTTGATCTTGCGGCCGTCGTCATAGTACTGGGTGCAGGCTTCGGTGGTGATGGTGAAGCCCTGGGGAACGGGCAGACCGATATTGGTCATTTCAGCCAAGTTGGCGCCTTTTCCGCCCAGCAGGTTCCGCATGTCCTTGTTTCCTTCGGTAAACAGGTACACATACTTCTTGTGCATTGGCAATCAGACTCCTTTCGGGATGTGGATTATCGAGGGATGAAATATTATGGGGACAGATTCCCCCCAATGTTTGAATTATACAATATATGTCCGGATTTGGCAAGTGCGCAGGCGCGGAATTTGGGGCGGGAGCGCATGCAGGGCTTATGAAGGCTTATGCCCCGGGCGGGACCCGAACGGGAAAAAAGTTCGTCCCGGGACACGCTTGCGATACGCGTACCCGGGACGGGAACTCAGCGGATGAGGAAAGCGAGATCGGAGGCGGGCCGGTCCGTGATGCAGACGATGTCGCCGATCCTCCTCCCGCCGTTGTAGGGTGTCGAAATGACCCTGCCGTTGAACCAGAGGGCGCTGCTCTGCCCGCCGTCTAGGTTGTAGGCGGCCTGACATCCGAGCGATTCCATGAACGCGGCAAGCTCCGAGAGGTTCAGCCCGGTGGACCTCCGGCCTTTTTCCAGGGCTGAATCCACCCCGCGGCCATCCACCTGGACAAAGCAGTAATGGCCGGGCCCGTAATAGCCGATGACGCTGCGGGGATTGGCGGGATAGACGTTGGAATTGAACTTTTTCAGGGCATGCCCCTCGGCGTCCAGCAGCGCCGGGCCGAACAGGAACACCTGCCAAATGCCGGCATCGTTCGCAAATTCCCGCTGCAGGGCGGCCATATCGTATTCCGAAGAGTTAAAGGTGCGCATCACGCCGTTCAGGTAGATGACGCACAGGTCCCGGCGGGGGCTGACGGTATCCCGGAGGACTTCGCCGTTGCCGACGATCATCCCGGAGGAGAGACTGGCCCCGGAATCGCCGGTGATGGCAAGCACCGCGCCGTTCCTTTCGGCGATCGTGCCGATCCTTTCGGACGAGGTTTTCCACCTGTCCCCTCCGAAGGCCCTGCGGAAGCAGTCGGTGCTGGCGATGTGTATATCGCAGACATACACGTCGGAATGCCCGTACCACTGGGACGAGATGCGGATGTTTATGTGGTCGGAAACATAGCTGGTTTCGTCCCATACGGGCTCGTTTTCCGACACCTCAAAGCCGGACGCCCCCCAGTCCGCCCCGGCCGTGTGGAAAAAGACCGGGAAAGGGAAAAGGGCGGCCAGAAGGGCGCAGACCGTAAGGAAGGAAAGAAGCTTCCGACGGAAGCGGAAAAAGGTACGCATCCCTTGCCTCCCGTTCACCGGGGCAGCTCGATCACCGGATCGCTCTGCTGCTTGGGCCGGTAGATGCAGAATTTGCGCCCGATGCACTGCACGGGGGCGGCGCCGGTCCTTAAGCACAGTTCCCCGCAGACTTCCCTGGCATCCATGGGAGCTTCCTTCTGGACGGAGCATTTGATCAGCTCGCGGGCTTCCAGAAGGTTTTCGCACTCCCTGACGGTGTTCTCCGAGACGCCGTCCTTGCCGATGAACAGGGAAGGCTCCATGGTGTTGCACATGGACCTTAAAAAAGCGCGCTGGCGGGAATTGATATCGGTCATTTGTTTTCCTCCTGAAAAGAAAAGTCGGGTTTAAGAAAAAGCATACTTTCATGATATCCGGGCGCCGGTGAAGGAAGGAAAAACCTTCGGCGCCGCGGGGGATGCCATATGTGTTTACGAGTTAAAGTTATTCGATGAAGTCGAATTCCATGCCGCCCATGCGGACGGTGCTCCCCTCGCCGGCGCCGGATGAGCGAAGGGCGTCGATGATGCCGCTCTGACGCATGATGCGGTGGAACCAGCTGACGCTTTCCTCGTCGTCGAAATTGACGCTGGAGATGAGCTGTTCCGCTCCCCGTCCTTCGACGACAAAAACGCCTTCGTCCATCGTGACGCTGAAGCCGCCCTGCTCCTCCAGGGCGTCGGGCGCCAGCTCTTCCTCGTGGAAGGGCTCGCTGTCGGGCAGGGAAGCGAAGATGCGGGCCACTTCCGCCATCAGGCTGTCCACGCCCGATCCTGTCGCCGCGGAGATGGGGAAGACTTTCGCCTCCGGCCCCACATGGTCCCGGATCATCCGAAGGCCCTCCTCTCCGTCGCCCAGGTCCATTTTGTTGGCGGCGATGATCTGGGGCTTGTCGGAGAGCGAACCGTATTTTTTCAGCTCCGCGTTGAGGATATCCAGGTCCTCGGAGGGGATGCGGCCCTCGATGCCCGAGGCGTCCACCACATGGATCAGAAGGCGGGTCCGCTCCACGTGCCTGAGGAACTCGTATCCCAGACCTACGCCCTCGCTGGCGCCTTCGACGATACCCGGAATGTCCGCCATGACGAAATCCGTGTCGTGCACCCGGGCGATCCCCAGGTTGGGCGTCAGGGTGGTAAAATGATAGTTGGCGATCTTCGGCCTGGCTGAGGTGACCCGGGAGAGCAGGGTGCTTTTGCCCACGTTGGGAAAGCCGATGAGGCCCACGTCGGCGATGGACTTGAGCTCCAGGATGAACTCCCTGGCTTCGGTGCGGATGCCGGGCTTGGCAAAATTGGGAGCCTGGCGGGTGGGCGTGGCGAAATGCATGTTGCCCCATCCGCCCCTTCCGCCGCGCAAAAGGACCTTCTGCCTTCCTTTTTCGTACATGTCGGCGCAGACGGTGCCGGTTTTTTTGTCCCGGACCACGGTGCCAACGGGCACCTTGATGATAAGGTTTTCCCCGTTTTTGCCGATCCTGCGGGAGGACGCGCCGTCCTGCCCGTTCTGTGCCTCGTATTTGGAATGAAAACGGAAATCCAGGAGCGTGTGCATGTTGCTGTCCGCAAACAGGATCACATCCCCGCCCCGGCCGCCGTCGCCGCCGTCCGGGCCTCCGTTCTGGACAAATTTTTCCCGATGGAATGATACGCAGCCGTTCCCGCCGTTGCCGGCTTTTGCCGTCAGCGGGGCACGGTCCACAAATGCCGCCATGTTGTCCTCCGTTCATCATCGCCGCAAACCGCGGCGGCAAAAGGGTGTTGGAATGACCGGAACCTGAAAAAAGTCCCGCGCCTGAAAAGCGCAGGACCAGTATACCATTGAATGAAGGGGTTTTGCAATCCGATGCCGCTCTTTTACTTCCGGTCGGTCCAGACGTACCACATGGCGCCGTCGGTCTGAAGATGGACGGTGCTGGAAATGAAATACCTTGGGATGTTCAGCCGGTCCAGCTGGGCGTCGTATTTTTCTACATTGGATTTGTCGTTGGTGATGACGACCAGGCCGGGGGACACCCTGTCCAGGAATTCGGCCACGTTGGTCGTGATGCCGTGATGGGGGCTTTTCATGATGTCGGCGTCCAGTGCGTCGCCGTAGTTGTCGCACAGCCAGTGCTGGGTGAGCCCCGCGATGTCCGCCGTGAGCAGGACGGACGCCCCCTTGTATCGGAGCATTACCGCCGCGCTCTGGTCGTTCATGCTCAGCCCCTCTGAGGTGTTGCGGAAGACGATCAGCTCGGCGGCGCCCACATGGATCACGTCGCCGGTAGAGACCTTTTCGTAAGGGATCTCCTTTTCCTTCAGGAGCTTGAGCAGGGGCTTCCAGAGGGTCCAGGTGTCCTTTTCGTCATAGGGGCTAAAGAACCTGCCCACCGGAAAACCGCGTTTGATCAGCCGCTGCTGGATCTCCAGGTGGTCGTCATGGGCATGGGTCAGGAACATGTAATCCAGGTGATCGATGCCGTGCTCCTCAAAATATTTGCTGATGAAATCGAACCGGATGGTCTCGCCGCCGTCCAGCAGCATCGTTTCCCCGCAGCTGGAGATAAGTACGCAGTCGCCCTGGCGGATGCCGAGGAAATCCACCTGCAAAAGTTCCGTTCCTTCCGGAAAGGGGTTTTCCGCGACATAGGTCACATCTTCAAACGGGGCTTTGCCTGTCTCTTCGCGGAAAACGATGGGCAGGTGGCCTGACGCAGACGCGGACCGGGAGGAGAAGAGGAATACGGGACCAAGAATGAAGAGAATGGCGATAAAACAGGCGGGTGAGGGAAAGTGCTTTTTCAAAACGCGCCTCCTGAAAACGTAAGGATTCCGGACAGGATCCCATTATATCCGAAAATCGGTAAAATCTCAATGAAGAGGATGAAATAATTTTTGCTTTCCTGTTGCAAATCCCGCGGGAAGCGTGTATAATACCTAATTGGCACATCCTTGCGCCGCAGGGATTGCGGCGCCATACGTCCATGAGGAGGTGAAAGAAATGAACAAGTACGAACTGGTGTACATCATCGACACTGCTGTGGAGGATGAAGCCCGTAAAGCCCTCATCGATCGCTTCAACGGCATCATCACCGAAGCCGGCGGTACGGTGGACAAGGTCGAGGAATGGGGCAAGCGCCGTCTGGCTTACGCCATCGATTACAAGACCGAAGGCTACTACGTGCTGGTGAACTTCTCTTCCGGGGCCGACCTGCCCCTGGAGCTGGAGCGCAACATGAAGATCAACGACAAGGTGCTTCGTTACCAGACCATCCGTGTGCTGGAACGCAAGGTCGGCATCAAGCCCCGCGCGCCTCGTCCCATGCCCGCCGCCGAAGCCGCTCCCGCTGCGGAAGCTGCTCCCGCTGAAGAGGCTGCCCCCGCTGACAACGCAGAATAAGCGGAGGACGATTTATGAACAAACTGACGATCATTGGCAATCTGACCCGCGATCCGGAACTGAGGAGCCTTTCCTCCGGCATCCAGGTATGCACCTTCACGGTGGCTGTCAACCGCCGCAACAGGTCCCAGAATGCGGAGAACGGCCAGCCTGAGGCGGATTTTTTCCGTGTCACCGCTTGGCGCCAGCTGGGCGAGAACTGCGCCCGGTATCTGTCCAAGGGCCGCAAGGTATGCGTGATCGGTCCCGTGAGCGTGAGCACCTTTACAGGCAACGACGGCAATATGCGCGCCAGCCTGGAAGTGACCGCTGACGACGTGGAGTTCCTCTCTCCCCGCTCCGAAATGGGCGAGGCGGTACCTTCCCAGAGCGTAGCGGCCCCGGCCGCGAAGCCTGCGGCCCCCGCCGGCAGTTATGTCCGGGTGGATGAGGAAGAATTGCCCTTCTAATTTGTTCAGCATTTCTGCACCGCTTATAAAGCGGGCCTTCAGGAAGGAATTGATACCTTCTAATGATCCGATGAAGGAGGAAAACCGACATGTCCGAAGATCGTGGTGAAAAACGGCCCCGTCCCCGCGGACGCAAACCCCATCGCAAGGTGTGTGATTTCTGCGTCAGCAAGATCGAATATATCGATTACAAGGATGTCAACCGGCTTCGCCGTTATGTCAACGAGCGCGGCAAGATCCTGCCCCGCCGTATGACCGGCAACTGCGCCAAACATCAGCGCCAGCTGTCCGAGGCTGTCAAGCGCGCCCGTGCCATCGCGCTGATGCCCTACACTGTGGACTGATAAAAGCCAAAGGAAAAGCTCCCGGGAACGGGAGCTTTTTCGTTGGCTTTTTATGATCCCGGCGGCCGTTTCCCTTGTGCGGGGGTTCAGCTTTCCTCACCCAGGACCGAACGGATGTAGCCGTTGAGGATCTCGACGATGCGGGCGTTTTTCCCGCCCCTCATGACCACCACGTCGGCGTCCGCCACATAATTGCGGATGTATTTGTCGTACATCGGCTTGACGGTGGAGGTGTACTGCTCGGCAATGCTGTTGATGTCCCTCCCGCGCTCCAGGATGTCCCGCTGGATGCGGCGCAGGAGGCAGATGTCCGGATCCACGGACACGTACAGCTTCAGGAACATTTTCTGCAAAAGACGCTTGTCATAAAAGGAGTGGATCCCTTCCAGGATCAGTACGTCCGCCGGCTGGATGATCTCGTCGGTATCGCAGCGGGCGTGCAGGGCGAAGTCGTAGGCCTTTTTACGGATGGGCTGCCCCGCCAGGAGGGAGCATACGTCCTCGTACAGGGCGTCGTGGTCGAAAATGCCCGGTTCGTCGTAATTCAGCCTGGCCCGTTCCTCAAAGGTCATGTCCGGGTGGTTTACGTAATAGGAATCCTGCTGGAGCACCACCACGCTGGCGCGGACGTCGTTGGTCAGTTCCCTGGCCAGGGTGCTTTTGCCGCTGCCGGACGCGCCGCATATGCCGATAAAGATCATATCGCAGTCCCTCCCTGGATGATATCGTTTTTCCCAATGCAAAGATACATGAAAAAAACGGTTTGGTCAAGAGCATAACGGACACCGGGGGAAAAAAGCAGACGGTAAAGGGCACGGCCTTCCAGATCATGTCCCCGTTATCAGCGGATTTCGGTTAAAATTTCAGAAGGACCCTTGACGGGGAGGGCGTAATGTGGTAAACTGATTTCTGTTCATGAGGGGCGTGCCTGACACGCCGCTCCCCGGAACAGCCTGAAAAGGCACAACTGAAGATGGAGAAGTCGCCTAGCTTGGTCGAGGGCGCACGACTGGAAATCGTGTAACCTGTAAAAGGGTTCGAGAGTTCGAATCTCTCCTTCTCCGCCACAAGATATAGTGTTTGGGTGCACAGCCTGAACACTATATTTTGTTTTATACAAATAATTGGGAAAGGAATGCCTTTTCCGGAATCGTGTAACCTGAAATCGGGAAAAATCGTGTTACCTGAATGCGGACGGTTGCAACTATATCGAAAGGGGCGCTGTATGTGCGTACCAGGAGAGAAAAAAAGGTTGTTGCGTCATCCGTGGGGAAAGGGGGAGAGGCGTACGGCAGTCTGATGGAAAAATTTTTTTCTGACCAGATGGGAAAAGGAAATGCCGCACAAACCATCAGGCACTATCAACAGAGCAGAAGGAAAATTGCAAGGTTCCTTGCCTATCGCGACATGGATGAAGAAACTTATGGAAAGACAGGCGATGAAGAACTGATTAAAACGGGGCTGGAGGTCCCTGTTTCAGTTTTCGACTCTGATGAGTTTGACATGGATTTCCGAATGTTTCTCCTGGAAGTGGAACAGGTTAGCGAGCAGACCGTATCGACCTGTTTCAGGGACTACAGGGCGATTGCCTACTTCGCCATGGAGAAGCGTCTGATCAGGGAGAGGGCAATTACCGTATCCATGTGATGTTCTTCATTTCCCTGTATCTGTCCAAACACATTATCCAGCCGCTGGAAGAAAACGACCAGAGGCAGAAGCAGTTTATCTCCGACGCCAGCCACGGCTGAAAACACCGGTTGCCGTCATCAGCACCAATGCCGGGATGCTGTCCAGGGAGATCGGAGAAAATGAATGGCTTTCCAACATCGTGTACGAAAATGATCGAATGAGTGGACTGGTCAGGCAACTGCTGGATCTTTCCCGGGCGGAAAACGCGGAAGCGCCTATGGAGCAGTTGGATTTTTCCTACATTGTAACAGGAGAAGAATTGACTTTTGAGACATTAGCTTATGATCCTGCCATCATGGAAAGGCCCTGTTTACAGTTTGCCTGCCAATCTGAAAATGACGATATCTTCAATGTAAATTCAATCAATCTCCCTTACAATGACGTTGTCGGGTGTAAGGGAGACTTTTATGTCCAGACATGAACGGAAGGAATAGTCTCCGAGGCTGACAAACACGTAGGAGGTGTTCATCTTGAAACGGAATTCTGTATACTGTCAAAAGAATAGCAGGAGAAGAGTATGGATCGCATTGCTGTTAGCCTGTTTTCTGACTGTGAGCGCGTGTGCGGAAGGAAATGTTTATACGGCAGATCAGAACGATCAAAGCGCTGTGGACGTATCCGGCACCGACAGCATCGCCATCACGGATGCGACGATCCTGAAGACTGGCGGAAACGCCTCCAGCGCGGACGTGGCCAGCTTTCGGGGCGTGAATTCTGCTGTGAGAGTGTATGATCAGGCCACTTTGACCATCAGCAATTCAACCATCGAAGCCACAGCCTCAAACGCGACTGGCGTTTTTGCCTATGACGGAGGAACAATCAACATCTCAGATTGCACCGTCACGGTGACTGGCGGAGGCGCGGGCGGTGTGCAGGTGGCAGGCGGCGGCACGCTTTACGGCCAAAACCTGACGGTAACCAGCGCCAGCAAGGCAGCGATCCGCTCCGATCGGGGCGGCGGCATCATGGTGTTGGATGGCGGCACGTATACATCCACCGGTACCAACGGCTGCCCGGCGATCTACAGTACGGCGGAGATCACAGTACGTAACGCGGAATGCGTATCGGAACAGTCCCGGGCGGTTATCATCGAGGGCATGAACAGCGTAACCCTGGAGAACGTCGCCATCGAAGGCAACGATCAGTCCACCAAAAGCGGCAGCATTCACGCGAACGTACTGCTCTACCAGAGCGCTTCCGGGGATGCAAAGGAAGGCACCAGCGTCTTTTCCATGACCGGCGGCACTATGACCTCCCACAGCGGCGCGATGTTCTACTGCACCAACACCGCCAGCGTCATCAACCTGAACGGCGCAGCTGTGAATCTGTCTGAAGACGAAACACTGCTCATTGTATCCGCCGGCCGCTGGGGCAAGGATGGCCGGAATGGCGGCAAATGTACGCTGAACGCGGAAAACCAGACGCTGACCGGTTCCATCAGCGTAGACAGCATTTCCACGCTTTCCCTCAACATGACAGATTCGGACTTCACTGGCAGCATCAATGCGGAGCAGGAAGGCGGCGCCGTCCATGTGCATCTGGATGAGGGCAGCAGCTGGACGCTGACCGGCGACAGCTATGTCACTTCTTTCAGCGGAGATCTGCAGCAAATCAGCGCGAACGGATATCATCTGTACGTGGACGGGGCAGAGGTCCTCTGATCTGAAAACTTTCAGGATTCTTCAATCTATCTTCAATGAACGGCATGTATACTTCCATTGTCAGAAGCAAGGGATCGCATCCCGGCTGATGGTATGAAGAGACGAAAGGAGCGATCCCTATGAAGAAAATCCTCAGTATTCTGCTTGTGTTGATGATGCTGTTCTCTGTAACAGCTTTTGCTGAAAGCGGCCCCGGCGGTACACCTCCCGGAGATCCGCCCGGCGGCGAGATGGGCACGCCTCCCGATGGCGCTCCCGGCGATGGCGGCGGCTTTGGCGGCGGAACACCTCCCGGAGGCAGCACCACATCCTTTGAGTATACGGCTGCTGTTGAGATCACCGAAGCGGTGGAGCAGGCTGATCAGACCTATGCCTCCGAAACCGTGGATGAGAGCGCGTTGATCGTGAACACGACAGACGCGGTCACCATCACCGATCCCACCGTCACCAAAACCGGCGATTCCAACGGCGGCGACAATTGCAACTTCTACGGACTGAACGCGGCCCTGCTGGTGATGGGCGGCTCCACCACCACGATCACGAGCGGGATGGTCACATCCGACGCCTCCGGAGCCAACGGTGTGTTCTGCTACGGCGGCAACGGCGCGTCCAATGGGGCCGGCGGCGACGGCACCACGGTGATTATCTCCGATACGACCATCACCACCACGGGCAACGGGTCCGGCGGAATCATGACTACGGGCGGCGGCGTTACCTACGCCAGCAACCTGACAGTTACGACCTCCGGCGGCTCCTCCGCGCCTATCCGCACCGACCGCGGCGGCGGTACCGTGGTCGTGGATGGCGGCACTTATACATCCAACGGCCTGGGCTCTCCGGCGATCTATTCCACGGCGGACATCACCGTGAAGAACGCCACCCTGGTTTCCAACCTGTCCGAGGGCGTGTGCATCGAGGGCATGAACTCCATCACCCTGGAAAACTGCGACATGACCGCCAACAACACGTCCATGAACGGCAACGCTACCTTCCTGGATACCATCATGATCTATCAGTCCATGTCCGGCGACGCGGACAGCGGCACCTCCTCCTTCACCATGACCGGCGGCAGCCTGACAAGCCTGAGTGGACACATGTTCCATGTGACCAATACCCACGCGGTCATCACCCTGTCCGGCGTGATGCTGGTGAACGAGGGCAGCGACGTGCTGGTCTCCGTGTGCGACGATGGCTGGAGCGGCGCTTCCAACACGGCGGAGCTGATCGCGGATGCGCAGACGCTGAGCGGCACGATCCTCGTGGGCGACAATTCCACCATGACCCTGACGCTCCAAAACGGCTCTTCCTTTGAAGGCACGTTCAGCGGGGAGATCACGAACGCGAAGGGCGGCACGGTTTCCACAGAGATTGGTACAGTGAACGTGGTTCTGGACAGCACCAGCACCTGGACGCTGACCGCGGATACATACATCACCACTTTTGAAGGCAGCATGGAGAATGTGGTCACAGGCGGCTACACGCTTTATGTCAATGGGATCGCCATGAATTAAACTGAGGAGGGAGCATCGATGAAAAAACTGTTTGCACTGCTGCTGGCTCTGGTTCTGACAATTGTGTCCTGCGCCTGCTTCGCTGAGGAAACGGCGACGGTCTCCGACAAGGAGGCCATAGAAGCGGCGCTGAACCTGGCCAACAATCCGGATCAGGAATGGACCTACAATTCCGGCGCGGACGCCTGGGTGCTGTCCGTGGTCATTGCGGTTACCAACCCGGTGATCGAGAACGAAGAGGGCGTTTCCGTCTGTGTGCCAGGAGCCTATGTGAAGGGCATCGACACGGACGGCGACGGCGAAGCGGACGTGACCGGGGCGATGGCCACGGAAGCCGTGAAAGGCAGCCTGGTCATCGACTATGAGGCAACCGTCACCAGCACCAACGGCCAGACCTACACGGCGGCTACCGCGCCCGTAATCCTGAACACCGGCGCGGCGGGTTACGGCAACAGCAGCAACACCACCGCCGCGGCCACCTATGCAGCTGAGGGCTACATCAACGTGGCCTGCGGCAACCGCGGCAAGCAGGACAGCTATACGGATGCGGAAGGCAATACCGTCTATACCGGCGATGCACCTTCCTGCCTGGTTGACCAGAAGGCCGTGGCCCGCTATGTAAAGTACAACATCCTGCTGGGCAACCTGCCGGGCAGTGTGGATCTTTGGGTCTCCACCGGCGGCAGCGGCGGCGGCGCTCATGCCGCAATGTTCGCTGCAACCTCCAACAATCCCGATTTCTATGATTACCAGATCGAAGTCGGCGCGGTGGGCGTCTATCGGAACGAGGACGGTTCCTATTGCACCACCGTAACGGTCAACGGTGAAGAGGTTGAGCTTTCCGACGGCGCGTGGGGCTGCGTGGCCTACAGCGCGATCACGTCCCTGTATGAAGCGGACATGGCGCTGGCCATGGAGTATACGCTGAACACCGGCTTCAGTTACAACACGGATTTCCAGCAGGCGCTGGCCGGACTCCTCGCCCGGGAATACATGGACTACATCAATGCTCAGAATCTGACCGCGGAGGAAGCGAAGATCGGCTTCGACCTGGACGGCGACGGCGAAAAGAACAGCACCGTGGCGCTGACCATCGAGTATGACGAAGAAAAGTACGCGGATACCAACGGCTTCGGCGGGACCTATCTGGATCTGTACCTGGCCGAGCTGACCGAAAACCTCCAGTGGTATGCGGACAATCTGGACTATGCGGAAGGCTGGACCTGGTTCGGCAGCGACGGAGCCGCGCTGACAGATGAAGAAGCGGCGGCCATGACCACGGCTGACAAGGCTCAGGCATTTATCGAAGGGCGCTATGCAAAAGGCAGCTCCGGCAGCGGCATGGGCGGACCCGGCGGTGATATGGGCGGCGGCCCCGGGGGGAATCCTCCGGACGGCGGTCATGGCGGTCCCGGCGGCACGCCTCCGGATGGCATGAGCGGCGGCCCAGGTGGTGAAATGCCTTCCGATATGCGTGGTTTTCCCTCCGATACGCAGTCTGATGACACTGATCAGGATTCATCCGAGCAGACTGAAATGACCGAATTGCCCGGCGATGGCGAAGCACCTTCCAAGATGGGAGAAATGCCGTCATATGTGACCGGAGAAGCCGAAGAAAGCGATTCTACCGAGCGCAGCTTTGACAATGCGGACGTGGCTGAGAATTCCGGCGGCGATGAGATGGATGTGGGCACGCCCGATGCGGGCACGACCCAGGCTGCAGGCAGCAGCACAAACTCCAACAACTATTCCAGCTATTCGGAAATGCTGGCCGCGTATGAAGCTGATGTGACCGAGATCGCGGCGGGCGACGCTTACGGCAGGAACATCGTAAACCTCTACAACCCGTTGAACTATATCGGCGCGGAAGGCACGGCCAATCCCACCTGGATGCGCATCGTGTGCGGGGCGAAGGAAGGCGACATCGCCATGTTCAACTCCCTGAACATACAGATCGCTGCCCTGAACGCGGGCATCGACGCCACGATCGAATGGCAGTGGGATGGCGGTCATGTCCCGAGCGAGATCCTCGGCAACAGCCTGTCCCTGTGGGTGGACATGATGTATGGCGAATATGTCAGCGGTGTGGAGACCGTCAAACCGGCGGCTGAAGCGCAGACGTCCAACGGCACCGCAGAATCCGCCACCGGCACGGATCTCTCCGGCTGGGTGAGCATTGATGATGAAGGGAAAGTCACCTTCACCCTGGCGGACGGCATGGTTTACCGCACCAAGGGAGCAAGCAAGGCTGTCCCAGGCTTCGACGTCATCGACTATGGCCAGGAAGACTATGTATTCGGCGACAGCGATACCAACGCCCGGCACTGGAGCGAATGGGTGCTGAAGGTGGTCCGGGAGAATCAGGAGACGCTGGAAAGCCTGTTTAACCGATGAGCAATTCTGAATCCCGGACAGTTTCCGGATTTGGTATGACTGAATGACACATAATGAAGCCGGAAGCCGCACAGGCGTTTCCGGCTTCATTGCTTTCAGAGAGGGAATCGATATGAAAAAGATGTTCATTATTGTAATGGTCTGCTGTCTGCTGGCCGGATGCTTTCCGACTGCCATGGCTGACTCCGCGTTCAGTGCAGCGCTTGATATGACGAAATGGCAATACAACGCCTCGGACGACGTTTACTGGCAGGTCGGCATTCAGTACTGCTCTGATCCTGCTGCTCTGACCTATGAAACGCTTGGCGTCTTTGTCCCGGGAGCGTATATGATCGCAATCGGCAACGGAGACGGCACGTATACCTGCAGCGTTTCATCAGACGGCGAAATCAATGGATACACAGCGGAAACTGCTCCGATCCTGTTTCCGGTCAACACACCGGGCCATAAAGCGCAGTCAGCGCCGACCGGTTATTCCAAAAACGCGGCCACTTTTACGCGAGAGGGCTTTATTTATGTTGTCGCGGGTTGCCGGGGCAAGGATGCCGGTATCCCTGCCGGGGTTGCCGATCTGAAAGCGGCCATCCGCTATATTCGCGCGAATCTGAATGTCCTGCCCGGATGCACAGAACGTGTCGTTGCGTATGGCCACAGTGGCGGCGGCAGCCAGACGGCGGTGCTTGGCGCAAGCGGAGACAGCGCTTTGTACTTGCCTTACCTGGATGCGATCGGCGCGGTTGATTCCAGTGACGCAGTCAACGCGGCCATGTGCTGGTGTCCCATTACGGGCTTTGATTCCGCGGATGAGGGACATGAATGGAGCATGGGCAATACGCGCAGTAACTTAAGTGAAGAAATGATGGAGATATCCGATGCGTTGGCGTCCGCATATGCGGAATATGTGAATCACATGGGCTTCACTAGCCCGGATGGCGAGCTTCTTTCCCTGGAAGCCTCAGATGCCGGAATATACCAGGCCGGAAGCTATTATGAATATGTAAAGCGGTTCATCGAGGTTTCTCTGGAACACTATCTAACCGACACATCCTTCCCGCTCACTGTGTCTTCGGGGAAGGGAGGCTCTTCGGCCGCATATCAGACGGCGCGGGATTATATCGACGCGCTGAACGCAAACGGAGAATGGGTGTCCTATGACGCGGAAACAGGGAAAGTGAGCATTTCAAGCATCCATGATTTCACAGCCCGCCTGAAAAGAGCTTCGAAACCTGTCGCCGCTTTTGATAAGATCGAAGCAGGCGGGCACGAGCTGTTCAATACAGGTGACGGCGAATGCACACATTTTGACGCCGTTCTGGCGGATATCGTAAAAGGGACAGCGTATGAGGCGGAGTTTGCGGAGGATCTTATACGGACAGACGCGCTCGGATACTCGATGGATTACAGGCTGAGGATGTTCTCGCCCCTTTCCTGGCTCATGCCCGCCAATGAGGACTACGGAGCTTCAAAGGTCGCGGAGCATTGGCGCATACGCACCGGCATCACACAAAGTGATACGCCTCTGACAACCGAAATCAATCTGGCGCTTGCACTTCAGGCCTATGGCGTTGATACGGATTTTGAAACGATCTGGGCTCAGGGCCACACGCAGGCGGAGCGCACAGGCAAAGCTGATGCAAACTTCATCGCCTGGATCCATGATATATTCCGATAAAAACCCCTGCGCTTCAATGTTTCTTAAATCAACCGGCGTTAAGATGTCTCTGTCAGAAGGGAAGAGTGCACATTCCCGGGTGACGGAAGTACTGCTTCGAAAAGATTAAGGAAGACTATAAAGAAGCTGCATGTGTATCAGAAAATGTTTCCAGAAAAAACTTTTCAGACCCCCTGTTTTCTCATCGGACGCTCCGCAATACAGGATGAAGGAACAAAGCCACGGAATAAACCGGGAAAGTTTCTTCAGGCTTTAAGGAATCGAATGGGTAGTGTGAAAGGGCAAAGCCCGGAGACGGAAAAAGGGAGGAATGAACATGATTGCCTCAAAACGCCGAAGAGGATGCGGCGGAAAGATAAATGACATGCTCGCCCCGGAAACAATCGCAGAATTCTGCAATCATTCAAAATAAGAAGTAGGAGGAAACCATCATGAAACGTACTTTCAAAAAAATCGCTCTGGCTTCTGTTATGAGCCTTTCCCTGGTAACCGGCAGTCTCATGCTTACTCCTGCCAGCGCCTTGGCCGCCATGAACAATGGGGCCATGAACCAGCAGCCCGGCGGCATGATGAACAATGCCATGGCCGCTCTGGCTGATACCGCCGGTGAAATCGTCTCCGGAACCACCACCAACAGCGCGGCGGATCTGACCGCCGACCTGGAAAACGCCACCACCATTACCGTGACTGATGAAGACAATGAGGTAAAAATCACCGAATCCGGTACTTATGTCATCACCGGCTCCGCCAGCGACGGCAATATCACCGTGAAAAAGGGCACCACGGGCGTGGTGCTGATCCTGGAGGATTTGGACTTGACCAGTACCACCGGCGCGGCGGTGTCCGTCAACAAGGACAGTGAAGTGCAGATCGTCGTGTCCGGCAGCGTGACCCTAACGGATGCGGAGAATCCCGCCGATGAGACCTCCGAAGATGCGGAGGTGGCAGACGCTTACGATGGCGCGGCCCTGAAAATCAAAGCGGGTTCCAGTGTGTATCTCACCGGCGGCGGCACCCTGACCGTGAACGGCAGCGCCAAGAACGGCATCAAGGCCGGGGACGACGCCAGCCTAGTGATCGACGGCGAAGATTTGACCATTGACATCACTGCCGCCAATGACGGCATCAACGTGAACTATGACCTGACCATCGCCAGCGGCACCGTCACCGTCAGCGCGGCAGACGACGCCCTTCATGCCGACCGCATCCTGACCGTGGGCAGCGAGGACGAATCCACCAGCCCCACTGTAACCATAACCAAGAGCAACGAAGGCATGGAAGGCACTGTGGTGAACATTTACAGCGGCAATGTAAGTGTGAAATCCACCGATGACGCTATCAATGCCGCCAACAGCGACGATTTGTACACCGGTGAGCTGGCCTATTCCATCAACATCACCGGCGGCAACGTTACCGTCAGCAGCCAGCTCGACGGCCTGGATTCCAACGGAAATGTGAACCTGACCGGAGGCACTGTGACCATCCAGAACAGCGCTCGCAACGGCGGTGACGCGGGCATCGACTATGATGGCAGCTTGTATGTGAGCAGCGGCGCGGCCCTGAATAATACGAATGGCGTTGCCGGTCCCGACATGATGCCCGGTCAGATGAACGGTCAGATGGGGATGCCCGGCCAGATGGGCCAGAATACCGCGAATGGCCAGCAGATGACCCCGCCCGACTTCAATAACCGGAACGGCCAGGCTGCTCCCAACGGCCAGCAGATGACCCCGCCCGACTTCAATAACCGGAACGGACAGACTGCTCCCGACGGCCAGCAGATGACTCCGCCCGACTTCAATAACCGGAACGGCCAGGCTGCTCCCAATGGCCAGCAGATGACCCCGTCCGACTTCAATAACCGGAACGGCCAGGCTGCTTCCGACGGTCAGCAGATGACTCCGCCCGACTTCAATAACCGGAACGGCCAGGCTGTTCCCGACGGCCAGCAGATGACCCCGCCCGACTTCAATAACCGGAACGGCCAGGCTGCTCCCGACGGCCAGCAGATGACTCCGCCTGTCTTCGACAATCAGAACGGACAGGCTGCTCCCAATGGCCGGCAGATGACACCTCCTGATTTCAACAGCCGGAACGGACAAGCCTTCCCTGCCATTCCTGGATTCCAGCAGAATGAATCCATGATTCCCCAAATGGATCAGAACATCCAGCTCATGGATGGTCAGATGCCCGGTATGCAGGGTGGTTTGGAGCCAATCATGAACCAGCCCATGGAGTTGGGACAATTGGACGATAACTTCCGCCCCGGTGAGCAGGATATGCCTTTGGGGATGAATGAGCCGGACCAGCGTCCCGAAGGAATCAACAAGTAATTTTCCCAAGTACCACGAACGCATACGGGAGAGCGCAAGCCCTTCCGTATGCTGCCCTTTTTGAAAAGGTTCGATGAAAGGAGGAAGGCGTCGTGACGGATCAGCAAATGGAAAACTTATTCTATGAAAATGAGTTTTTTATCTTACGCACTGCCCGCATCGCCACCGGCAGGCCTATCACCAAATCGGACGACGAATGGAGCGTGGCGCTTTCCGCCTTCTGGGAAGCCCTGAAAAGCCATAATTCGCAAAAAGGGACGCTGCAAGCCTACGCCTCCGTAGTGATCCGGCATCGCCTGATCGACTATGCACGCTCCGTCAGAACGCGGGAAAGGGAACTGTTAGCGGAACCCGCCGTATTCGGCGGGGACATGGAAACGGAAACGGTCGGCATCCAGCGCGCTGTGGAACGATCCTTGATGCAGGAGGTTCCCGATACGGTGCTGGCGGATGAAATCGACGAATTGGCTGAGCTGCTGAAGCGCTATAACATCAATTTTTTTGACCTTCCCAAATGCTGCCCCAAGGCAAGAAAGACCCGGGGCGTCTGCCTGAAAGCATCGCGGTTCGTATGCAGGATCGCCGAGCTGCTGAACAGGCTGCGCAGAACCCTGAAGCTGCCCGCGGCGGAGATGGAAACGGGCGTACCCATCGCCAGGAAGCTGCTGGAGCAGTTCAGGAAATACATCATTACGTCTGTGGAGATCGAAGCCGGGGATTTCCCTGGCTTGCAGGGATATTTCATGGGAAAGGGGGAGGAAGCATGAGCAGCGCGGTTGTCATGGCGACAGATCATGGAAAAGCAATCCTCCTTATTTCCGGCGGGATTTTCCGGGAAGTGAAGGACCGGCAGTATTATGCAGGCCAGCGGCTGAATTGGGATGAAGGGAAAAGTCTGCGTTCAGAGCACGTTCTTCGGCGCGGATTGCTGATCGCCGCCTGCTTTGCGCTGCTCCTGACCTCCTCCGCTTTTGCCGTTACGAAATATGTTCCCTGGACGATGGTGAGCGTCGCTTTGGGCGAAACGTCCATTCAATACCGCCTGAACGCTCTGAATGAAGTGCTTTCCGCAGAGGCGGATACCGAGGAAGGGCAAGCCTTCCTGGAAACGGTCAGCACCGAACACTTTGAACCCCTGCAAACGGCTATGGAGCGCACCCTTTCCGCGATCCGGGAAGAAGCCGAAGCGGACGCGCCCGTACTTGTGGAAATCGCTCCCCGGTTTGGCGATGGAAAACAGGCGGAAGAAGCGGTGGAAAAAGCCGGGGAAAAGACAGAAACCCAGGTGAAGGTCGAAAAAGCGCCTTGGCATGAACCGGGAAAACCGAAAGCCACACCACCCAGGAAGCAGGGCCCGGCGGATGAACCGGCTGCGCAAAATATGCAGGCGCCCGCCGTTCATGAACAATCGATGAATCGTCCGGGTATGTACGCCGAAACAGCCGAACAGAATATGAAAACTCTTGTCGATCCGGGATCGACACAGAATGAACCGAATATGGACACCAGGATCGTGCCCGGTAATCCCGAAGCGGTCAACCAGTCTCCGCCGGCATCCGGCATGGAGCCGGTCCGGCAGGAACCAAAAGAAGAAAAAGAACAGTTCCAACAAGTCAATGCAGGTTCCAACGATCATGAAGGGTCGGAACAGCAACTGCCCACGCTGCCAAACGCTGGTCAAGACATGAATCAGGGCTTCCTGAACAGCATGAACGATCCGTCAGGTTCACCTTCCGTTATGGAAAAAACGGATGATCCTTCTTCCAGCTTTCATCAAGGTGAACAGGAGCAGGAAAAACTTCCGTTGTTCAATGCGGAAAATACCCTCTGTGAAGAACCTGTACCGCAGTCATTGCCGCCCCAGGCTCCGATTGAAACAATGGCTCAACGAGCCAAAGACGGAACACTCCGTCAGAGCGCTTCTTCTTTTGCCACGGTCGATCCTTCCAAACAGAAACAGGAAGGCGTTGATCTTGCCGTACTGTATGAGACGCAGTTCCCCGTCGAAAAGGAGCCTTTGGATGCAGAAACACATTTCAGGGAGCAGAACGCTGATATGGATCCACAGAGCGATTCACAAAACCCTCCTGCTTCCCAAGGCAGCGATCATCCGTTTTCCCAACAGACATTTTTGAACCTGCCAATTGGAGGAGGAAGTATAAACTTATTAGGCAATTGACCTCGAACAGAAAATGTTAATGAGATGGAATTCGGGGAAAAAAGCCTAAAGAAAGGGTCAACATCAGACTACAGTTCTGCCGGCTCTGTTCCTTGTGCCTGATACATATGCAGCACACCAGTATTCACATAGGCAGCATCCCCGGTATGCAGCAGAAAGGACTGATCCTGGGTTTTCAGTTCTATGATACCCTTGATAGCATTGACAATCTCCATGGAGGTATGCCAGTGCCACGGAATACTCCGCCCGGAGTACTGATCCATTTCAGTATGAATACAGGCTTATGGGAATCCTTTTGATGAAAAGGGAACATGATCATGGTTTTAATCGTCCGTGTGGAAACAGTTATTCAGCAGCTTCCTGGTTCACCTCGCTTGAACATCTGATCAATTATATCAGATTTCGGACAATCAAGGAATCATTTCCTTTGCTGCAGAATTGATTGGAACAAAAGTATTATAAATCTATCTGCTTTGCCAAATACAGTTTATAAAACCGAATGCCCGATCCTGTACGCAATGGAGATCATCGGGCAGAAATGGAAACTGCCGATCCTTTGGTAAATCTCGGATGCGGACAGCCAGACGATGCGCGACCGGGAGCTGGAACGGAAGGCGGTGGGCATCACAGCCACCATGCTGACCAAGTGCCTGCGGGAACTGGAAGCGGACGGCCTGGTTTCCCGGACGCGGTACAGCACGATCCCGCCCGCTGTGGAGTACGCGCTGACCGAACGGGGCAAAACCCTGATCCCTGCTTGGAGTCCGTTTACAGCCGGGCGGAGAGGCAGATGAAGGCAAAAGAAAACGAATAAACGAAAACGCCCGCGATCCGACTCGGCACCGGGCTCAACAAAACCGTCTCCGAAGAGGCGGCCCGGTTTGATTCAGTCCGTTCCCGGTATTGTAAAAGGTTGTCGGGGTTCAACGCTGGTTTTGCGATCCGGTCTCATTGAGTTTTTCTCCGTTTGCATGAATATGCCTGACGGGAATCAAGTGGCAGAACCAAGCCGATCCCGCCATTATGCCGCCAATGGATTGACACGCATTTTCACTGCTCGGCATTTCTCCACAGAATTGTCGGACATATTTTCATTGATTTTGATGCAGTATGCACAAATTGCACTTTTTCGCCTGAATTCGAATCTCTCCTTCTCAGCCACTAGATATAGTGTTTGTGTGCACAGCCTGAACACTATATTTTGTTATTTGCAAATATTTAGGAAAGGATCGCTTTTTCCGAAATCGTGTAACCTGAAATCGGGTAAAAATCATGCAACGCTCTTTTATATTCTCTTTTTGACAACCAAAGGCAAGCGCAGACTTTGGGGGTTTCCGGGCAATAACACGCGCCGTTTTTTTGCGTCCTTTTGCGTCGTTTTTTTTTCGGTCAGATAACTGCCGCGGTCGGATTTACTGCGTAGAAACTAATGCTGTGGGTGAAAAGCCCATGCGGAAACAGGGAAAACGAAGCGGAGGAACATGATCCTGACAGCAAACGTGCCGGAAGAGAGCCAGGAAACCCAACCCGGGCAGTTTGAAAACGGGAGCTTTCGGGATCATGGACAAACGCCGCCGGCGAACAGCCTGTTTGTGGCATACCGTTACGACCGGAACACCAACGACAGTAAAGGAGATGCGAGATTTATGAAGAAGTTTGTTTCCATCCTGGCAGCCGCGGCGCTGCTGATGACCCTGACCGCGTCCTTCGCATCAGCTCAGATCATCGGCGGCGAGGGAACCATGTTTGTCTACACCGAAAACGGAGGGCCCCTCAATGTGCGCAGCGACCCCCGGACCGGGGATAACGTCATCGGCCAGCTGGAATACGGCACGGCCGTTTACGTAACTGTGTTTGACGGCGACTGGTGCGGAATCAAATTCAACAGCGTGATCGGATGGGTGCAGAGCCGCTTCCTGCAGTGGAGTGAGCCGGCTTCCAGGCCCACCCCCGCCCCCACTCCTGAACCTCATGAAGATCCGGGGGAGGAAGAGCTCCGGAACGAGATCGCCATCCCGCCCGTTCAGGTCCAGGTCGTGGCCGGCCGCGCTACCGGATGGGCGGATATGCGGATCCTGCCCTCCATGGACGCCGGGCGCGTACAGTACTGCCCTGACGGCATGCAGCTGACCGCTTTCGCGGAAACACCGAACTGGTTTCATGTGACGGATCCCTCCTCCGGCAGCGTCGGTTATGTCATGAAATCCTGCCTGATGATCATACCGGCGGCACAGCCCTCCGTAGACAGTGAAACCCGCCTCGGTACGCTGAATGTGCACGGACAGTTCCTGATCCGGGGCAAAATTCCCGAGGGTTATACCCTGCAGCTGATCTCCTCCCAGAGCAGCCGGATCATTGCCTCTCTGACATCGGACGATGCCCGGCGGCCCCAGATGATGCTGACGATCGCTTTTGATGAAATGTACGCCGGCGTGGAGCGGCTGAACGACCTGAGCAATGAGGAAATGGATTCGCTGAAGCAGTCCTACATGGACTTGAACGCTGTGACTTTTTCCGAAATGTTCACCGCCGCGGGTACCAAACTCCTGATCGCCAGGGAAACCGGCAGCGACGAGGACTTCATCAGCATTTTCTCCCTGTACAAAGGATACGGGATCGAATTCCTGCTTTCCCCGAACCCCGGCGCCGCCGACCAGTCCCTGACCGACGCGCAGCTGCAGATGGCCATCGACTTCCTGAGCAGCCTGGATTTTATCCCTGCCAACTGAACTGAGCATACGCTGAACGGCTGATGCCCGGCGGCGACTTCGGAGTGCGCATCAAATTTGGGGCCGCCGCACTGTTTGGAGTGCGGCGGCCTCTTTCACGGCGGATGAGATCCGTTTTGCCCGGATGATCCGCGGGGATCAAACCATCGTACCTGGCAATGTGTCACCGGGCATGGTTTCTTTTGATGTCAATATATCTTTCGAACTCTCTGCCTGCCTTTATATCATCCAAACAGGAATGATCAGATTATTCCTGTCTATCGCGCTGAATTTGTCCGCCATGCAAAGGATGGCACCGGTACCGACCTGGAGCGGCGATTTGTCGATCACGCCGAAAACACGGGTCAGGCGCTGATCCGGCGAGGCGGTCTTTTTGATCTCCAGCGGGCACAGCTTGCCGTCGCCTTCCAGGATCACATCGATTTCCTTGGCGTCCCGGTCACGATAGAAATAAAGATACGGCTCCAGTCCCGCGTTCTGATAGCTTTTCATGATTTCCGACACGGCGAAGTTTTCCAGCAGCGCGCCGCTCATAGCCCCGCTTACGGTCACCTCCGGGGAGGACCAGCGGGTGAGATAACAGACCAGGCCTGTGTCGTAAAAGTACAGTTTGGGCGTTTTGATGGTACGCTTGAGCACGTTGTTGGAATAGGGATGCAAAAGGAAAATGATGCCCAGCGTTTCCAGAATATTGATCCATGCCTTGGAGCTTTGAATATCGATATCAGCGTCCTCGGCCAGGGCGTTATAATTCAGAAGCTGGGAACAGCGGGCTGCGGCGGCGGTTACGAAACGGTTGAATTTCAGCGCGTCCACGCTGCCGGACAAGTCCCGTACGTCGCGCTCCACATAGGTGGAAAGGTAGGACGAATAAAACACGTTCCGATCCGGCGTCTGACCGCTGACAAGCCCCGGCATGGAGCCGCGCCAAAGGCGGGCAAATAATTCCGGCGCAGAAAGCGGAGGTATTTGGTCCCGCTGGGCCAGCAAACGGTCCGGATCAGTTGTGAACGGCACACAGGGTGTGCCGGTGATTTCCCGCTGGGACAGGGGCGACATATGCAGCAGGGCTACGCGCCCTGCCAGGGATTCCTGTACGCCCCGCATGAGCCGGAAAATCTGGGACCCGGTCATCCAGAAATCGCCGGGATTGTGGTGCCGGTCAATGTGGATTTTTATATAGGTGAACAGCTCCGGCGCGTATTGCACCTCGTCGATCAGCACCGGCGGATTGTGAAGCTGCAGGAACAGGGCGGGATCATTCTTTGCCATGTCCCGCTCAGTGAGATCGTCCAGCGTTACATACTGCCGGCCGATGTTTTCTTTTTCTGCAAGTGCCCGCAGCATCGTCGTTTTGCCCGCCTGACGGGGGCCGGTCAGCAGGATGGCGGAATACGATCTGCTCAGTTCCAGGATCCGGCTTTCCATGTGCCGTCTGATATACTCCATCATTCTCCACTCCAGACTGTTTCGGCAGATTTTTTGTATGATCCTATCATAGCCGAAGAGAGCGAAATGGTCAATGGATTTACGGCGATTTTTATTAAAATATAAAAATCAGCCGAAAGAGATAAAAACGCATCCTGAAAACGAATTTCCGGAATCAGGCTGCTTTGTTATGCGGTCAGTCAAGTTCAGCGCTTATTGCCTCGATGCCTGATCAGCGGCATTAGCTTATTTATATCACGATTCCAGCGTATGCTCCATTTGAATTGACTTCCCATTTGTGAGTACAGGACCCCGGACGCAATTCTTCGTCCGGGGCCCTGCTGAATGGAAAGATAGTTTTCGCAAGTGACGGGACATGGTTGGGGGTCACGTCGTCGGTGCGCCCGGCGGCGCGCCGGACGACACTCAGCCCTTCACACTGCCCACGATGATGCCCTTGACAAAGTAACGCTGCAAAAAAGGATAGCTGCACAGGATGGGAATGGTGGCGATAATGATCTGCGCGCAGCGGAGGGAGCGGTCGTTGATCTCGGCAAAGGCGGCGATCTCATCCCCGTCCGCGAAGGTGTAATCCTGGCCGATCAGGGTCTGGCGCAGGAAGGTCTGCAGGGGGCGCAGGTTCACATTGTCCATATAAAGCATTCCGTCAAACCACTGGTTCCAGTGGTACACCATGCAGAACAGCGTCATGGTGGCGATGGCAGGCATGGAAACGGGCACATAGATCTCCAGCATGGTCCTGAAATGGCTGGCGCCGTCGATCAGCGCGGCGTCCTCCAGCTCGCCGGGCACCTGGCGGAAAAAATTCAGCATCAGGATCAGATCGTATACCTGCACCGCCGTGGGCAGCACCAGCGCCCAGATGGTGTTGCGCAGCTTCAGGGTGGA
Source organism: Clostridia bacterium (assembly GCA_017524725.1). Taxonomy (GTDB): domain Bacteria; phylum Bacillota; class Clostridia; order Christensenellales; family Aristaeellaceae; genus RUG756. The sequence continues at coordinate 14,273 of JAFXUZ010000049.1, read as the reverse complement.
CACCACCATGTAATTGGGGATCAGGCCGCCGTTGACCAGCATGGTGACGAAGAAAAACCAGGCGTAAAATGTGCGTCCGTGGAATTTGCCTTTGGGCTTGGAGAGCGGATAAGCAGTTAAACACAGCAGGATCAGGTTGATGGCCGTCCCCAGCACCAGCCGGAAAACCGACATCCTGAACGCGTTCCAGAAGGCGGCCTTGTCCAGCAGGTATCCATAACTCTGCACGTTGGTGCCCATGGGCCAGAAGGTGATCATGCCGGCGTCGATATAGGCGTTGTTGGACAGAGAAACCGCGATCACGTGAATAAAGGGCAAGAGGCAAATGGCCGCCAAAAGCACAAGCAGGGTGATATTCACGCTCTGAAAGGCAATACGCCCAGGATTGACGTACCGTTTTTTTCTCGCTGTATTCCCGGTCATCGTTTTACCCCCTTTCAGAACAGGCGGTAATCAAACCATTTATAGGCCACGGCGTAGGCTGTGGAGATGAATACCAGCGACACCACCGACCGGAACAGGCCTACGGCGGTGGCGGGGCCGAAGGAGCCGTTTTCCAGGCCCAGGCGGTATACGAACGTATCCAGAATGTCGCCGCTTTCATAAACGATGGGCTTGCACAGGTTGTACAGCTGGTCAAACCCGGCGTTCAGCACGCGCCCCAGCGCCAGCACCATCATCAGCACCACCGTCATGCGGATGCCGGGCAGGGTCACATGCCAGGTCTGCTGCCAGCGGTTGGCCCCGTCGATCTGCGCCGCCTCATACAGCGTGACGTCAATGCCGGTAATGGCCGCCAGGTATACGATGGTGCCGTAGCCGAAATTCTTCCATACGTCCGTCAGGATGACGGTGCCGCGGAAGTAGCGGTTGTCCCCCAGAAAATAAACAGCCTTTCCCCCCAGAGCGGTGATGATTTTGTTCACGATCCCGGAGCTGGGCGACAACAGGTCGATCAGGATACCGCCGAAAATGATCCAGGACAGGAAATGGGGAAAATAGATGATCGTCTGGATGGGCCGCTTGATCCTGCTGCTGTTCACTTCGTTGAGCATCAGCGCCACCGTCACCGGCACCAGCAGGTTCAGCACGATCTTCGCGCCCGCTATGATGAACGTGTTGCGCAGAACGGGAAGAAAGTTGGGCAGCGACAGCACGTATTTGAAATTGTCCAGGCCCACGAAACGCTGACTGCCGAAAAGCCCCTTGGCCGGAAGAAAGCGCTGGAACGCGATTTTCAGCCCGTACAGGGGAAAATAACTGAATATCAGCACCAGCAGCACTGCCGGCAGCACCATCAGGTGAAGCTGGGCTTCCTTCCGCAGGATCTGCGCCGGTTTGCTCCTTTTCGCGGTTTTTTTCATTGTCCATCCCCCCGCGGTTTCAGGAAAACCCCTCAGCAGAACGGCGTACTGAGGGGTTTCCCGAAGGATTGTTCTATGCTTTCACGGTTAATCCGGCCATGAAATAATTTTACCTGTGCTGCTGATACCATTCATTGGCTTCTTCGGTGATCTTTTCGCCGCCGATGGCGTTCCACTGCTTTACGTATTCGTCGAAGGTGGTGTCCACATCGGCGCCCATGATCACCTTGATCAACATCTGGGTGGTCAGATCGTCCATGGTGCTCCAGTAATCCTGATAGGTGATGGAGGGCGCGCCGACATACGCGTTGTAGAAGAGCAGGCCGTTTTCATTCAGGTATTTGAGCACCTTCATCGGCGTGTAATCCGCGGTGCCGAACATCTGGTTCCAGGCCCAGGCTTTCTTGTAATCGCTGGAGGTGATGTTGCCGTAATAGGAGACGGCCTTGCCTTCCAGCAGAGAAGGATCGTTGGCTGCGAACACCTTCTGCAGGTTCTCGTAGGTGTCCAGGTTGTCGGTGGGCTTCACGGTGGACCACACGGGAGCGATCATGCGGGAGTAGGATTCTTCATAACCCCACCAGGTGGGATCGTTGGAATAGTAGCTGGCATAGTGATACAGGTTCAGCATCTTGAATGCCGCTTCGGGATTTTTGCAGTTGGCGTTGATGCACACGAACCCGCGGTTGTTGGTCTTGATGGCTTCGGGAACAATGTTGCCGTCGGAGTCCGGAATGGCGCAGCAGTACCAGGTCACGTCCTTCGTGGGTTCCAGATCGTACATGTTCATCACGAACGTCATCACCCAATGGGGGCCAAAGACCAGGCCGATGTTGCCGTTGATGATCTCCTCAAAGGCTTTGGTTTCGTCCTTGGTGGCAAATTCGGGATCGATCATCCCATCGGCGTACATTTTCTGCAGCTGTTTGAGGGGGGCGCGCATGGCGTCCTGCGTGGCGCCGAACTGCAGCTTTCCGTCATCCGTGACCACCCAGGTCTGCGGATAGGCGTGATAGGCTTCGCACATGCCCCGCAGGTAATCGTACATCACCGAGGGCTGGCCCGCTTCCAGGAACACGCCGTATTTGGCCTTGCCTGCCTCTACGAATTTGTAGCCGATATCCCAAACGTCTTCAATGGTCCTGGGTTCTTCGATGCCCAATTCCTTCATCCAGTCGGACCGAATGAAGATGTATGCCGCGTCGTCCGTATGGGACAGGGTCTGCGGGAAGCCGTAGATCTGGCCGTCGATGGTGACCATGGAGAGGGTCAGGCCGCCGTCCATGTACCAGCGTTCCCTAATCTCGGGCAGCGCGCATTTTTCGATCAGGTCGTTGAGGGGAATGATCTGCCCGGCTTCCGCCAGCTGGGCCACGTCGCTTTGCTGGTTCACCACGAACACGTCCGGCAGCGTGGAAGCGCCCATGGACATGCGCAGCTTGGTGTTGTAATCGTCGTCATGGGCCCACCAATCATACTGCACGTCGATGTTCAGGCACTTCTTCATGATCTCCGTCCAGCGGTTGGTGCTGTAGTTTTCGCCGTAATGGTCGCCCAGCTTGCCAATCATGTTTTCACAGGAGTTATTGTAGTTATGCACCATGGTGACGGTCGTAGGCGCATCATAGGGCTTGAGGTAATCCGATACGCCGTTTTCCTCCGCCCAGGAAGCGAAGTTGTCAACCACGTATCCGACCCTGTCCGCATAGATGGCTTTGTAATCGGTTCCTTCGGCGAAGCAGCCGGACGCGCAGCTGAGCAGCATCAGGCCTGTCAGCAGGATACAGAAGAGCTTCTTCATGGTTTTTCCCTCCTTGCCATATTCATCGTTTTTTGCTGTCTTCATTATATCCGGCAGGAAAGAAGGGCAAAACCCAAATATTTTACTTTATGATTCTATGATTTTGTCGTATATGGTTGCTATTCTTCCTTTTTATACCTATTCCTGCGTCTCGCGCCATACCTTGGGCGTTTTGCCTTTCAGCCGCTTGAATACGGTGATGAAATACTTGGTGGTCTGGAAACCGCATTGCGCCGCGATGTCGTTCACGCTCATGCCGCTGCCCTTGAGGAGGCTGCAGGCGGCGTCGATGCGCGTGCGGATGATATGCTCGTTGATCCCTTCATGCATCACCTGCTTATAGATGCGGGAAAGGTAGCTGCTGTTATAATTAAAAACTTCCGCGATCTGCGTAAGGGAGATCTCTTCGGCGCAGTGCTCCTGAATATAGCGGTTGATTCGGTTCAGCAGGGCTTCCGTTTCCGAAAGCCGCTCCCGGCTGCTGCCGGAAAACAGTCCGACCAGCAGGGACCGCACCGCTGCCAGCCATTCTTCCGCCGTATTGTAGCCCACGTGAAACAATACAGACTCTGCGGCGTATTTTTCTGTCTTGGCATGCTCCAGACAGGCGGAGCCGAAGCTGTCCCGCAGCTGCATCTCAAGCAGCACCGCGCACCGCTCCCTCCCCTGGGGATATCCCTCCATTTGAATGCCCCGCCGCAGGCTGTCCATCAGCCCCTCCAGGTCCCTCCGGTCGATGCTCCGCCGCCAGCGCAGCCCGTCCGTAAAGGTGAGCCGCCGCTCCTTCGCTGACAGGGGATCCGTCAGCACGATCCTGCTCCCTTCCAATTCCTTGCGGGAAAAGAGCGCCATGGCCAGCACCGCCTCCCCGATCCGGTCCCAGGGGACGGGGGAGGAGGACAGGGCGAAGGACAGGTCCATCGCCGGGTCCGTCTCTTCGATGATGCGGTCCAGCTGGCTGCGGATGACCGCGGTCAGGTCCGTGCCTCCGTCATTCTGCACCAGCAGGATGCCGTTGGATTCGGCATACCAGGCGTCGGCGCGGAATCCCCGATCCCGCAGCATGGACAATACCAGGAAGCAGATCTCCTGCTTTTTTTCCTGCCGGTCGATCACGCCGGTGACCGCCAGCCATGTATCCTGTCCGGGCATGATGCTGATGCCGCAGCCCGCGCAGAGGGCGGGCTCCGGCAAGTCCTCTCCGAACAGCAGCAGCCTCTCCAGCAGCGTCTGCCGGATCAGGGGCAGCGTCTCCTTCATATACTTCCGGATGCGCAGGTCGTTTTCGGACACGCTGAAATACCGGGCCACCTTGTTCAACCCGGCGCGGACCGCTTCCAGGATCACCTCCGGCGGTTCGATTTTCAGGATAAAGCGCACGTCTTCGTACTGGGCGGCGCGGTAGGCGTAATCAAAGCTGCTGTATGCCGTCAGAACGATCACATAACTCATGGGCCACAGCGACTTGACCTGATCCAGCAGCTCCAGCCCGGAAACACGCGGCATGGCCACGTCGGTCACCACAACGTCGTACAGGTTTTTCTTCAGCAGATCCATGGCCTGCACCGCAGAATTGACGCTGTATACCTCCACCTCCGGTATTTCATCCCGGATCAGCGCCTGCAGGGTCCGGGTGGTCAGGGGCTCGTCGTCCACCAGCAAGATCCGGGACATATCAACTCTCCTCTCCGGCGGTGATCACAATGGCCGCCCGGAGCCCTCCCAGCTCCGACCGGCTGCATTCCAGGCGGGCGGCGGGGCCGAAATGCAGCTGCAGCCGCCGATGGATATTGACCAGGGCGATGCCTTCGCCCTCCTTGTTTTCGCCCTCCTGTATGATACGGTGCAGGCGGGAGATCGTTTTTTCGTCCAGGGATTCCCCGTTGTCTTCCACGCTGACTACCGTTTCATCCCGCGCGTTTTGTACCCGCAGGCGAACGACGCCCTTTTCCATGTTTTTCAGCCCATGGCCGAAGGCGTTTTCGATCAGCGGCTGCACCAGCAGCCGGGGTACGATCAGTTTTTGCCAGCTGCCCTCCGTCATGTCGTATATCACGTCGATACGATCCCCGAAGCGCATCCGCTGGATCTCAGCGTAATTCCGGGCGTGCTCCAGTTCCTCCTCCAGCGTGGCGCACGGATCGTCCTGATGCACGATGTAGCGTAGGTAATTTCCCATCAGGTCGGCCAGGCGGCCTGCCTGCTCGTTTTCTTCCAGCAGGATCAGATTGCGCAGCTGGAAATAGGTGTTGTAGAGAAAATGCGGAGTAATTTGATATTGCAGCGCCTTTTTTTCCGCGTTTGCCGCCAGCAGGCGGGATTTATATTCCCGGTCGATCAGCTGGTGGAGCCGTTCCGCCATGCCGTTGAAGGTGCGCCGCACGTCTTCGAGCTCCGCCGTTTTTTCCGGCTCCATCCGCACGGACAGATCCCCGTCGCCGATCTGCTGCATTTTGGCCGATATGCGCTTGAGCGGCGCGCACACGATGCGGTAATAGGCCGCCGCGGCCAGTACGATGATCAGCAGACTGATCAGCTCCAGTACCTTCATCATTCGCTGCAGGCGGTACATATTGCTCATCACGTTGTCCACGGGCAGCACCGCGATGATCGACAGGTCGCTGAAGGCATGCCGGGCGCGGATCACGTAATAAGAGCTGCCGCCGCTTTCTATCTTTTTTATTTCTTCATCGGAGCTGCCGAACACGTTTTCATCCCAGGGGATATCGTGCGAGCTGACAAGCACGGCGGAGCCAAAGGTCAGCAGCAGCCGGCAGTCGATGGGCTGCGTATAGGAGACCAGCATTTCCCGCAGGAAGCTGCGCGGAATGCCGGTCATCATGATGCGGGAATTCCCGGCCGCCGCCGGGTCGTATATCAGCGGGGAGGCGCTCCAGAAGCCTATTTCGCCGTCTGTATAATACAGGCCGTTGGGAAAGGCTGTCACGATGGACAGCAGTTCCCGCAGCTCCGAATCCGATACCTCAACCGCCTTTTGGGGTGTGATGATGGTGCGTACGGTGGGAATATACAGCTGCGCTTTGGCGGCAATGTTGGTCTGAGACAGCTTTGTCCGCATCAGTTTCATGATGGTGCTCTTATAGGACACCATTTCAAATTTATCCAGGATGGAACTGCGCATGGCCAGTGCCAGAACAGATTCGTTGTTGAGGATCTCTGTGTTCTGCATCTGGATGGACGTGAGCTGCGCGTACAGCGCATCGCTGATGTGGCCGATCTCTGCCTTGGTGGTCTCCAGCGCACGGGTCTCCAGATCCTGCCGTGCGATGTGGATCACAGATTCCCCGGCGATCAGCATCAGCGCCATACTGATGAGCAGGATCAGGAAAATGATCCATATTGTGGAAGGCTTTCTCATATGCTTTATCGCTTTTTCCTCCGAAGCAGGGATTGATACCCGCGAAATCTGCGCCATACCGGTGATCAGGCTGCCTTGTACTTTCCCGATAAGAGAGCAGAGTTTGAGAAAAGACGTACTATCATGATGTCTGAGCGCCGGTGAAGGAAGGAAAAATCTTCCCGCGTATTTTTCATCCTATTATATGCCCGGAATACCAAAAAACACAATGGAAAATATGAATCTCAGCGGATCGTGCGGCCGGATAAGGACAAAAATCCACCGTATGCAGGAAAAAAAGACAAACAGCGTATTTTCACCTTATGGATCCCCGGGGCATATCGCTTTCACGGATCTCCTCACCCGATGGATGAAGATCATTGATTTTGACGCAAAATGATTATATTTCTCTTCTTCGCCTGAATTCGAATCTCTCCTTCTCCGCCACATGAGGACGCCGGTATCACTGTGATGTCAGCATCCTTTCACTTTCCGAAATCATATTGACCCCCGTTGATCGGTATGGTAAAGTAATACTTGAGTTGTGCATCTCGGAGGGATCGTGTATGCAAAGGCGTATAAAGGGTATGTTCCTTGTTCTGCTGTCAGCCTGTGTTTTGATGGCGCTGCCCGCGGCGGCGGAAAGCGGCGGGTTCACCCTGCCCGAGGACCTCAGGGTGATCGAGGCCGAGGCGTTTACGGGCCTGAATGCCGAAAGCGTCACCCTGCCCGAGGGCATCGAGGTGATCGATAGCAGGGCCTTTGCGGAGAGCCGGATCACAAGCATCGCGCTGCCGGATTCCCTGTCGTTCATCGCGGACGACGCGTTTGAATCTTCGGCGCTGGCCCATGTTTCCGCCGCAAAGGGCACGTATGCCTACGATTGGGCGGTGGCAATGGGGTATATCGAAGAGATCCATGAAACGCCGGCGAGTGATTTTGAATACACCATTGCAAACGGCGAATGCACGATCAATCAGTATATTGGCACAGAAGAAACTGTATATATCCCGTCACAAATTGAAGGAGCGCCTGTTACCAGCATTGGAGCGTTTGCTTTCTTATTCTGTGACTGCCCGCCTTACATTATGATCCCCGATTCCGTTACCAGTATTGGCGTTTTGGCTTTAACGGGAAGTGGTATTAACGTTGATATAAACAATAACAGTTTTTCCAGCCTTGATGGAGTTTTGTTTGATAAGAATCAATATACACTGATTCAATATCCACCGTTAAAAGAAGATATTCATTATAGTATTCCGGACTCTGTTACCAGCATTGGGAATGGTGCTTTTGCATTTTGCAGGCTGACAAGCATCGCGATTCCGGACACTGTTACCAGGATTGAAACTGGTGCTTTCGGGGCGTGCATAGGCTTGACCAGCATTACCTTTCCCGACTCCGTCACAAGCATTGGAGAGCAGGCTTTCTGGAACTGTAAAAACCTTACCAGCATCACAATACCGGACACCGTTACCAGCATTGGAGATAAGGCTTTCTGGTACTGTGAAAACCTTACCAGCATCACAATCCCGGATGCCATTACCAGCATAGGAGATGAAGTTTTTTGTGGTTGCGGCAGCCTTACCAGCATCACAATACCGGACACCGTTACCAGTATTGGGTATAATGCTTTTGCTAATTGCAGTAGCCTTACCAGCATTAACATACCGGACACCGTTACCAGCATTGGAGATAGTGCTTTTTTTGGTTGTAGCAGCCTTACCAACATTAACATACCGGATACCGTTACCTGTATTGGTGAATTTGCATTCTATAATTGCAGCAGCCTGACCAGCATCATCATCCCCGATACCGTTACCAGTATTGGATATTATGTTTTTTATGGTTGTAGCAGCCTTACCAACATTAACATACCGGATACCGTTACCTATATTGGTGAATTTGCATTCTATAATTGCAGCAGCCTGACCAGCATCATCATCCCCGACTCCGTCGCCAGCATTGGATTCCATGCTTTTTATTCTTGCAGCAGTCTGACCAGCGTCATCTTCCTCGGTCCCGACACCGATTTTGAAATATGGGCTTTCAGTGGGTGCAGCCCCGACATGGTTATTTACGGTATATCCGGTTCCAATATTGAATACCAAATAAGGGGAGAAGGATATCGCTTTATGCCCCTCGGATCCGGAACGATTGGTGGTGGTTCCCTCTCTGTTTCCACGCCGGGTCGGGTCTATCTCGGTGTCGGGCAGCATTACATACCGAATTTCAACTTTACCGGCGGCACAGTATATGATTATACCTGCACTTTCGACAGCCGCGACACCCGCGTGGCTGTTGACGCAGGCGACGGGGCCATTCGAGCGGTAGGCACAGGCAGCACGTATGTGACCGCCCAGGTCCGCTTTTTCGATCAGACCGGCGCAGACCGCGGCTCCGCGACTGTGGCGTTTGAAGTCCGTGTCAATCTGTTCCTTGATCCGGCGTCGATCATTCTGGAACCGGGTGAATCCGCGGAAGTAAACCCGGTTTACCGAGCTGCGTCCGATCCTGACGGGCAAGAGCAAAACACCGCAATACACTACTCCCGGGAGGCCTGGTCGAGCAGTGACAGCAGCGTTGTCACCGTTGACGAAAACGGCGCAGTCCGGGCCATCGCCCCCAGCAGCGCTTTGATCATCTGCGAGGTGACCGTGACGGATGAAACGCTTGCCTCCCCGCCGCAGACTATGCGCGTCGTGTGCGTAGTGACCGTGGTGGCCGATATCGACGACGCCTCGCGGCAGGAACTGTTCTACCACGAGCTCCGCGGGATTCCTTTGGGCGACAATCCGCTGGATGATCCCGTGATCTACAAGATCATGTATGATGAACTGGTGCTTACGGACGGCGGAAATGACGCGGAGGCGTTCGCGAGGGAAGTGCTGAGATATGTGAAAAACGCACCTTCGACCTACAGGGATATATATGTATATTCATTCTTCGATTATAAAAAAATGACTGACACCGGAATAAGAATCCCGAAATATGACAGTTCATCCAATACTTTGACTACAAAACCGTTTGATGCTTCATGCGATAAAGACACTAAAATTAAGCAGATTGCTACCTGGTTCCATGAGGCGGGACACGCAGTAGACAGCTTATCTGTATCCGGAGGAGCGAATCTTACAGATTCTTATGAATATCTGTTAAGACCGGCATTGCTGCAGGACGCGCGAAGCTTTTTGAACACATACATGGAAGAGTACCAAAGCGAAAAGGGCGTCAGCTTCAGCACGAATGAAATCGAGGCCATCTTCACAGCGATTTTTGATCCGCGCAATAAGGATACAGATGTTGAAACTACAAGGTACGATGAGGAAGGCACGCCACGTCAGGGGATCGCGAATCCGCCGGTAGGAATAAGCGCTGAATACAGGGATGACTACATTTCTTTTGTTGAGGATACAACATACAAAATTATTATGTGGAGCGTCAGCAAGCTTCGCGATTATTCCCCATATATACATGATAACAGCATGGTATGTGATCTGTTAAGTGGAACGACAAATAATGTAATCTGCGGATCTGAGGGACATGGGAAATCATTCGGAGGGAATGCGTATTATTGGTACGGCCCGCTGGGTGGCTGGAAAAACTCGCAGGCCCATGAAGCGTGGGCGGAGTTTTTTTCATCACAGATGATGCAGCTTGCCGAGAACGTTTCCGCCAATGAGAGATACTGCTACAATACATGTTTGATTTTTGAAGAATTCCTGGAACCGCAGATATATGATCACTTCACCGGCAAAGTCCGGTAAGACAGGTCCCCGGCCCAGTGAAGCACAAGCAGGGATATGCGAAGATCATACGGCAGCTATGCCTCCGGGCCAAAGAACGCGCGGTCGTCCAGGCTGTCCAGCTTAAGGACCGCCATGGCGTAGACCTGCATGAACTTTACGATATGCTCCCAGTCTTCGCTTTCGTCGCACTGATGGTAATCCCCGTGCCCCTGCGGGAAGATGTGTGCGGGGAATTCCCTGCCGGGCATGCCCGGGCCAAATCCCAAAGCGTTGGGGAGGAGGGCAGCGTAATTGCCGCCTGTCATGATGAAGGGCTCGGCCGGGTCGCCGGTCACGCCGCGGTATACCTCCGTCAGGACGCGCACCAGGGGATGGTCCCTGCGGAAAAAGCAGGGGGGACGCACGGAAACGCGCCGGCATTCGATGCCGTGTTCCCGGGCGGCGGCCTGCGCTTTTTCAAGCGTTTTGTCCGGATCGCAGCTTACCGGCAGGACGCCGTATACGTCCGCGGTCAGGTTCCCATGCTCCCAGTCTATCTGTGTCGGCCTGGCTTTCAGCGGGCCGGATCCCTCGTCGCGGAAAGCAATGCCCATCGCTTCCTCCGAGGATAAAAGCCGGGCAAGAGAGCGCAGCGCGTGGGCGGAAGATGGACACGCGACGGCCAGTTTGTCCAGCATATGCAGGACGGCGTTGTCGTCGTCCGCTTTGAATACGTGATATCCGTGCCCAGATGCCTTCAGCGCGAGGCCGGAAGAAAAACAGGCGGCGACCTCACGAGGCGTGACGGACACGTTGGTGCCGCACCGGAAGGAAAGCGTCTCCCCCTCGGGCAGCGGCAGCGGGGAGGAATACCGCAGGATCTGGCAGCCGCGCTGGGCGACGCATACGGGGAAGCCGGTATCCGGCACCAGGCTCAGGTCGGGGCAGGGATAATGGCGCGCGAACCAGCGCACGTCGTCCATGCCGTTTTCCTCGCTGGTGCCCAGGTACAGGGACCAGCTTTTTTTCGGCTTCCAGCCAAGCTGCTTCAGGCAGTTCATCACATGGAGCACCGCCGCCGCGGGCATCTTGTTGTCCTGGACGCCGCGGCCGATCAGGTATCGATCTTCGACCAATGTGCCCTGAAAGGGAGGGAACACCCAGTGCTCCGGGTCGGGCGCCGGCACCACGTCCAGGTGGCACCAGACGCCCACGGAAGGCGCGCCGGGGTTTTCGGAAAAACACACTTGCCCCACGGTGTGGGCGTAATCCCGGGAGGCATAGCCGTCCCGGGATGCGAAAATGTACATCTGCTCCAGCGTGTCCCGGCAGGCCGGACCAAAGGGCTTCACAGGAGACCCAGGGTCGGAAACGCTGGGGATCCGCACCAAACCGAACAGGTCGCTTATGATCTCCTTTTTGCGGGACTCGATCCAGGCGGTGATATCCGAAAGCGCAGGCATCATGCAGACCACCTTATCCATGAAAGATTTGTCAGGACCATTATATCATATATCGACGGGACGGAGGCGACAGATACGGACGAACGGTTATATAATGAATATGTCCGGATCCTCAGGGAGGAACTGAAGCCGGCCATGGGCTGCACGGAGCCCATCGCGGTGGCTTACGCCGGGGCGCTGGCCCGCAGGGCGCTGGGGCACCTGCCCGAAAAGGTGACCCTGACGGTGAGCGGGAACATCATCAAAAACGTGAAAAGCGTGATCGTTCCGCATACGGGCGGGCGCAAGGGGCTGCGCACCGCGATTGCGGCCGGGCTGCTGTTCGGCAGGCCGGATAAGGAGCTGGAGGTGCTGTCCGAAGTGCTCCCGGAGCAGCTGTCCCAGCTGGACGAATACTGTGAGGGGCTGTACCTCAACGTTGAACGATCCGACGCCCGGAATCCGTTTGATATCCGGGTGCGGGCTGATTCCGCCTGTGTGCGCATCGCCGGCACCCACACGAATGTGGTGGAGATACGAAACGGGGACGAGCAGATCCTGCACAGGCCCTGGGAGGACTGCGCGGTGACCGTGCCGGAGAACCGGAAGCTTTTGACCGTCCGGGACATCGTGGACTTTGCTGACCAGGTGCGCATCGGGGACGTAAAGGAACTGATGGATACGCAGATATCCCTGAACACCGCCATCGCGGAGGAAGGAATGCGCGGGAATTACGGGGCGGGCATCGGGAAGATCCTGCTGCGCAGCTATGGCGGCGGCGTGCAGAACAGGGCCAAGGCCTATGCCGCGGCCGGCTCCGACGCCCGGATGAACGGATGCGAGATGCCTGTGGTCATCAATTCCGGCAGCGGCAACCAGGGGCTGACCGCGTCGCTGCCGGTGATCGTTTACGCCGGGGAGACAGGCGCTTCCCGGGAGCAGTTGTACCGGGCCCTGGTGGTGTCCAACCTGGTGGCGATCCATTTGAAAACGGGCATCGGCACCCTGTCCGCCTACTGCGGTGCCACAAGCGCGGGGGCAGGCGCAGGAGCGGGCGTCGCGTACCTGTACGGCGGAAAGTTCCGGGAGATCGCCCATACGGTGGTGAACGCCCTGGCGATCAATTCCGGCATGATATGCGACGGGGCCAAATCCTCCTGCGCCGCGAAGATCGCCTCCGCCGTGGAGGCAGGCCTCCTGGGCATGCAGATGTTCATGCACGATTCCCAGTTCTACGGCGGGGACGGCATCGTGGTAAAGGGCGTGGAGAACACCATCCGGGCCGTTGGGGAACTGGCCAGGGAAGGAATGAAGGAGACCGACCTGGAGATCATCCACCTGATGATGGACAGTGAGCGGTGAAAAAAACTGCCCGGAAGATCCGGGCATAGATCGGAGGCAGGGCGGATGTCCGATATAGGAACAAGCCTGGAACGCCTGCTGTGCAGGTTTACTGATCCTTCGGTTCCGGAACGCGGGGAAGGCGAGGAATCCATCGATCCGCCTTCCTGGCGGGTGAGCCGGGAAGCGGCATATGAAAACGGCATTTCCCGACATTCGATGCTGTATATCGGGGAAGGCTGCAACCGGATATTCCTTGTGGCCGGAGGGAAGGTCATTTGGACGTACGATACCGGCACGGGCTGGGAGCTGGACGATATCTGGATGAAAAAGAACGGCAATATCGTTTTTTCCCGGATGAGCTGGGCGGGCGAGGTGACGCCGGACAAGCGCCTCGTGTGGCGAAGGAACTGCCCGGAGGGGGAAGAATACCACACCATCCAGCCCATCGACGCCGAAAGGGTGATCATGGCCGTGAACGCCCCAAGGCCGTACTGCATGGTCGTCAATACCGGAACGGGCCGGGTGGAATACAGGCACGATATCCCGTACGACCGTCCCGGGTGGGTCCACGGCCACTTCCGCAGGTTCAGGATGACGGCCCGGGGCACCTTCCTGGTGCCGTACCTGAGCCTGGACAAGGTGGTGGAGTACGACAGGGATTTCCGTGAGATATGGCGTTACAGCATCGACCGGCCGTGGGCGGCGGTCAGGCTGGCGAACGGCAATACTCTGATGACCGACGAATACCATGCGCTGGTGCGCGAGGCGGCGCCGGACGGCCGCACCGTATGGGAGATCGCCCTGAGCGAGCTTCCGCCCGATAAGCGCCTGCACGACTGCCAGAGCTTTGTGCGCCTGAGAAACGGCAACACCATCCTCTGTTCCCGCGGAAACGGCGGGCTGTCCCCCCAGATGGTGGAGGTGACGCCGGACAAGCGGGCAGTGTGGTGCCTGAACGACTGGCGGGAGCTGGGCCCCTGCACCGCCGTGCAGATCCTGGACGATCCGGGGGATCCGGAGTCTCCGGGAGACCTGCAGAGGTAAATATTTATGCTGATCTGATGGAGAAAAACGCAAAAGAGTTTCATCGGAGGCGCACGGCTCACGCATGAATGCGTGAGCCCACAGGGGGGACTCAACGTCCCCCCTGTGAGACCCCCCGGCGGCTTTGCCTGTCGCCCCTACGGGGCCTTCGGCCCACAGTTCGCAATAACGTTATGCTGTCGCTGTCGCTCC
>JAFXUZ010000048.1 GCA_017524725.1 Clostridia bacterium | reverse complement strand
CAGCAGTTCAAACATAATTCTCGGCTCGACTTGTGATTTTCGGATCATCCCCGAATAGGCGCTGTACAGTTCCCTGTAATCCAGTTCCTCAAGCTGGGCGCTTACTTGTCGATAGAATTCGTCTTTCTCTGCTCTGATCCCTGGCCCTCCGTCGATATTCAATCTCAACTGTTGACATCCCTGTTGGATTGAAATATACTCTCCTTGTTGTAAGTTTTTCATGATAGTTAAATTCTACAACAAAACAGAGCATTCCGCCACCTCCTCAGTGGTGAATGCTCCGTTTTTTGTTCTTCCAGCAGCTGTTACTTGTGCAACAGCCCCATAAATCATGCAAAAACAGCATATCACAGTTTTTCCCCGCAGTTGGGACAGAAATTTTGAGGTACGTCCAGCTTCCGGCCGCAGTTGGGGCAGTATTTGGGACGGAAGGTTTTCTCCGCCGGGGCCTCGAGGGGTGTAATGTCCTGTTTGAGGGGTGCGATATCCTGGTCAAGGGGCGCATCCTCCTCTGCAAGAGGCGCGTCGTCTTTTGCGGGATTCAAAGCGGCGGCGGCCTCCCCGGCCATGGCGGCAAAACGGAGGTATTCTTCATCCTCGTGGGGATCAAAGGGCTTCGCGCCTTCAAGGAAGTCCCGGATGGACCGGAGGGTTTTCTTTAGATCGTCGGGCTGTTTCGCCATGTCTGCTTCGGGCTCGTCAACGGTGACGGTGGAACGGTTCAACAGCACGCTGATCTGGTCGAACCACGGGTTTTCCACATGGATCTTTACCGAAAAATCATAGGACCAGCGGGTGCGGGGCGGATCGTCCGGCACCATTTTTCCGCTTTCGTCCCGGTGCTCGATCTGACTGCGGCGTTCGTTGATCTTTATTTCCGTCGAGGTGACGCCGTCCAGGGAAAGGATGTCCGGGTTGCCGCTTTCCAGGTCCCGGGAGGAACAGACAGCGAACCGGCGGGCGCCGTCGTCCACCCGCAGCCGGATGCTGCCTTCGCCGAAGGTCCGGTCGCAGTGGAATTCAGCCACCAGGGCCCTGTTGCGCTCCCGCCAGGCCAGCTGATCGCGGATCCGGGCGACGGTGGACGCCCTGCGTTCACTGAAAAAGGGAGACAGCTTTGCCGCGCAGTCCTTGCACAGGTTGCCGTCCTCAAGTTTGCGATTGCCGAGAAGGCCGATCTTCTCACCGCAGATGTCACAGTATTTTTTGTCAAAAAGTCCCATACATATCCTCCCTTCCTTTATGATTCCAGCTACGGATATTATAACCTGTCCGGGGGCAAAAGAAAAGGCTTTTCCTGCTTTCGCAGTCGGACGGGCGCCGTGAAAGACGTTTTTTGCGCTTTTTTTACGTTCTTTTTTCGAGTTCTTTTTGCGATATGGCATCAAATACCGGAAAAACCGACAAAGGCGGGATACTGCCGGGCCGGAGAGATAACGGTATGGAAAACGGCCGGCAGGGGAGGAACGCCGTCATGAAAACCGGAAGATGTTCAGCCCGACCTCTTCGTTCATTTCTCTTTCCACGGTTCCCGGGATCAGGGTCACCGTCATTTCGCAGGTAGCGGACACCCTGAGATGGGTGGCGTGGCCGCCGTGGGCGCGAAGCTCCCTGTCACAAAGCGTGACATGCAGGTGCAGGTATACCTTGCCGTCCTTAAGTGTCACAGTGCCGCAGAGATTGCTGATCTCCATGGGTTCGTCGAATTCCTTTTTGAAAAAAGTCTTTGTGGGCACGTCGTAAACGCACACCGCGGCATGGTCGACGGCCCCCAGGGCGTCCACCCTGGCCAGACGGATGTCCTCCTTTTCACACAGTTCACGAAGCTGCTTCAGGATCTCCTCGCCCCGGTCCATGCGCACCACATAGGTGTCGCCGAATCTTTTGTATTCCATGGGTCCCCTCCTTCAAAAACAGTCGCCCGGTCCTGCCGGACGATATGATCCCGGGCCCTTCCCGGAGATAGCGGGTATGAAAGCTTATGATCGGATGATAACCGGTTTTTATTGCGATGTCAACATTCTCATGTCCTCCCGGAAGAGGGCTGTTTTTTTGTTGTGGATTTTTCAACGGATATGTGGTAGTATTAACAAAATCGTCCGCAATAGAGAGCAGGTCATGTTAAATAAGCGCCGAAAAGGCTTGCTTTAAAAGAAAAAACCGAGGTGAAACATGGATCTGAGCAATGTGTATTTTGTGATCGGCACGTCCTACGCGGGTAAATCCACGGTGGTAAAGAACCTGGCAAAAAAACATCACGGCATCGCGCTGGAGGAAAACTACCATGACGCTAAGCTTAATGAGCTTGACAGCAGGGAGTTTCCCAACCTGACCTACACCCGGGACCTGAAGGACTGGCACGAGTTTATCCGGCGGACGCCGGACGAATATGTCACGTGGCTTGAAAACGTAAAAAAGGAATGCGAAACAGTGGAACTTAAGATGCTGGAGGAGCTGCTCGACGACCCTGAAGCGCGGGAAAAGAAGATATTCGTGGATACCAACATCTGTGTTGACACGCTTCACCGGATCTCTGATACGAAGCATGTCCTGGTGATGCTGGCCGACCCCGAGATCGGGATCCACCGTTTTTTTGACAGGCCGGATCCGGAGAAACAGTTCCTCTACAGGCTGATGCTGGAGGAAAAGGACCCGCAGGCGGCTTTGGACAATTACCGGGAGATCCTTAGGCGGGTATGCTCCAGGGAAAGCTATGACGCGCTGCTTCATTCCGGGTTCCGGGTGATCTTTCGGGATGAAAACAGAAGTCAGGAAGAGACGGTGACGATGGCTGAGGGTATTTTCGGTATATGAAACGGGGACCGGCCCCGGGCGGAGGGACTGTCGTCCGCTGACGAATATAACTGATGAGAAACCATGAAGAACGTTCTTTCAGATATCAAAGACCGGGCGGCGTTCCGGGCATGGCTTAAGTCCCATGGGGACGAAACGGAATGCTGGGTGCATGTAAAGCGCGGCAGGCCCATGGATGACGGGACGTTTTATTACCTGGACGCGGTGGAAGAGGCGCTGTGCTTCGGCTGGATCGACAGCACCCAGCAGGTGATCGACAGCGTGCGGATGCAGCGTTTTACGCCCCGGAAAAAGAACAGCCCGTGGACAGAGCTGAACAAGGAACGGGCGCGCCGGCTGATCCGGCTGGGCCGGATGACGGACGCGGGACGGGCTGTGCTTCCCCCCCTGGGGCCCCGGAGCTTTCGTATGGATCCGGATGTGGAGGAAGCGCTGAAAAAGGCGCGGGTCTGGTCCCGCTTCCGGTCTTTTCCGCCTCTTTACCGGCGGATCCGGGCCGGCAATGTGGCTTTTTATAAGCGGCGGGACGAAACAGTCTACCGGAAAGCGCTTGACCACCTGATACTGGAGACACGCAATGGCCGACTCTTTGGCGAATGGAATGATTACGGCAGGCTGTCGGATGAAGAAAGCACTTCCGATAAAGATGATTGAGGGGATCGAAAAAACGAGACGGACCGATGGAGGATCAGGCGATGTGGCGGCTGAAGGACGACGATACCGGTGATCACTGCGCGGGAGCATGTCCGCAGCGTTCATTTAACGGCGCATTCTGCCTTCCCCCGACGGCCGTAGTGTTTTTATTGGCGGGGAATGTGAGTATCTGGAGGAAAAACATGGAGATCGTGATCAAAGCGCTGAAGCCGGATATGGCGGAAGCCTACCTTGATTTTTTCGACTGCCGCGCCTTTTCAGACGGCTCGCCGTATTATCCGTGCTATTGCAATGCCTTCAACATGAGCGCGGCGGAGATCGACGCGATGCGGGAGGAGGCGAAGGGGTACGGCGGCGGAACGGAAGGCTGGAAACGGGCCCTGAGGGAGTCCGCGTCCCGTTTGGTGAAAGAGGGAAGGATCCGCGGGTACCTGGCTTTTGACGGTGAGACCGCCGTGGGGTGGTGCAACGCGAACGACCGGTTGAACTACTGCCGGGTGGGCGAATTCGACCTGGATCACGTCCCGGAGGACCGCCCGCCGGACTGCCGGCGGGTTGGGCAGGTGAAATCGGTCGTTTGCTTTGAGATCTGCCCGGAATACCGGGGCAGGGGCATCGCCACCCTGCTGCTCAGGCGGGTCTGCGGCGACGCGGAGGCTGAAGGATACGATTGCATAGAAGGCTATCCCACGCTGAACGCTGAGGCGGCCATGGCGTTCACCGGACCGGCTGCCCTGTATCGGAAAATGGGTTTTACGGAATACGCGCGGTCGGGCAATACGGCCGTGATGAGGAAAGCTTTCAGGTGAGGATGGGTGCGGTTATTGATGATCACGCGGAGATTGACGGATTTTTCACAGGTCGAATCGCTTTACAAAACACGTTTGAGGGAAGACTTTCCGCCCGACGAGCTCAAGCCCCTGGAATCCATGGAGCGGTCGTGGCGGAAGGGAGCCTATGACTGCTACGGCCTGTTTGACGGTGACGACATCCTGGGCTACGCGTTTTTTGTGTGCAGGGACAGGGATCTCCTGCTCGACTACTTTGCCATTGACAAAGAACGCCGGGACCGGGGGCTCGGTTCGCTTTTTCTCCGTCAGCTGGCTGATCATGTTCGCGGAGCAAACTGCGCCGTATGCGAGGTGCAGGATCCGGATAAAGCCGAAAGCGCACAGGATCGGATCGAGCGGGAGCGAAGGCTGCGGTTCTATCTTCGCAGCGGGTTTCGCCAAACGGAGCTCACATCCGTACTGTTCGGCGTTAACTACCGTATTCTGGAGATCCCGGGAACAGAGGCCCACACCGCAGGACAGCTGCGCGAGGCCTATACCGAACTGTACCGAAGCACCCTGCCGGAAACGCTGTTCCGCACAGAGTTTCAGGTGAGCTGATGTATGAATGTCCGTGGGGATCAGGACGGTATGGAAATTCAACCGCTTTTTCACCAGGGATGCGGACGGGATCAGCGCACCGCTTAAAAGGCTCCGGCCGGCCGGATCCATGCTGCCGTTTTGATGAGAGAATAAGGAAATGAAAGGGACCTGGATCCCGTCGGGGACCATGGTCGACGGAGGGGAATAATGGAAACGGAACGGCTGATCATCGACAGGATACGCCCTTCGGATAAAGAGGATTACTTCAACTGCATTTCCCATGACAAAAAAGTCCTTGAGACCTTCATCTGCCGATATGCGGAAACGCCGGAGGAATTCGATTTTTCCAAATATCTCGGCAGGGAGGACCTGTTCGCCGTCCGGCTGAAGGGATCCGGGCGGCTGATCGGCATCATATTGTATTTCGATGCGGAAGGTGCCTCCTGCGAGATCGGTTACGGCCTGGGATCGGCGTATTGGGGCCGGGGCTATGGGACGGAGGCGGTCAGGCGCTTTTTGGAATACCTGTTTTGTGAAAAAGGGTACCGTTCGGTCCGCGCGTGTTTCTTTGTGGGCAATGAGGCGTCCAGGCGGGTAATGGAAAAATGCGGGATGCGCTTCAGCAGGTACGCGGAAAAAGAGATTTCCTATCTCGGCAGGGAGAGGGACGTCATTTATTATGAGATCAGCGGAGGCCGGGAGCCGGAAAGGAGAGGAAGATGAGCCTGTATTACCGGAACCTGAAAAGGATCGGGATATGGATGATCTGTGTCGCCGTGTTAGACCTGGTCTTTGAACTGATCGCCCGGCGGATGCTGACAGCCGCGGGGTCTTCCTATGCCTCCCTGATCCCGCGCCCGTGGGGCATCTGGGCAAAAAACCTGATCGGCGTGGCGGCAGGCGCCTCGGCGCTGTTCATCTACAGCCGGAAGCGCAGATATACCTTCGGCACCCTGTTTCTTGCTCTTCTCTGTGGCGCGGAAATGGTTGTGGACATCCTCAGCATGACGGGTTCCGTGGGCAGGAGGACGAACGGGATATTTGACATCACGATGCTGACGATGATCCTTTTGACTTATACGCTTTCCCAGACGAACCGCGACCTGAAACGCTGGAACAACGTCCGACGGAATCCTCCGGCCGTGCTGGACCTGCGACTGAAAGAAGCGGAGGATTTTTTCGACCCCATCCAGGTCGGCCCCAAAATGGCCATCAGCCACGATTACGCGCGGACCGTCAGCCGCTATATATCCGCCATGAAAAACCCCGCGCCGCTTGAGATCAACCTGTTGTGCTCGGGACATGTTACCGACAACATGCGGGACATGATGCGGGAGGTGTTCAGGATGTATTTTGAAGCGGCGGAGGACAGCGTCGTCAAGCAGCTGGAAAACCGCTACACCCGCGTCATGCTCCTGGTTTCGGTCAGCGTTTTTGTGATCGGGGTCGTCCGTCAGACATCCAAGTTCACCGACGAAATGATCGCCCTGGAGATCATCGGCAATTTCGCTGCCTTCGGCCTGTGGCAGATCGGCTATACCCATTACGAACGGAACGAGGGATACGACGCGCTGCTGAACGTCCATATCGCCAAATTCGCCCATCTCAACTTTATTGAAAGGTGACTTTGCGCTGCCGGGGACCCAAGGCGCATTCGGAGGAAAAAACGATATGAGGATCGGTGTGGACTATTACCCGGAGCAGTGGGACAGGGAGCTATGGATAAAGGACGCGGACCTGATGAAGAAAACCGGCGTCCGTCTGGTGCGGATGGCGGAGTTCGCCTGGTGCCGCCTGGAGCCCAGGGAGGGCGAATTTGATTTTGCGTGGCTGGACGAGGCCGTTCGTATGTTTGCGGACCGCGGCATCGGCGTGGTGCTGTGCACCCCCACCTCCTGTCCGCCCCTGTGGTTTTATGAAAAATACCCCGACGCCGTGATGACGGAACAGGACGGACAGCGGACAAGGACCGGCATCCGGGGCCATCGCTGTATAAACCATCCGGCTGTACGCCGACACTGCCAGCGGATCGTGGAGGAAATGACGGCCCACTACGCCGAAGACCCGGCTGTCGTTGCCTGGCAGCTCGACAACGAACTGGAGGCGTATTTCTGCTTCTGCGATCACTGCGCCGAACGGTTCCGCGATTGGGTAAAGAACAGGTACGGCACCCTGGAGGCGGTCAACAGGGCCTATGGAAACGTGGTATGGAGCGGCGAATATTCATCCTGGGAACAGGTACGTCTGCCTTTCGGGCATTATCCCTCCGCGTGGCTGAACCCGGCATATATGCTGGACCACAGCCGGTTTGCCTCCGACAGAGCGATCGAGTTTGTCAGGTGGCAGGCGGCCATCATCCATGAGCGCTGTCCCGCGGTCCCGGTGACCACCAACGTATGGTTTTCGGAACATATGCCTGATTTTTATAAGGAATTCGAAGATCTGGACTTTATTTCTTATGATAATTATCCCGCCGCTCGTCCGCCGCGGGAGGATGCGGCGTATTTTTCCCACGCGTTCCGCCTGGATATGATGCGGGGTGTGAAACGGCGGCCCTTCTGGGTGATGGAGCAGCTTAGCGGCGGCCTGGGATGCTGGGCGCCCATGGGCAGGATGCCGGAGCCCGGCCTGATTAGAGGCTATTCCCTGCAGGCGTTTGCCCACGGTGCGGATACGGTGCTGCATTTCCGTTGGCGAACGGCCAATATCGGGGCCGAAATGCACTGGCACGGTCTGATCGACCACAGCAATGTGCCCGGCCGCAGGTTTAATGAATTTGCCGACCTGTGCAAAACGGCAGATGCGCTTGGGGAAGCGCGGGGGACTGCGATCCTGTCGGAAGCGGCGATCCTGTTCTCCTTTGACAACGAGTACGCTTTTAAGATCCAACCGCAGACAGAGGGATACAGCTATCTTGAGCAGCCCCGCAGGCTGCACCGCGCCATGGCGGGGCTTGGGATGAACGTTGACGTGATCAGTAGTGGGGAGGACCTGTCGGGATACCGTATCGTGTGCGCGCCGGAGATGTATGTGGGCGACGCCGCGGCGGCGGAAAGGCTGCATTCCTTTGCCCGGGAGGGCGGCACCGTGATCCTGACCGCCCGCAGCGGCGTGAAGGATAAGTACAACAATGCTGTCATGGCGCCGCTGCCAGGGGTCTACCGGGATATGGTGGGGGCGTACGTTTCGGAATACGATCCCATCGGCAGGGATACCGTGAGCGTCAGGTTTTCGGACGGCACGGTGCTGTCCGCCGGGCAGTTGTGCGACATCCTGGAACCGGAGGGGGCGGAGACCCTTGCGGTATACGACGGGGAATATTTCCGTGGGAAAGCGGCAGTCACCAGGCACCGCTATGGAAAGGGCACGGTATATTACATCGGTGCCGTGGGGGAGCAGGCCATGTATGACCGGGTGGTGTCGGAAGCCGTCAAGGAAGCCGGAGCGGAATATATCCCCGGGCTTCCCCCGTCCGTGGAGGTCACCGTGCGGCGCGGGAAGGGAAAAAAGTTTTATTTTGTATTCAACCTGTCCCCCCGGGAGACGGCCACGGATATCAAAGGGCGGCGGGTCAGCCTGGCCCCGTACGAAATGAAGATCATTACAGAGGATGACAGGGAAGGGGCGGCCGCACAAAAATGAAAAAAGAACCTGCCCGGCCGGATCGTAAGCGATCCGGCCGGGCAGGTCAGTTTGTGGGCTGTTTTGTTATTTTTTCAATACCACTCGGGCTTCGTAAGGCTGCAGGAGTCCGGGCTTGTGGAAACGGTAGTTTGATATCAGTTCCTCTCCGCCGGCTTCGTCGATCAGCGTGCAAGGCACGGTGCGGTCCGTCCAGTTGCAGCACACGGTCAGCGTTTCGCCGTCCAGTTCCCTGCGGTAAGCGTAAACGTTGGGGTCGTCGTTCAGCATGGGAATATAGTTTCCGTAGACGATGATCAGGTGCTCATGCCGCAGCGCGATCAGTTTTTTGTAATAATTGAACACGCTGTCCGGGTCCTTCATCTCGTCGGCCGCGTTGACGTCGGGATAATTGCCGTTCACCCTGATCCAAGGCGTCCCCGTGGTGAAGCCCGCGTTTGGGCTCGAATCCCACTGCATGGGCGTGCGGGCGTTGTCGCGGGAAATGCGGGCGAACCAGCGCATCATGTCCTCGGGATGCACCCTGCCGGATTCCACCCACTGCTTCCAGGCGTTGAATACCTCCACGTCCCGGTAGTCCTCCAGGCGGGTGAAGCAGATGTTGGTCATGCCCAGTTCCTCGCCGTTGTAGATGTACGGCGTGCCGTGCATCATGTGGATCAGTGTGGCGAGCATCTTTGCGCTGCGCACGCGGAACAGGGGGCCGTCGTTGCCGTAGCGGCTCACCTGCCGGGGCTGGTCGTGGTTGCTGAGGTACACCGTGTTCCAGGCCTTGCCGATCAGGCCCAGCTGCCAGCGGTTCATGATCTCGCGGAATTCGTTGAGCGGCGCGCCGTGGTCGCTCCACTTGCCCAGCTCCGTGCCGTCGTTCAGCCCGTCGTTGTGTTCAAAGGAAAAGATCATGTTCAGTTCGCTGCCGTCCAGGCCGGCGTACTGGATGCCCTGTTCCACCGTGCCGCCGGCCTCGCCCACGGTCAGAAGATCGTAATGGTCCAGCACCCGCTCCCGCATCATGCGCAGGTAACGGTGCGTGGTGGCCGTGTGCTGGCAGGACTTTTCAAAGCTGCCGTAAAGGGCGCCGGGGCCGACCTCGCCGTCGTCAAAGTTTTCCTTGCCGATCATGCCGATCACGTCCATGCGGAACCCGTCGATGCCCTTGTCGCACCACCAGGTCATCATGTCGAACACGGCGTCCCGCACTTTGGGATTGGCCCAGTTCAGGTCCGGCTGCTTGCGGCTGAACAGGTGCAGGTACCACTGCCCTGTGGTTTCGTCGTACTGCCAGGCGGAACCGGAAAAACAGCTGCCCCAGTTGTTGGGCGGGGCGTCGCCCTTTCCGTCGCGCCAGATATAGTAATCCCGGTAGGGATTGTCCCTGCTTTTGCGGCTTTCCACAAACCAGGGATGCTCATCCGAGGAATGATTCACCACCAGGTCTATCAACAGGCGCATGCCCCTTTGGTGGATCCCCTCGAGCATCCGGTCGAAGTCCTCCATGGTGCCGAACTCGTCCATGATGTCCCGGTAATCGGAAATGTCATAGCCGTTGTCGTCGTTCGGCGATTTATAGAAAGGGCTGACCCAGATAACGTCCACCCCGAGTTCGTGCAGGTAATCAAGATGCGCGGTGATGCCGTTCAAATCGCCGATGCCGTCGCCGTTGGAGTCCGCAAAGCTGCGGGGATAGATCTGGTAGACGACAGCCTCTTTCCACCAGGCGCGGGGTTCGTCCATAGGTTTTTCACCGTCCCTTGCATTGAAAAATAGAAGCGCGGGGCGCACAACCTGCGGCCCCGCGCCGTGCGGGTATGATCATTTGATGGATCCGTCCACCATGCCCTGCACGATGTACTTCTGTGCGAACAGGTACAGGATGATGATGGGCAGCATGGCCAGCAGCGTGGAAACCATGATCAGGTTCCACTGCTTCACGTAAGCGCCGTTGAATCCCTGTACGGCCAGCGGGATGGTCTTGATGCTTCCGGAGGCGCCAAGGAGCAGGAGGGGCAGCAGGTAGTCGTTCCAGATCCACAGGCCGTTGAGCACCAGCACGGTCACGAACACGGGCTGGAGCAGCGGGAACACGATGCGGAAGAAGGTGCCGGCGCGGCTGCAGCCGTCGATGTCGGCGGCCTCTTCCAGTTCCAGCGGCACGCCCTTGATGAACCCGTGGAAGATGAAGATGGACATGGCCTCACCGAAGCCGAGGTAGGCAAAGATGATGCCCTGGTAGCTTCTGAGCAGCGGGATATGGATGAAATCACCCACCTGCTTGAACCAGGTCAGCAGGGGGAACATGACGACCTGGAAGGGAATGACCATGGCGGCCACATACATGAAGAACATCAGGCTGGACCATTTGGTTTTGTTGCGCACCAGCACCCAGGCTGTCATGGCGGAGAAAATGGAGATGATCGCCAGGGACAGCACCGTGATGATCACGCTGTCCTTCAAAGCGGAGAGGAAGTTGAAATTGGGATTGTTCCATACGTCGGATATGTTCGTCCACAATTGCCCTATGTTCGCGGGCCAGCCCACCGGCTCGTTGATGATCTCGGCGTTGGTGCGCATGGAGTTGAGCACCACGATCAAAAAGGGCATCATAAAGAGAATGAAGAGCAGGAGGGTAACAATTTCAAGCGCGATCTGGCGGCCCCTGTGGGGCTTGGACCCGGCCATGCGCTCGACGACAACAGCCTGTTTTGCCATTACGCCTCGATCTCCTTTCTCTTGTTGTAGGATACCTGGATCACCGAGAAGATGGTAAGCACCACAAAGAAGATGACGGCCTTGGCCTGGCCTGCCGCCATGTTGTTGTACTTAAAGGCGGTCTGGTAGATGTTCAGCGCCAGCAATTCCGACGCCTGCACCGGCTTCATCATGAACACCGTGGTGGGGCCGCCGTTGGTCAGCGCCACGTTCACGTCGTACATTTTAAAGGAGTTGGTGAGCGTCAGGAACAGGGAAATGGTGAAGGCGTTGGCCATCAGCGGGATCTGTATTTTGGCTACCCTGGTCCAGTAACGCGCGCCGTCCACCTCAGCCGCCTCCATGACGGACTTGGAAATGCCCTGGATGGCCGCCACATAGATCAGCATGATGTAGCCGGCGTACTGCCAGGTGTTCACGATGACCATCGTGGCGATGACGGTATCCTTGTTGCTGATGAGCGATTTGCTCAAAAGGTTCATGCCAAGGGATTTGCCGATCTGAGGCAGGATGTTGGAAAAGATGAACTGCCACACCAGGCCCAGTACGATGCCGCCGATCAGGTTCGGGATGAAGAAGCCGGCACGGTATACGTTGCGGCCCTTGATCTCGCTGGTGACAAGCAGCGAAATGACGAAAGCCACCACGTTCACCAGCACCAGGTTGAACAATGTAAAGATGACCGTGACAAGGAAGGAGTGCAGGAATCCCGGCTCCTGGAATATGGTTTTGTAGTTGTCCAGGCCAACCCACGCGGAAGCGGCGCCGGTGCCCTGCCAGTTGGTAAAGGAATAGTAGATGCCGTATATGAACGGGATGATGATCACCATGATGAAAGCCAGCAGCGTAGGCAGCAGAAACAGCATTTCTGTCAGCTTTCTTTTTGCTTTACTGGACAAATGCAGCCCCCCCTAACAAACTCGAATGAAAATGGGGATGGCACCAAGGGCGGGAAGCCGCTGTGTGCCATCCCCATAACGGGCGATGGTTACTTGGCGATGCCGGCGATGGCGTCGATCATCATCGCTTCAAAGGTGTCCACGTCGATGGCGCCGGAGGCCAGCAGCTCGTAGATCTGGCCCAGGGTACCCATGCCGAAACCGTCGGGGAGCTTGTACTGCTGCCAGTCATAGGTCTTGCCGGCGGCGTTCCATTCCATAACGGACTTGGACAGGGGAGTGGCGGGAGCCAGGGTCACGTTGGTGAAGGCAGGCACCATGGCCGCTTTGTTCACCATGTAGTCCGCGCCTTCTTCAGAGGTGGCCAGGAAGTCCAGGAAAGCGATGGCTTCTTCGGTGTTGCCGTTCGCGTTGACCACGTACCAGGAGGGAGGATTCACCAGGATGCCGTCGGTGTCCTCATGCAGGAAGGCATGGGGCGCATAGGCGATCTCGAAGGAGGGGTTCAGGGTGACCAGGGAGGGATCCATCCAGTTGCCCTGGTGATAGAACGCGGCCTTGCCGTTGGCGAAAGCGGCCAGCTGGCTGTCCTGCGTGCCGTTGATCAGCATTTCCGGATCGGAATACTGGAAGATCAGGGCCACGTACTGGCAGTACTGATGGAAACGCTCGGCGTCCACCTGGCCGGCCAGAACCTGGTCGATGTAGGTGGTGTCGTTGCGCTCGTTGCCCACGGTCAGGTAGACGTTGAAGTTGTGCAAGCCGGTGACCCAGGTCATGCCGGTGGTGGTGCCGGCGACCATGGAGACCACCATGTCCAGGCCCAGTTCAGCCTTCATGCTGTCCAACTTTTCGAAGGCGGCCTTGTAGGCGTCGAAATTCGTAAGCGTAGCGGGATCGATGCCGGCCTTATCGAGGATGTCCTTGTTGTAGGCCATGCCGTAGCCTTCCACGGCCACGGGGAAGCCCACCACCTTGCCGTCGGCGATGTAGGCGGCGGAGGTGTACTTGGTCCATTCGGCGCCGTCCTGGGAAGCGATCTTGTCGGCCCAGAGTTCGTAGCCGGTGGGGCCTTCGATGACCCAGATGTCGGGCTCGCGGCCGGACTGCATTTCGGCCTTCAGCACGGTGTTGTAGTCGGAGGAGCCGCCGCCGGTGATGACCTTCACCGGGACGCCGGTCTTTTCTTCGTACACCTTGGCAAAAGCTTCGAGGGCGGCGGTGATCTCAACCTTGTTCTGGCAGATCACCAGGTCGGCCAGCGCGGAGGTGGCGGAAAGCACCATCACAAGCGCGGCGCAAAGGGCAAGGATCTTCTTCATACGGATGTCCTCCTGTTGAATTTTACCCTATCTTTCAAGGGTTTTCTATGCAAAAATTCTAACATTTTTTTGCCGCAATGTCAATAGACAGGGAAAATGCTTTTGCGGATGCCGGGGGCGAAGGCACGAACAGAGCGTCGGCCCCGACCGGCGGCGCCGCCGCCGTCATTTGTGGGGATTGTCAGCTCATGTATAAAATCAATAATTAAAACATGTCAACGCGATTTGCAATTATTTTTGTTTTTTTCGTGTTGAAATACATTAATTTCAACAACATGGATCTGCCGGACGATCAGATGAAACGATAACCTATGAGGCCCGGGGCGGCGCCGGGAGTAACGATACAGGCCGATATGTCATGTGCCGGCATACGATAATTTGGCAAATATGGTGTCTGAACGCTTGAAATCGTCCCAAATGGATGGTATAGTATTACAGGAATGGTTTGACAAATGGCCGTCCGGTTTTCCGGATGCTTCCGAGGCTGGGCGGGAAAAGTATTTTAATAGGACTTGACAGAATGATGACATCCGGAAATACATTTTTGGCAGGCAGGCAAGAGCTTTGTTTTTTTTGATGTTGTTTTGGTCTGACCGCTGAGTCGGCGGGGCAGGCTTTTTTGCGTATACTTTACTGGTAGGGGGGTTTTTGCAATGACAGGAGTTATGAAAAAGGTTTCTTATCGTGCCCGGGCAATCCTTTTCCTCGCGCTGCTGGCGGGGCTAATGTGCTTTGTATGTGGCGGGAGCGCGAGAGCGGATATTGCCATCCCGGCGGGAACAGAGGTGATCGAGGCGGAAGCATTCATGGGCGATACCTCGCTTAACAGGGTCACGGCGAGCGATGGCCTAAAGCGCATAGAGAGCGAGGCTTTCGCCAGCTGCGGGCTGAGTGAGGTACAGCTGCCCGCGACGGTGGAATACATTGCCGACGACGCATTTACGGGTAATGACGGGCTGGTCATATCCGCTCCGGAATGGTCCTACACAGAGCAATGGGCCGTGGATCACGGGTTCCTGGAGGGGTCGGGCCCCATGCCGGCGGCGTACTTTGGGTACTCTGTTTTGAGTGACGAGACCATCCGGATCGATCAGTATTTTGGTCCGGAAGACGCGGTCGATGTTACGATCCCGAAGTATATCGAAGGGAAACAGGTAACGAAGATCGGGGATTACGTGTTTAACAATTGCAGCGGTTTGACCGGCAGCCTGACGATCCCGGACAGTGTGACAAGTATTGGTGGGTATGCGTTCTCTTACTGCCGCGGTTTCACCGGTAGCCTGACGATCCCGGACAGCGTGACGAGCATTGGTGAGTATGCGTTCTCTGGCTGCAGCGGCTTTACCGGCAGCCTGACGATCCCGGACAACGTGACGAGTATTGGTGAATGGGCATTCGCTGACTGCAGCGGATTCACCGACAGCCTGACGATCCCGGACAGCGTGACGAGCATTTATGGGTATGCGTTCTATGGTTGCAGCGGCTTCACCGGCAGCCTGACGATCCCGGACAGCGTGACAAGTATTGGTGTACGGGCTTTCGGTGACTGCCGCGGCTTCACCGGCAGCCTGACGATCCCGGACAGCGTGACAAGTATTGGTGAATGGGCGTTCGCTGACTGTCGTGGCTTCACCGGCAGCCTTACGATTCCGGACAGTGTGACGAGTATTGGTGAATGGGCATTCGCTGACTGTCGTGGCTTCACCGGCAGCCTGACGATCCCGGACAGTTTGACGAGCATTTGTGGGTATGCGTTCTCATACTGCAGCGGATTCACCGGCAACCTGATGATCCCGGACAGCGTGACAAGTATTGGTGAATGTGCGTTCTATAGCTGCGGCGGCTTCACAGGTAGCCTTACGATTCCGGACAGCGTGACGAGTATTGGTGAGGATGCGTTCTCATACTGCAGCGGATTCAGCGGCAGCCTGACGATTCCAGACAGCGTGACAAGTATTGGTGGAAATGCGTTCTCTTATTGCAGCGGATTCACCGGCAGCCTGACGATCCCAGCCAGTGTGACGAGTATTGGTTATAATACGTTCTCTGGCTGTAGCGGTTTCACCGGAAGCCTGACATTCCCATCCGGCTTAACAAGTATCGGATATCGCTCATTTTATGGTTGCAGCGGCTTTACCGGTACTCTTACAATTCCGGAAAGCGTAACGAGTATTGGAGATTGGGCGTTCTATGGCTGCGGCGGTTTCACCGGCAGCCTGACGATCCCGTCCGGGGTAACAATTATTGGAGAAGGCACGTTCTATGGATGCAGCGGCTTTACCGGGGACCTGGTGATCCCGGACAGCGTAACGACGATCTACGGCGCGGCGTTCTGCGACTGCTCAGGTTTTAATGGCAGCTTGTATATCTCTCAAAATGCCGTAAGTATAGGCGGAAGTGCCTTTGACAATTGCACCGGTTTAACCGGCGATCTGATCATCCCCTCTGGGCTGACTGCGATCAACCCAGGAACGTTTTCTGACTGCGCCTTTACCGGGAGTCTGACCATACCGGATGGCGTCACAGAAATCGGATCGCACGCATTTAATAACTGTTGTTTCAACGGAAGCCTGACGATCCCTGACAGCGTGACAAGTATTGGTGGGGCTGCGTTCTATGGCTGCAGCGGATTCACCGGCAGCCTGACGATCCCGGACAGCGTGACGAGTATTGGGTATGAAACGTTCTGTGGCTGCAACGGCTTCACCGGCAGCCTGACGATTCCGGACAGCGTTACAAGCATTGGTTATATGGCATTCTATAATTGCAGCGGCTTCACAGGGAGCCTGACGATCCCTGACAGCGTGACAAGTATTGGTAATGATGTGTTCAGATACTGCAGTGGTTTCACCGGAAGCCTGACGCTCCCAGACGGCGTGACAAGCATTGGTGGAGGCGCGTTCTATGGCTGCAGCGGCTTCACAGGGAGCCTGACGATCCCAGGTAGTTTATCCGTCATTGACGATTATACTTTCTATGACTGCACAAACCTGTCAAGCGTCACAATCCCGGACAGCGTGACTTCTATCGGTTTGAATGCTTTCTATGGATGCAGCAGTCTGACCCATGTTCAGTATGATGGTGGGGAAGAAGACTGGAACATAATTGATATCGCTTCCGGCAATGAACTGCTTTGTATCGTGGCAGGTTTCCAGAAATGTGAACCATTGCTGCTGAATATGGATACAACCACAGAGATAACCGCAGGCGGAGAATTAGTCCTGTTCTCATATATACCGGTGGAAAGCGGAACTTATGTTTTCAGTTCTACCGGGGACTATGATACCTATGGGTATCTTTACGATGCGTCGATGAAACAAATAGCGAGCAATGATGATGGCGGATTTAACAGTAACTTTAGGATCAGTTGCCAGTTGATAGCCGGAAACAAATATTATTTCGGGGCCAGATTTTATGCTTCTTCCAATACCGGAAGTTTCAATGTACGGCTGGTTTTTCAAAACACCAGGTGGACGCTGGAAAATGGTGTCCTCACGATTTCGGGAACAGGCTCCATGCCGGACTACAGTGCTGACGATCCTGCTCCATGGTATTCGGAAAGGGATTCCATTACATCGCTTGTAATCGAAAACGGCATAACCGCCATTGGAAACTATGTTTTCTATGACTGTGGCGGCGTTACTGGCAGCCTGACAATCCCGGACACCGTGACGAGCATTGGTGTGTATGCGTTCTATGGCTGCAGCGGATTCACCGGCAGCCTGACGATTCCGGACAGCGTTACAAGCATTGGTTACGGGGCATTCTATAATTGCAGCGGATTCACCGACAGCCTGACGATCCCGGAGAGCGTGACGAGCATTGGGGATTGGGCGTTCTATGGCTGCAGCGGATTCACCGGCAGCCTGACGATTCCTGACAGCGTGACAAGTATTGATGATTATGCGTTCTATGGCTGCAGCGGATTCACCGGCAGCCTGACGATCGGGAACAGTGTGACGAGCATTGGGGATAGTGCGTTCTATGATTGCAGCGGCTTCACCGGGAGCCTGACGATTCCAGACAGCGTGACGAGCATTGTCGAATATGCGTTCTGTCATTGCAGCGGCTTTACCGGGAGCTTGACGATCCCGGAGAGCGTGACGAGCATTGGGGATGGCGCGTTCTATGACTGCAGCGGCTTTACCGGGAGCCTGACGATTCCGGAGAGTGTGACGTATATTGGGGATGCCACATTTTCGAGATGTGAAAATATAACAGAAATAATAGTATCCGTTAACAATACAGCATACAAGTCAATCACCGGTGTGTTGCTGACAAAAGATGGAAAGAAACTGATCTGCGCTCCCATGAGGAAGGCAATTCAGGATTATGCAATCCCGGACGGCGTAACAAGTATTGGAGATTATGCGTTCTATGACTGCAGCGGATTCACTGGGAGCTTGACGATCCCGGACAGCGTGACGAGTATTGGGTATGAAGCGTTCTTAGGCTGCAGCAGCTTCACCGGGAGTCTGACGATTCCGGACAGCGTGACGAGCATTGGGAATGGTGCGTTCTATGACTGCAGTGGCTTCACCGGAAGCCTGACGATCCCGGACAGTGTGACAAGTATCGGTTATAATGCGTTCTATGGCTGCAGCGGCTTCAACGGCAGCCTGACGATTCCGGACAGTGTGACAAGTATCGGTTATAATGCGTTCTATGGCTGCAGCGGCTTCACCGGGAGCCTGACGATCCCGGACAGCGTGACGAGCATTGATGGTGCTGCATTCCAACGCTGCAGCGGCTTCACCGGGAGTCTGACGATCCCGGATAGCGTGACGAGCATTGGGAGTGGTGCGTTCGCCGATTGCAGTGGCTTCACAGGGAGTCTGACGATTCCGAATGGCGTGACGTGCATTGAAGGGTTTGCGTTCTATGGATGCAGCGGGTTCATTGGGAGCCTGACGATCCCGGATAGTGTGACGAATATTGGATACAAGGCGTTCGCCGATTGCAGTGGCTTCACCGGGAGCCTAACGATTCCGGACGGTGTGACAAGTATTGATGATTATGCGTTCTATGGCTGCAGCGGATTCACCGGCAGCCTGACGATCCCATCCAGCGTGACAAGCATTGGATATTATGCGTTCGAATATTGCTACAGCTTCAACGGGAGATTGACGATCCCTGCCAGTGTGACGAGCATTGGGGTTGATGCCTTCTCCGGCTGTTACAATCTTGAAAAAGTCTCCGTTCCGGTCGAATCTGATGGGACGGTTACCATGGTCGAACGCATTGCTGTATACTGTCCACGCGGCAGCTATGCCTGGTCCTGGGCGGAGGAGCAAAGCGGGTTTGAGCCGGTAGAGTGGTGAGTATGCCTGGATGTACCTCCCGGACTGCTTTGCTTATGTTACTGTTCCCCGCGTGCCGACGTATGCCAGCGCCACCGGTACGAATAATGGCGGGCACTATGTGGATAATACGGATCCTGTGATAGTCCTCGATGAAGAAGACAGGGATTAAAAAAGCGTAATGGTATCGAAGGAAAGTTGATAACCGGACTGTTTCAACGAGGAAACACAAACGGCTGCAGGAGGGCTCCCTGTGTAGGGGGCCCTCCCGATGTAATAAGAGCACAACACAACACACTTTATGTATGCGGGATCAAAGATTGGGCGAGCGGTGGAGTACGGTGAGGAGAGAAACGGGGAACGGGGTACGAGGATACGAGGAACGGAGAACGGGTAACGGAGAACGGGTAACGGAGGACCTCATCCGTCTCCTCGCTAACGCTCGGAGCCACGTCATGGGACACTCCGTCGGCTAGCGCCGACACCCCATGACAAGCCCCAAAGGGGAAGGCTTACGGAGTCTTCCTTGCTGCATTGTTAAGAATGCTGCATCATGGAAAACACAACTAAATAATTGACATAAAACACAAAATAAGTTAGAATACATAAAGAAGTTGTAAATAGGAGGGCATAGCGATGGAATACTTGAACCGCGTGCTTGGTTTAAAAGTCATGTACCAAGACGAAAAAATTAAGCCCGTGCCGAATTTCATCGCTGCCCGCTACAGAATACAAAAAGTAACGCTTGATGGCGAAACTGCGCTTTTCGTTTATCCCAGGGAGGAACTTGATCCTGTCGACGCAGTTAAGAAACATATGGAAAGAATTCAAAAAGTGGAGGGAGCACCAGCGGTCCTGATACTTGACCGGCTCACCTATCGGCAGAAGCAGTATTTGCTGCGTGATCATATTCCGTTTGTTGTGGAAGAAAAGCAGATATACCTGCCCTTTATGGCGGTCTATTTACAGGAACGTGGAGATGGCGAAAGGCGGGAGATAACCGCAATGCTGCCATCGGCACAATTGCTGCTGCTGTACTATATCTATCACGGGTGCGGCGAACTGTTGACAAGTGAAGCCTGCCGGGCCCTTGGTTTCACAGCAACTTCTGTTTCAAGGGCGTCCAGGCAGCTTGAGGAAATGGGATTGGTTTACACAGAAAAACGAGGCGTGCAAAAGATACTCTACTCTGATAAAACGCCAAGGGCTTTATTTGCCGCGACAAAAGATACGATGGAGGATCCAGTAAAAAGGACCATCTTTGTTCCCAGGGCAGAAATAAAGGATAAGCTATTGCTTAGCAGCTATTCCGCGCTTTCGGAATATACTATGATGAATCCGCCTCCATCAGAGTGCTTTGCGGCGGACAGCATATCCGCGCTGGAAAGGGCGTCTTCCGGCAGACTTCATAACTCTGAAGACCAATGTGAAGTTCAACTTTGGCGTTATGATCCGAGGAAACTGGCTGACGGCAGCAGCGTCGACAGACTCTCCCTTGCTCTTGCTCTGGATAAGGACAGGGATGAAAGGGTGGAGGAAGCGGTGGAGGAAATGCTTGAGCAGGTTTGGAGGGATATCGATGGTCAGAGGAATTAACAGTTTCAGAGACTGGTTCCGGGGATACGAGGAACAGTATGTTATCATAGGCGGCACGGCATGTGATTTGCTGATGTCCGGTGAAGGTTTGACTTTTCGAGCGACAAAGGATATTGACCTTGTACTGATTGTTGAAGCGATCGATGCTGCATTTAGACAGCGGTTCTGGGAATATGTAGAAGCAGCAGGATATGAACATAAAGACAAAAGTACTGGTGAACCGCATTTCTATCGTTTCACGAACCCACGATCTCAAGACTATCCGACCATGATAGAACTGTTCACACGAAAGCCGAATACTATAGTCCTTCCGCAGGACGCATTGCTGACCCCGATCCCAATCGAAGAAGAGATACAAGAAGCAGCCCTGACTCCTCCTGTGATTTTACTCACCACTGATGTAAAGTTCTGCTTACCGGTCGATGTAATTTCTCCTTACCGAGTCGTGTAAATTCTCCTTACCGACTTATGTAAAAATCTGCTTACCGACCAATGTAAAAATCACCTTACCATGCACAAGAAAGCTGATGATTTACAGCGTGATAGTGTGTTCAGGGAATCGGACAGGATCCGACGGTGTATGTGTCGGTGAAATACCGCTGATGACCGAAAAAAGGCTGCCGCGGTCAGGTTCGCGGCAGCCTCCGTCATACATTGGGAAAGCTGTTTCAGGGCTTCAGTTCCAGGTACACGGAGCGGTAGCTGGCGGCGCTCAGGTCCCAGGATACGTCGACGGCCATGTCGCGCTGGACCATTTCGTCCCAGCACCAGCGGTTGGTGAAGTACAGCGTCTTGGCGCGGTTGATGGCGTCCAACAACAGGCCGGCGTCGTAATTGTCGAAGGTGAAGCCGTTGCCGTCGTTGGTATACATGTTGTAGGGCTGCACGGTGTCCTTCAGGCCGCCGGTCTCGCGGACGATGGGCACGGTGCCGTAGCGCATGGCGATGAGCTGGGTCAGCCCGCAGGGCTCAAACAGGGAGGGGACCAGCAGCGCGTCGCTGCCGGCGTAGATCAGATGGGCGCGGTTCTCGTCGTACATGATGTTGGAGCAGACGCGGGTCTTGTAGGCTTCCTCGTAGTAGCGGAAGGAATCCTCGTAGCGCTTGTCGCCGGTGCCCAGCACCACCACCTGGGTGTGCTCGTCCATGATGTCCGGGATGATGGCGTTCACCAGGTCCAGGCCCTTCTGGTCGGTCAGGCGGGAAATGAGGCCGATGACGAACATATGGTCGTCCACCTTCAGGCCCAGGGATTCCTGCAGAGCCTTTTTGTTGGCCTTCTTGCCGGGCAGCACATTGCCGATGTCATAATTGACGGGCAGGCGCTTGTCGGTGGCGCTGTTCCAGATGTCCACGTCGATGCCGTTCACGATGCCGCGCATTTTGCCGCTGTGATAGCGAAGGTGAGCGTCCAGCTTTTCACCGTAGAAGGGGGTCTGGATCTCGCCGGCGTAGGTATGGCTGACGGTGGTGATCATGTCGGCATAGGCCAGGCCGCCCTTGAGCATGTTGGCGTCCTCATAGCCCTGCTTCAGCGCGTCCTTGTTGAACACGTAGTCCGGCAGGTTGGACCAGTATTTGATGGTCTTGATGTTGTAAATGCCCTGGAACCGGAGGTTGTGGATGGTGAAGACGGTCTTGGCGTTGGCAAGGGGGGTGCCCGCGAACAGGGTGCGCAGGTACACCGGGACCAGGCCGGCCTGCCAGTCGTGGCAGTGGATCACGTCCGGGATCCAGTTCAGGTAATTGAGGGCGGCCAGGGCGGCTTTGCCGAAGTAGCAGAACTTCGGGATGTCGTCCACCAGGCTGATGTAGGGATTGCCGGCCGTGAAGAACTCCTCGTTGTCGATGAAGTCATATACGACGCCGTCCATCTCGTATTCCATGATGCCCACGTAATACTTGCGGCCGTCGGCGCACAGGTCCATATCGAAGGCGCCCTTGTACACCATCTTTTCCTGGTACTTCCAGGGGATGCATTTATACCTGGGCAGGATCACCTTGACGTCGCAGTTCTGTTTGATCAGGGCGCGGGGCAGGGCGTACATCACGTCGCCCAGACCGCCGGTCTTTACGAAGGGATAGCATTCCGAACCGATGAATGCGACGCTGCGGCGGGGTTCGGGCAGCTGGGGCGCGGCGGGGACTTCCTCCGCGGGCTCGTTTTCGGCGTCTATCATGGTTTCCTCCTGCGGGGCCTCGGCGGCGGTTTCATTTTCTGCAGGGATGTCTGCGGCTTCCGCTGGAACATTTTCAACTTCCGGTGCGGCCTCTTCGGGAGCGGCTGTCGGCTGCTCCGCGGCGGCTTCCGGAGCGTTCTCTGCCGGGGCGGTGTACACGGCGGCGACCGCTTCGCCGGCGGCCTCCGCTGCTTTTTCCCCGGCATTTTCGGGGGCCGGTACTTCGGCTTTTTCTTCTGCTTTTTCGGCGGCCTTCCTGGGCTTCCTCGCCTTGGGGGCTTTAACGGCTTCGACCGCCTTTTCGGTGCTTTCCGCGGCCTTTTCCGCGGCGGCCTTTACGGCTTTTTTCGCCTTCTGCGCCGTGGCTTTTACGGCTTTTTCCCCGGCTTCCGCGGTCTTTTCGGCTTTTTCGGCGGCGGCCTTCACGGCCTTTTCGGTGTCTTCCGCGGCTTTGACGATCTTCCCCGCGGCTTTTTTAACGGTTTTTTCGGCGGCATCCTTTACAGCCGCGGCTTTTTTGCCCGCTGCCTTTTTTGCGGCGGGCTTCTTTACGGTTTCGGCCTCTTCGGTCAGGATATCGGTATTCTTTGTATCAGGCATGGCGTTTCTCCTGTTTCCGCGCGGATCTTTACCCGGGACGGTAAAACGTCCGGGCCGCGCCGTCTGTTTGATGTGTTGGAACGGAAGGGAAGCGGAAATGGTTCACTTCCCATTGATTATAGCATTTTCAGGACAGGGTTGTAAAGGAAAAAACCATTTTTGCTTTCCCGCCGGCCCGGAAACGGCGTTATGCGGCTGTCAGCGGAAGCTTTTGATCCAGTTGAGCAGGGAATCCCGGTAGACGTTATCAGTTACGTCCCGGCGCATCCGGTCGGTGACGGGACCGTTAGAGGCAAGCTTTGCGAGTACCTCGGCCTGGAGTTCCTCCACGGTCATCTCCTCAAGGGCTTTGCCGGGGGCCCTGCGGGGCTCCTTGATTTCCGCATGGGCGGCTTGGGGAGTTTCCTTCGGGATCCCGCGGCGTACCGGCTCGTAAACTGTGCGGCCGTCCCGGTCCGGGATCCATATATCGCCGCCGAAGCCGTCCAGCCGGATGCGCACCCTGCCGCCCTCTGGGGATACGCGCCGGCCTGAAAGGGCGCCAATCAGAGGGGAATCTGCCGGCAGGTCGAAATCGGCGTCGCGGTCCTCGTTGTTCACGGTCACAAGGATATCACCCCGGGCGAAGGCGTACTTCCCGGTGGTAAGCTGGAGTTCCCTGTAGTTGCCGTACCACAGGGCGGATTCCCTGCTGTGGATCCTGCCGAGGGACCGGATGATCTCAAGGTAAGCGTTGGGCTGCGAAAGCAGGGAGTCCAGGTCCAGAGCGGGGCGCAGGGAAGCGTCAGAATGCCTCTCTTTTTTGCCTTCGATGCCGAATTCCGATCCGTAGTACAGGGAAGGAATGCCGGGCAGGGTGTAGAGCAGCACGTGCACCGGCAGGAAGTTGGCCCGGTTATTTAGCTTTGAGGCGATGCGCTCCACGTCGTGGTTGTCCACAAAGGTATAAAAGAGCAGGCCGCCTCCCATGTCCTTCTGGCGGCGGACTGTGTGGGCGATCTCAAAATAGTTATGGTCGTTGTGGGCGCTGTACAGGGCTTTGTGCAGGTGGTAATTGGTCACGGAGTGCAGTGTGCGGTCGTTGGCCCAGCGGGAGTAATCCCCGTGGATCACCTCGCCCATCAGCCAGAAATCCTCCTTCAGCCCGTCGGCGACGCTCCTCAGGGCGCGCATGAAATCGAAATCCAGCACGTCGGCTGCGTCCAGGCGCAGGCCGTCGATATCGAATTCCGCCGCCCAGAAGCGGACCGTGTCCAGCAGGTAATCCCGCACTTCCGGATTCTGCAGGTTCAGTTTGGCCAGCAGGTCATACCCGCCCCAGTTGTCGTAGGAAAAACCGTCGTTGAATTCGTTGTTTCCGTAAAGGTTCACATTGCGGTACCAGCCCAGGTACCGGCTTCCCTCCCGGTGCTCCCGGATGTCCCGGAAGGCGAAAAAGTCCCTGCCGGTGTGGTTGAACACGGCGTCCAGCACAACCCGGATGCCGTTTTCGTGGCATTTTTGCACAAAAGCCTTCAGGTCCTTGTTGTCGCCCAGGCGGGAATCCACCCTGCGGTAATCGGTGGTCTCATACCCGTGGCCGACGGATTCAAACAGCGGGCCGATGTACAAGGCGTTGCAGCCCAGGCTGCGGATATGCCCGATCCATTTGTCCAGGTCTCTCAGCCGGTGGACAGGGGCGGCGTAATCGTTTTTTTCGGGCGCGCCGGTCAGGCCCAGGGGATAGATGTGATAAAAAAGCGCTTTTTCGTACCAGGCCATGGTGTTCCTTTCATGCCGCGTGGGGAGTTTGGCAAAACAAGATCGCGCAAAGCGCGAAGTGATTATACCAGAAAACGGGTGCCGAATTCAACCCTGGGGGCGGAGCGAACGTTGACATATCCGGTCCGGGAAAATATAATATGCATAAGAAGTCCCTCCGGGGACAGGAAACGGAAGGGATTAAGAAAAAAAGAAAACGGGATGATAAAGCGTGGAGAAAATCTATATCCTGTGTGTGGCGGGCCAGTCGAACGCGGTGGGCTATGACGAATCCCCGATCCCGGCGGATTACACGCCGTTCCTTTCGGACAGGCGGATATGCCAGCTGGGCTTTTACGGAGAGGACGACCTGAATTTGGTACCCCTTGGAGCCTGCGCCCAGAATTTCCAGGACATGCGGCCTTACGGGCATCCGGACAGCGCGGAGAAGGGGACCCGGGGGATCCACCTGCCCCTTGCCAACCTGCTCCTGCCCATGATCCCGCCGGACGCGTCGCTGGCGGTCCTGCCCTGCGCTTACGGCGGCACCGGTTTTACCTGCGGCGAGACGGGCGGGTATTCCGCGGAGGGGATGCGCCCGGAGCCCGGGATATGGCGGTGGGGCGAAAGGTCGCCCTATTACCTTGCGATGCGTGACAGGATCGCGTATATCCTGTCGCGATCGGAGGAAAACCGCTTTTTCCGCATGGTGTGGTGCCAGGGAGAGCAGGACGGGGCGGACCCCGCCGGACACCGGGAAGGTTTTGATAGGATGACGCGGGCGTTCTTCAGCCATTTTGCCCGGGCGTTTCCCGGACGGGTATACCGGGGGGACTGGAACAGGGGGATCTGGTTCAACCTGGAGACCACGGCTTTCTGGCACGCGATCCCCGGCTGCCGGGAGGTATGGGAGGGTTACCGGGTATGGAACCCCGACACCTATATCGCCGTCCCCCGGGACACGGACACCAATGCCCTGAACGGTACAGGGCTTACGGCCGCGGTGAGGGAAAAGCATTTCGGCAACGACGCTTTCGCGCGCGTCATCGCCCCCCTGGCGGCAAAGGCCATCGCGGACGAGGCCAAAGAAGGACCTGTCCGGCAATAAAGGCGGCGAGTCAAGGCAGGATTCCTGTCATAACGGAAGCATGAAACGCTTATTTACGGAGGATATGTGATATGGCTGTCGCGGCGGCATTCATGGTGCCCCATCCGCCCATGATCGTGCCCGAGGTGGGCCGGGGCGGGGAAAAACAGATCGCAAGGACGGCGGAGGCCTACAGGCGCGTCGCAAAGGAGATCGCCGCCCTGAAGCCCGAGACCATCGTGATCTCCAGTCCGCACACGGTGATGTACCGGGATTATTTCCATATATCCCCGGGGAGGGAAGCCGGGGGTTCCTTTGCCGATTTCCGCGCCCCGGACGTAAAATTCACGGTGGGATATGACGTGGAACTGAGGGACGCCGTTTGCCGCCTGGCGCGGGAAAGAGGCCTGCCGGCGGGGACGGAGGGCGAAAGGGATCCCCGCCTGGACCACGGCGTTATGGTGCCGCTGTATTTTATCCGCGAAGCCCTGCGGGATTTCCGCCTGCTGCGCCTCGGACTGTCCGGCCTCTCCCCGGAGGACCATTACGCCCTGGGACAGGTCATCCAAAGGGCGGCGGAGGAAACGGGCCGCAGGGTGGTGTTCGTTGCCAGCGGCGACCTGAGCCACAAGCTGAAGGCCTACGGACCTTATGGATTCGCGCCGGAAGGGCCGGAATACGACGAAAAGGTGATGGACGTATGCGGACGGGGCGCCTTTGGGGAACTGATGGAATTCAGTGAAGACTTCTTAAACCGTGCGGCCGAGTGCGGCCACAGGTCTTTCCTGATCATGGCGGGGGCCCTGGACGGCATGGCCGTGGAATCTGAAGCCCTGTGCCACCAGGACGTGACCGGAGTGGGCTACGGTATATGCGCCTTCCGCCCGAAGGGTGAGGACGGGCAGCGGCGCTTCCTGGATATCCGGCGTGGGGAGGAGGAAAAGCGCCTGGAGGGGATCCGGAAGGGGAGCGACCCCTGGGTGGACCTGGCGAGGCGGTCGGTGGAAAGCTATGTGCTGCACCGCAGGGTAATGCCCGTACCTGAGGGGCTGCCGGAGGAATTGACCCGGACGCGGGCCGGGGCGTTCGTATCCATCCATAAAAACGGCGCGCTGCGGGGCTGTATCGGGACTATCGCGGCGACGAGGGATTCCCTGGCGGAGGAGATCATCCGGAACGCCGTCAGCGCCGCAGCGCGGGATCCGCGTTTCGACCCCATCGCGCCGCATGAACTGAAATGGCTGGAGATCCATGTGGACGTGCTGGAGGAGCCCGAGGATATCGCATCCGAGGACGAACTGGACGTGAAGGAATACGGCGTGATCGTAAGCAGGGGGACGCGGCGGGGACTTTTGCTTCCGGACCTGGAGGGCGTGGATACCGTGGCGCGCCAGGTGGCCATCGCCCGGCAGAAGGCCGGGATCGCTCCGGGGGAAAAGGTGAAGCTGCAGCGGTTCCGGGTGGTCAGGCACACATAAAAGCTTTACGGCCTCCGCCGGCTGCCCCGCATCAGGGGAACCATTGACGATTCGGCTTTATTTCAGGAGGATAAAATGGCGCGGTGCGATGTGTGCTTTCGGCATTGCGATATCCCGGAGGGAGGCAGGGGATTCTGCGGCGCGAGGGTCTCGGAAGGCGGCAGGGTGCGGCCGGCCAATTACGGCCATGTCACGTCCCTGGCGCTTGATCCCATCGAAAAAAAGCCGCTGAAGCGTTTCTGCCCGGGCAGCATGATCCTGTCCGCGGGAAGCTGGGGGTGCAACCTTCGCTGCCCCTTCTGCCAGAACCACCGGATATCCTGGTCGGCAGAGGCCATGGCCCTGGAGGACAGGACGGAATACCTTTCCCCGGAAGCCCTGGTCCGCCTGGCGGAAAGGGAAAAGAGGCATGGGAACATCGGCCTGGCGTTCACCTACAACGAGCCGCTGGTGGGCTGGGAATACGTGCGGGACACGGCGGCGCTGGCCCGCAGGGCGGGGCTCAAAAACGTGCTGGTCACCAACGGCACGGCGGAAACAGGTGTGCTGGAGGAGCTCCTGCCCTTTATCGACGCGATGAACATCGACCTGAAGGGATTTTCCGAAAGATACTACCGCTCTGTGCTGGGCGGCAGCCTGGAGGCGGTAAAAGCGTTTATCTCCCGTGCCGTCGGGGCGTGCCATGTGGAACTGACCACCCTGATCGTCCCCGGGGAGAACGACAGTGAAGAAGAAATGCTGCGTTTGGCGGAGTGGATCGCTTCCCTTTCAGACAAGGAGGGCAGGGCGGTGGGGAGGGACGTGCCGCTGCACGTGACCAGGTTTTTCCCGCGGTTCCATATGACGGACCGGCCCGCGACGGATCCGGAAACAGTATTGAAACTGGCGGACACGGCCTCCCGGAGGCTGAAATACGTCTATACGGGCAACTTATAAGGCGATCGGTATAAACGCGTTCCCCCGCCGGGCTGCCGGCGGGGGAACGCGTTTAACGGGGTCCATTTTACCTGATCATCTCCATTTCCTCCCGGGGAAGGCCCAGTATCCTGCCGAGCTGGGACAGGGCGATGCGGTATCCCCGATGATACATTTCCTGGGAGGGATCGATCTCAAAACAGTAATTGCCCGCGATCTCGGCGGAGTAGCCGTGATCGGCCCGGTAGACCGCCGCGAGGGCGTTGTACAGCACTTGTCCCCACTTCTGGTGATAGTCGGATGTGACGATGGTCATGGTCTCAACATTTTGTTCCATGAGGATCCCGAAGGTATTGACGGCGTTCTCGGCGGTGGTCATGGCCAGTTCGTCAATAAAGATCCTGTCGGGGTCGATCCCCCGGACTTCAGAGAGGTATTGCTTCATCAGGCCGGCCTCGGTGCGGTGCTCGGGATTGTTGCTTCCGGTGGCTCCGCCGGAACAGACGATGATGGAATCCGGGAAGGCCAGGGCGGCGTCGGCCGCGGCGTCGCAGCGGCCCTTCAGTTCGGCCGTCATTTTGCCGTTCTGCAATTGGTACCCCAGCACAACGAAAGCGTGCCTTCCACGGACCGGGATGAGGGACGGGTCGTCCCTGCCATAGATGAGCAGTTTGTATTCCGGGTCCAGGTAGATCTTTTTCCAGTGGGCGGCGATGGAAAAAGCCAGGTCGGTGCCGATAGACGCAGCGTCGGCGTCGATGCGCCCGATGTCTCCTTCAGCGGGGGTCTCGACAGCGCCGAGGAGGTCGGCGAACAGCTGACCGTAGGTGACTGACGACGTGGCGGTCTCGGCCTGGCGGATGGCCTCGTCCATGTCCCGGGCGAGGTCCAGGCCGTGGAAAGCGGGGTCCTCCGGCAGCAGCATGGCAAACCCGTTGGTCATGTCCAGGACGGCCTCGGCCTCGCCGATGCGGACCTGGAGCACGTGGCCTCCGGCGGTCCGGGCGTCTGTGATGAAATGGAAATGCCAGCCGGGGCTGTTCAGGCCGCGCATATAATCCGGGCAGAACAGGCCGACCATGGCGCCGCGGGCATTTTCCAGCACATATTCCTTCTGGCCTGCCGCAAGGACGCCGGCCAGCTCGCCGTAGGGCTTTTCCTGACCCGCTTCGCTGCGCACCCGTATCATCGGGAAAACACCGGTGATGAGCGCCATGCAGAACAGGTTCCTGCCCCGGGCGGATACGGCGTCGTTCAGCAGGGCCTGCAGAGCGTCCATGTTCCCGACGCCGGAAAGGGTGAGGGTCTCGTCCGTGTCAAGGAAGGTCACTGCGGCGTAGGGGACAGTCTCGGAGTCCTGGGGGATCTCGATGCTCCCGTC
Organism: Clostridia bacterium; assembly: GCA_017524725.1. GTDB lineage: Bacteria > Bacillota > Clostridia > Christensenellales > Aristaeellaceae > RUG756. Next base: position 16,186 of record JAFXUZ010000048.1, on the reverse strand, counting down.
TTCCAGGGCGCGGTATACCACGCCGTCCAGCACGATCATCTCGCCGTTGAGGGCATCGAAGGTACCGATTCCGGTGTCGCCGCGGTTTTTCAGATCACCGACGGTAACGACACCGTCAAAATATCCCTGGGCCAGGGACTGGAGAAGGGCGACCTGGAAAAGGGTCTCCTTGTCAGGCGCGGTTTCCGAGGCAAAGGCCATGCCAATGAACAGCAGCGAGGCCAGCAGAAAGGAAATAAGCTTCTTCATGGGGTACCTCCGTTGTTTATGCCGTATTTTCTGTTCGATCCGGAGTCTGTACAAATGTATTATATCATGCCGCGAACGGGCGAATCAAGGCTCTTGCCCGGGAGGTGGCCGGAGGGGGAAATGTGTGCGGGGCGTTTTCTTTTCTTGCCCGCCGGCGGATTCAATGGTATACTTGTCGGGAAAGGGGAAGGATGCATGTATCTGACGGAGGATTGGAAGGATTTTGAGGTGCTGGACACCGGGGACGGCGCCAAGCTGGAGCGCTGGGGGCGGTTTGTCCTGGACCGGCCGGACCCGCAGGTGATCTGGCCCAGGGGGAACCCGGAGATCTGGACATCGGCGGACGGCGTGTATACACGCAGCGACAGGGGCGGCGGAAAATGGGATTTCAGGACTGCCCTGCCCGAAAGCTGGGTGGTATCCCGGCACGGCCTCAAATTCAGGGTGCGTCCCACCGGTTTCAAGCATACCGGCCTTTTCCCTGAGCAGGCGGTCAATTGGGACGCCATGTCGGACCTGATCCGCCAAAGGACCGCCCGGGGGGAGCAGGTGAAGATGCTCAACCTTTTCGGTTATACCGGCGGGGCCACTGTGGCCTGCGCTGCGGCCGGGGCCCATGTGACCCATGTGGACGCGGCGAAAGGCATGGTAGCCTGGGCGCGGGAGAACAGGGATCTGAACGGCATCGACGAAAAGCGCTTCCGTTTTATCGTGGAGGACGCCCTTGCCTTTGTCAGAAGGGAGGGGCGGCGTGGCAGCAGGTACGACGCCATCCTGATGGACCCGCCGAGCTACGGCCGGGGACCGGGCGGCGAGGTTTGGAAGATCGAAAACGAGCTGTGGGGCCTGGTATCCGCCTGCCGGGAGATCATGTCCGACAGGATGCTGTTTTTCTTTATCAACAGTTACACCACGGGCCTTCAGCCGGCGGTGCTCGGGAACATCCTGGGGAAGGCTTTCGCCTCCCTGGGGGGCATCGTGGACGCCCGGGAGGTCTGCCTGCCGGTAAGATCCGGCGGTGTGCTGCCCTGCGGAGCCACCGGCAGATGGATCGCCGCGGACGCCGCGGCGGGGGAATAACAGCCGGGGCTTATGACGGCCGCCGAAGGCAGTCTTTTGCAGATGCGACATTCAGATTAGGAGAATCATTATGGAGCAGCCGAGTGTAGTTTATGAAGACAATCATGTGATCGTCGTCGTCAAAAGGCCCAACCAGCTGGTGCAGGCCGACGCAACGGGGGACAGCGACCTGCTGAGCGAGGTAAAGGAATACATCCGGGTAAAATATGAAAAACCCGGCGAGGCATTCGTGGGTCTTGTCCATCGCATGGACCGTCCCGTGGGCGGGCTTTTGTGCTTTGCGCGGACCAGCAAGGCGGCGGCGCGGCTGTCCGAACAGGTCCGCAGCCATGAGATGCGCCGGGAGTATGTATGCGTCGTCCGGGGGGAGACTCCTGACGACTTCACCCTCCGGGACTGGCTGAAGAAGGACGAAAAAAACAACCGCGTCGCCGTGCTGCCGGAATACCTGAAAATGCAGGGCAAGGAGGCTGTGCTCCACGGGCATACCGTGGAGAGCAGGAACGGCCTGTCCCTGTGCGCCATTCGTCTGGAGACCGGCCGCGCCCACCAGATCCGCACCCAGATGGAGCATTTCGGGCATCCCCTGTGGGGCGACAACCGCTATGGGGACGGAAAGCCCGGCCAGCAGATCGCCCTGTGGGGTATGCGGCTGACCTTTACCCATCCCACCACCGGGAAAAAGATGGTGTTCATCGCCCCGGCCCCGAGGACCGGGGGTTTTGCCGGCTTCACCACGCAGCTTGACACCCTGGAAAACCTGTGGCCCGCCATCAGAGAGGGACAGAACGAATGAGCAAGCCCTTTACGTTTGAACTGATCAAGACCTGCAAACAGTCCGGCGCCCGTCTGGGTGTGCTGCATACCCCCCACGGCGACATCCCCACCCCCATTTATATGCCGGTGGGCACCCAGGCCTGCGTCAAGGCCATGACGACGCGGGAGATGGAGGAGATCGGCACAAAGATCCTTTTGTCCAACACCTACCACCTGCATCTCAGGCCCGGGGAAGACCTGATCGCCAGGGCGGGAGGACTTCACAAATTCATGGGATGGGACCACCCCATCCTGACCGACAGCGGCGGCTTCCAGGTGTTTTCCCTGGCGGGCCTCAGGAAGATCACCGAGGACGGGGTATCCTTCCGCAGTCACCTGGACGGTTCTTCCCGCTACCTCAGCCCCGAAAGATCCATGCAGGTCCAGGAGGCCCTGGGGTCCGACATCGCCATGGCCTTTGACATCTGCTCCGCCTATCCCACAGATCACGCGGCGGCGGAAAAAGCCATGCGCACCACCCACCGGTGGGCGGAAAGATGCAAAAAAGCCCATACCCGGGAGGACCAGGCCCTGTTCGGCATCGTCCAGGGCGCGTTTTACAAGGACCTGCGCATCGAGAGCGCCAAGACCCTGGCGGATATGGACCTGCCGGGATACGGCATCGGCGGGCTGTCCGTGGGAGAACCCAAGCCGATCATGTACGACATGCTGGAGGCCATCGAGCCCTACATGCCGAAGAACAAGCCCCGTTACCTGATGGGCGTCGGCACGCCGGACTGCTTCCTTGAGGGCGTTATCCGGGGTGTGGACATGTTCGACTGCGTGCTGGCCACCCGCATCGCCCGCAACGGCACGGTGTTCACCGGATCCGGCCGCCTGGTGATCCGCAACCAGACCTCCGCCGAGGAATTCTTCCCCATTGAGGAGGACTGCGACTGCTACGCCTGCCGTACCGCCACCCGGGCCTATATCCGCCACCTGCTCAAGGCCGGCGAGATCACCGGCGCCCGGCTGTGCAGCATCCATAACCTGCGCTTCCTTCTGCACATGATGGAGGAGATCCGCCAGGCCATCATGGAGGACCGTCTGCTGGACTACCGCAGGGAGTTCTACGAGCGGTATGACCTGACGAGGAATTTTTAACCGGAAAAATAATGAGCTTAACAAAAAACAGTGTCCCGACGCTTGACGCGGACACTGTTTTTTACGCAGCGAGATATGCGGCGGAGCTATTGCCGCCTGCTTCACTGCACGAGATCATCGAGCGGGATGAAGGTGAAGTAAGTACTGTGAGCCTGGACGAACCTTTCGGCTTCCGTGCCGGAGAATCCGTAAACGGTTCGCACGGGACTTGCATCAAACGGGTCGCCGTCGATGGAGGTGACGCTCCTCGGAATGTATACCGACGATGCCATGACATGATAGAAGGCGTCTTCCCCGATGGCGGTAAGGTCCTCCGGCAGGATCAGGAGATCGGGCACGAAGGGCAGGCCGTTATCAAGAAGAAGGACAGAGAAGTCTATAGTCAGGGGCCATTGCTCAAAGCTGCTTCCGCCGGATGGGATCCAGGCTTTCGCGTCGACGCCGTCTATGACAACATTATCCAGTGATGGGGTGATGGGGATATACCTGCCAAAGAATCCGGTGCCGCCGATATCCAGGAACGTGAGCAGGTTGCCGTGGGCGTGGACCTCGTTAAGCTCGGCGCAGTTCTTGATATTCAGGCTGGTAAGAGCGTTGTTATGGCATTCCAGGGAATACAGTTCCGGACAGCAGCTTAGGTCCAGGGCCTCGATACTGTTGTTATTGCATGCAAGGATCCACAGGCCGCTGCAGAAGGCCGCGTCCAGGTCGGTCAGCCGGTTGCCTGCGCAGTCCAGTTCGACAAGCGACGGCAGTTCACCCATGGGAAGCGACTGGATGCGGTTGCCGGAACAATCCAGGGTATTGAGCTCCGGGCAATTCGAGACGTTAAGATTTGTGATCCGGTTGTTTTCACAGTTGATCATATACAGTTCCGGACAGCCGATCACTGTCAGCGAGGTCAGGGAGGATGCGCTGGTCGGGTCATTCCAGGAGCAGTCCAGATCCCATAATGCCTCGCAGCCCGACACGTTCAGGCTTGCCAGCAGGGCATTGTCCCTGCAGCAAATGGACTCGATTGCCGGATGGTCCGTAATAGAAAGGATCGTCAGTCGGCAATTGCTCAGGTCAAGGTCGATCAGATTTGCGGTGCCGTACAGGTTTATCGAACTGACGGCGGTATTGTCGCAGGAGAGGGTGACAAGCTCTCCGCAGCCGGACAGGTTCACATTGCTGAGATAAGCGCAGTTGCAGCAATCCAGGAGCTCCAGGGCGGCGAAGTTTTCCAGGTCCAGGGCGATCAGATCGGTGTCTGAGCAGTCGAGCCGTTTAAGGGTGCTGTTGGGACCGATCAGTTCCAGTGTTTGCAGCGGCTGATCAGAACAGGATACTATCGTCAGGGTCGGACAGACGCCCACGTTCAGGGAGGTGATCTGATTCCCGCTGCAGTCCAGCACGGATAAACTGTGAAGATCGCTCAGATCAAGATTTGTGAGCTCGTTGTCCGAAACGTCCAGATCTACCAGGTTCGTAAAAAGATCGATACCCGTCAGATCCCGGATCCCGCAGCCGGAGACCTGGATCTTCGTGATAGCGTTGAAATTGACAAAGTGATTGTCATCGCCGTATTTTTCATCGAGCGCAGTACGAAAATTGTAGTCGGGGAAACGGCTGTCCGCCAGGATGTTGTCGCCATTCCCTCTGCCCGTGATCACGCCGGCGGTCCAGGCGGCGGAAGGACCGTCCTCTGATCCCGCCAGTGAGCCGGCCGGAAGAAAACAGAAAACGAGAAGAGTCAAAAGAAGCGACCGGATAATTTTCATCATATCCACCTCCAGAGAACGGGAAAATCCCCGAAGCCAAAGCGAAATCAGACATTTTATATCCTGATTATATCAAAAACATGGAAGGGGCACAATACCCCTTCCAGAACAATGCGTTTCAGGCGCCTGCATGTAGGATCCGTTTTCGCTCCGCACTTCGGTATGCGGCCCCCCTGCCGGCCTGGGTTCATTGCGGCAGACGCCATTCGGCGTTCGGATATGTTTTCATGATCTCGGCGGCCATGGATCCGCTGCAAATGATATCGGTCAGTAGCGGAACGGTATCGAATCCTTCCAGCGAATCCCATTCGGCATTCAGAATAAAGAACCGCATGAGGGACGGCATTCCGGCCAGCCACTTGAAATGGGGGAAATGACCGTCCGCCATATCCAGTGAACGCAGGTTCGGCAGGCTGACGACGCCCTCTTGCGGGACAGTCGTTTCCCCGCCGTAAAAATACAGTTTTTCCAGTGTTGTCAAAGCTTCCAGGGCTTTCAGCGGCAGACCCATGGGATGGGTCACTGTCAGGTTTTTAAGTGTCGGCAGCTTTGAAAGGCACTGGACGCCTGCGGCATCCAGGTTCTGCAGTTCAAGGGTCTCGATCCCCGACAGCCGCTGCACCTCCCAGAAATCCCGCAGTGAGACCCCGTACATCTGCAGCCGGTGAAGAGGCAGCGATGAAAGCATTTCAATGCTTTCGACCGGAAGACAGCTGATATTCAGTTCCCTGAGACCTGTCAGGGAACCGAGGATACTCAGATCATCCAGCGGAAGGCAGGAAATATTCAGGTAAGTGATGTTTCCATTCCCGGAAAGGGCGTACAGGGAGCGGATCGGATTATGGGCCAGGCCGAGCCTTGCGATCTGTGTTTCGCTGAGGCGGCTTATGTCGGAAATGTTTTGATTATACAATGACAGCTCCCGGAGATTCGGCATATGGCGGATGTCCTCCAGGGAAACGATGCCGCCGTTCTCTTTCCACAGGCCGCTGTCCCGATAGTCCTGGACATGGCAGTAATCATAATCGCCCAGCAGCCAGAACTGTTCGTCGGACTGAAAAACCTGTTTTCCGTAAATGTGCAGCGCGGTCACACGGTCCAGATCATGCTGGGTCAGGCTGCCTTCCGGCATGTTCAGCTCTTCCCGGACGGCTTTTTCGATCAGGGGTTCCGTAAAGGTATATGGGCGGCCTTCGGGATACAGCAAACGTCCGGGCAGATCCAAAGCGAAAGTGACCAGCCCGGCGGCAAGCAGCAGCACGGCGGCCGCTGAAAGGATCAGCCGGCGTTTATGCCCCGGGGACATGACCTGCCGGGGCTTTAATCCGTATCTGGCTTCCAGGAGGTCCGCGCGCATCTCCTCCGCGCTCTGGTAACGCTGTTTCGGATCAAAGGCAGTCGCTTTCCGGATGATATGCTGTGTTTTCTCATCCAGATCCTCGTCAGCGTTTTTATGGTATTCTCCGGTCAGTGCATACCGCAGCAGGACGCCGCAGGAATAGACGTCGCTGCGCTCATCGGTTTGCTGGTAGCCGAACTGTTCCGGCGGTGCGGTCATCTGTGTGCCGGCGATGACCGTATCGAGCCGCTGATCTGAGCGAAACTCCCGTGAAATACCCAGATCGATCAGCCGGCACTGCCCGTACTCATCCACAACGACATTCTGCGGTTTGATATCCCGGTGGATGACGGGCGGGTTCATGCCATGCAGGAAGGCCAGTTTTTCCAGAACTGAGATCAACAATTCCAGGGCCGCGGAACGGGGGATCCCGGGCTGTCCGCGGCCTGTCTCCACCAGGGTTTCCAGGGTGCGGCCCCCGATCCATTCCCTCGCGAACCAGAAACTGCCTTCCCCGCCGCTGTCGATCAATGCCGGGAAACTCTGCGCCGCTTCCGATGCGCTGTCGTTAAGGTGGATCGTGGAAAGCATATCATATTCATTTTTCAGCTGTGCGGCTTCATTTTCATTAACAGCATATTTCAGAAGCAGCTTCCGGCGTGTGACGCGGTCACGCACGATATAAACCGCGGAATTCGGATCCTGTCTGAGGGTGTCGATGTGTTCAAAGCGATCCCCCAAACCTGCCGGAAGCCGCCTGTTTTCATTTTCCATGTCCGTATTTCTCCTATCGGAACAGCGGTTCTTCTCCGGCTTCTTCAAGCATTTCGTTGGTTTCCCGAATACTCGCCTTATGCTCTACGGCATAGATGAGCACCGCGTCCCGGCGCATAAGGGAGTACAGATCGCTCAGGCCGGCCAGCCGCAGGAGCCTGTTGGTCTCGTTCAGGGTACATCGAAGCGCCAGGCTTAAGCGAAGGATAATATTCTTTCCCGGGCTTTTCTGTCCTGCCAGGACCGCATAGAAGTATGATTTATTGATACCGGTCTCTGCGATCATATCCCGCGCGGAAAAACGGCGGTCTTCCATCAGGCGATACAGGTACTGGCACAGAGACGGCTCTTCCATGGCGTTATGCGAATCCAACACCTCGCGGAAAGTACCGCTGCGGCGGATCTGCGTAAGTCTTTGAGATGTTGTGATTTTTCTCTCTTTTTTCACAGGGTCCCGTCCCTTTCGCGGCATTTTGTGAACATGTATACGGGCGGACGCCGGGCTTTCGCCGGCGGACCGAACAATTAATAGTTATAGCAAAACCGAAAGAGGGATTCAACAAGTTATGCGTGAAAGTATCCCACAATCAGCAAAAGTCTTCTGACAGAAGACCTTTTTCATCCGTGACGGTGCTATAATAATTTAAACTTCCGGATGATTTATGAAGGAGTTGATACGATGAGTTATCGCGCAAAAGATTTAGGGCAGCGCCCGGGGATCAGGAAAATGCGGGCGGTTATGATGCCGGCGGGACGGTCAGCTTATTGCGTATCAACTTCATAAATACTTTCCGGGACCGGGCAAAGTATTTCATGAACTTCATGGCCCGTTTGTTTGCATATCACAGGAGGAACCATCATTTATGGAGGTGTTATCAGACATGAAAAAGCAGACCGGCAGACGAAACGCTCTTTTCCCCGTCCTGATCCTCTGCGCGGCGCTGTGCCTGGCCCTGTGCCTGGGCAGCGCGGCGACGGCACAGAGCACGGACATCCAGTTCTACGCAAGCACCGCGCAGGTGGAGACGGCGACGGATTTCACCATCACCGCTGTTGTGCCCGGCGCGGAGCGGCTGGCCATTTATCCCGGCGACAACAGGGAAGACATCTGGGCCTCTGCGAATGGCTTCGAACTGGAACATATTCTGTCCATCCATACGGAAGGCCTCTGGACCTTCCATCTTCTGCAATGGGTGGATGACGAATGGCAGGATGTGGACGCCGCGCCTGTCGACATCCAGGTGAACGCGCCCAACGGCAGCCTGGAGGGGACCGTTTTTCCCAACGGTCTTGAGACGCCCGAGATCCAGCCCGGTGACAGCTTTACCTTCACCTTCTCCGGGATCGACCATGCGACGCAGTACTCTTATTTCGTGTATGACCAGGAGAACTGGCAGAATATTGCCGAAGGTGAAACGCAGCCGAACGTGCCGGTGACGCTTGAGCCCTCTCTGTTCGAGGCCGGCCACGTGTACAAGGTCGAGGCAATGGTGAACTCCCCCGGCTACAACAGCCTGTGGGACGGCCGGTTCTTCATGGTGAACGTGGACGATGCGCAGAATATTGACGATCCCGGCAGTTCCCTGACAATGAGGCTGAACCGGACGCAGGTCTCCACCTTCGAGGATTTTTCCTGTACGTTCTTTGCGCCCGGCGCCAACGCCGTCGAAGTTTACCTGAACGAAGACATGGTGTACCATATCGACGGGGAAGGCGGCCGATTCGTCAGAAGCTGGCGCTATCCCCAGGATATCTGTCTGTCCGCCTGCGCCCTCTACGGGGATGATAATTGGACAGACCGGACAAACTGCCAGGCGCTGATCTCCGTGACCAATGAAAACGGCGATCTGCCCATCCCGGATGTCGCCCTGTCATCCAACCGCATCAATATGGGCGACACCGTGACGGCCACCTTCGGGGAGACCCCGAACGCGACATACTACAGCTTCTATTACTTCAATATCAATGAAACTTATTACAACGGCATCCGGGGTGACGACAGCGATACCCCGCGCGCCATCACGCTGGACACGGATGGTGTGCCGAGCGGCGTATACAGGACCGTGTACGATGTGGACGCCGTCGGATACACTGAGGGTCACGGCGAGGATACGCTGATGATCGTCGATCCCGGTGACGAAGACCATTCCACGAGCCGGATCGATTTCACCGTTTCCTCCTCCCATATCGACACCTTCACGGATATTCACATCATGGTGTCCGCTCCCGGAGCCGTTGGTTACCGTATGTACGAAAACGATAACCTGACCTGGGAGAGCGGCTGGGGCTTTGATATCTGGCGCAGCTACCGTTATCCCGGCGATTACACCCTGTCGGTGTCGGTCAGCTATGGGGATGATATCTGGACAGACCGGGAGGAATGCCAGGTCACCATTTCCGCAGCAAGCGTCGACGACCTGCCCGTCCCGGATGTCACCCTGTCCTCCAACCGCATCAACCTGGGCGACACCGTGACGGCCACCTTCGGGGAGACCCCGAACGCGACCTACTACAGCTTCTATTACTTCAATATCAATAAGACCTATGCCGACGGCATCAAGTATGGGGACAGCCCGACTCCCTGCGCCATCACGCTGGATACGGACGATGTGCCCAGCGGCGTATACAGGACCGTGTACGACGTGGACGCCATCGGCTATACCGAAGGTCACGGCGAGGATACGCTGATGATCGTCGATCCTAACGACGAAGACCATTCCACGAACCGGATCGATTTCACCGTTTCCTCCTCCAACATCTCCACCTTCCAGGGTTTTCACGTCATGGTGTCCGCTCCCGGAGCAGACGATTTCCGGATGTATGAAAACGATGTCCTGGCCTGGGAGAGCCCCTGGGGCTTCGATTTCTGGCACGAATATCGCCATCCCGGCGATAATACCCTGTCGGTGTCGGTTCATTTCCCGGATGAAGGCTGGACAAACCGGACGGACTGCCAGGTCACCATTTCCGCGGCGGGCGACACCCAGCTGGACGAGCCGACCGTCAACATCGATCAAATAATCTCCTTCGGCGATACCCTGGAAATTGAGTTTGAGGAAACCGAGAACGCGACGCATTACAGCTATTGGATCGCTCCCTTCAACGACCCCAACGGAGGTATCAAAGACGGCATGAGGGAAGGCGCTGGAAGCCTGTTCGTTGATACCGGGGATCTCGGGACGGGCCTGTTCATCGTATACCTGGATGTGAACGCCACAGGATGTATCGAAGGACACACGCAGAGGTACCTGATCGTGGTGAATGACAGCGATCATATCCTCACTGACAATTCCGGGAACATCCTGGTCTACTCCGCCGATCAGGTCGCAACAAACGAACCTGTGCGTTTCATCCTTGTCGCGCCCGGCGCGGGCCAGGTGGAGGTACGGGAGAACGACCACCTGGAACTCAGCGGCTGGGAGGCGATCGACGGATGGCTTACCTGGGGCTATGCGGACGAAGTCCTCATGCATGCCGCCGCCGACTTTAACGGCGGCCTGCAGGAGATCGACGGACTCTCTTTCACGATGCATATCTCCTCGGAACACTCGTTTGACCTGAGCGGCCTGGTGCCCTCCACCCTCCTGCCGGGCGAAGATTTCGTCATTGAAAGGCCCGACGGCGCTCAGCACGTGGAGTTCCATCTGTATCATCAGGAAACCGGTGACTATATCTTTGATTACGAGTGGGACGAAAACTATCACGATGAGGATGACCCTGGCAACGTGACGGTACCCTCGGACCTGCTTGAAACCAACCACTGCTACCGGGTGGAGTATAAGGTTAACGCGTACAACTATGAAGACGCTTCGATCTCTGAAGAATACTTCACCGTGGCGGATGTGGACCAGAACGTACAGATATCCGTGAACGGTTCCCAGGATACCTACATATCGCTGCTCAGGTACGAGCCCTATACTGTGGCGGTCTCCGCGCCCGGGGCTTCGGCTGTCCGCGCCTTCGACGGCTGGGGATGGCATTACGCCCCCGGTAACCAGTATACAGACACCTGGAGGGACGGCGCTACAGGCACCCGTCCGATCTACGCCCAGGCCTGCTACGGCGATGATATCAGCTGGGACGGCGTGAACATGGACGAATTCGACTGGGAAAACAGCGGCTTTGTTTGGGGCGGTTTGAGCGAAGTAATCACCATGCACTATTACACCACCGATGACGCCCCGGATCCGGTCGTCGAGCTCTCCGACACTTCTGTTGTCTACGGAGATGCCATAACCTTCACCGTTGTCAACGCAGACCAGTTCGACGGGTTCAGCTGGGCAGTGACAGACCAGGATGACCAGTTCCCCCCGGAAAACGCATGGTGGCGTTATTGGGAAGGGGAGAGCACCATTACCTTCAACTCCAATGAATATGCCGCGTGGGAAGGGAATACCACTTTCTATCTGTGGGTGAACGCCCACGGCTCGCTGGGTAAGAACGATTCCTGGGCTTGCGTGGAATATACCGTCACCGGCCAGGATGGCCCCATGATCCAGATCGACCCCCTGCCCGCCGAGGTGGAACGGGGCGATATCCTGGCGATCAGGATCCTCAATCCCGAGATCAGCAGCGAATTCTACGCCTGGTTCTATGATCTGGATTCGGACGAGCAGCACGAATTCTTCTTCTGGGACGGCGAGGAGACCATTTTCCTGCCTACCTATGATATACCGGCGGGTCACAACTGCCATCTGTATGTGAAATACAGGGGATCGAACGGCATCTTTGATACATCCATCCGCCTTGATATCCGCGTCGTGGAGCCCTATGATCCCAGCGGCTATAAACCGGTATTCTATATGTCCACCGACCAGTACACGATCGGCAGGGGCGGCACCATGCGGGGCTATGCCATGATCAACGAAGCGACGCCGCTGGATTCCTTCCTGCTGGAGCTGATCGATCCTAACGGCGGCCAGTGGACGGAATCCTGGGATCTGTACAATAACCCCTACGGCTGGGACGACAATTCCGATCACCAATTCCCCTGGGGAACGGAAACAGCGGGCGAATGGTCTCTGCGCGTGGCCATCCGCAATTCCCGCGGCCAGCGTATGACGGATTGGAGCGACTGGTGGTATTTCACCGCGTTCGAGGAAGATTATGATCAGAGACCGGTCTTCCGGCTGACCGACGGTATGGAAACGGTCGAAACCGAAGCGTTCGCGGAGATTTCCGCGCAGAGGGTGATCATTCCCCAGGGCGTCTTCAGCATCGAGGCGCGGGCATTTGCCGACAACTGGGATCTGAGGTATGTGGAATTTGAGGGAGAAGGCCCGCTCAACATCGACGGTTCCGCTTTTGAAAACTGCCCCGGCGTGATCATCTACGCCTGGTACGGCTCTCCCTCATGGAATTATGCCATCACTCACGGCATCGGCTGCATTGCCTGGTAAAGATGGATAATAAGACATCAGCCTGTGGGGAATAACGGCAGACATCGTGAGTTTCACCGGAAAAGCAGGAGCATTGACTGTCGGCTGTTCATTCCTTCCAAAGGCTGATGCCTGACGCGCGGGAATACAGACAAGAACACACAAAAAGCCGGTCCTGAAATACGGACCGGTTTTTTGAGTGGTGTGCCGGGCATGGCATGATTCAATTTGAAGCCCGAAAGGCAAACGCAGGAAAGGATCATCAGATCCCATAACCGGGACCACAGAACCGGGAAGGCCTGATGCCGCAGCGATGCCGATCGCCGCAGGCAAACGGAAATCCTTGCCTTGCCCAATAAGCAAGAGGACCGACCGGGCCTTTTCGATCCTCTTGCTTGATACCTAGGAATACCTGAAACCGTGCCGCGATGCAGCGCCGTACAGAATACCCGGCCTTTAACTGCAGTGCAGAAGGGAAAGGGCTTACGTCCTTCTTCTGCAATATTATCAGAAGATCTTCTGCAGGAAATACTTGCCCCAGGCCAGTACCTCGCGGAAGTGGTTTTTGATCCACCATTCGGGCAGGGTGGGGGCTCCAATACCGGAGGCCTTCAATCCGGCGTCGCCGGCGATGGCCAGGGCGCGGGGCAGGTGGTAGTCGCTGGTGACGATGATGACGCCGCCGCCCGTGCCGTCCATGAATTCATGGGCTTTGGCGATGTTGTCCCGGGTGTTTACCGAGGAGGATTCGGAAAAAACCTGCTTTTCCGGGACGCCGTGGGCGATGAGCCAGTCGCGGATCACGTCCCCTTCGGCCATGGGTTCGTTGTTCCCCTGCCCGCCGCAGCCGATAATGACGGCGCCGGGATGCGAAAGCCACCAGTCGTAAGCTGTCTCGATGCGGGCCAGAAGCTGTTTTGATGGTTCGCCGGTCTCATATACCTGGGCGCCCAGGACCAGCACATAACGGCAGTCTGAGGCAGGCGCGGGAACGGTTTTTTCCGCGATGACCAGCGCCGCCAGGGCGATAATGAAAAGCAGGACCAAAGCGCAGGCAAGGATACAAAGGATGCGCAGCGCAGGATGCGATGAGAAAAAGCCCGACATACAACCCCCTTATTTGATATATTTCATTTCCCTAAAGCTCAGGCCCTTTCCGTCCGCCACAAGGATGTGGTCATACAGGCGGATCCCCAGGGGTTCCATCAGGTCCCGGAGGGTCTCCGTCAGGCGCAGGTCCTCCCGGGAAGGCTCGGGAGTGCCCGCCGGGTGGTTGTGGCTCAGGACACAGCCTGTCGCTCCCCGGCGGATCAGCATGGAGACCACGGTACGCGGGAACACGGATACCTGGTCCGGCGTGCCGCGGGCGGCCGGGTCGGCGTAGATGAGACGCAGGCGGCTGTCCAGCGAGAGGACGAAAAACTGCTCGATACCGGGGTCGTTGTACAGGGACACGCAGAAATTTTTCATCGCCCGGATGTTGTCCAGGGTGATCCTGTCCCCGCCCCGGCTTCGAAGGACCGCGTTTTCCAGGGGACGGAACATAGCGATAAGCACCGCGGCGTGGTCCCCGATGCCGTCTATCTCCTTCAGGTCGGCGATATCGGCGTCGAACACGGCATGGAGCGATCCGAAGCGGCGGATCAGCTCGTGGGCCAGGGCATTGGTGTCCTTCCGGGGGATCGCGTAGGCCAAAAGCAGCTCCAGCAGCTCATGATCCATCAAACCGGCGCCCCGGTCCAAAGTAAAGCGTTCCTTCAGGCGCTGGCGATGACCTTCGTGGACCATAAGGACCGCCTCCTCCACGACGAAATACAGGGTTTTATTTTTTGGTTTTCCCGAGGACAAAGTACACGCAGTCCAGAACGCCCAGTACGATCAGGAAGATGCCGCTGAAGATCCAGACGGTCCCTTCGGCAAAGACCCGCAGGAAAAGGAGCGCGGTGACCGTGGCGGTAAGGAGGAAGCCGGCCCCCATCAGGTACCAGAACGGCCGCCGGGAACGCAGGGCGTCCACGGCGATCTGCAGTTTCATGAAGGCGGCGACAGAGATCATGACGCCGTACATGACCGCGAGTGAACCTGCGGCGTCCAGGAGCCATTTCTGGTTGACGATCGCGCATACGCCGAGAAATACAAGCCCGGCGCAGGAGGCCAGGTCCCAGGAAAGGGCGGCTTCCTCTTTTGTGCGTCGCAGATATCTCAGCAGGCGCCAGAGGCCCGCAAGCACCAGCACCGCGCCGAAAACAATGATGACAGCCCCGCTCAGCCCGATGGCGTCGATGAGCAGCAGCGCGCCCAGGAGCAGCTCCAGCAGGGCGAGGATCGGTGAAAAACTGATCTTCCTGACAGTTCCGTTCATGAATACAGGCACCTCACATATTACTGACGGTTTTGCCTGCGGACTCGGTTTTTTCGCGGTCCGCGGTAATAACAGTATATCATATATCGAAAGGGAAAAACCAGTATTTTTAATCGGACATGGCCGTTTTACGGTTTTGCCTTCAGGACAAATGCGGGAACAAGGCCGGATCTTTTACGATTACTATTGCGAACTCTGGAACTCCTTGGGAAGGCGTACGGCGCCGCCGGCTTTTTTTCGTACTTTTTCCCATGAGAAGCAGGACAAAAGTTCGTTCAGCGAGGCCGGGGCAAATTCGGGGAGGAGGCCATAGGCGAATGCAAGCGCTCCCAGGATCTCTCCGGCGCTGTGCCGCTTAAGCAGGGTATCCATGTCGGTGTCGCCGTCCCGCTTGGCCAGGCGGCGGCCCGAAGCGTCGGTCAGGAGAGGGATGTGCCAGTAGGAAGGGGTGGGGTAGCTGAGGCATCGCTGCAGAAAGATCTGCCGCGGCGTGGCGGTGAGAATGTCCGCTCCGCGCACCACTTCCGTTACCCCGCTGAGTGCATCGTCCACGACCGAAGCAAGCTGATATCCGAAAAGCCCGTCCGAGCGCCGAAGGACGAAATCCCCGCATTCCCGGGCCAGGTTTTCCCGCACCGGACCGCAAAGCCCGTCAGTGAAGGCAATATCCACGTCCTTTACGCGCAGGCGGATGGCGGGTGAGCGCGTGGCCGAAAGCACTGCTGCCTCCTCCGCGCTGAGCCTGCTGCAGGTGCCCGGGTAAACATACTGCGTGTCCCCCAGATTCGGGGCGGCTTCGCTGTGAAGCTTTGCACGGGTGCAGAAGCAGGGATAGGTCAGTCCGCTGTGGGTAAGGCGGTAAAGCGCGGCCCGGTATTCTGCCCCGCGTTCGCTTTGAAAAACCGTTGCGCCGTCCCAGTCAAAGCCAAGGCGGTCAAGGTCTTTCAGGCATTTTTCCGTAAGTGCGCGGGGACAGCGTGGTTTGTCCACGTCCTCGATCCTGAGAAGCGCCTGTCCGCCCTGCCGCCGCGCGGACAGCCAGCAGAGCATCGCACAGGCGATGTTCCCAAGGTGCAGACGCCCGCTGGGCGTAGGCGCAAAACGCCCGATGACCTGTGCCATCCGACCGTCTCCCTTCAGAGCCTCAAAGCCAAAGGCTTTTTCAAAGTTTCATATTATTGGTTACTGTTCACGGGGCAGGCGGACATAAAAAGCGATATGCCCCGGTTGGAGAGCATATCGAAAGGGACGAAAAAAGGAACCAAATCAATGGTCAAGTAGGAGCAAATCTTAAAGAGATTTCGTGAAAGAGATTCAGTTT
>JAFXUZ010000047.1 GCA_017524725.1 Clostridia bacterium | reverse complement strand
CTGATGCCGCCGGCGGGAATGTCGATAAAGAAGAGATAGTACCAGCCATCCTTTTTCAGGGCGCGGCAGCCCTCGCATCGCAGGGCCATGCCCTCCTTCGGGGTGGAAAACAGCGGCGCATCTTCACAGAGCTCCTGAAAGTCCTGCGAGAAACGGGCCAGGCGCACATCGCCCGCATTGTAAATCAAATAGCAGGTCCCGTCGTCGTCAAAGAGCAGGGATGCGTCATGGTAAGGCTTGGGGTAATCGATGCGCTCCCACTGGCCGTTTTCGATATCCCGGGTGCGGAAGAGGAAACTTTTTCCCAGATCCAGACAGGTGAAAAAGGCGTAGAATACGCCGTCATGAACGCGCAGGCTGGTGGCCCATTGGCCCCTGCCATACCCGGCGCCCACCGTATCATAGCCCTCCAGCCGGTCGAAAATGTAGTTGACGGTCTCCCAGTGCTTTAGGTCATAGGAGCGCAGGATCGGGCCGCCCGGCATAAAGAACATCGTGGTAGACACCATATAATAGGCGTCCCCTACCCGAATCAGGTCGGGATCCGGGTAATCGGACCAGAGAATGGGGTTTTGTATACGCATGGAACACAACTCCTCGTATGATAGCGTATTTCAGTCTGATACCGTCAGATGGCTCCCAGCGGGATCAGCACGATGAGCAGGATAGCCACCAGCGCCCACTCCGTGATCAGAAACGCCTTCCGCTTCCTGGGCTCCATGTCCGGCACGTAATTGCTGGCCAGGAAGAAGGGGATATACGTCGTCACGAACACCGGCAGCACGCCCCACCAACGGTAAACCCAGATGAAGGAATGATTGCCGGTGCCGGCCAGGAAGGATTCAAACAGGGCGAACAGCAGCGCCATTTCCAGTGCCACCACCAGCTTGCAGCTGACGCCCCTCTTCCCGAGCTTTCCAACCAGATACCGCTTTGTCCGGTCCTGGGGCATCATCTTGAAGGAAATGATCCCCGCCAGGGAAAACATCATGGACAGCTCCCAACAGACACCGATCAGCAGGATGAACGTGGTGGACGCGTTGCTGACGGACCACAGGGGATACCCGGCCACCTTCCCGATGATGGCGTTGCAGATTTCGTAGAGCCAGTGCACGCCGTACAGCGCCAGCCCGGCAAACACGGCCGGGTAGTTTTTCTTGTGGATCTCCGTCCAATAGACGTAAAAGACCACGGCCAGAATGAAGATGAACGTCCAGTTGAAGTTGTCCGTGCTGCGGACCTGGATGGCTTTCACCAGGTCCATGGCCTCCTGCGAACCGTCGCCCCAGAATTTGAACATCGTGATTCCCTCCCGTTTGTCCGTCCTGCGTCTGCTTTATTCCTCCGGGCTGTCGTTGTTCATGCGCCGCTCATACAGATATGCATTGTATTTCGCCTGGGCTTCCTGGCTTTCCTTCTTTTCGCGCCAATTCTCCGCGTCGGCGCAGATGGCCAGCATTTCATCCGCCAGCATTTCCATATTCCGGGCGTAGCCGTGGCGCACGTAAGCGGTCATGCGGTCGATGGCCTTGGGGCTTTTGAGCTGCTTCGCCATAATATCCGAAAGCTCCGCGGGATAGCCTGCCGCGGTCAATGCTGCCGCCAGCCGGTCCCGCGCCTGCGCCCATTGAAGTTGATATGCCGTCATGTACCCTCCTGTGCGTGATGCTGTTCTGCGGTCTATTTACGACTGACAACCGTCACCCGGATGCGGGCCCTTCGCTGATCCTCCGGCAAATCCTCCTCCGCGCTCATCTGGAAATAGGGCGTGCCGTCCGCTCTAAAGTGCACCCGGCGGATGCCGTCGCAGCGCAGATGCTCCCGGATATCCGTCTCCGCGTGATAGGCGATCATGGTTTCGCCCTGATCGCTTAAGAAAAACGAATTGTGCCCGGGGCCGTATTCGCCCGCCACGGAGCGGAAGGTCAGCACCGGCGTGATGCTTTTTTCCCAGGCGGCGGGGTTCGTTAGATCGTCCGCGCCGTCGGCGGTCAGAAGCCCCAGGGCGTACGTGTAGGCGTTGGCCGAGCCGCCGGAATAGGTGAGGTACACTTTGCCGTCCCGAAGGAGGGCGTGGGGGCCTTCGTTGTTGATGGTGCCCGCCACGTTTTCCCAGCCGTACAGGGGCCGGGTCAGCAGCACGGGATCGCTGGTCAGCCGCCAGGGCTCCTTTTCGTCGATGGACGCGATGTACAGCATGGAGCCGGTATCCTGGGGCGTGCCGATGTGCCGACGGTAGGACCAGACCATATAGGAGCCGCTTTCCGCCTTGATGTACGTCATATCCAGCGTAATGCCGTCGCTGGACAGCGGTGATCCGTCCTTTCGGATCACGGGGATGGGATCGTCCCAGTCCTCGGCGCGGATGGGCCGCCCGCCCTTTTTCAGCCGCATCACATGGCACTGCGGCCCCCAAATGTGCCCGCTGACGGCGAACAGGATGTACGCCTCCCCGCCGATCACGTGAAATTCCGGGGCCCAGAAGGTCTGCTCAAAGCCCCGGCCCGGATCAAAGGGCAGGATCAGGTGCTCTTTGATCCCGGTTGCGAACAGCCCCTCCGCGCTGTCCGCCTCCCGGGCGTACAGGCCGATGTCGTTCAGGTTATCGTTGGTGGCCAGGAAGTACCATTTCCCCTCCCAGGGGAAAATCACCGGATCGCCGTACCCCCGGGCCAGGGGAAAGCGGAACGCCTGCCGCCGGATGATTCCCTCGATTTCATAGGTGCCGGGCGTGGAATAATCAACGTTTTCCGTGTTCCAGTCGATTTGCTTGACCGCGTGGGAGCCGTCGCTGTAGGTAACGACGGCCTGCACCCGGTCCAGATCGGCTTTTGAACGCGCCGTGATTTCGAAGGGGACGGACACGCTTTGACAACGGATCGGGCTCCAGTACCGGATCGCTGCCTCCGCGATCTCCGGGCAGACAGGCAGGGAAGCGGCATAAGAAGCGGCGTTCGCAGCCTCAACCGGCCCGACCTCCTCAAAATGGATCAGGTCCCGGGTTTTCCAGCGAAACACGCCGCCCGTGGCTTTTCCGCTTTCATCCGCCATGTTCCCCTGAATCCCGATCCAGCCGTCCGCCAAATAGAAAATAGACGGATCACAGACGCCCGCGGGCACGATAGTATCCTCCTGGGACACAGCGCCCTTGACGAACAGGATCCCGTAATCCCGGTTCAGGGGTCGCGGCGCTTCTCCCGGGCGCTGGTAACTGAAATGCACCGCCTGGGCCAGCCCGGCCGGATAAAATGCCGGATCCACCGGCTTGGTGGATACGGAAATCAGAATGTCCTGTTCGCGCATGCGCTTGTCTCCTTTTTGCAATGCTTTATGGAATGGATGGTTGCTTTCAGTCTCTTCACCAGGGGACGAATTCTCCCTTGATAACGCCCCGTACCTCCGG
>JAFXUZ010000046.1 GCA_017524725.1 Clostridia bacterium | reverse complement strand
GGTGGTGACCAACCTGTATGTAACCAACCAGCGGCCCGATTACCGCCGGTGGTTCATCCAGTTTCAGGTGCTGAAAGAAGGCAGCGACACCTATGTGGAACGCTTCTACACCTGCGTGGTGGATCAGGAAGGGCAAGTGATTGGAGACCCGGATATTGACGAACCGACGCTGGAAGAAAAAGCCGCAGCAGCGGCAGCCCTGCGTCAAAAGGAACTGGAGCGGCCTGCGTATTTTAAGCAGTACCTGGAATACTGCGAGCAAAATGAAAACCGTCACTTCCGCCAATGGCCCTACGATCAAAAGGCCGCGTATTCCGCAGAAATGCTGGAATTGACCAAGGACTATGAATCCATCGAACAGGATATTGCCCTGACCTTGGAATACGCTTATGGGGTGCCGAAGGATCAGGAACTGTCTTATGATGCAGCCATTGCACTGGCTGAACAGGCGGTAGAAAGTAAATATGGCGCTTCCTCGGGCATGGCGGTTTTGTGCGAATGCTTCGATGTTTCCCGAAAAGTATATCCCGGAAACGTGTGGAAATTTATATTCAGCAACCCCAATGATTTCTATGGAGTACATTACCGCGTCGTGCTGGACGGGACGGATGGACATATCGTGGAAGAAGAGGAATTGCTATGGCAGGAAGGGCTGAAGGACCGGGAATATGATTTGAAGTATTATTGATTTCACCTGCAAGTTTCTAAAAACCTCCGAAAAAGTAGTCACTGGCAAGGTTTGCTCAGCCTTGCCAGCGACTGTTCGGTTTACAGGGTATTGATGACTTCTTCCATGATAATCTCTTCGGCTCGGCTGCGAATATTGTTCATCCTGCCAACCCATACCATGGGCCGCTCGGCCTTGAGCTGCTCCGTGACGCCTTCCTGCCTGCCCATCTGCGCGATCAGGTTCTCAAGCATCGCTGCCGCCCTTTCGTCTGTATCGGCAAGATGCCTGCCCAAAGTCCCGTTCAGAAGGAGCTGTTGATAAAGGCTCGGATACTGCTCCTTCAGGTATTTCCTGTGCATCTGTCCCCATTTTCCAATGGAGCGCTGATCAGTTTCTTCAATCATCAGGTTTGGATAGTACATGCCGTCTTTGCCCAAGGTGTATGTGCCGCCAAATTCTTCAAACAGAGATTTCATAGTGTTTTTCCTCCATAATTCAGTATTGACCAATCCGGTACGCAGATGCCTTTTCTGAATTTTGGTCTAATACTGTTTTACGGAAGATCCCCGTCGTACCCTGCTTTTTTTAATTCTCACCGGCGTATGTCCGACAGCTTTTTTCGTACTTCCGTACTGAATTTCCTGCCGGCAAAAAATCTTCTGCTCTGATGTCCGTTTGCCTATTGCTGCCCGATCTTTGGGGTGGTTACAGGGCATACTCTGCGTACGGTGCAGGGAGAGGGGCGGGGGCTGATGCCTTCCCTCTGCCCTGTTATCGGCCGGGCTTTTGCGCACGCGCGTCCCGTCAGGCACACCATCATGGGGACGCGGCGCTTTTTTTATACTACCGGATGTGGTCGAACTGAAAAAAGTCCCCCAATTATACAGTCAAAGGCCTTGCAAAAAGGCAGAGCGTACGATAGACTATCAACTGAAAAAAAACGCTTGTCTGATTATTGTTTCGGGATCGGCCCTCCGGCGCGGGGATTTCCCGGGCGGATCCGGCCGATATATCACGCTGTCTGAGGAGGCATTTCCATGAAAAGACTTTTCTCCCTGCTTCTGGCCGCCGTTTTCGTATGGCTGGCCATGCCGCTGGACCTGGCGGCGGCGGCGCTGAACCCGCCCCCCACCGCGCAGGAGCTTTCCGCGGCCATCGCCCTGACGGGCCTCAGCGACGATGCGCCCGGCTACCATCCCGGCATGGCGCTCTCATCGAAAATGAACATCCAGCAGCTGATCGGGTGGATCGTCGATTTCGCCGAAAACAGATTGGCCTGCGTCATGGATACCTTTGAAAACTACGACGTGGAAATGCACTACCTGCAGGACCATGATCCCGTCAACTACGGCCTTTTGTCCCAGGTCCATAAGAAAGGGATCGATTTCTTCTATTATCGCTATGACGAAGCGATGGACATCAGGGACGAGATCACCTATTACCGGGACATGCTGACCAAGTACGCGTCCGACGTGTTCACGATGGCGGAGGCGCTGAAGAAAGGCGGCCTGACGGAAAAGCAGCAGGCGGTGTACGCCTATGAGATCCGGGACGGCTGGCGCCGCCTCCTGGAACTGCAGGACGACGTGGCGGGGCTTGCGACCGCCTGGGAGAGGCAGTGCATACGCATGGAACAGATGTCTCCCGAAAGTTTCGAAAGCCCCGACGGCCCGCAGTCCTTCAATTGGCTGCTGGATTCCATCGACGCGCTGCGCGGCAGCGGGCATGCCTCCGCCAGGACCATGACCGTCCCCGCCAGCGCCGTGCGCGTTGAAACGGACCGGACGGTGATGACCCGCCTGGCCCGCCTGTCGCCCATCGGCAGCGCCCTGGCGGACGCCGACCAGAAGATGTCCGTAATGATCATGGACGACAAGTCCTTTGCCATAGGCGCCATGGACGGGACCACACCCGTGCCGGGGGTGACCATCACGGTGAGCTCGAAGGACGTCCAGACCCAGAAAAGGACCACCGACGACAGCGGTTACATTTCACTGCCCATGCGGGACTATTACAGCGACAAGGACGGTGAGATGAAGGTGGACCTCACCGCCCGGAAGGACGGATACCGCAATGTGGACGCCCCCGGCGTGTGGGTGCGCAAGGGCGACGGCTTCAAGGTGCCCATGTATAAGGACAACGGGGATCCCTACCCCGTGGTGTGGACCTTCTGGGGCAACGATATGACCCTGGCGGACTATGAACTGGTGCTCAGTCCCTTCAACGACAGCAGGCAGGATATCTCCATCCGCATCAGCAGCCCGAAGGAGTACAGCCTGAAAATGTACTTTACGGACGCAAACGGCAAAAAGACCCTGGACGTGGGCACGGGCAGCGGCAAAGCGGGGGAGAACAGCTTTACCTTTAACGGTCAGTGGCTCAAACAGGCTCCCGGCGGCGGAAAGCTGGTCACAGAGATCACTCCCAAGGGCGGAAGCACGGTCACTTACCGGGCAAAGCTGACATTGATCGCCCCGAAGCTCGCCAAGCCCATCGGCGACCCCAATTTCAAGCTGCTGATGGAACCCGGCCTGCAGTTCAAGCTGCCGAAATCCTGGTCGAAGCCCTTCAGCGACATGACCATCGCCATCAATACGCCCCTGGATGACGCTTTCAAGGTGAGGGCGTATTATGACCTGAACGGCAACGGCGCCGTTACCATCGGCACCAACGCCTTCGACGACAGGGTGAAGGCGATGAACGAAGGCATGTGGAAAAGCCAGGACAAAAAAGACATGGACAAGGCGGTGAAAGCCGCCGAAGAAAAAGGCATGATGGCCAAGGCCAAGGCCCAGAACGGCGGCGACTGGGCGGGCCGCAGCAAATACAATCCGCTGAAACTGGGCAAGATATCCGTGACCATGTCCTGGTTTGCCTATGTGCAGGGACAGTACAGGGAGACGGCCGACAATTACGGCCAGATCCTGGCCAAGGGCGGCGCGGGCTTTACCGTTACGGTCAAAGGGGAGTACGGCCTCCAGTGGCCCTTCGCCAGTGTGACCGTTCACGTGGCCCTGTCCGGCACGATCTTCCCGGAGATCGCCGTGCTGATCGACACCTACTGGCCGGAGGGCCAGATGCTGCCCAGCGTCAAAAAGATCGATTATGCGAAAGCGTCCCTCAACTACATCCTCCGGCTGGAGGTCGGCCTGACGGTGACCCTTGGCCTGAAGGGGGTGGCGAGCATTTCCGCCATCGGCCTCGGATTCCTTGAATTCCACTTCCGGGTCTCTTCCGGCATGGACCTGGACGAGTGGCTGCGGGCGCGCGCTGAAAACAGGGATACGCAGCAGTATCACGACGGCGATATAGACCTTAAACTGTACGGCGGCATGAACTTCAGGATCGTGGTGGAGATACTGTGGAGCAAGACCACCTACACGCCCTTCGGCCCCGAGTGGCGCTGGAAGCTGCTGCCGCCGCCGGTGGAGAAGGCTGATACGCGGAAAACGCCGGTGGAGCGCTTCCTGGCTTATATTCTTTCCTCCGCCTCGGCCGAAGAGGCTGAAGCCGAGCCCCAGGGAGGCCTGCAGGTGGATACCGGCAACGGCGACCTGGTGATTAAATCCCAGGAGATCGCCTACGCCAATACGGACGCGTTCGGCAATACGATGTTCAATATGCGCACCAGCGGAAGCGGCGCGCCGGAAACGGTGCCCATGATGCTGTACATAAAAAACCAGTTCCACGACGGGAACAGTATCCATTTCGACCGTCCCGGCCTGATAGCCGTGCCTCTGACCGGTACGCTAATGTATTCGCCCATCGCGAAAACCGAGGAGGGACTGGACGCCGCCGGCAGGGGCAGGTTTGACGACGGCGGATATGACGTGATCGACTTCGACTACTGGGTGCAGGACGTGTCCGCGGCCGATCTGTCCAGCTGGGACGGCGGAGCGGAAACGAAGCTT
Source organism: Clostridia bacterium (assembly GCA_017524725.1). Classification (GTDB taxonomy): domain Bacteria; phylum Bacillota; class Clostridia; order Christensenellales; family Aristaeellaceae; genus RUG756. Next base: position 2,056 of record JAFXUZ010000046.1, on the reverse strand, counting down.
AACGACGTGGTGTTTATCGTGAGCATCCTGGCAAAGGACTACGAGCAGCAGACCAGGACGCTTGATGACGGTACGACGGAGACCAGGAAGGTGCCCCTGAAGACCTGGGCCTATGTGCACACCTATTATCTTGCGCCCTCCGGGAAGGGCTACGTCCTGAAGCCCGTGGTGCTTACAAAGGGCGGGAAGTACCTGGCTGAGATGTATGAACTGCAGGTCCATCACGACCCCTACACGAATCCCTGCGGGGATCCCCGGATCTTTGGGAACATCATGCGTACAAAGAAGTCCGCGGTGACTCTCTTCAGGATCGTCACAGTTCCGCTGAATATCATATACGATAAAGAAATAAGGAGACAGGACTGCGTCCAGGTCCTTGCCGGGATCGAAGAAAACGGCATGGCGATCCGGAAGATCGACATGCTGGGCCTGACGGACAGATTTTTTGAAAACAGCGTGTACGAGGATTTCTGCTTTTTCAACGAGTTGGACAATTCCAAAGCGTATGATAAGTTAATCACTCAGCAATATATCGGATACAGCGCCACGTACTATTCCATGGTCCGCAGCCTGAAAGAAGATACCGGGCTGTATTCACTGGGATATGACAACGCCAACGGCGGTACCGAGGTCTATGCTGAAAACGTCGTTTCCTTTGTGAATCGCGGACTGGGAACCGATGACCCCAGCAGGCGCATGATCTTTTTTGTGCAGAAGGACGGCGAAGACGGATTCGTCCTGAAGGGCTTGCTCCCCGCACCGACGAACCAGGGAAAGAAATGGACCGAATGGAACTACGGCGTAAGCGTCCCCGCGACCACGATCCGCTGGACGACCCTTTACGGCCGCGAATGCGTTTACTGGGCGGAGACCGCCGGGGAAACGGAAGACGGGAAAGCCCAGATGTTCAAGGTGCGGGGCGTGTGGTTTGACAGCGCCTCCTCCACCATGTCCGAGCCCTTTACCATCGCCGCCCTGCAAACTCCCCTCAATTCATCCCCGGCCGAGATCATCCTGGCCGGCAACGACAGCGGCTGTTATATCCTGCGGCATGAAAACGGCCGCCGGACGGCCCACCGGTTCAATTTCCAATTGGTGCTCGGCGTCAGGATGGTGGGCAGCGTGCTCACCGAAACCCTGGCCGCCCCCGGCACCTATGACGACGTGGTTTTAACGCTCTACAACAACGGGAACGTGCCCCTGTCCAAGCTGGACCTGTCGGTCTATGACCAGGACGAAAACGGCAGGGCCGAAGTGTTCGAAACCATCCACCTGGACGTCCTCAACCCCCAGAACAACCGGGTCACCCTGGTCAAGGGCCAGGGGCTCGCGGAGGAGAAACGGGGCGAGACCGTGGCCAGGCAGGAGGAATGCAGCCTGAACGGGGACGATACGCATTTCTGGCTTGTGAGCGAAACGGAATACCTGTTCAGGAAGCCCACTCCCAGAGTCCTTTCTGAAAATTCAGGCCTCCGGAAGACCGATCTGATCATGCCGGGCACATTCTCGGCGTTCAACATTTCCCTGCTTATGCCCCAGGACTGGAAGGACACCCACAGCATCTACCTGCAGGTGGAAAAAATGTATACCACCGACAGCAACTCATTCAGCGCAGACGCGAATGCCCTGACGGCCAGGGGCGCGAGTGATCCTGCGGTCATCTCCGTCAGCAGGGACGGCGAGGTGCGGCGCGAAGGCGGCGGCCTGCTTCGATCCCGCGGCGACGGCGAGGAAGAAAACGATCCGGACTATGCCTCCATGTTCAAAACGGACCTGAATTTTGACCGCATGCGGCTGGATACCGGTTCCAGCGACGTGGAGATCTATTCAAGGCGGTGGGACGCCAGCGACGGCACGCCCATGGTGACTCTGACGGTATACAACAAGAAGTACATCGCCATGGAGAACCGCAGGGACAACGTGCTGGTAATGGAGGCGTACCTGGACGACGAGACCGCCGTGCCCTCGTTCCGCTACAGCTTTACCGAAGAAGTGAGCAATAAGGAGACCTGGAACTTTGACCTGCCCCTGTCCCTGCTCACCGGCGGGAAGAAAG
>JAFXUZ010000045.1 GCA_017524725.1 Clostridia bacterium | reverse complement strand
TCGGTTTCGAGATCCCCGAAGGATGCGTGCCAGAGTACGTGGTCCGCAAAACCAACAAGGGAAAACGTGGAAGACCGCGTAAGAACAAGCTGGTCGTCAAGGAAGAGAATTAATAGTACAAGAAATAGAAAAAGTCAGATTACTTTGAAAGGCGAAAGTTCGGATTTGTTGCCTAAATACCCGTGAAAGTTGTGTCTAATGGGAGCATGACCCGCTTCCCCTCAGACGCACATATCAGCAAATGGGCAGGATTGTGTCCAGGAAACAACGAGAGCGCCGGGAAACGGAAATCCGGCAAGACATCAAGAGGTAATATAGTCCTCGGGACTACACTCGTGAATTGCGCACACTCTGCTGTGAAAGTAAAGGATTCGTTCTTCCGGGCATCACAGTCACTGTGATCACTCCACAGATTGTGTCTGCCTGATTTACACTTTACCCTTTTTCACTACCGGGGTGTTGCTTTTTGCTCTTTTCTGGCTACTGTGTTTTTACAGTAAAACAATCGCGAAAATATCCGGAAAGAAATTTGCCGGATATGACAGGAACGATTGAAATTTGCATTGAAGGATTGTATAATGTACTACAAATAGACGACGCAGATCGGGAGGAGGGATCCCATGATCGCCATGACCGGCGGGCGGATCATCCTGGAGGACCGGGAGGTCACCGGGAAAGCTCTTTTGTTTGACGAAAAGATCCGGGGACTGTGCGGGGAGGAGGAGGCGTCTTCCCTGGCGGATGAGGTCCTGGATGTCGGGGGGGCGTGGATCTCCCCGGGACTTGTCGACGTGCATATCCACGGTTTCCGGGGGGACGACGTCAGCGACGCCGATCCGGACGGGATCCGGCGAATGGCCGCGGCCCTATTGGAAAACGGGGTCACGTCCTTCCTGCCCACCACCATGACGGTGGGGTGGGGGATCCTTGAAAAGGTGTTCGCCATCCTCCGGCCGATGATGGAAGAAAGCGGGCAAAATGATTTCCGCGGCGCGAGGATCCTTGGGTGCCACGCGGAGGGCCCCTTCATCAATCCCGCGCGCAAAGGCGCCCAGGCCGAGGAAAACATCCTGCCCCCGGACGCGGATAAGATCCTTCCCTGGAAAGACGTGATCCGCATGATCACCTACGCCCCCGAAATGCCGGGCGGCATCGAATTTACCCGGACACTTCGGGAAAAGAGCGGCATCGTCCTGTCCGTCGGCCATACCGCGGCGGACTTTGACACCGCCATGGCCGCCGTGCACGCCGGCGCCGAACATTTTACCCACACATTCAACGCCATGACGCCCATGAGCCACCGTTCCCCCGGCGTCGTCGGCGCGGCGCTGTATTCCGATGCCTGGTGCGAGATGATCGCGGACGCCTTCCATGTGGACAAGGCCCTGTTTCCGATCATGTACCGGGTGAAGGGGGACAGGCTGTGCCTGATCACCGACTGCCTGCGCGCAGGCGGACTCAGGGACGGGGAATACATCCTTGGGGGACAGGCCTTCGACCTGAAGGGCATCGAATGCCGCCTGAAGGACGGCACCATCGCCGGCAGCGTGCTGACGATGAACAGGGCGGTGCGTCTGTTCCGTGAGCACGCCGGCGTTTCCATGTGGGAAGCGGTGAGGGCGGCTTCCCTTTCCCCGGCCCGCTCCATCCATGAGGATGGGCGCAGGGGCAGCCTCAGCGTAGGGAAGGACGCGGATATCACGGTATTCGACGACGACCTGAATATCAGGGAGACCTGGGTCGGCGGCGTGAGGAAATACATTTCATAACAGGAGAAGAAGCGGATGAAAACGATGGGATTAAAAGTGCCGGCGCCGCTTGACAGGGATTTTGCACCGCTGAGCGTGACGCTCAGGGAATATGAGCGCGACGCGGCAAAAGGGCCGACGGTCCCCCTGGCGGTGAATATCGAGCGGGAAGAAGGATGCTGCGACTATTTCTGCCTGGACGCGTTTCCGGAAGGTGTGGAGGACGAAAGGACCCTGGACCTGGCGGAACGCATGACCAAGGCCCTTCTGTGGATGCGGGGCGGCTGGAAGATCACGGTCTGCGGATCCGAAAAGCTGTTCCGGAAGCTGGCAGCGGCGTATACTCCCGAAGGAGAGCGGCATTTTGACTTTAAGTTCATGGGGGACGTGTACGACCGTGAATTTACCGTGGTCCGGGAGGACGACATGGCCAGGGTGAAGGTCCGCCGGGATCGGGCCCAGAGCATCGGCAGGCACCTGAACGGCTGCCGCATCGGCTTTGACGCCGGCGGCAGCGACCGCAAGGTGTCGGCCGTCATCGACGGGGAAACGGTGTACAGCGAGGAGGTCGTCTGGTTCCCGAAGCTGCAGAGCGACCCCAATTACCACCTGCAGGGCATCGTCGAGGCTTTCCGCACTGCCGCAGCCCATATGCCGAGGGTGGACGGCATCGGCGTATCCTCGGCCGGGGTCTATATCGGCAACGACGCCACAAAGGACATCTCCCTTTTCAGGAGCGTGCCCAAAGAGCTTTTTGAAAGCGGCATCCGCCATATCTACACCGACGCGGCGGCACAGATCGGGAAGGACATCCCCCTGGCGGTGGCCAACGACGGGGACGTGACCGCCCTGGCCGGGGCCATGGACCTGGGCGAGGGCGATGTGCTGGGGGTGGCCATGGGCACCAGCGAGGCCGGCGGCTATGTGGACGCGGATATGCGCCTGATGGGCTGGCTGACGGAGCTGGCCTTTGTCCCGGTGGACGATTTCCCCGGCTCCATGCGGGACGAATGGAGCGGAGACTACGGCTGCGGCGTCAAGTATTTCAGCCAGGACGCGGTCATCAAGCTGGCTCCGGCCGCGGGGATTCCTCTGGACGAAGGCCTGTCGCCGGCTGAAAAACTGAAAGTGGTCCAGGCTGAAATGGACGCCGGTTCCCCCGGGGCAAGGAAGATCTACGAGACCATCGGCGTGTATTTCGGCTATGCCATCGCCTGGTACGCCCGCTTTTACAGGATCCACCACGTGCTGATCATGGGCCGGGTCACCTCCGGCGAGGGCGGGGGCATCCTGCTGGAGAAGGCGAAGCAGGTCCTCCGGGAGGAATTCCCGGAGCTTTACCAAAAGATCGCCCTCCATATCCCCGACGAAAAGAGCCGCCGCGTGGGCCAGAGCGTGGCTGCGGCCAGCCTGCCGGAAGTGTAATAACAGCAGCGCATGAAAAGGGACCGCCGCGGGCGGTCCTTTTCCATGCGCTGTTTTATGCTGTGCCCCCGCGGCGTGTTTTAACGCCGGCGGCCTTCGCAGTCGTAGTAGACCTCGCCGCCCCTGAGGGGATCGCCGTACATTTCGAACATTTCGCTGACGGTGACGCACAGGTAGCCGTTTTCCTCCAGCCATTGGAGCACCAGGTCCAGGTATTCGGAACAACGGGGGTTCAGGTCGTGGAACAGGACGACGCTGCCGGGCTTGGTCTTGCTGCGGACGATACCCGCTATCCTCTGTACCTGGTCCGATCCGGGATCGGTGGAGGTGACCGACCACTGGATCATCGGAAGATTCGCCCCGCCCGAGATATACCTGCGGTAATAGCCGCCGGGAGCGCGCATATAGGACGCGCCTTTGCCGATGATGGAGATCAGAAGGTTATCGAATTTTTCCTTCCATTTTTTTACGTTGTCGGCGCTCAGGTCCTCGTAAACGTGGACCCAGTTGTGGCTCTCGGCGTCATGGAGGGCATCGTGGGACCGGGCGGCGCACCAGCGCCCGCTGCCAAGGGCGGTGCCGACCATGAAGAAGGTGCCCTGGGCCCCCCGGCGGCGGAGGGTCTGCAGGACCCGCAGGGTGGAATTGCCGTTGGGACCGTCGTCAAAGGTCAGCGCCACCAGGTCGTAGCGGGAATTGTCGGTCTGGGAGAGGGCTTCAGGGGTCATATATTCCCTGAGGGAAGCGTAGCTGAGGCTGACATGCATCAGGGTGGTTTTTCCGGGATAGATCTCGTCCGCACGGTAATGCAGGGTCAGCCGCCCGGGGCTCATGGTGAACCGGGCTTCCTTCAGGGACTCGGGCCGGCACAGGAGGGCAAGCTGCCCGCCGTCGGCGGTGTCATTGGGCCAGTAGGCGGTCAGTTCCTGCCGGACGGCCGAGGAAAGAAGATCCCATACGGCGCTGTCCTCCCGGAGGACGTCAGTCAGGCGGACGCGGCTGCCGGTCTCCATATCGTAGACCCGGGTCTCCGCGTCCACGTACACCTGTTCCTTGTCCCAGGCGATGGAGGCGACGGACAGGAAGCTCATCCAGGAAGAGCCGGTGCGGAAAACCTGGGCCCCCACGTCCAGGCAGTTTTCGGCGACGGTCCCGACGCCGGAGGGAAGGTGCTCAAGGCCGCGGGCGTACATCCTGTCCAAAAGGACGCGCATTTCCTCGTCCACAGCGGCGTTGGCCGTGTCGGGATAGGTGATCATGGTGTAGACCTTGTCGCGGATATAGGTCTTCCCGCTGTCTTCCTGGGTAAAGCGCAGCGCGTCGGGGATGCTTCCGGCCGAAGCGGCGGAGACGGACAGGATAAGGACGAACAGAAGGCATAAAGCGCTGAGGAATTTTTTCATCTGGGGATTCTCCTTTAAAAGTCGGGAATGTAAAAAACGGACTTTTCACAATGCCCGGGTGACGGTTGAAGCCGGGAAGAAACCTTATAGAGCCGCACGCGGCTGTGATTATTATACCCTTTTCGCATCGTATGCGTCAACAAGCGGCGGGGATTGCATAACCGGCGAAAAAATGATATCATTTTATACTGGTCGGGATCGCTTTCCCGGCGTTTTGCCGGGGCGACGGGCCTTTGCGCCTCCTGCCGGCGATACGGCATCATGAGGGGCTGCCTTTGAGGCTCCGCCTCTTTTATCAGTATTTTTTCAGCGAGGGATTATGGCACAGAATTATGATGCCAGCGCCATCCGGGTGCTGGAGGGACTGGACGCGGTGCGCATGCGTCCGGGAATGTATATCGGTACCACGGGCAGCCGCGGGCTGCACCATCTTTTGTGGGAGATCGTGGACAACGGGATCGACGAATGCATGGGCGGTTTCGCCACCGAGGTGCAGGTGACGCTGCACAGGGACGGCAGCGCTTCGGTTTGGGACAACGGGCGGGGCGTTCCCGTGGACATGCATCCGGAGCTGGGCATTTCCGGTGTGGAGGTCATCTATACCCGCCTTCACGCCGGCGGCAAGTTCGGCAATGAAAATTACGCCTATTCCGGCGGCCTCCACGGGGTGGGAGCCAGCGTGGTCAACGCCCTGAGCCGCTGGATGACGGTGGATTCCTTCCGGGACTGGACCCATTGGGCCATCCGTTTTGAGAGTAATTACGACGAAAAGGAAGGCAAGGTCATGGCCGGGAAAGCCGTGACTCCCCTGGAGCGCCTGGGCAACACCCGGAAGCGGGGCACCCTGGTGCGCTTCATGCCCGACGACCGCATATTTGAAGATACGGTGTTCAACCACGACGTGGTGCGCTCCCGCCTGAGGGAGCTGGCCTACCTGAACCCCAACGTAAGGATCACGCTGACCGACGAAAGGGTGCCTGAGAGCGCGGGGCGGACGGAGGAATTCTGCTATGCCGGGGGCATCGCCGATTACGTCCGCTGGCTCAACCGGGAAAAAACGCCGCTTACGGACGAGATCATCGTTTTTTCCGGCCAGAAGGACGACATCCGCTTCAGCGCGGCGGTACAGTACACCGACAGTTATTCCGTTTCGGTGTTCTCCTTTGCCAACAACATTTCCACCGGCGAGGGCGGCACCCACGAGGCGGGGTTCAGGAGCGCCTGGACCCGGATATTCAACGATTACGCCCGCAGGATCGGCGCCCTGAAGGAAAAGGACAACAACCTTTCCGGGGAGGACTTCCGTGAAGGGCTGACTGCCGTTATTTCCGTGATGGTCAAGAACCCGCAGTTTGAAGGGCAGACCAAGGGAAGGCTGGGCAACACCGAAGTGCGCCCCGCGGTCGAAAGCATCGTCATGAACGAAATGACGCTGTACCTGGAGGACCTCAAGAACCAGGACCTGGGGCAGAGGATCGTCGAAAAAGCCCTTAAATCCGCCAAGGTGCGCGAGGCGGCCCAGAAGGCCAAGGACCTGGCCAGGAAGAAAAGCGCCCTGGAGGCTGCCCCGCTGGTGGGCAAGCTTTCGGCCTGCACCGGCAGGAAAGCCGCGGAGAACGAACTTTTCATCGTGGAAGGCGACAGCGCCGGCGGCAGCGCCAAACAGGGCAGGGACCGCCGCTTCCAGGCGATCCTGCCGCTGCGCGGCAAGCCCCTGAACGTAGAAAAAAAACGCATCGACCAGGTGCTGGCCAACGAGGAGTTCCGCTCCATCATCACCGCCCTGGGGACCGGGATCGACGAGGATTTCACCCTGGACAGCCTTAAATACCACAAGGTCATCATCCTGGCCGACGCCGACCAGGACGGCGCCCATATCAGGGCTATCCTGCTGACCTTCTTCTACCGCTATATGCGGGAACTGGTCACCGAAGGCCACGTTTTTATCGGCATGCCGCCCCTGTACGCGGTCAAGCGTGCCACGGGCATCCAGTATGCCTATGACGACCGGGAGCTGAAAAAGCTCACCCGGGGGCTGAAGGGCGGCTACACTGTCCAGCGCTACAAGGGCCTGGGCGAGATGAACCCGGAGCAGCTGTGGGAGACCACCATGGACCCGAAGAACCGCAAGCTGATGCAGGTGACCATCGAGGACGCGGTGCGGGAGGACAGCCTGATCACCACCCTTATGGGCGACAAGGTGGAACCCCGCAGGGAATACATCACCGAGCACGCCGAATTCAACAAGGCGGACCGCTTCGAGGGCACCCTGGAGGACAGCTACCGCATGACCTGGGGAAGCGGCGACAAATAAAAAACCGAAACATTTTTAAACCGGGCGTCCGCCCGGAAGAACGCGACAAAGGTGGAACGACATGGCAAAGAAACCGCCGGAGCCTCCGGTATATACTCCCGATATCATCCAGGCCTCCCTGGAGGAGGTCATGCATCAGAGCATGATGCCTTACGCCGAATACGTAATCCTGGAGAGGGCGATCCCCAGGGTGGAGGACGGCCTGAAACCGGTGCAGCGCCGCATCCTGTTCACCATGCAGGAACTGGGCCTTACGCCGGACAAGCCCCACCGCAAATGTGCCCGCATCGTCGGCGACTGCCTGGGCAAATACCATCCCCACGGCGATTCCTCGGTGTACGACGCCCTGGTGCGCATGGGCCAGCCCTTCAATATGCGCGGCCTGCTGGTGGACGGCCACGGCAACTTCGGCTCCATCGACGGCGACAGCGCCGCCGCGATGCGCTACACCGAGGCCCGCATGGCCCCGCTGGCCATGCAGATGCTCCGGGACATCGACAAGGACACGGTACCCTTCCGGCTGAACTTTGACGACACCCTGAAGGAGCCGGACCTGCTGCCCGCCAGGTTCCCCAACATCCTGGTGAACGGCGCCAGCGGCATTGCCGTGGGCCTGGCTACCAACATCCCTCCCCACAACCTCAGGGAGGTGGTGAACGCCTGCTGCGCGCAAATCGACGACCCTGACATTTCGCTGGACGAATTGATGAAGCTGGTGCCGGCCCCGGATTTTCCCACGGGCGGCATCCTGATGGATACGCCGGAGCTTCGCCAGGCTTACGAGACCGGACGGGGCAAACTGACCCTCCGGGCCCGGGTGCACATCGAGGACGGCTCCTCCGGACGCAGGCTGATCTGCATCACCGAAGTCCCCTATAACGTCAACAAGGCCCAGATGCTGGAAAAGATCCTCCGGCTCAGCGAAGAGAAAAAGGGCCAGCTGGGCGGGATCTACGATATCCGCGACGAAAGCGACCGCACCGGCATGCGGGCAGTGATCGAGGTCCGCAAAGACGCCGACGCGGGAAAGATCCTGAAGACGCTTTACAAATATTCCGACCTGCAGGTGACCTTCGGGGTCAATATGGTGGCCGTGGCCGAGGGCAAACCCCTGACCATGGGGCTGAAGACCGTCCTTGGCTATTACATCGGCCACCAGAAGACGGTGGTCCGCCGCCGTACCGAATATGAGCTGGCCCAGGCCCGGGCCCGTGCCCATATCCTGGAGGCGCTGATCGTGGCCGTGGACAACCTGGACGAGGTGCTCGCCCTGATCCGCTCCTCCAAAAACGGCAGGGAAGCCCGCACCCGCCTGATGGAACGCTTTGGCTTTGACGAGGCCCAGGCCCAGGCCATCCTGGACCTGAGGCTGCAGCGCCTGACCGGCCTGGAGATCGAGACCCTGCGCAAGGAATACGCCGATATCCTGAAAACGATCACCACCCTGGAGGGGATCCTGGCCAGCGAAAAGAAGCTGATGAACGTGATCAAAAAGGAGATGCGCGAGATCGCCGACACCTATGGGGACGGCCGCAGGACGACGATCGAAAAGGGCGAGGAAGAGGCCGAGGAGGAAGAGGAGATCGAGGAGGTCATCCCCGACGACGCGGTGGTGTGCCTGACCCGTGCGGGGCTCCTTCGCAGGTACGCTCCCAGGACTTTTGAGAAGCTGGACCTGCCCGAAAAGGAGGGCGATTTCAACCGCTTCGTTTTCCGCACACAGACGGACCACAGCCTGATGTTCTTTACCGACCGGGGCAACGTGTTCGTCCTGAGCGTCGGGGACCTGGGGGAGATCACCCGTCCCAAGGAGCGGGGCGTCAGCCTCAGCGGGGTGCTAAACGGCCTTGAAAAGGGCGAAAACTGCGTCCGGATGCTGGACGTATCCCCCGGCGAGATCCGGGGGCCGGGCGAGGTCATGTTCGTGACGGCCCAGGGCATGGTCAAGCGCATGGCCATGACGGAATTTGCGGTCCGGCGCAGGACCTTCAGCGTGATCGGACTCAAGAACGACGACACGCTGCTGGATGTCATGCGCTGCGATGAAAGCGACGAAATGCTGCTTGTGACCAGGAAAGGCCAGTCCATCCGTTTTGACGTTTGCGAGGTGCCCGTCAGCGGCCGCAGCGCGGCCGGTGTGCGCGGCATCCGCCTGGACGGGACGGACCGGGTCATCCTGGGGGCCCTCTTTGACAACGGCGCGCAGCTGATCGTGATGACCGAGCGCGGATATGCCAAAAAGGTCATGGGCGCGCTTGCCGACAGCCAGGCGCGGGGCGGCAAAGGCGCAAAATGCGTCACCCTGGGCCGCGACGGGCTGACAGGCACCTATGTGGCGGCCTGCGGCGTGGTACGGGGACTTACGAATATGACCGTGGTGCAAAAGAGCGGCACCCTGACCCCGATCTCCACAGAAGACCTGGGGGCCGCGTCGATGAGCGACAGGGGCAAGCCGGTGGTCATGGCGCTGATGGACGACGTGGTGACCGACCTGATCATGTAACGGAGGGATAAAATGGACCAGCGTTTGTCAAGGATCCGCAATTTCTGCATTATCGCCCATATCGACCACGGCAAGTCCACCCTGGCGGACCGTATCCTGGAAAAGACCGGGGTATTCGAGCAGCGCCAGATGGTGGAACAGATCCTGGACAGCATGGAATTGGAGCGGGAGCGGGGGATCACCATCAAGTCCAAGCCGGTCAACATGCGTTACCGCGCCAGGGACGGCGAGGAATACGAACTGAACCTGATCGACACCCCCGGCCATGTGGACTTCAGCTACGAGGTGAGCCGCGCCCTGGCGGCCTGCGAGGGAGCCCTCCTGGTGGTGGACGCCACCCAGGGCGTCGAGGCCCAGACACTGGCCAACACCTACCTGGCCCTGGACCACGACCTGGAGATCGTCCCGGTCATCAACAAGATCGACCTGCCCTCCGCTCAGGTGGACGAGACCCGGAAGGACATCGAGGACGAGATCGGCCTGGACGCCTCGGACGCCCCGGCCATCTCCGCCAAGCAGGGCATCGGCATAGAGGACGTACTGGAGGCGGTGGTAAACAGGATCCCGGCCCCCGGCGGGGAGGAGGACCGGCCGCTGAAGGCGCTTGTCTTCGACGCGAAATACGACAATTACCGCGGGGCCATCTGCTATGTGCGCGTGATGGAGGGAAAGGTATTCCCCGGGATGCGGATGCGACTGATGCAGTCCGGTGCCGAATTCGACGTGGTGGAGGTAGGCGTCTTCGATCCGGGTTTCAGGCCCAGGGAAGCCCTCCTGCCCGGCGAGGTCGGATATATCAGCGCTTCCATCAAGGACGTGAGGGACACCCGGGTGGGCGATACCGTTACCGACGCCCAGCGTCCGGCGGACAGCCCCCTGCCCGGATACAAGGAGGTCCAGCCGGTGGTCTTCTGCGGCATTTATCCCGCTGACGGAGCCGACTATGACAACCTGAAGGACGCACTTGAAAAGCTGAGGATGAACGACGCGAGTCTGTCCTTTGAGCCCGAGACCAGCGCGGCCCTGGGCTACGGTTTCCGCTGCGGCTTTCTGGGCCTGTTGCATATGGAGATCATCCAGGAGCGGCTGGAGAGGGAGTTCGACCTGGGGCTGATCACCACGGCGCCCAGCGTCATCTATCGCCTGAAAAAGACCGACGGGACCGAACTTACCCTGGACAATCCCTCTAACATGCCGCCGGTGACGGAGATCGCCTCCATGAGCGAGCCCTTTGTGCGCGCCGCCGTCTACACTCCCCAGGAATTCCTGGGAACGCTGATGGACCTGTGCAAAAGCAAGCGGGGCGTCTTTGTGGACATGCAGTACGAGGGCAAGCGGGTGCGGCTGGAATTCGACATGCCCCTGAACGAGATCATTTTCGACTTTTTCGACCAGCTCAAGTCCCGCTCCCGGGGCTACGCCAGCTATGACTACGAGATTACCGGATACCGGGAGAGCGACCTGGTGAAGATGGACATCCTCCTCAACGGCGAGCTCTGCGACGCCTTCACGATGATCGTTTTCAGGGACAACGCCTACGCCCGGGGCCGCGCCATCTGCGAAAAGCTGAAGGACGTCATCCCCAGGCAGCAGTTCGAGATCCCGATCCAGGCGGCCATCGGCGGCAAGATCATCGCCAGGGAGACGGTCAAGGCCATGCGCAAGGACGTGTTGGCCAAGTGCTACGGGGGCGACATCACCCGCAAGAAAAAGCTGCTTGAAAAACAGAAGGAAGGCAAAAAGCGCATGCGCCAGTTCGGCACGGTGGAACTGCCGGGAGAGGCGTTCATGGCGGTGCTGCGCATGAGCGACGACTGAGATACCGCTTTCTGGCAGCGGATGCCGCCGCGGGATACGCGCGCCGCAGGCGGCATCCGGCAGGGCCTTTGAAGCGGCGGATATCCGGACGGGCGAGTTTGCTTTGGATTCTTTTTTGGATATTCCGTCCGGCTCCCGCGGTCTTTTGACGTCGGAAAGGGAAAAGGGGTGAAAAAGTGAACGGTGTGGATATAGCGATCCTGGCGATCGTGGGCATCAGTGTGGTCTACGGCATCTACCACGGCTTCCTGCAGACGGTTTTGTCGGTGGCCAGCTTCCTTCTGGCCGTCTGGGCGGCCTTCGTGTTCGGTCCCTCCGTATCCGCTTTGATCAGGAACAATTCCGGCATCACGACTACCCTTTCCACCTACACCGACGCGGTGGCCCGGGTGGGTGACGTGGACCTGGCCCAGACCAATGCCGCGGCGCTGGATCCTTCCGGCATCCGCCGGGTGCTGGACGCGGTGAAACTTCCGGACGTGCTGGCGGGCACGCTGGAAAACAACCTGGCTGGGCGGACCCTGGCGGGCGAAGGTGCCGTGACGGTGAACGATTACGTAAAAAGCACCCTGGTGAACGCGGCGGTAAACGTGGGAAGCTATGTGGCGGTATTCATGGTTACAAGCGTCGTCCTCGGCCTTATATGCAGCCTGATCAAGCATGTGTTCAAGTTTCCGCCGCTGCGCATGGCTGACGGGGCCGCCGGCGGGCTCTTCGGACTGTGCCGGGGCCTGATCATCGTATATGTGCTGTTCCTGACGGTGCCCATCGTGGCCACGGTGGTGCCAAGGGACGTGGTGACGTCCTATGTTTCCGAAAGTACCCTCGCCCCGCTGTTCCAGAGCGGCGGGTTCTTCGCGAGGGTCATTGAAAGAAAGTAAAAAGCGTTTTTGTACCAAGGCACGGGACGGCTTTTGCTGTCCCGAGGGAAGACGGGGGTGAATCGGCAATGATGGAAGCGAGGGTATACCGCTGCCCGTGCTGCGGGAGCGACCTTACATGGAACGGCCAGGCGGGCGGGATGAAATGCGGCCAGTGCGGCAATTCCTTCCCATTGGAGACGCTGCAGGGCTATGCGGAAAACGATATCCGGGACAACACTGCGGACGACTTCCTGTGGGACCGTCCCGCCGAGGGAACGGTGGACGGGGACACGTCGCACCTCAGGGCTTTTTCCTGCCCGGGCTGCGGCGCGCAGATGGTGGTCAGCGACACCGCCGCCGCCCAGCGCTGCCCTTACTGCGGCAACGACGCCGTTATGCCCCAGGTGCTGGAGGGGAAATACCGCCCGGAGGCCATCATTCCTTTCCGGAAGACCCGGGAGGAGGCGGTGGAGGCCTACAGGCAGCTCTGCAGAAAGAAAAAGCTGGTCTCCCGGCATTTCCTCAGCCACGCGGTGATGGAGAAGATCACCGGCATCTATGTGCCCTTCTGGCTGTTCGACTGCGACGCCGATGCGGACTGCACCTATCAGTGCACCCGGTCCAATACCCGGCGGGAAGGGCAGTACATGGTCACCTATACCAAGCATTACCTGGTGCGGCGCGGCGGCGACGTAGGATTCCGTTCGCTGCCGGTCAATTCCTCCACCAAGCTTGACGATACCCTGATGGAATCGGTGGAGCCCTTTCAGGCCGGGGAAGCGGCCGGGTTCGATCCCGGATATATCGCAGGCTTCCAGGCCGAACGCTACGACCAGGGCGCGGAGACCTGCCAGCGCAGGGCCGCGGAGCGCATCCGCACCAGCGCCAGCAATTTCTGCAGATCGGACGTGATCGGCTACGATACGGTGACGCCCAAAAACACCCGGGTGAACATCCGGAAAAGCCGCTCCAGGAACGTGCTGATGCCGGTCTGGATCCTGAACAATACCTGGAAAGGGAAAAACTATACCTTCGCGATGAACGGACAGACGGGGAAGATCATCGGGAACCTGCCGATGGATCCGCTGCGCACCACGATGCTGGGCGCCGGGCTGTTCCTGGGGATCGGCCTTGTCGCGGCGGCGATCGTCTATTTTCTTATCCGGGGAGGGATCATGTGATGAAAAAGGTTTTGCTGATACCGGTCCTGATCCTTGTCCTGGCGCTTCTTGCCCCGGCCGCGTACGCGGACGATTCGGTGTTCAGGGACTTTTTTTCCGATCTTCCCGGGATCTCTTCGACCGCGTCCCCGTCCGGGTCCGGACTTGTGACCGACGAAACGGGGTCCATGACGGCCGGGGAGATCGAAGCGCTCAACCGGGCCTGCAATGAGATCGGGAACAGATACGGCCTGGTGGTAATGATCCGCCTGGTAAACAGGACCCCGGGCTACACCCAGAGCGATTCCGACTCCGGTTACTACGGCTTGAGGAAGTACGCGGCGGATTACTACGACGCCCGGCACGCGGGGGAGGACGGGGTCATCTTTGCCGTCCGGCTCAGCGACCGCTGGTACGTCAGCGTGACCACCGGCCGGGGGGAGAGGGCATTGACCACCGCCAGGCTGGACGCGTGCGAGGACGCGGCGAAAACGTACCTCAAGTCCGGCAGGTATTACAACGCCTTCAGCGCGTACCTTGACAGGCTGGATTCCTATCTGGGCAGGTACTGGGACCAGTCCCTGGACCCGACGGGATGGGAACCGGAAGGCCCCACGGCCTATCGCGGCGGCTATACAGCCAGGGAGCCTGTGGATCCCGTGACCGCCGTGGTGGAGGACCTGCCGATCATAGGGGTCGTTTCGGCGATCATTACGGCCATCGTCCTGTTGTGCGTCCGGCATTCCATGAGGACCGCCAGGAAGAAGGAGGACGCCGGCAATTACATCTCCCAAGCCCGGATCACGGCGCGTCAGGACCTGTACCTGTACACATCCCAGACCCGGCGCAAGATCGAGACATCCTCCTCTTCCGGTTCCTCGGGCCATGGCGGCGGCGGCCACTTTGGCGGCGGCGGCGGCCACGGATCCAGCCACGGCGGAAGGTTCTGACAATTGCCGTAAGGGCGGAGGCGGCCATCCCGTAAGCTTTCCGTTTTCATGGCGCTTCATTGCATGATCATCCCGCTCCGGTCCCGGAGCGGTTTTTGTTATGGTTTTTCTGCCGCTCCATCTCCAGGGCGGCGTGGGTCATTTCGGCCCAGGAGTATTGGGTCATGTATTCCCCGCGGTATTCCGGCGCGCCGGGGACGTGGCCGATCCGGTCGAAATAATCGCATATGCAGGGCCGGATCGCCACGGCGATGCCGCCCTTGGAGCAGATCAGCAGGTCTTCCTGTCCCAGGAGCTTCAGGGCGCAGCGCAGGTCCTGCTTCAGGTTTTTCAGGTAGCTTAAGTGGGAATCGCCGCTGTCGTCCTCCCACAGGGCGGCCATCAGTTCCCCGTTGGAACAGGAGGCGCCCCTTTGATCCACCAGGTAGGCGAAAAGCTCCTTTGTTTTGCTGTAGTGGAAACGCAGGGGCACGCCGTTGCCGTATACCTCGAAGCGGCCGAAGGTGCGGATATAAAACGATTTACGGAACGCGTTTTTCTCCGGCAGCGGATAGCGCAGGTCGCAAAGCTCGCTTTGGATCTTTTCCGCCGTGACCGGGAGGACGATGTATCCGCTGGCGTGTATGGCCATGGCTTCGGCCCCGTACCGGGGGCCGGGAGCGGTAAAGACGATGTTGACGCGGGGATCGGTACGTTTCATTTCCCCGGCCAGGCGCAGGATATCGCCGCCGTCCTCCTCCAGGCTGAGGAACGCGATATGGCACTGATGGCCGTTCATGCGGTCAGGGATCCCGGAAGGATCGGTAAAGCCGATGACCGCCTCTCCTCCAGCCGCCGGACGGATGGCGGCGAGCAGTTCCTCAAGCTTATCGGGATCTTTGTGAAATGCGATGATCATAGCCTTCCCCCCGCCACCATTATACCATCGCAGCCATGCAAAAGGAAGGACGGATGCGGGAAAAAGAAAACCGGAACCCGCCGGACACCGCGGGCCGCGGCGGATCCTTCTCCGCCGCGGCCCGAATGTCCTGTTAACCCGTTTTTGCCGGAAAGATCATTCCGCGGGCACAAATTCCATATCGCTCAGGAACCTGACAGCCATTTCGATCTCATGGTCTGTCAGGCCCTCGGCGGAATCCTTCAGCAGCACAAATTCGATCGAATAGCCCTTATAGACGGTATAGAAGTCCACATATTCCACGCCGTCCGCTTTTTCCTTCACCACCATCAGCCTGGTGCCCAGGGCGGTCTCGGTGTAGGTGATCTCCACGCTGTCCTCAGCTCTGAAGGTCTCCTCGATCATGGCGAGGGCGTTCTCATCCAGGTCATTCAGCCGTTCCACGTCTGCCATCAATTCGTCGAACGCCACGGACAGGACCATGTAGGGCTTGCTTTCGTCTTCCGACCTGACGGAGACCATCAGCATCCCATTGCCGTCGCTGGCGATATTTTCCGCCTGATAGCCGTCAGGCAGAGTGCATTCGATGGAGAACATGCCGTTGAGGGTGCCCAGGGTTTTCTTTTCCTCAGCCAGGGCGGCGCAGCTAAGCAGCATTGCCATGCACAGCGAGATCGCGATCAGTTTTTTCATTGGTTTATCCCTTCCTTATCCATCGGTATTCCGCGGCTGAGGCCGCGTTTTTATTGTTGTTCCGAGTTCCGGCGTTTTAAAAGGCCGGGGGAGATCACTTGCGCACCACGTACTGGCGGCTGATGAAACCGATCATGCCGGTGACGGGGTCCTGCACCTGGTACCAGTTGTTCAGTTCGGCAAGTACGACCAGTTCCTTGCCCTGGGTGCAGGTGGAGATGCGTTCGGCTTCGGTGGTGGGGGCCCAGCGCAGGTTCACCCAGCCGGATGCGCGGGCGGGACGGGCTGCCACGGTAAAGGGCACAGTCACGACCCTGGCGGTGCGGAATTCGGCGTTCATGTCGTTGAGCACCTTCGCAGCGTCCGTGATCACGGGATCCTGGCTGGGAGTCACGGACTTGGGCGCGGGTTTCGCAGACACCAGGAAGCGGGTCTGCACATAGGCGACATTGCCGTTGGTCGGCGCGTTAAAGTCGATGCAGGCCCAGCCGTTGGCGCTGGTCATGCGGACGCTGACAGCGGAGCCGTAATCCAGGCGGCCCAGCAGGTTGTTGCCCACGGAGGGATCGCTGCGTACGTTCAATGTTTTGCCGTCGTCGGTATACACATACATGATCCATTCCGCCCCGGCAAATGACGGCACCAGCATTGCAGCGATGACCGCGGCCAGCAGCAGGGAAACGATTCGTTTGGTCATTTGAAGATCCTCCTTTTCATTTTCCGGGGCTCCTGTCCCGGACAGAGATAAAAGAATCCGCACGGGGCGGCCCGGACAAGGCGTTTCAGCTGATCCCATATCCGGTCCCGTACGGAAGGATTATACCATGTTTCATTCTTCTTTGAGCAACGCAAAGGGCTTTCCCCGCGTTTTTTACATTTGTAACCGCTCTCGCTTCACAGGGGATACAAAGCGCCGGAGCGGGAAGGCATGGCCGAGGGAAAGGAATGACGCGTATTTTTATCCGGCGCTTCCGTGATCCTCAGGAACGGATGTCCCTCACCATATCCCCGGACAAAAGCACGTTTTTCCTGCCGTCCTCGTCCAGGATGAGGGCGCCGTTTCCGTCCACCCCCACGGCCAGGCCTTCGTGCTCTCTGCCCCCCGAAATCAGGCGCACCCTGTGTCCCAGGGTGACAGACCGGCTTTTGTAGGCCCCGGTGTCCAGGCCACGTTCCGTATCGTATGCCGCAGTGTCCGCGGCGATGCGGGCGGCAAGGGCCGGCCTCAGGGCGGGGATCCCCAGGAAGGCCATCCCGGGACAGTCTTCCGCCGCTTCCCCGAAGCCGGTGTTGATGCCGATCCCTACCCGGATGTTCCGGGCGTCGCCGCTTTCCGCGTCCACGTCCGCCTCTGTCAGGATCCCGGCGATCTTTTTCCCGTCCAGGAAGATATCGTTGATCCACTTGATCCCGGGCTTCAGCCGGGCGATCTCCTCCAGGGCGAAACAGACGCACAGCGCGGCATGGGCCGTCAGTCCGGTCAGGGCGGTCACGGGGATCATCCCCGGCAGCGCCACCGTCATATACAGTCCGCCCCGCGGGGAATAAAACGACCGACCCTTCCGTCCCCGGCCCCGGGTCTGTTCCCCGGCGATGAGCACGAAGGGAGGAACGGCGCCGTCCCGGAGGTGCCTGAGTGCTTCCGTGTTTGTGGAATCCACCCTGCTGCCGGCAAAGATCACGTCCATGTCCTTATCCGGCCGGAGGAAGGCCCTCACCGCGTCGGTGCTCAGCACCCGGTCCCTGTCCTCCAGGCGGTATCCTCCGCCATGGACGGATCCGATGGCGATCCCTTCCCGGCGCAGTTCCTCCACCGCTTTCCATACCGCCGTGCGGCTCACCCCCAGGGATTCCGCGGTCTTCCCGCCCGACAGGGTCCCTTCCTCCATCAGGAGGCGCAGCACCTCTTCCCTGACCTTCATCCCGGTCCCCGCTTTCGTCAATGATGGCGCATCTTTTCCCTGCGATGGCGCACCGGCGTCCGCTCCGGCACCTTGTCGCCCCGGAGGGCAAACAGCTGGTCGCGCAGCTTGGCGGCCTTTTCGAATTCCATTTTCCCGGCGGCGGTCAGCATCTGGTCCTCCAGCTGCCGGATCAGGGCATCCTTTTCCTCCCCGCCCAGGCCTTCGGGCATGCCGCCCTCCATCGCGTCGGTGATCTCCAGCAGGCTCTTGACGCTGGCCTTGACGCTTTCGGGGGTGATGCCGTTTTTCTCGTTGTATTTTTCCTGCAGCGCACGGCGGCGGTTGGTTTCGCCGATGGCCGCCATCATTGAATCGGTGGGGGCGTCGGCGTACATGATCACCCGGCTGTCCACATTGCGGGCCGCCCGGCCGATGGTCTGGATCAGGCTGGTCTCGCTGCGCAGAAAGCCCTCCTTGTCGGCATCCAGGATGGCCACCAGGCCAACCTCCGGCAGGTCCAGGCCCTCCCTTAAAAGGTTGATGCCCACCAGCACGTCGTATTCCCCAAGCCGCAGCCCGCGGATCAGCTTCTGGCGCTCCATGGTCTGGATATCCGAATGCAGGTACCTGACCTTAACGCCGGTCTCGTCCAGGAAATCCGTCAGGCGCTCGGCCATTTTTTTTGTCAGGGTGGTGACCAGGACCCGGTATCCTTTCCCTACTGTCTCCCTGATCTGGCCGATCAGGTCGTCCACCTGGCCCTGGGCAGGCAGCACGGTGATCTTCGGGTCCAGAAGGCCCGTGGGCCGGATGATCTGCTCCACCACCTGGCTGGCCTGCTCCCTTTCAAAGGGGGCCGGGGTGGCGGAAACGTAGATCACCTGGCGGATCCTTTCCTGAAACTCGTCGAACTTCAGGGGACGGTTGTCAAAGGCGGAGGGCAGGCGGAACCCGTACTCCACCAGCTGTTCCTTGCGGGCCCTGTCCCCCGCGTACATGGCCCGGACCTGGGGAACGGTGACATGGCTTTCGTCGATGAAGGTGAGGAAATCCTTCGGGAAATAATCCAGCAGGCAGAAAGGCGCGTCGCCGGGCTGCCGGCCGTCGAAATACCGGGAATAGTTTTCGATCCCCTGG
Source organism: Clostridia bacterium (assembly GCA_017524725.1). Classification (GTDB taxonomy): domain Bacteria; phylum Bacillota; class Clostridia; order Christensenellales; family Aristaeellaceae; genus RUG756. The sequence continues at coordinate 8,385 of JAFXUZ010000045.1, read as the reverse complement.
CAATAGCCGATCTCCTTCATCATGTCGATGTCATAGCGGGTCCGCTGGCGGATCCTTTCCGCTTCCAGCGGCTTGTGGTCCTTTTCAAACGCCTCGGCGGCGGCCTCCATGTCCCGCTCGATGTTTTCAAGGGCTGCGTCCCGTTTTACGGGATCGGTGGCGTAAAATGTGGCGGGATAGATCGGCGCGTGCAGCGTGGTGCGCTTTACCTGCCCGGTGGTCAAAGCAAATTCGGACAGGCGGTCGATCTCGTCGCCGAAAAATTCCACCCGGATGCCGAAATCCCTCTGGTCCGCCGGAATGATCTCCAGCGTGTCCCCCCGCACCCGGAAACATCCGCGTTCCAGGTCCGTGTCGTTGCGCTCGTACTGGATGTCCACCAGGGCGCGCATCAGTTTCTCCCGGGACAGGGCCATCCCCGGCCTGAGGCTGATCATCTGGCCTTCGTATTCCGAGGGATCGCCCATGGAATAGATGCAGCTCACCGACGCGACGATGATCACGTCCTTCCTTTCCTTCAGCGCGGCGGTGGCGCTGTGGCGGAGGCGGTCGATCTCGTCGTTGATGGAGGCGTCCTTTTCGATGTAGGTGTCGGTGGAGGCGATATAGGCCTCCGGCTGGTAGTAGTCGTAATACGACACAAAATATTCCACCGCGCTGTCGGGGAAAAAGGATTTGAATTCGGCGCACAGCTGTGCCGCCAGCGTCTTGTTGTGGGCGATCACCAGGGTGGGCTTCTGGACCTTTTCGATCACCGAGGCCATGGTAAAGGTCTTGCCCGAGCCGGTCACGCCCAGAAGCACCTGGGCCGGCATCCCCTCTTTAACGCCCCGGGCCAGTGCCTCGATGGCCCCGGGCTGGTCCCCCCGGGCCGTATAGGGCGCTTTCAATACAAAACGGTCGTTCATCCTTCCATTCACCGATCCTTTTATCCGTCGCGGACCTCAGTCCTGCCGTTCCATCATACCATACAACGCCCCCGGGGTAAATCGCCGGGCCGTAAAAAACACCGCATTCCATTCCGTCGTCCGCGTTTTTCGGCAGTTGATTTTTAGCTTTCTTTTGTGTAGAATTTCTTTTTGGCTGCCCTCCCGGCTTTGGCCGCGGAACGGGCGAAACAAGCCGCTGAAAGGGATCGTTCATGGACATAAAAGCGCTGCGCGGCAGCCTGCTCCTTTTGCTCGCTTCGGCCATCTGGGGGGCGGCCTTCGCCGCCCAAAGGGTCGGCATGGACCATATCGGGCCCTTCGCCTTCACCGGGATCAGGATGCTTCTGGCAGGCCTGGTCATGATCCCGGTGTCCCTTCACGCCGGAAAAAAGCAAAAGACGCGTTATTCCGCCCGAAAGCAGATAAAGGGCGGGATCTTTTGCGGGCTTTTCCTGTTTGCCGCCACTTGCCTGCAGCAGGTCGGCATCATTTCCACCGACGCCGGCAAGGCGGGATTCGTCACCGCCCTTTACGTGGTGCTGGTGCCCTTGGCCGGGTGGCTGATCCTCGGGAAAAACCCGGGCAGGGTCATCCTGGCCGGCGTGGCTCTGGCGCTTGTGGCGCTGTACCTCCTGTGCGTGCCCGTGTCGGGCTTCCGTATGGAAGCGGGGGACCTGCTCCTGCTCGGATGCGCCGTATGCTTTACCGGGCAGATCCTGTGCGTGGACCGTTTCGCTCCCCATGTCAGCGGGACGGCCCTCGCCCGGGACGAATTCCTGGTAACGGGAGGCCTTAGTATGCTCATTGCCCTGTTTACCGAAGAAATATCCTTCGGCGCTGTCCTGGAGGCCGCGGTCCCGATCCTGTACACGGGGCTTTTTTCAAGCGCGGTGGCCTACACGCTGCAGATCATTGGTCAACGGGACACAGACCCGACGCTCGCTTCCCTGATCATGTGCCTGGAATCGGTTTTCGCCCTCCTTTCAGGTGCCGTCCTGCTGGGAGAGAGGATGAACGGCCGGGAGATCGCCGGATGCGCGCTGATGTTCGCGGCCGTGATCGTTTCGCAGCTTTCTCCCGTCATCCAACGCAGGCGGGCACGGAAAAATGCCTCCTGACCGGGCGTCAACCGCGCGGGGCGCGGTTTTTCCCTGACATGCCCCGCTAAAAATTTAAATTGCGGTGACGGAAAAATGATTTAATCATGTCACCTGCATGTCAGAAGCATCGGCCGGCATTGACATTTTCGGCGTTTGAACGCACAATATACACGTAGCGGCAGGCGTTCCGCCTGCAGCGAACGCGCCGCGGAAAAGAGGACCTATGAAAGAAAGAAAAGACAGCAAAAAACCGATCATTACCTATTATTTGATCGCCTTGGCGGTCCTGCTTTTGATCAACGTGTTTGTCCTGCCCGCGCTGAACACCACGTATACCACCGCCACCGTCAGCTATGACCAGTTCCTTAAGGACCTGGAAGCGGGAAAGATCACCGAAGTGATGATCAGTGAAAACGATCAGGTGATCACCTGGCAGACAAAAGAAGCCTCCGGCGGGCGTCTGACAACGCTCTACCAGACGGGCCTGGTCAGCCTGGACGACGGCCTGGTGCAGCGGCTCACCGACGCGCATGTCAAGTTTGCCGCCGCCATTCCGGCCAGGCAGGGCATCCTCAGCCAGCTGCTGATCAACCTGGTCATCCCGATGATCTTCTTCGTGGTGGTGGGGCAGCTGCTTATGCGCAGCATGCAGAAGCGCATGGGCGGCTCCAACGCCCTGATGCTCGGCAAAAGCAACGCAAAGATCTATATCGAGAGCCAGACCGGCAAGACCTTTGCCGACGTGGCGGGCCAGGAGGAGGCCAAGGACGCCCTGAAGGAGATCGTCGATTTCCTGCACGATCCCCAGCGCTACGCCGCCATCGGCGCCAAGCTCCCCAAAGGCGCTCTGCTGGTGGGCCCTCCGGGCACCGGCAAGACCCTTTTGGCCAAGGCCGTGGCCGGCGAGGCGAAGGTCCCGTTCTTTTCCATCAGCGGCAGCGAATTTGTGGAGATGTTCGTGGGCATGGGCGCGGCCAAGGTCCGCGACCTGTTCCAGCAGGCCAATGAAAAGGCTCCCTGCATCGTTTTCATCGACGAGATCGACACCATCGGCAAAAAACGCGACAACGGCATCACCGGATCCAACGACGAGCGCGAGCAGACCTTAAACCAGCTGCTGGCCGAAATGGACGGCTTTGACGCAAGCAAAGGCGTGGTCATCCTGGCCGCCACCAATCGTCCCGATGTGCTGGACCCGGCCCTGCTCCGGCCCGGCCGCTTCGACCGGCGCATCCCCGTAGAGCTGCCGGACCTTAAAGGCCGCGTCGCCATCCTGAAGGTCCACGCCAAAGATGTCCGGTGCGAAGGCTCCATCGATTTTGACGTGATCGCCCGTTCCACCAGCGGCTGCAGCGGTGCGGAGCTGGCCAACATCGTCAACGAGGCTGCCCTCAGGGCCGTCCGCATGGGACGCTCCGCCGTTACCCAGGAGGACCTGCAGGAGAGCGTGGAGACCGTCATCGCCGGCATGCAGCGTAAGAACGCCGTGATCAGCGACCGTGAAAAGCGTATCATCGCCTATCACGAGATCGGACACGCCCTGGTGGCCGCCAACCAGAAGAACAGCGCCCCTGTCACCAAGATCACCATCATCCCCCGCACCTCCGGCGCCCTCGGGTATACCATGCAGGTGGAGGAGGACGAGCATGTGCTGATGAGCAAGGAAGAGGCGCTGGACCAGCTTGCCACCCTCACCGGCGGGCGCACCGCGGAGGAACTGGTATTCGGCTCCGTCACCTCCGGTGCCAGCAACGACATCGAAAAGATCACCCGCCTGGCCCGGGCCATGGTCACCCGCTACGGCATGAGCGACCAGTTCGACATGGTGGCCCTGGAGACCGTCACCAACCAGTACCTTGGCGGGGATACCTCCCTGGCCTGTTCCGCGGAAACCAGTACCCTGATCGACAAGGAAGTCAACGCCATCGTTTCCCGTGCCCATGAAAAGGCCCGGAAGATCCTTTCGGACAACATGGACGCCCTCCACCGTCTGGCCGAATACCTCCTGCAGAAGGAGACCATCACCGGAGAGGAGTTCATGCATATCCTGCGGCAGGACGCGCCCGGGGACTGATCCCGGACGCATATGACGGGAGGCAAAGGAAAAAAGGATCTTTGGGCTGTCGTGTTTCTTCACTGACTGCCGGTCTGTTTTTCCCCGGCCTCCCACGTTTTCCTTTTGAAAATAATTGGCTCTTTGCTCTGGCCCGTTTTCCGGATGAATGCCTTACGGCTTACAGAAAAATGATTGACATTTTAAAAGTTGTTGGTATGATTATATATTGGATAAGCATGGGAGGATCGGTACCGGCGGGCTGGCAGCGTGACATTACCTGATTTATATCGACGGGATCCTGCATGATGCCGGGGATCGCATACTGACGATTATCCATAAAACGTTTTCCCTCAGCAATTCAAAAACAATACTTCCGTTCCTTGGCCGGCTGATGTCGGACACACCGGGGGAGATCCTCAGGAAAAAACCTGATTATTCGATATGGGATGATTACTGATCCGGAGATCATCCGACATCAGAACAGCGTGTGAAGCGATGCGTCCTGTTGTGGCGGGATCGGCAGCCGTTTCGGGACTGCCGGGCGGATGAAGGATCTGAAGGAGCGCAAAAGTGAGAAGCAGAAAAGCATTCTACAACATGGTATCGTCCTCGGTGCTCGAATTTGTAACGCTGATAATCGGCCTGATCCTTCCCCGTTTTCTGCTGCAGGCATTCGGTTCTTCAAATAACGGACTTGTCGCTTCAATTTCGCAGTTTCTGAATTACATCTCAGTGCTTACCATCGGAGTGGCCGGTCCGACGCGGGTGGCGCTGTACAAGACCCTGAGCAAAAATGATATGGCCGGAACGAACGCCGTGCTCAGAGCGACCAGGAATTTCTACCGAAAACTGTGCAAGATATTCCTGATCTATATCGTTGTGCTGGCTTTTACGTTTCCTTTTATTGTTGAAAGCGAACTGGGATGGTATGAAGTTTCGCTGCTTATCATTATCATTGCGACCGGGATCATTTCAGAATATTTCTTTGGCTTCACCTATGAAAACCTTCTGAATGCCGACCAGACTTCCTATATATTCACTTTCATCAAACTGGGCTGCAAGGTGGCCAGCGCTTTCCTGGCGATCTTTTTGATCAACCGCGGTGCGTCCCTGTTTGCCGTACAGCTCTGCATTTCCATGTCCCTGGCGATCTCCCCGATCATCCTGAGCATGCTGGTCAAGAAAAAATATACCATCGACCTGAATGTCGAGCCCGATTATTCGGCCCTGTCCCAGCGGAAGGATGCCGCGGCGTCCTCCATTGCGAATATCGTCCACGCAAGAACGGACATCGTTCTTCTGACTCTGTTTGCATCCACGGCTTATGTTTCGGTCTACTCCATTTACATGATCGTTATGAACGGGCTGCTCAGACTGATGAGTGTTTTTACCGGTGCGTTGGAAGCCCCCTTCGGGAAGATGTACGCCGGCCATGAAACCGAGTCGCTTCAAAAAGGCATTCGACTGTATGAATTCATCATCTATACATTTGTCGCCGTCGTTTTTACCACGACAGGTTTTATGATCCTTCCGTTTGTCTCGCTGTATACCAAAGGGGTCACAGATGTCGAGTATATCCAGCCGTTGTTTGCGATCCTGCTCACTGCTGCGACTGCCATGCAGTGCATACGGCAGCCGTATCTGACCATGGTGCAGGCTGCGGGCAAATATAAAGAGAATAAGGTGGGTAACTTCATCGAGGCAGGCCTGAACATCGGACTGTCCCTGGCGCTTGTGATCCCGCTCGGACTCGTAGGCGTAACCATCGGAACGCTGGTCGCAAACCTTTTCAGGACTATCCTGTACGCCGTTTATATGTCCAAAAACCTGATCAAACGCAGCATACGCGAAGTATTCATGCGTTTTATCTGGGTAATCGCCATTGTCGGCCTTTCGATCGGGCTGGGTACTGTGACCCGCTACACCGTGAGATACGATACATGGCTGGAGTGGATACTTTCCGGTTTCGTGGTCGTCGCGGGTGTAGGTACTATTGCCGCTGCAATGAGTTTCCTGTTTTATAAAGACGATATCAAAGCACTGTTTTCTCTGATGAAAGGACTGATCAGGAAATCGTAAAGGTGCGTGCTTAATGTCCTGCTTTTGATCAATGACGGCATATACAATTATGGGGGGTTGAAAATGATTATTGGTTATACAACAGGTGTTTTTGATATGTTTCATATCGGACATTTGAACATCCTCCGAGAGGCAAAAAAGCAATGTGATTATCTGATCGTAGGCGTTACCACAGACCGGCTGTGTAAAGAGAGAAAAAACAAGCTGCCTATTATACCGGAACATGACCGGGTTGCGATCGTGGAAGCAATCCGATATGTTGATAAGGTAGTGCTTCAAAATGACATGAACAAACTGGAAGCCGTTCGCAAATTACATGCGGACCGTGTTTTTGTCGGATCCGACTGGAAAGGAACAGAACAGTGGAACCGATATGAAAAAGAATTTGATACAGTAGGTTGTAAAGTGATCTATCTTGATCATACGGAAGGCATCAGCTCCAGTATTCTGAGAGAAAAACTGAACAACCTTCAAGCTGATTCATAATACAGGTCTTAATAATCCCGCCGGTCGGCATCAGTTGATATTATCGGTTTTTTATCCGGAAAAAGAAAGGATGGGGGAGTGGCGTTGAATACAGAAATTATGAAAACCAAGTTTTCTTATTTGTTGAAACGCATGTATATGCGTGTATATGCGATAAGTCATCCGATTCAGGATAAAACCATCCTGTTTTCCAGTTTCAACGGGTTGCAGTATTCGGACAATCCAAGGGCTATTTCGGAGAAAATGCATGAAATGTATCCGGACTACCATATCCGTTGGATTATAGACAGGGAACGGGATCAATATCATCTGATCCCCGATTACGTTGATTGTATACCGAGTGAGGGGAAAAAGAAGTTTCAGGCTATCGCAACGGCGCATTGCTATGTTTACAATATGAATTTGAGGAATACTCTCATAAAAAGGAAAGGTCAGTTTTTTGTACAGACGTGGCATGGCGACAGAAATTTCAAAAAAATATTGTATGAAGTATGGGAAAACGGACAAAAAAGACCATATCCAGTAATGGATAACAAGTTTACGGATGTTGCTGTCGCAGGATCGACATATTGTGAAGAGAAATATCACAGTGCATTTCATTATTATGGCAAAATCGCAATGACAGGCAGCCCCAAAGTAGATAATATGCTGGCCAATGATCCCGATATTCAACATCAGATCAAGAAAAGGCTGAATTTGGATATTAAAACAAGGATCCTGCTATACGCGCCAACATTCCGGGAAGGGAACTCCGCGGATTTTAAGATCCCGCTTGATCTGGGAAGGGTATTAAAAACCCTTTGCAACAAAACGGGCGATAACTGGGTTTGTCTTGTCAGAGCGCATCCGGGCGTGTCCGGCTTTAATGTTTCCAATGCGGACGGGATGCGGGATGTGACTGATTATCCGGATATGGCTGATCTGCTTACCGTTACCGACTTTTTAATTACTGACTATTCAAATACGATACTGGATTTCTACCTGACCGGAAAACCGGCGGTTTGTTATATTGCGGACAAAGAAGAATATGTAAGAAACAGCAGGTCACTGAAAAATGATCCGGAGTCTATCGGCGCTGTTTGTGTAAGAACGGAACAAGAACTGGAAAACGTGATCATGACGCACACTGAGGAAGATTATGCCAGAGCATACAGGAATATCGATAAATATTACGGAACGAAGGAAAAAGGTGATGCTGCGGAGAAGGTCGCGGGGATTATTGACAAGGCCCTGAGGCATGTGTAAGGCGGAAAACAGTAAATTTGGGCTCAGGCAGGCCGAACAGCATAAGAAAGGGATTATGGGATTATGGGTATAAATGCAGTATCCGCAATAAACAATATCCTTGAAAACCGCAGGATCAATATCCTGAGAGAGGATGAAATAAAAAAATTCAAGGACCCGAGAAGACTGAAGATAATGAACGGATATCAATTGAGCAAATTTGGCCCGAATATAACAAAAGTTTTGCGGATAAAAATGTATTGGGCATCCTGGCGGATTTCTGCAAGGTATTGACACCCGTAACAATTATATCATGCACCAAGAAAATGTTCAGAAATTCAGATAACATGATGATCAGAGGCGAAGAGGCGGTTACTGTTCACGGGGCAGGCGGACATAAAAAGCGATATGCCCCGGTTGGAGAGCATATCGAAAGGGACGAAAAAAGGAACCAAATCAATGGTCAAGTAGGAGCAAATCTTAAAGAGATTTCGTGAAAGAGATTCAGTTT
>JAFXUZ010000044.1 GCA_017524725.1 Clostridia bacterium | reverse complement strand
TCGTGACTTTTACTTTCCCCATACTGGTCTCGTTGGCGGTTTAGTTCAATGGAAATTATACGCACTGCGGCAGAATGCAGTAGGTTTCGTGCCTGCTGCTTTTCTTCTGCCGCACTGCGTATAATTCGCTACTCATTTGTCGATCGTCGTTTATTTCAAAAGATAAACGCTCTGCCAATATCCAATGGTATAAAGGGGATCCCGGTCGGGCTTTACAACGGAACACTGGTCAGCGACCATGAATCGGCTATCATCAAACATGGAAAGCGCCGGCAGGAGTGTATGTCCCATATCCGGCGCTACGTCATTGCCGGCATCGAGACGAAAAGAAAATGGAATAGATCACAGGTTGCGCAGATGGATAAGCAGGGCGATCAAACATAGGGGCACATTCCGGGAGGAAGATGCTGACGCCTGGCACAAGATGTCGGACAGGCTGATTGAACAGCTCTTTGAGATCGTTCAGCTTGGGATGACGGAATATGAATATGATCCGCCAACCATGTATTTCAGGGATGGATTCAATCTTTGCAAGCGGATGAAAGGATCTCCGGATGACTGCATCCTCTTCCTCAGGGATCCGACTGTACCGCCAACAAATAATCTCGCCGAACGGTGTGCCCGGAAGTATAGAAGATAAGCCCATCAGGTGATGAGCTTTCGCGGCGACCATGGTGAAGGGCATTTCTGTAATGCTTTGTCTGTTTCAGAGACCCTCAAACTGGAAAAACTGAATCTCTGTCACGAAGTATCTTTTGGATTCGCTCCGTCATGATCATTGGTATGGCTTATTTTTGTATACCTTCGATATGCTCTCAAACCGGGGCATATCGCTTTTTATGTTCGACCGCTCCGTGAACAGTAACTCCCCGGCGGGAAGGCGGCTGATCCCCGGCGGCCAGCGCCGCAGATCATTTCATGCAGTAATTGCGGAAGGATGGAACAAACGCGCTCCTGCATTTTTTTATCGTTTGTTCCCTTGCCAGCGTTTCCCGGTCCGGGTATAATGGAACGGAAGACAAACGCATCGAATGAAAATTACCTGATCGGAACAAGGGACAACGATAAAGGAGGCTCCGTATGCATATTTACGCCTTTTCTGATGAAGCCGCTTCCCGGATGGAGGGACAGATCGCCGCTTTGAAGCGGAACGGTCTGAACGGTATGGAGATCCGCGGAGTGGACGGGCAAAACGTTTCCGTGCTGACGAAAGGCAAAGCCGCGCAGGTCAGGGCCATGCTGAAGGAAAACGGTCTTTCCGTATGGTCCATCGGATCGCCCATTGGCAAAATCCCGCTGGACGGCGATTTTAAGGCGCATCTGGAGATGCTCAGGCATCTATTGGACGTCGCCGGTGTGCTCGAATGCGGGAATTTGCGCATGTTTTCTTTTTATCTTCCCAAGAACGCGCGTCCGGTGGACTGCCGAAACCAGGTGATCGACTATCTCAGCCGGATGGCGGAAACGGCTGCGGGATTCGGCGTTGCGCTGTGCCACGAGAATGAGAAAGGGATCTACGGGGACAATGCCGAGCGATGCGCCCAGATCCTGGACGCCGTTCCCTCCCTGCAGTGCGTGTTCGATCCGGCCAACTTTATCCAGTGCGGCCAGGACGTCAGGGAAGCCTGGGCGCTGCTGGGCCGCCGGGTGTACTATATGCACATTAAAGACGCGCTGGCCGACGGCACGGTGGTACCCGCCGGCAAGGGTATCGGGTGTCTTCCGGAATTGCTGAAGGATTTTACAGCCCGGGGTGGAGAAGCCATCACCCTGGAGCCTCATCTGCAGGTTTTCGAGGGCCTTTCCGATCTGGAAAAGGATCACAAAACCCCCGTTCCGCGCTTTGCCTATCCCACCTCCGACGCTGCTTTCGACGCGGCGTGCCAGGCGCTGAAAGCGCTGCTGTGACTTAGAAGGGAGAACAGAAAATGGACAAAATACGTTTGGGGATCATCGGCGTCGGCAACATCGGCACCGGCCATGTGGGTAACATCCTGGACGGACTGTGCCCCGAGGTGGAAATCACGGCGGCGGCGGACCGCAGAGAATCCCGGCGGAAATGGGTGCAGGAAAAGCTGCCCGGCGCCAAGGTGTTTTCGGAGGGCAGCGACCTGATTTCCTCCGGGACCTGCGACGCAGTGATGATCTGCGTGCCCCATTATCAGCATCCGCCCCTGGCCATCGACGCCATGCGGCACGGATTGCACACGCTGGTGGAAAAGCCCGCCGGGGTTTACACGCTGCAAGTGCGGGAAATGAACGAGGAGGCGGACCGGCACCGGGAACTGACCTTTGCCATGATGTTCAACCAGCGTACCAACTGCGTGTACCGCAAGCTGAAGGAAATGATCGACAGCGGCGAGATCGGGACCCTCAAACGGGTGTCCTGGCTGATCACCGACTGGTACCGCACCCAGATATACTATGATTCCGGTGCCTGGCGGGCTACATGGTCCGGTGAGGGCGGCGGGGTGCTGCTGAACCAGTGTCCACATCAATTGGACCTGCTGCAGTGGCTGTGTGGGCTGCCGGTGCGCGTGCGCGCCTTCTGCCATGAAGGGAAATGGCACGACATCGAGGTAGAGGACGACGTGACCGCGTATCTGGAGTTTGAAAACGGCGCCACCGGCGTTTTCGTCACCACCACCGGCGATGCCCCCGGCACCAATCGCCTGGAGATCACCGGCACCAGGGGGAAAGTGGTGTGCGAAGATCACGCGCTCACCTTTTATCGACTGGCGACGGACGAGCGCGTCTGGTGCAAAACCTGTCCCGAGGGGTTCAAAAAGCCGGAATGGGAAACCTTTCAGGTGGAAACCGACGGGCAGAACCTCCAGCATCCCGCCGTGGTGAACGCCTTCGCGGCCCATATCCTCCGGGGCGAGCCTCTGGTGGCCGATGGCCGGGAGGGGATCCGCGGGCTGATGCTGTCCAACGCCATGCACCTGTCCTCCTGGCTGGGCCGGCCCGTAGACCTGCCCTTTGACGAAGAACAGTTCAAAAATCTGCTGATGGAGCGCAGCAAACATTCGCGCCGCAAGGAAGAAGCGGACATTACCTTTTCCACCGACGGGACCTATTGAGGGAGAAAAGCCATGATCAACGAGCTGACCGAACAGCTTCAGCATATCATAGACGCGCTGGCGGCGGATCTTTACCATCCGCTGGGCGAATTGCTGCTGGAGGGCTTCAAAACAGATAAGGAGCTTTCCCTGTCCGAAGCGGAACGCCTGCCCCGGGTACCCTGGCCCGAGGGTACCGTATGGGGACAGCCCCGGGAATACGCCTGGATGTTCACCCGCTTTACGATCCCGCCGAAAGCCCGGGGGGAGCGGATCGTGATGGATCTGAATCCCGGCGGGGAAGGCACGCTGTTCGTGGATGGCCGGCTCTTCGGCGCACGCCGGGCCGACCGGCTGGATCATCCGCATCATTATATCGTGGACCAGACCGTAGCAAACCCGGCCTCCGGCGGGGAAACCGTTTCTGTCGCCATGGAGGTTTACTCCGGCACACCGCTGCCCGCTCACCCCAGCCGTCCTGTTTTTCCGGAGGAAGGCGTAAAGTTTACGCGCACGGAGCCGGCTGTCATCGGCCGCAGCACCTTCGGATTCTGGAATGAGGAAGCGTACCAGCTGTGGCTGGACCTGACGGTGCTCAGGGACGTGCACGCCTACCTGGACCGGAACGACGGGTTTCGGGAAGCGATGGAGGACGGATTCGCGAAGCTGTTGGATATGCTGGACCTGGAACAGGCCCTGCCGGAGAGGCGAAAGGCCTGCCTGGCAGCCCGGGAACTGATCGCGCCGCTTCGAAACGCCCATAACGGCACCTTCGCCGCGTCCATGGGCGTGGTGGCCAATTCGCACCTGGATTTTGCCTGGCTGTGGCCCATCGGGGAAACCCGGCGCAAAACCGCCCGCACCTTCGCCGCCCAGTTGCGGCTGCTGAAGGAATATCCGGAAGCCCTCTTCCTGGCCAGCCAGTGCGCGGAATACGAGCTGTGCCGGCAATATTACCCGGAACTGTTTGAGGAAGTGAGAGCCGCCATTGCCGAGGGCCGCTGGATCGCCGATGGCGGCATGTGGGTGGAACCGGACACCAATATGGCGGGGGGCGAAGCGCTGGTGCGTCAGTTCCTGTACGGTCGGCGGTATTTCCGGGAGGTGCTGGGGGTGGACAGTCGGGTGGCCTGGCTGCCGGACACCTTCGGCTACAGCGCTGCCCTGCCTCAGATCATCAAGGGCTTCGGCATGACCGGGCTGACTACCCAGAAGATCTTCTGGTCCTACAACGACGCGGAGCCCTTCCCGCACCATGCGTTCCTGTGGCGCGGCCTGGACGGCACCATGATCCCCAGCTTTCTGCACATGTTTTATGAAACTCAGGTGGACGCGGCCACCGTGCACAAGCGCTGGGTGAACCGGTTGGAAACGGACGGAAGCTGCGACTTTTACCTGCCCTTTGGCTACGGCGACGGCGGCGGCGGGCCCACCCGCGACGATATGGAGCAAGTCCGCCGCCAGAAGGATCTGCAGGGCGCGCCGAAACTGTACTGGATTTCCCCGGACGACTACCTGAAAAAGCGGAACACCGGAAACCTGCCGGTGTACCGCGGCGAACTGTACGTGCCCTGCCATCGGGGCACCTATACCACCCAGGCTGCCGTCAAAAAAGGCAACCGCCGCGCTGAACACGCGCTGCGGGCCTGGGAAATGCTGGCCGCCGCCGCCGCCTTCACCGGCCGGGCGGAATACCCCGCCGAATCACTGGAAAAGACCTGGAAGCTGCTTTTGATCAATCAATTCCACGACATTTTGCCGGGCTCCTCCATCGCTGAGGTTTACAATCGGGCCCGTGCGGAGCTAATGCAGGTCCGGGACGAGGCCCTTCGCGGTGCGAAAGAAGCGCTGAGCTCCTTCTGCCGGAAGGGCGATGGCCTGACGGTCTTCAATCCCTCCGCCCACCGGGTCACCCGTCTCCTCCGCGCGGACAGCCGCTTTACGAAAGGTGCAGCCGGGAACGGGATGCGCTTTCCCGCGTGCCGCGATGGGGACGGCGCGCTGGTGTGGGCCTGCCTGGAGCCCCTGTCCGCCGTTACGCTGGTTCCCGCGGACGTGCCCGCCGTCAATCCTGTCACGCTGCAAAAGCAGGGCGATGAATATGTGTTCGAAAACAGTGCGCTGCGGGCGGTCGTCAATGCACGCGGCGAGCTGATTTCCATGTTTACCCTTGCGGATGGTTCGGAGCGGGTCCGCTCCGCCTCCAATGTGTTCCACCTGTACCGCGACCTGCCCCGCCGGTTCGACGCCTGGGACCTGGACAGCCAGACGGAGCGCAGGGAGGTGCCCCTTCACCCGGTATGCGAGGCGGAGATCACCTGTGCAGGCGGGCTGTACGCGGAGCTCAAGGTGACCACCCGCTTTTCTGCTTCCGCGATCGTGCAGCGCATCCGGCTCACGGCGGAAGAAGCGCAGCTGGTATTTATCACGGAAGCGGACTGGCACGAGACGCACCGGCTGCTGAAGGTCTCCTTCGATACCGGCATCGACGCGGACACCGCGGCCCATCAGATCCAGTTCGGATATCTCCGGCGCCCTGCCCACCGGTCCCGCCATTACGACACGGACCGCTTTGAAGTTTGCGCCCACGCCTGGACCGCCCTGACGGACGCTTCCCGCGGCGCCGCGCTGCTCAACGACTGTAAATACGGCGTTTCCGTGAACGACGGCGTTATCGGCCTGAGCCTCCTGCGTGCCCCGGTGTATCCCGATCCCGGAGCTGACCGAGGCCGCCACCGCTTCATATACACCTATCGTGCCTGGAACGGCCCGCTGGAGACCAGCGGGGTGCAGGAAGCGGCCGACGCGCTGAATGATCCGCTGATAACGGCGGACGGTGTCTGCGGCCCGCTTCGCGTATTGGAAATGAGCAGCGCCTCCATCGCGGTGGAAAGCGTGAAATTGGCCGAGGACGGCTCCGGCGATCTGATCATCCGCCTGTTTGAAAGCATGGGCGGCGCCCGAACGGCCGTCTGCCATCCCCTGGTCCCCTTTGCCTCTGCCCGGCGCTGCTCTCTGGCGGAGGAAGACGGAGAAGCGCTTCCCGTCAGCGGCGATGCCTTCCCCTTGTCCTTCCGGCCTTTTGAAATCGTGACGGTGCGCCTCTCAAAATAATCCTGAACATCGCCCTGACGAGAATCGGAATAAATCAATGACAGCAGCCTCACGCATCCCTGCCGTGTCAAAGGAGAAATATCCATGCTTTACCCACGCAGCAACGAAAAAATGCCGGACCCCGAGCTGTTCCGGCAGCCGACGGCCGAATACCGCGGCGCTCCGTTCTGGGCCTGGAACTGTGATCTGGATGATGATTTGCTCCGTCGGGAGATCGAAGTGATGCATCAGATGGGAATGGGCGGGTTTCATATGCACACCCGTGTCGGTATGAGCATCCGCTATCTGTCTGACGAATACATGGGCAAGGTTCGCCTGTGCGTGGAAGAGGCGCGGAAGCGCCATATGCTGGCCTGGCTCTACGACGAGGACAAATGGCCGTCCGGGTTCGCTGGCGGGTACGTCACGGAAAAGGAGGAAAACCGGCAGCGTTATCTGCTGTTTTCGCCCCGCCCGCCGGAGGATGAAAAAAGCCTGCTGGCACGGTACAAAGTATCCCTGGACGATGGGGGATTTCTTGTCTCCTACCGGCGGCTTAAGGAGGGTGAGCAAAGCGAATCGCCACTCTGGTACGCCTCGGAGCGGTGCACCGGGCCCAGCCCCTGGTTTCATTTTAACGGCTATGTGGACACCATGAATCCCGCTGCCATCCGGGATTTCATCCATATTACCCATGACCGCTATCTGGAAGTCCTGGGGGAGGACATAGGCACGATCTGCCCGGCCATCTTTACCGACGAGCCCCAGATGACGCGGAAAACGACACTCTCCCGTTCTCACGATTTGCAGGACGTGATCCTGCCCTGGACGAAGGACCTGGAAGAAAGCTACCTCCGTGCCTATGGCGAAAGCCTGCTGGACCGCCTGCCGGAGGTGATCTGGGAATTACCGCAGGGGATTTCCCTCACACGCTACCGTTTTCACGATCACACAGCCGAGCGGTTCGTGTCTTCCTTCTGCGACCAGATCGGAGCCTGGTGCCGGAACCATGGGATCCTGATGACCGGCCACATGATGGACGAGGGCACCCTGGAAAGCCAGACCCGGTCCGTGGGCGAAGCTATGCGCGCGTACCGCGCCTTCACGCTGCCCGGCGTGGACCAATTGTGCGACGGCCGGGAGTTCATCACCGTCAAGCAGGCGGCCTCCGCAGCCCATCAGCAGGGCTGCCCGGGGGTGACCAGCGAACTGTACGGCGTGACCAACTGGGATTTCGATTTCAAGGGCCATAAGCTGCAGGGCGACTGGCAGGCAGCGCTTGGGGTCACGGTTCGCGTCCATCACCTGTACTGGTGCTCCATGCACGGAGAATCAAAGCGCGATTATCCCGCCTCCATCGGCCATCAAAGCCCCTGGTGGCAGGAATATGCCTACATCGAGGATCATTTCGCCCGGGTCAACACCCTCATGACGCGGGGCAAACCGCTCATTCGCGTCGGCGTCATTCATCCCATCGAATCCTGCTGGATCGCCTTTGGCCCCAACGACCTGACCGGGCGCAAGCGCGCTGAAATGGACCGCCGTTTCGCGGAACTGACGGGCTGGCTGCTCCATGATACGCTGGACTTTGACTATATCTGCGAATCCACGCTGCCGTCTCTGTACAGGGCGGGGAGCGGTTTCCGGGTGGGCGAAATGGCCTATGACGCGGTGATCGTGCCGGCCTGCGAAACACTCAGGCGCACCACGCTGGACAGGCTGCGCCTCTTCCGGGACCAGGGCGGGCAGGTCATTTTCCTGGGGAGCGTCCCATCGTATATGGACGCGGTTCCTTCCGGAGAAGTCCAGGCATTCGCCAAAGGCTGCGAAATCCTGCCTTGGGACCGGGATCGGCTGAACCGGGCCCTGCTGCCCATTCGGGAAATCCGCATCCTGACCGGGCGCGGCGTTCCGGCGGAAGGGCTGATCTGCGCCCTGCGCCGGGACGGAGACTGCCGCAATCTGCTGATCGTCCATGACCGGCCCACGGCCCGCGGCGCGCCGGACACCCGGGAAGAATACCTGCTGGAAATAAAGGGCTGCTGGGATGCCATGGTATACGATACCCTGACAGGAGAGATCCGCCCGTACCCGGCGGAGCGCGAAAAGGACCGCACCGTGCTGAACTGGCGCTGCTGGGGGCAGGATAGCCTGCTGCTGCGCCTTAATCCCGCCGTCGGAGCGGACATATCGGCTGTCGGGCGGGAAAGCGCGCTCAACGGAAGTTACGGAATCCATATGGTGGAAGACCTGGTCCCGGTCCGGGAGCCTGCTTCCGAGTCTTTATTACCGCCGCCGGCAGCAATCATCCTGGGGGAAGACAACGTGCTGGTGCTGGACACTGCCCGTTGGCGCACGGACGAAGGCCCGTGGCAGGACGAGGAAGACATGCTGCGCATCGGCGTGATGGCAAAGGAAAAGCTGGGCATCTCAACCGCGTCGGTTTCGGGAGCCCAGCCCTGGGCGCTGCCGCCGGAAAAGGCGGAGCACACGCTGTCCCTGCGCATCGCGTTCCATTCGGAGATTGACCTCAGGGAGGCGCGCCTGGCGCTGGAGGACGCTGATCAGTCGGACATCCTGTTCAATGGAGCGCCCATTGATAAGACGCCGGCGGGCTTCTTCACGGATCAGGCCATCGCCTGCTTCCGCGTCGGGCCTGTTCACGCGGGGGAAAATACCGTGGAAATCGTAAAGCCTCTGGCCGCTTCCTCCGCGGTCGAAAACGTGTTTCTGCTGGGGAACTTCGGTGTGAACGTCACAGGACCGGACAAGCGCATCATTCCCCTGCCGTGGACCCTGGCCTACGGTGATTGGACTCAGCAGGGCTTCCCCTTCTATTCCGGCAAAATGGTCTACCGCTGTTCTGTCAGCGGAGGCCGGAAGCTGCGTCTGCGGCTTGGACGTTTTTCCGCGCCTTGTGTTACGGTCGAACTGGACGGAAAGCGCGTGGCCAATCTGTCCCTTTCACCGTCGGAAGCCGACCTCGGCTTCCTCCCGGAAGGCGAACACACCCTGGATATCACGGTTTTCCCCAGCCGTATCAATTCCTTCGGCACGCTGCACCTGAACGACCGATCCGTCATCTGGTACGGTCCCGCCGCATGGCGCAGCGCGGGCATGCGCTGGACGCGCAATTATATCCTTGTGCCTTCCGGTCTGCTGAGTGAACCGCATCTGTTTGCGTACGAAGAATCCGAGTAGGTTCAGGGGTCTTGCGCGGCCTCCGGTATGTTTGTCAGTGATTTGTTTCCGGGCTGTTCGCATATGCCCCATCGCCATGATCCGCGCCGGGAGAGGAACTCTCCCGGCGCGGATCGTTACAGGCTGAGAACCGGCAGCCCCATTGCGGTAGCGGCGCATTTTCGCAGCTGGTTTTCGGGGTTGTCCGGAGGCGTTACCGTCAGGAAATAGCGGAATTCGTGCCAGCCGCCCAGATCGACGGCGAAATTCGTTTCCCAGAAATTGTTCATGATCCGGCTGAAGATCGCGGCCCGATTCAGGGCTGTATCATGCCCGTCGCACAGCGTGACGGGCTCTGTTTTTCCCTCGCCGAATGAAACCAGGGGCACGTCCGGCGATCCGATGACAAGATCGAACCGCCGGCCCCGGCGGATGATACCGTTCTGAAGGCACCAGAATTCCTTGCAGGTGCCCGGCAGCTGATCGATCCCGGGGCGCATGACACAGCCGGTTTTATCGATCCACGTTTCGTTATCGCCATCCGTCACAAACGGCATGGCTGCCAGGATCCCTTCCGCGTCCGGGCTGCTTTTTTTGCGGATTCGGAGGACCGCGTCCATACGCGGCAGCTGGTTCCAGATCTTCAGATCCAGCGAGCATTCATCAGTGCCCTCAAGGCTGTAGGAGATGCGCAGCGTCACCGACGCCTCGCCCTGGTCCGTCACGGCAAAGCGCGTGGGCCGGGCCGGGAAGCGCCTGGTGTTTACGGTCTGCCGGCTGCGGCCCATGCGCCGCCGGAATGCCGTCTGAGGGCCGGCGGCCGGCGTTACCTCGTAGATGCAGGAAAACGCGCCATAGGGGCTGGCCGCGTCCGTCAGCTCCGTGCCCGTTTCCCTGAAGAGAATGGAGCCTACCCCCTTTTTCGGGTCCGTGTGGACGATGAAAAACCGGCTTTCGATATAGGCGGGCGTTGCCAGGCAGGGAATTTCCTTTAGGTCTCTCACCGCGTCGGCGCACATCCAGGCCGTGTGAGGTGGCATTTCCCGGCCCGCTTCCCGATAGGAAAGCTGAAGCTCCCTGCTTTCGCCAGCGTCCAGCGACAGCACTGTTTCCGCCAGCCGTCCCCGGGGGCCGGGCCCCGTCTGTGTGGGCAGAATTTCTCCCGTGCCTGCGTCGGACAGGGAGAGCGGGTCCTCCCGCTGCGCGCAGCCCTGGAGGTATTCCCAGCCCAACAGCGGACAGGCTACCGGCGCGATCATCGGAAAGGGATATGGGTTCAGCACACGGAAGCGCAGAGAACGGTCCGGATAGATCACCCTGCTGCCGAGGCCTGCCAGCACGCCGTCCAGCAGCGCGCCTGCCTCAGTATTCGCGTTCACCGCGTACGCTGTTTTTTTCAGGCGCATTTCCGTCACCAGGGACTTGTAGGGATCGGACACAGATGCGGAATGGCCCCACGTGTGTTCGGCGTAGAGCATCATATCCCGGCCGGACTGCCGCCACCTGGCCGGATCCGTATATTTCTTTTCAGGGTCCAGCAGCGCGGTCAGATTTCGTTTCCGCTGGGCTTCCCGGTAGATTTTGACCGCGTCCGGTGTAGAACCGATTCCATCAGCCCACCAGTCCGTGAAATCCCCGCTGTATTCCGGGATGTCCACACCGGCGGTCTCCAGCTTTTTAAAAAACGAGTCCAGCGTGGTCATTTCCAGCGTCACGCTGCCGTCAAAAAACGTGTTCAGCCGGTTCACCCGTTCCGCTACGCGCCCGTTGGGCGGGGAATTGTCCGAAAGGATACCGCTGACGAACACAGGCACAAACGGAAGCTGCCAGCCGAATTCCTCCAGCCCGGCCAGATACCGGGTGATCCGTTTTGCCGCCAGGTCCATCTCTTCCCGTTCGGTGGTCTCGTCGTTGGTGGAAAAACGTTTTCCGCTCTCGATCTCGTGAAGCAGCTCGTCGCTGAGCATGAAGGAGGACGTGCCGTGGGGGCACAGCCCCAGCACATGCCCCCAGTGGTAATGCTCGCCCACAAAGGTCAATACCCTTCCGCCTTTCGGCCCGCGCCAGCGGAAAAACGCGGGATTGCGGTGCAGGGGATACATGCCGTGGTGCGTATGCAGCGCTGAGTAAAAATACTTCACGCCGGCAGCAGACAGGGCGTCGGGCAGCGCCGGGGAATAGCCGTTCACGTCTGCCGTCATGGCGCTTTTCATTTCAAGGCCCATGCCGTCCGCCCACGCCCGGGCTGCCCGGAGATGTTCTTCCAGCACCGTTTCATCGATCAGATCGGTCAGATTCAGATAAGAGGCGGACAGCCCGATCTGTCCGGTGCGGATCAGGCGGATCAGGTCCGCCTGATCCTTTTCGGACGCGCTGCGCAGAAAGTTTTCGATCTGCCAGAAATTTTCGCATTGCCAGGCAAAGCCGCGCTGCTCTTCTGCCTTGCCCGCTTCGATCCGGCGCAGGATATCCAGCACCTGCCGCAGAAAATCCGCGTGCTGGCGGCAGATGAATTCCTGCCTTTCCGTATAGCCGATATCCGTATGCGAATGATGCAGCACCTCGATGCGCCACTTTTTTTGCAGCTTTCGCATGCCGCGTTGCCTCCTTCCGATTGACTGATATACTCGTTATCGTCTAAAAAACTGAAATAAAGACGGAGCGGATTATTTGCGCTGGATTCGTGTTATTTCAGCCGGCCGCTGACACAGGAGACGATTTCCGCTTCAAACCGGATTTTTTCCATCCATCAGGGTCCTTCTTTCCTCCGGACCGGCATCCGGTCCCAAGGCTGCTTCACTTTGAAGAGGGGCTGCCGCGTTTTACGCGGCAGCCCCCGGGTGTCATGCGGTATCCTCAGTTACCGGCATACCATTCGTTGGCCTCGTCGGTCAGCGTCTGTCCGCCGGCAGCCAGCCAGGCCTGCACATAGGCATCCCAGTCATCCAGCGGCTTTTCACCGCGGATCATGGCTGTCCAGGTCTCGTCACGCAGGGTGTTGAGCTCCGCGAAGAGATCGTTGCTGGGCAGCGTCTCGGTCACAGCATCCTGGATATAGCTGTTGTACTGGTCCTTCTTGAACCAGTTCAGGCGGTTGGCGATGGTCACGTCATTGTAGAAGGCCAGGTCATAGCCCAGCTGGGAGAAGGCGCGGTCGGCGCCGTACAGGCTGCGGCAGCCCCAGACGCCTACGGCGTTGAGCTCCTCGTTGCCCATCAGACGCTTGATGGTGCCGTTCTCGTTCTTCTCGTAATGGGTGCCCTCGATGCCGGCGAAGGCGGTCATGTACAGTTCCTCATCCGTCGCAAAGGCGTTGAGAATCTTGAAGATCAGCGCCAGCTTTTCATCGCTCATGTCTGCGTTGTACACCGCGCTCTCGCTGACGGCCACAGGCGTGCCGACTTCCCAGCCGTAATCACCTTTGGGTCCCGCCGGCCAGGGGCCGTACACAAAGGTGGAATCAGCGCCGTTCACGGCCCAGTATTCCTGCGCGCAGCGGCCGCCGTCGTCGCCCAGGACTTCCTTCAGGCGGTAATGGTCAATGGACGCGTTGGCGCTCACGCCGTAGAGTCCGGTGACCATGCCGTGGGAGATGGCCCAGTAGCTGCCCTCCACGGATTCCTTGCCGGCCACGAATTCGGGATCGATCAGGCCGTCGGCATACATCTTGGCAAGGATGCCGATGACTTCCTTCGCCTCATCGGTCACGTCGGCACTGACAATGACGCCATCCTTGTTGACCCAGTAGGAGGAGGAGCCGGAGAAGCCGATGCCCAGGCCATAGGAGCCGAACAGCGCCTTCATTGCGGTGAGGGAGCAGCCGAAGGTGTCGTCCTGGCCGTTGCCATCCGGGTCTTCCTTGGCAAAGCGGGTCATCAGGGCAACGAAGTCATCCACGGTCTTGGGCAGCGTTTCCTCGGTGACGCCCAGTTTGTCCAGCCAGTCGCCGCGGTAGATCAGCGTCTTGTAGGGCATGGATCCGTCGGGCTTGAAGGAGGGGATCACAACCATTTCGCCGTCCCTCAGCGCGGCCTTCCACCAGGCCTCGACGTCGCCGGCCAGATCACCGTAAGCGGCGCCGTTCTCAATGAAGCTGTACACATCCGGGGCGTTCTCCTGGAAGAATTCCTTGCTCCAGGTCTTGATGACGCCCTGATCGTAATAGGTGTTGAGCGTCGTGGCGCTCTGGGCCAGGAACACGTCCGGGGCGGTGCCGCCGGCCAGACGGGTGTTCAGGATCTCGGAATAGTTCGCCTGCTCGATGTAGACCACTTCGATGTCCACATTGATGCCGTGCTTCTCCTTGAGCATCTGTTCGACCAGGGGCGTGATGACATCGTTGTCATTGTCGACCGGTCCGAACATGTAGCCTGCGACAGAGATCTTCACAGGCGCTTCTTCGGCGAGGGCGGGAACCAGCGTGATGACGAGCATCGCGGCAAGCGCCAGCGCCAGGATACGGGTACCTTTCATAGCAAAACCTCCTTTTATTATTTGAAAGGATATCATCCTTTCAAAGATCCGATCATGATCCCCTTAACAAAGAACTTCTGCACGAAGGGGTACGCGCAGAGGATGGGCAGCGTGGTTACGAAGATGCAGGCTGCCTTCAGCCCCTCGGAGGACACCACGGACTCCATTTCAGCCGCGTTGGCGGCGGCGCTGGTATCCAGAATCTCCTTGCTGCCGGTAATGATGATCCGCCTGAGCACGATCTGCAGGGTAAACTTGGTGTCGTCGGCGATATAGATCAGCACGTCGAACCAGCTGTTCCAGTGGCCCACCACCAGCCAAAGAGCCACCGTGGCCAGGATCGGCTTGGAAAGCGGAAGGATAATCTGCAGGAAAATCCTGAACCGTCCCGCACCGTCGATCAGGCAGCTTTCCTCGATCTCCTCGGGCAGGGACTGGAAATAGTTGCGCATGATCACCATGTTGTACGCGCTGATGAAGCCGGGCAGGATCATGGAAGCGTAGGTGTCAAGCAGGCCCAGGTTTTTGACCACCAGATACGTGGGGATCAGGCCGCCGGAAAAGAACATTGTGAAGACGATGAAAAAGGTCCAGAAGGTGCGGTGCGGGAAAAACCGTTTGCTCAGCACATAGGCGCCCATCGCGGTGAAGAACAGCTGCAGCACCGTGCCGATCACGGTGCGGATCAGCGTGTTCTTGTATCCCAGCCAGATGTAGCGGTTGCCGATCACACGAGCGTAATTGTCCAGGGTGGCTTCACGGGGATAAAGCAGCAGCCCGCCCTTGGTGGCAATGTGGCTTGGGGACAGGCTCAGGTTCAAAAGATGCCAGAACGCGATCACGATGGAGGCGCTGAGCAGCGTGAGCAGCGCGTAGATAATGGCCTTGCCGACGGAGAATCTGCTGCTGTTTACCATATCCGGCCGCCTCCTTTACCAGATGCCCTCGCCGCTGATGCGGCGGGCAATCAGGTTGGTACCCACCACCAGCACGAAGGCGATCACGTTTTTAAAGAGGCCGACCGCGGTGGCCTGGGCGTATTTCATGTCCCCGAGGCCGTAGCGGTACACATAGGTGTCGATGATGTCGCCGGTCTGATACACGGCTGGATTGTACAGGTTGAATACCTGGTCAAAGCCCGCGTCCATGATGGAGCCGACGTTGAGTATCAGCATTACCACGATGGTGGACACCAGCGACGGCAGCGTGATATACCAGGTACACTGCCATCTCGAGGCGCCGTCCACCGTCGCCGCTTCATACAGTGCCTGGTCGATGCCGGCGATGGTTGCAAGGTAGAGTATCGAGGACCAGCCTACGTTTTTCCAGATATCGGTCACGATCAGCGTGCCGCGGAAATACCGGTTGTCCCCCAGAAAATAGATGGAATTCTTAACCCCGAAGACCTCCCGCAGCACCGCGTTGACCGCTCCGTTGTTGGGCGAGAGCAGCTGCTGGAACATACCGGCCAGCACCACCCAGCTGAGGAAATGGGGCAGGTAGGTGATGGTCTGGATCGTCTTTTTGAACCGGACGTGGCTTACCTCGTTGAGCATCAGCGCAAGGATGATGGGCATGGGGAATCCGAAAAGCAGCTTCAGGGCGGATATAGTGAGGGTGTTCCTGACGGAGCGGGCAAAGGTAGGCGTTGCGAAAGCCTTGGTGAAATTGTCCAGTCCGCACCACGGGCTTGCGAACATGCCCAGCTTGATCTTGTAGTTCTTGAAGGCGATGACGATGCCGCCCATCGGGATATACTTAAAAATCACAAAATAAACGATGACGGGAAGAAACATCAGGGCAAGCTCATAATGCTTTTTATAACCCCTGAAGCTGTAAAGCCATCGCCCAAAGGCATTTCTGCGCTGCAAGGAACGTACACCCTGTCCGTTCACAGTGAGGCCCTCCATGTATTGTGTGCATATTGTCCCGATGATTACGTGATAATTTTAACAACGTTCGGCCCGGAGGAAAAGTGCAGCAGCGAATGAAAAATGTGCAAAAACTAAGTTGACGGAAAACATCCTCTCGATCAGCCGAGGAACGAAAAGGGGCATCGGAACCCATCGGCGCCGCTTTGCGCTGATTATGGCTTACGAAAACCCTTGCGGTATTTCTGCGGCGCCACCCCGTAATACTTACGGAAGGCGCGGGTGAATGTGCTGGAATCCGTATAACCGCAGGCGTAGCACACCTCATCATTGGGCAGACCCAGGTTCAGCTGCGTCACGGCGTACTGCATCCGCTGCTGGATTATATACTGGTAGGGGGTGTAACCTGTTTCCTTCCGAAACAGGCGGATGAAATAATTCGGGTGATAGCTGAACAGCTGGCTCAGCTGATCGATGGTGATTTCCTCGGAAATGTGATTGCCGATGTACTGCTGCACCTGCGTCAGAATAAGCGAATTCTGCACGAAATGTTCGTTCCCTTTCAGGAACAGGGCAAACGATTCCGCCAGCTGCTCCAGCAGCTCGATCCTCGTTTCCGAAATGGCTTTCTGGACGGTTCGGATCATCTGGCTCAGGCAGCTGTCCGGGGGAACCTCCATTTCGATCAGCCCGCTGACGCGGTACCGGCTGAATACCACATGCAGATAGGTGCAGGTAAAATCCAGGGCAGGGTTCCGCTGTACACGGTACGGTTCCGTTGAGGGCAGCACGTACAGACGGCCGGGTTTCAAAGCCTGCTTTTCTTCAGCGGATACATACGCCGCATCTCCGCTGATCACATAATAGATCCGGGAATAACCGGCCGGCGCTTCCTCATTCAGCTCCCAATTTGGCTTCACCGTTGTGTTTCCGTATTCAATCAGCATGTCAAACGCCTCCGTCAATCACTGTCATTATACTGTCCTTTCGCCGGAATGTAAAGTTCTGTATCCGCTCGTTCACATGAATCCGGTTTTGCGCCCGGGTTCATCTTACTTTTTGCATATTATGCGCTTGTTCCTGCACTTTGTTTTATTTTCGGTTCTCTTACAATATAAATATAATTCAGGATCGAAAACATTCAGTGAGAATAAAGATGGGGGAATCATCAATGAGAGGCTATTATTCCTGGGACGACTGCCATCTGGAGGACAGCCTGTCCGTTGAGTTTCGGTACACGCAGGTTTACCGGGAGTATACAGGCACTTCGCTTCCCCTTCGCGAGCTGAAATGCCTGGAGGTCGCCCTTCCCGCCGCCGCGGCCCCGATTCAGGAGGGGGATCTGCTGGTCGGACGGCGCGTTTTTCGTCCGCTGGGTGTCGCTCCGAGCTACTGGAATGACGACTGGAACGGGCTGGACAACGTATCCTTCTATGCGGATTTCGGCCGCCTGGAGCGGGTGATGAACCGCCCTTCCCAGACAGAGGAGCGCCGCGCCGCCATTGCGGAGCTGATCGCGTTCTGGGAAAAAGAGAACGTCAACGGCAAGGTGCGCGCGAAATTCGATGAAACCATGCGCCGCGAGATGCCCAGCGACCTCTGGTCCTCCGAATCCGGCGTAATCTTCGGCCTGTACCGGCTGGTTTTTTCCCAATTGGATTACGACAAGCTGGTGCGTTTGGGGCTGCCCGGCCTGAAAAAGGAAACGAAGACCCGGATGGACGACGCCTCTCTTTCCGAAGATCAGCGGGCGTTTTTAGCGGCCCTTTCGTCTCTGGTGGACCTGCTGCTGTCCATTCTCGCCCGGTATGAAAGCGATCTGCAGGCTCTGCTTCGCGACGGCGCGGACCCGGCATGGCTGCGTCCCATCCTGGACAGCCTGTCCCGGCTTCAAAGCGGCCCGCCCCAAACCTTCCGGGACGCGCTGCAGCTGGTGTGGTTCTACTCCGCCATGGCCGGAGGCAGGGATTTCGGCCGCATGGACGTTTATCTGGGCGATCTCTATACGCAGGGACTGGCGCAGGGAAGCCTGTCGGAGGAGGACGCTATCGCTCTTTTACTTTCGTTCTACCGCCTGATGCTGGACAGCGATTCCCGGGACGGGCGGATCGTCATGGGCGGCATGGGCCGAAGGAATCCGGAAAACGCCGACCGGGTATCCCTGGCGATCATGAAGGCCGGCATGCGGTTCCGGGAGCTGAAGCCGGAATTTTCCCTCCGCGTGTACAAGGGCCTTTCAAAGGAAGTGATGGACCTGGCCTTAAGCATGCTGGAGGACGGCATGACCTATCCGCTGCTCTTTAACGACGAAGCCTCCGTCTGCGCCGTGCAGAATACCATGCATGTTTCGCCCGGGGAAGCGGAACAGTACGGCTTCTTCGGCTGCGGAGAATATGTGCTGGGGCACCGCAGTATCGGAACACCCAACGATATCATCAATCTGGCCAAAGCCCTGGAAGTGACCCTGCACCAGGGCACCGACCCCATCCGCAACTGTCCCCATGGGCTCGATCTGGGCGCACCGGAGGATTTCGATACCTTTGAAAAGCTGATGGACGCCTATCAAAAGCAGGTGGAGTACTTTACGGAAATCGCCGCCCGCCATCAGCGGCTGGTCTATGACACGGTGCGTGAAAACGGCGTGATGCTGATGATGAGCCTGCTGATGGACGACTGCGTGGCGCGGGCGAAGCCGCTTGTTTCCGGTGGGGTACGGTACCTTGCCGGCACATATGAAACCTACGGCAACACCACGGTAGCCGACAGCCTGACCGCGATCCGCGAAGTGGTGTACGAGAAAAAACTGCTCTCCCTCCGCGAACTGGTGAACATCCTGGACGCGGATTTTGAAGGTCACGAATCGCTTCGCCGCCGGCTGCTTGGCTGTCCGAAATTCGGCAACGACGATCCCGTAGCGGATGAAATGGCGCGCAGGGTGAACACCCATGTCTTCCAGACGACCGCCCGCCAGGCCCAGGTTCAGGGGCTTTCCTCATATCTGGTGGTCATGATCAATAACGGCGCCAACGTGGATCTGGGCCGATTCACCCTCGCCACGGCGGATGGCCGGCATGCAGGCACGTATCTGTCCAACGGCAACAATCCCATGGCTGGCATGGACCACAGCGGCTTGCCCGCCATGCTGCGCTCCGTGGCTTCCACACGGATGGACCTGACCGCCGGAACGGCGCAGAACCTGAAGCTGAGCAGGACGCTGTTCACCAAGCACCCCGATGCCGTGGAGGACCTGATCCGGACTGCTTTCGACCTGGGTATCCTGTCCCTGAACATCAGCGTGATGGATCGGGGCGAGATGGAGGACGCCATGATCCATCCCGAATTGCACCAGAACCTGTTTGTGCGCGTGGGCGGCTTCAGTGCGCGCTTTGTCAATCTGGATCCGGGCACCCAAGCGGATATGCTGTCCCGCGCCCTGTACTGACAAAAAATACGGTGCATGGGAAAACCGCTCATTGACCGCAAAAAGGGGTTTCCAACATCCCCTTTCCGGGAAAGCCGCGGGGATCATCTTCGGCATCGATTGATTTCCGGATATTTATATGTTTTTCATCAGAATGCGGAATGGGACAGAACGCTATGAACGGAATCATCGGTGATATCATATCCATGTCCGTCAACGACGGGCCGGGCATCCGGACCAGCGTGTACCTGAAGGGATGCCCGCTGCGCTGCGCCTGGTGCCACAATCCCGAAATGCAGCGGCCTCATCCCCAGGCGATGGTGCTTCCCTCCCGATGCACGCACTGCGGGTCCTGCCAGAACTGCCCGTCCGGCGCCAGGGGAAAGGCGGGGGTGTATGATTCCTCCCGCTGCACCGGCTGCGGGCTGTGTGCGTCCGTCTGTCCCTCGGAGGCGTGCAGAGTCATCGGCACAAGCATGAGCGCCGGGGACGTGCTGCGCCGCGTGCTTCCGGACAAACCCTTTTTCCGCCGGCGCGGCGGCGTCACCATTAGCGGCGGAGAGCCCCTGTTTCAGGCGGACTTTGTGCTGGAGCTGGCCGGCCTCTTAAGTGAAAACGGTATCGGCGTCATGCTGGAAACGTGCGGCTGCGCGCCGTGGGAAGCCATCGAGCCGCTGCTCCCGCTGATCGATTGTTTTCTGTACGACTGGAAAATCACCGATCCCGAAGTCCATCGCAAATGGACCGGCACGGACAACCGTTTGATCCGCGAAAACCTGAAAACGCTTCACGGCTGCGGCGCGAATATTGTGCTTCGCTGTCCCGTGATCCCCGGCGTGAACGATACGCCCTCCCATTTCGAGGGGATCGCCCGGCTGCTCAGGGATCTGCCCGACATCCGGCGGGTGGATCTGCTGCCCTATCACGCGCTGGGCAATGACAAGCGGACGCAGCTGGGCCTTGCGCGGGACGGCTTTCATTCCCCTTCCGAGGAAACCGTGCTTTCGTGGCACCGGCAGCTTTCCGTTCTGTGCCCGGTGCCGGTTTTTCTTTGATGATGACAGAATCGCGGAAACGACCCTCAAAGGAAGCGTATGCGCATGATGATTGACATGCCTGAATTTGCCTGCGGCGACGATACGCTGGAGCGCGCTTTTCACCTGGCGCTGGGGGCGTTTGCCATCAATACCAGGCGCATTTCCTCCGGTTTGGTTACAGAGCCCCGGGCCTGCCTCCTGGCCGGGCTGGATTATCCCTCTCCCTGGACTCGGGACGCCGCCGTCAACGTGTATTTCGCCGCCGCCCTGCTGGACCCATGTCTTGCCCGGAATACGCTTTTGTCTGTACTGGAAGCGCGCGGTGGAGAGGCCGTGATCGGCGGACAGTACTGGGACCGGATCATCTGGGCGCTGGGCGCGGAACGCCTTTGGAAAACCACCGGGGACGCATCCTTCGCCCGTCTTGCATACGACGCGATCCGCCGGACGATGGACGTCTGCCTCCGGGAAGAATACGATCCTTCCGACGGGCTGTTCCGCGGCCCCGCTGTATACGGGGACGGTGTTTCCGCTTACCCCGTCCGTTACCGGAATACATCCCTGTCTTCTTCCATCCTGCGCTGGAGTGCTGAGCATCCGGATTTGCGCGTACCCGTCGGCGGCGGCATCCCCATGAAAGCGCTGTCCACAAACTGCGTGTACGAGCATGCTTTCCGCGTGCTGGCTCGTCTGGCAGAAGCTCTGGGCGAGGATCCCGCCTGCTTTTCTG
Organism: Clostridia bacterium; assembly: GCA_017524725.1. Lineage (GTDB taxonomy): Bacteria > Bacillota > Clostridia > Christensenellales > Aristaeellaceae > RUG756. Next base: position 6,573 of record JAFXUZ010000044.1, on the reverse strand, counting down.
CGCAGGCGGACAAAATAAAGGAGGCCGTCAACTGCGTATTCTGGAATCCGGATACCGGCCTGTATGACTACCTTGCGGGGGAATGTGACGCCCAGGAAAGCCTGGGGCTTGCCTTCGCTGTCCTGTTCGGTATTGCGGACAAAGACCGGGCGCGTTCCGTTTTTGATCATGCGCATCTGACGGACCACGGTGTTCCCTGCGTGTGGCCGCCTTTTCCGCCTTATAACGCCTCCGGCTACGGACGGCACTGCGGCACCGTCTGGCCTCATATTCAGGGCTTCTGGGCACTGGCGGCGCTCAGGGCCGGACGGGGAGATCTGTTTTCCCGGGAGATTTCCGCCCTTGCCGGCCATGCCGTGCGGGACGGACAGTTCGCCGAAATCTACCACCCGGAGGACGGCCGCATCTACGGCGGCATCCAGGAGGGCGGGGGGGAATACCTGGAATGGCGCTCCTGCGCCTGGCAGACCTGGAGCGCGACGGCGCTGCTGGCCATGGTGTTTTACGGCGTTTTCGGTCTGGATGAGGAAGGAACTCCCGGGCAGGCGTTCCTGCCGGAAAATGCTGCTTTCGGAACGCTGACCGGCCTTGACGTCCGCGGCAGGGAACTGCGACTGACCGTCGGAAAACGATGATCGGAGTCAAGAAAAAAATACTATGAAAATACTGGGTATAGACCTGGGTGGCTCCAGGGTAAAGCTGGCGATCGTGGACGACGGCCGCGTACTGGAATTGAACGTGTTTCCCATCCGAAGCGACATGCCGACGCAGGCAGCGCTGGACACGATCGCAGCGCAGGCCGCCGGCATGGCCGGAATCGCGGGATGCCGGGGCATCGGCTTTGCGTATCCCGGTATCGTGGATATGCAGAATCAGCGGGTGCTGTGTATCAATGATAAGTATACAGACGCGGCGGAGACCGATTTCGTGGGCTGGGCAAAGGAACGCTTTGGACTGGAACTGCTGCTGATCAACGACGCCGCGGCGGCGCTCCGCGGGGAAATGGATTACGGCGCGGGGCGCGGATGCGACAGCGCGGTGCTGATGATGGTCGGCACTGGCATCGGCACGGCCGTTTATTCCCGGGGACGATTGCTTACGGGAAAGCATGGCGCCATGGGTATTATGGGAGGGCACATCGCCATTGCCCACGACCGCCCGCGTCCGTGCACCTGCGGCAACGTGGGCTGTCTGGAAGCCTATGCCGGCACCTGGGCGCTGCCTGGCCTCGCCCGGGAGCATCCGGACTTTGACCGCAGTGTGCTGAAAAAAGCGGAACGCATCGATTACCGCACGCTGACGGAGGGCCGGGAGGCGGGCGACAAAGTGTGCCGGGACGTGTTTCAAAGCGCACTGAACGCCCTGTGCACAGGCGCGGCCAATCTGGTGAATGCCTATGATCCGGATCTGCTGATCCTCGGCGGCGGAGCATCGCGCATCCGCGAAATGCGATCGGCTATCCGGGCGCATCTGGACCGGTACTGCCGGGGCCGCGTGCGCGTCGCCGCTGCGGATAACCCGGAAGCGTCTGTGGCTTTGGGCCTGTCCAGCCTGTTTGAAAAGAGAGAAAAAAGAGGGGAAAATGCGTTTTCAGAGCAATTATGATTTGTTTCCGAGTATCCATGTGGAAACGGACAAAACGGTATATGCCCGGGCAGGCTGGGACGCCATCGGCCGGGAGCTGATGGACGCGGTCCGGTTCCGAGGCGCGGAAAAAACGGTGCTGTGCGTGGATTGCTACCACGGTGTATGGGAGCAGGAAACGCTGGAGCGGCTCCGGGCCTTGCTTCGGCCCGGCGCTGTGTTCCGTGCCGGCGACGCACAGATCAGCCGGGAAAAAGCGCTGGAAATGCTGCGCTTCAATATTACGGACGACCGGGTTTTCGGGGTGATGTCCCATCACCGGCTGGCGGATTTTTTTGTGCCCGAAAAAACGGACGCCATGCGCCGGGCCATCGATGAGGCCCGGGGCCTTGTGCTGGTGTTCGGCGTAGGCGCGGCGTACCTTTGCCGGCCCGACATCCTGGTTTATGCGGACATGGCGCGGTGGGAGATCCAATTGCGCTTCCGCTCCGGCCGGCTGGCCAACTGGCTGGACGATAATTACCGGGAAGATGTTCTGCGGAAATATAAGCGTGCTTTTTTCATCGACTGGCGGGTGCTGGACCGGCACAAGCGGGAATTGTTTTCCCGCGTCGATTATGTACTGGACACTAACGACGAAACCTGTCCCAAACTGATGACGGGCGGCGCTTTCCGGCGCGGCCTGGACACCGCGGTGACGCGGCCTTTCCGGCTGAAGCCCTACTTCGATCCGGGGGTCTGGGGCGGCCAGTGGATGAAAGAAAAGTTTGGCCTGCCGGATGCGAAAAATTATGCCTGGAGCTTTGACTGCGTGCCCGAAGAAAACAGCCTGCTGCTGGAAGTGGGCGGCATCTTGATGGAGATCCCGGCCATCGACCTGGTGTTTTATCATCCGAAGGAATTGCTGGGGGATAAAACCCATGCCCGCTTCGGGGCGGAGTTTCCCATCCGGTTCGACCTGCTGGATACTATGGGGGGCGGCAACCTGAGCCTGCAGGTACATCCGCTGACCGAATACATTCAGGACCGCTTCGGCATGCACTATACCCAGGACGAAAGCTATTATCTTTTGGACGCAGGGGAAAACGCCCGCGTGTATCTGGGCTGTAAAACCGGCACTGACCGGGAAACGCTGCGCCGTGCTCTGGAAGAAAGCCAGACCACGGGCCATTTTGACGCAGAGCGATTCGTCAACGCCATTCCGGCCTGCAGGCACGACCATTTCCTGATTCCCGGCGGCACCATCCACTGCTCCGGCAAGGACTGCATGGTGCTGGAGATCAGCGCTACCCCCTACATCTTTACCTTCAAGCTATGGGACTGGGGGCGGCTGGGCCTGGACGGCAGGCCGCGGCCCATCCACATCGAGCACGGCATGAACAGCGCGCAGCTGGACAGGGATACAGATTGGGTGATGAACAATCTGGTAAACCGTGTGGAAACGATCCGCAGCGATGACCATGTGACCGAGGAGCGCACCGGGCTCCACGAGCGGGAATTCATCGAAACGAGGCGGCACTGGTTTGACGCGCCGGTCACCCACCACACCCGGGATAACCTGAACGTACTGAATTTGGTGGAAGGCCGGGAAGCCCTGGTGGAGAGTCCCACAGGCGCTTTTACCCCATTCTGTGTGCATTACGCCGAAACGTTTATCGTGCCCGCGGCGGTTGGGACCTACACGATCCGGCCCCTCCGGAATGGCAAAAGTCCCGGAATGGCTACCATCAAAGCGTTCGTGCGCGTTTGACGGAAAGATTTATCCTGCCTTCACCAGCACTCAAACACCATGAAGAATCGCCTTTGCCAAACGAGATTCTCTTATCAGGGAAAAAGGCTGCGCCGCAGGCCGGGGCATACTTCAACCCGGCTGCGTTCCGTCGACACTCTGTCCGGAATGAAATTGTTTGTTGGCTGCGTTTGGGAAGCTTTTTGTATTGAGAACAGTGCTGTAATAATTTCCGCAAGGGTAACGATTGGAACTGACGACTATATGGCAGGCATCGCAGTTGCTCAAATGAATGAATAGACATCATGGGCGAGCAGGATAGAAGACTGCTGATATGAAAAAGAGCGCTGCTGCAGTATTCTGGCTTCTGCAACAGCGCTTCCTTGCTCTCGCTTTGTTTTTTTATTTCACTGTCCACTTGACGGGAAGCGGTTCAATTTTTCCGGCGAGGTTTCATTATTCCTCTTCCCAGATAAGTTTGCCGCATTTCGGGCAACGATATTCGACCATGTCTCTGTACACTGTGAGAAAGAGAAATGTTTTCATCTGCCTGTCCCTGTTGCCGGTAGGGACTTTTCCGGAGTGGCTGCATCCGCTGTTATGTCCTATTACATCCAGTCCTCCAACGACTTCTTCCATATCATTCATATACGTCATTTCTGTTTTCATTTTGCCGCTCCTCTTCTTTTTTATATTTCCTACTGCTTCTTTTTTATCGCTTTTTATCAGGCGGTTTATCCAACCGCCATATAGACATACGAAGCAGGACAGGAGGCTGGCAGCGCCTGACCGAAAAAAACCGAAAAAATGAAAAAAATGTATTTGCAAAACCAGGGTGTGTTTTTTAAATCATAAACATGCAAAAAGCATGAATAGAAAGTCCCTCTATAATACAGATCAAACAAATGGTTTATTCACATATCTGGATCTTCCTTTCCAGACGTGTATTAAGATACTAAGAAAGATCCCTTTGCCTTTCGGATGAGGGATCAATCGCCGCGGGAGTCTTTTTATTCCGCCGCGGGCTGTAATCGTTTGTTTTGCGGGCGCGTCAGCTGTTTATCCAGTCTTCAGGCAGACGCTTGTCGACGATCGAGTTGTTGACGGGCTTCTGCTTCAGGCCCAGGCTTTCCATAATCAATTATACTCCTTACGCTTTTATGCGTTTTGTTTTATTGTTTGCCGGGTGTCTCTCACCGCGGACATAAATATATACGCGCGGGGACCGGCGGCGGCAGCTGAAAAATATCTATATAATCAAGAAAACCGGAAGTTAATCCTTCATTCAGACATACAAATATAGACACCTATAGGCTGAGCAAGAACGCTAAGGGGTCTTGTTTTCTTGTTGTGCAATGGCAGAAAAACCAGGGAATTTTGCTATCCTTGTGCAGGGATATTCTGAACACCATAGAATTATACGGCGGGTGATTATCTTTTGAAATAACTGACGATCAACAAAGCGGAATTTGTGGAGGGAACATATGACTCTGGCTTTCGAAAAAACCTTCGATTCAGCAGCAGAAGAATATGACAAAATCCGTCCGTCATATCTGCCTGCAATCTATGAGGATATTCTGCAGTATCAGCCGTTGAATGCCGATTCGAATACGCTTGAAATCGGAATAGGCAGCGGCATAGCGACGAGGCCGATTCTCAACACCGGCTGTAAAGTGGTTGGATTGGAACCGGGCGAGCATCTTGCGGCGTTGGCAAAGAACCGATTTCGTGAATATGCGCTTTTTTCGGTGGAAACCTGCAGTCTGCAAGAGTTTGTCTGTCCGGCTGATTGCTTTGATCTCATCTATGCCGCGACTGCTTTCCACTGGATTCCAGAGGAATACGGCTATCGGCGCGTTTATGAACTTCTGAAGGAGGGAGGCACTTTTGCCAGGTTTCGCTATCATGCGGGATCTGACAAGGGACGCGAGAAACTCACGGATGAGATTCAGGCTCTTTACCGGGAATATTTGAAACGAGGAAAACCTGCAGAGTTTGGGAAAACAGATGCCGAAGCGATCGCAGCGATCGCATTAAACTACGGATTTGTAGATCCGGAGTACCGGATCTACCACACGACAAAGGATTTTACGGCAGATGAGTATCTGTCGCTCCTTCACACCTATCCGGACCATATGAAGCTGGAAGAATCGAACCGGCACGCCCTTTTTAACGGAATTCATCAGGCCATTCTGCGAAACGGAGGCGTAATAACCGTTTATTATACGATGGATCTGGAACTTGCCAGAAAGCCTTTCAGATAATTTTCTGCATTTAATGTCTCCACAGAGAGATAACTTCCAGTTTGTCGGGATACCTTGGTATTCAAAATCGGAACATATATTTTGAAACACCTCGCTATGCCGGATCAGAAATTGCAGGAATGACTGCAGTGAAAACAGTTGTTCTGCGGAAGGAAGTACAGAAATGGGAAAAGTTTTCAGTGTGCAGGACAGGCAGGCCGTATTTGAATATATCCAGTCCGTTGCCGCGGAGTGCGGCAGAATTGTCGCGCTGGTCCAGATAGGATCCGGGGTAAACGGGTATCATGACGAGCATTCGGATCTGGATTTTGTGATCGCGCTGGATTCGGGAGAATCCATGCCTGAAGTCATGGACTATATGCACCGGAAGATCTCAGCAAAGTATGAACTGGCATTTTTTACGCAAAATGAATCCAGGCATCTCCAGAACTACATCCTGTCCGATCTCCTGGAAATTGACATCGGTTACGGCGGATATGAACGCGCGGCAGCTTTGAAACCGGCATTCAAAATCCTGTTTGATCATTCCGGCACTGTAGAGGAAAAGATGGTACGGTCCCGGGAGTGGATGGATGACAGCATATACAGCGATAAGCAGAAGAAGGATACAGAGCAGGCGCGTAATGTCGTCTGGTTTTTCCTGATGCATGCCGCAGTTGCGATTCACCGCGGGAACTGTTTCCGGGCTATCGGGGAAATGGAGGCTGCCCGGGCTTTGTATATTGATCTGCTTGGCGACCGATACAGGCTGGAGAGCACGCGGAACCGTGAAATCGATAAACTGCCGGTAACTGAAAAAGCAGCGATCCGGAGTACATTTGCCTCCACAGAAAGCCCATCGGAATTATGGACAGCTCTTTTGAACCTGACAGCATTGGTTTATAAAGAACTTGAAGAAATCGATGTGCCTGTTACTCAGGAGATGCTTCACGATTATTTTGACAGTTTCAGATAACGACTAGTGAGCCGGATGAGGCAATTGAAGATATCTTTTGA